>NZ_JBIWFN010000009.1:263833-432097 GCF_044763085.1 Streptomyces sp. NPDC096311
CCGGCCCCGTCCTCCAACGCCGAACGGGCTGGGGGTGCGGGCCGAGGCGGGTGGGATCGCGGGGGCGGGTGGGGCACCGGCCCCCGGCCCCGTCCTCCAACGCCGAACGGGCTGGGGGTGCGGGCCGAGGCGGGTGGGATCGCGGGGGCGGGTGGGGCACCGGCCCCCGGCCCCGTCCTCGAACGCCGGACGGGCTGGGGGTGCGGGCCGAGGCGGGTGGGATCGCGGGGGCGGGTGGGGCACCGGCCTCCGACCCCGTCCTCGAACGCCGGACGGGCTGAAGGGCGCGGGCCGGGGGGTGGGGGTACCTGCCATCGAGCGCCGGACGACCCGAGGTCTTCAGGGGCGCGGGGAACTGCGCGACCAGCCCCCGCCCGGCCGCCGGACGAACGGACCGGCCGGGCGGGGGAGGCGGGGCGCGGCCCCCGCCCGGGGGCCCGGGTGGTGGGGCGGCTACTCCGCCGGTTCTACGCCCGCGCGCAGCAGGCCGTACGTGTACGCGTCCTCCAGCGCCTGCCAGGACGCCGCGATCACGTTCTCCGCGACGCCCACCGTGGACCACTCCCCCGCGCCGTCGGACGTGGAGATGAGGACGCGGGTGGTGGACTGGGTGCCGTGCTTGCCTTCGAGGATGCGGACCTTGTAGTCGACGAGCTCCAGCTTGGCGAGCTGGGGGTAGATCTTTTCGAGGGCGACCCGCAGGGCACGGTCGAGGGCGTTCACCGGACCGTTGCCCTCCGCCGTGGCGACGATGCGCTCGCCCTTGGCGAAGAGTTTGACGGTGGCCTCGTTGGCGTGGGTGCCGTCGGGGCGGTCCTCGACGATCGCGCGCCAGGACTCGACCTGGAAGTACGACCGGGCCCGTCCCTCCGCCTCCTCGCGGAGCAGGAGTTCGAAGGAAGCGTCCGCCGCCTCGTACGTGTAGCCCTTGAGCTCGCGTTCCTTGACGCGTTCCACGACGCGGCCCACGAGTTCGCGGTCGCCGCCGAGGTCGATGCCGAGTTCCTTGCCCTTGAGCTCGATCGACGCGCGGCCCGCCATGTCGGAGACCAGCATCCGCATGGTGTTGCCGACCTGCTCGGGGTCGATGTGCTGGTAAAGGTCCGGGTCGACCTTGATCGCGGAAGCGTGCAGGCCCGCCTTGTGGGCGAAGGCCGAGACGCCGACGTACGGCTGGTGCGTGGAAGGGGTGAGGTTGACGACCTCGGCGATCGCGTGCGAGATGCGAGTCATCTCGCGCAGGGCGCCGTCAGGGAGGACCTTCTTGCCGTACTTCAGTTCCAGGGCGGCCACGACCGGGAACAGGTTCGAGTTCCCGACCCGTTCGCCGTAGCCGTTCGCGGTGCACTGCACGTGGGTCGCGCCCGCGTCGACGGCGGCCAGCGTGTTGGCGACCGCGCAACCCGTGTCGTCCTGGGCGTGCATGCCGAGCCGGGCGCCGGTGTCGGCGAGGACCGTCGCGACGACCGCATGGACCTGGGCGGGGAGCATGCCGCCGTTGGTGTCACAGAGGATGACGACATCGGCGCCCGCCTCCGAGGCCGCGCGGACGACCGCCTTCGCGTACTCGGGATTCGCGCGGTAGCCGTCGAAGAAGTGCTCGCAGTCGACGAAGACCCGGCGGCCTTGCGAGCACAGGTGGGAGACCGTGTCGCGGACCATCTCCAGGTTTTCGTCGAGGGTGGTGCGCAACGCGAGTTCGACGTGGCGGTCGTGGGACTTGGCGACCAAGGTGATCACCTGGGCGCCGGAGTCGAGAAGGGCCTTGACCTGCGGGTCCTCGCTCGCCTTGCCGCCCGCGCGGCGGG
Source organism: Streptomyces sp. NPDC096311 (assembly GCF_044763085.1). Classification (NCBI taxonomy): domain Bacteria; kingdom Bacillati; phylum Actinomycetota; class Actinomycetes; order Kitasatosporales; family Streptomycetaceae; genus Streptomyces; species Streptomyces sp. NPDC096311. The sequence goes on from NZ_JBIWFN010000009.1 coordinate 265,642, forward strand.
TGGCGCCGAACGCGACCAGCTGGGCGTGCTTGAAGTCGATCTCCTGCTGGGCGCGGGCGAAGAACTCGGTGTCGCGTGGGTTGGCGCCGGGCCAGCCGCCCTCGATGAAGCCCACGCCGAAGTCGTCCAGGTGCCGTGCGATGGCCAGCTTGTCCGCCACGGTGAGGTTGATGCCCTCACGCTGCGCGCCGTCGCGCAGGGTCGTGTCGAAGACGTGGAACGAATCGTCGAGCTCGCTGGTTTCGGTCATGGTGTTCGGCTCCTGATGTCGGATCTCGGTCTGTACCGGAATGACCGGCTCCACCGTCCTCCAATGATCCCTCGCGCTCCCTTCCCGGCTTGAGGTGGGCCAGGAAAACGAAAAACCTCTCGCGGGTGCGAGAGGTCTGCGCGCGGGTCGAGGACGACGATGTCCGCCCGTACGTGGTGGTACGTGGCGGTCACTGCGGACCGGCGCGCCTGCTGCCAATAATCATGGCGAACGAGAGCACGGGGGCAGTCTGGCACATACCGCCCCCGTGCTCACGGGTCGTCTCAGGATGCGAGCCGCGCCGTGGGCTCCGGGGAGGGTTCCCGGCCGGGGCCGACCCGGTCGAGATCCAGGCCGCGGGTCTCCCGCATGGCGACGTAGACCACCACACATAGGGGACGCCAGGGGCGAAGCCGCCCCGCCAGCTGCCCGGCGGTGGCGGTGGCCGGCAGGTGGCCGCCGGCCGCCCGGCCGGCGGCGTCGTGCGGCCCGGGCCGCCGAGGGTCACACGAGTGACGGTCAGCTCAGGGATTCGTCCAGGAACTCCCTCACGTGGCGCAGGATCCGCTCTCTGTCCGTTCCGCGCAGTCCGATCGCCACATGGATGGAGAAGCCGTCGAGCAGGGCCCGCAGCCGGGCGGCGCAGCGGTCCGGGTCGACCGGCCGGAACTCGCCGCGCGAGACACCCTCGGCGAGCAGCGCGACCAGATCGCGGTGCCAGGCGCCCTCGATGGCGACCTGCCGCTCGCGGGCGGCGTCGTCGGCGTTCTGCGAGCGGTTCCAGACCTCCAGCCAGAGCGTCCAGTGCGGGTCGCGGTGGCCGTCGGGGACGTACAGGTCGACGTACGCGTCGAGCCGCTCACGGGCGGTGCCCCGGGCGGCGAGCAACCGGCCGCGCTCGGCGCCGAGCCGCCCCTCGCTCCACTCCAGGGTCTGCAGCAGCAGCTCGTCCTTGGAGTGGAAGTAGTAGAGGAGATGACCGCTGCTCATGCCGACCTCGCGGCCGAGCGCCGCCATGGTGAGCTTCTCCAGACCGCGCTCGGCGATCATGTCCATGGCGGCTGCCAGCACGTCCTCGCGCGGAGGCGCATTCTTCCTCCGCGGCGTGCTGTCCCCTGCCACGTGCGACTCCTGGTTCAGATCCTCGGCTGCTGCTGGGTGATGCAGTGGATGTCTCAGGCAGTGAGCACGGAATCCCGTTGACCAGCGGCGACGCCCATTCTCCCACACCCGATGGGAGAGGAATGGGAGTTAGCCTCTGTCCCGCTCACGCAGTGAGCTTCCCCCGGCTCTCATTCTCCCAGCGCTTCTGCAGCACGTCGGTGATCTGTCGTTCCATCTTCGGCGTCACCGAACGGTACACACCGCGAACGCCCTGGACGACGTGGCCGAGCCGCTCCTCGATCGCGATGTCCGAGACGCCGTCCTCCTCGAGGTGCGGGCCGTGGGCGTGCCGGACGAGGTGGATGCGCTTGCCCTTGAAGGACTCCACCGCGGGGAGCTTCGGCCGGCTGTACCTGCCTTCCCGCTTTTTGCTGCCGTCCCGCACCGGCCGCCAGTAGTACGTGTGGAAGTCGGTCGTCAGCAGGTTCTGCCCGGACATCGCCGGGAACGCCCACTCGGAATCGTGAGAGTCGAGCAGCTGCTTATGGAGGTCGGCGAGGAAGGGCGGTATCACCAAGGTCCGGACGCTGCCGTATTTCGGCAGCGCGAGAGTGGGCACGCCCTTTTCCTCAGGCCGGTCCGGGTCCTTCACGTATTTGTACTGCCACGCCACCCTCATCACCGGCATGGGGTCCTCGCCGCCATACCTCTTGAGCGCGTCCTCGCGGAGTTCGTCATCCTCTTCCGAGGCCGGCCAGTGGCCGCCCATGAATTCCCGGCGGAGCCCGAACATCTCACCGAGGCGCATTCCGGTGTAGGCCTTCGTCAGCTGGAAGACATAGCCCGTGAAGCCCCAGACCTCGAACGCGTTCTCCGCCAGCTGGTGAAGGTCGCCGGTCGGCACCTCCACCTTCTTCTCCCGGGTGGGCCGCACGTACCGGCCGCGCCGGCGGTTCTCCTTGGGGACCGGCGAGGCGGTGATGAGCGGCGGCTGATGGCTGACCGCGTCGTCCATCAGCATCCCGAACAGGATGCGCATGTCCCGCGCGTAGTTCTCGGAGTACTGCCGCTTCAGTCGCTGCATCCACGCCCGGTAGCCCATGGTCGTGATCTCGTTCACGGCCATCTCGCCCCACTGCGGCAGGATTTGAGCGCGCAGCCGCTTGCGGTAGACGTGGATGGAGGTGGGGTCCAGCTCCTGGGCGGACAGCCAGAGCCACGCCCACTCCTTGAAGAGGATGCGACCGTCCGAGCGGGCGACGTACCGGCCATTACGGGCCTCCGACTCGCGGTCGAGGCCGTAGTCGTAGGCCTGGTCCTCGGTCCAATCGGTGCGGCTCTTCGAGTCGAAGATCTTCCGCCCGGTCTCCGGGTCGGTGCGGTACGTGTCCCATCGGACTCGGACGCTGCCACCTCGCCGCTCTACCCACGGCATTGCTACCCCCACGGTTCTGTGAGCCGGAGCCGCCGACGGGCACCCCTGCCGTCGACCCTCCGTCGTGACTGCGGTCTACTGCGCCCGCCCCACAGGGCATCCGAGGCACTTCCCGCAGTCGATCCCCTGACCCTTCAGCCCTTGCCGGACGCGCGCCTGGATTCGCGCCTGGCACGAGGCCTTCGGGGTCAGGATGCACACCATCTGTCCTGCTACTTGGGTCGCGAATCCGTAGAACCCCGGCCCCAAATCCCTATAGATGACGTGACTCACCGGTCCCCCATTTCTATCGCGGGACCTCCCCGGGTGGATCAACAGCGTGACACGGCGAACACTTGCGCGGGAGAGGGAAAGTAAGGATTCCTCACCCTCGGAACGTAACAATCCGGTCACGGTGCAAAGTTGCACGGCGGGCATCTTGACTTACTCCTCCTCCGGCAGGACCCCCTTTTCCCTCAGCGTCTCCACGATGCCCTCGGTCAGAGCTTGCAGGTCACCGATCGGCAGCCCGGGAGCGGCGACCAAGGCGGAGTCGGCGACCGCCTTGCGTACCACTTCCTCGGCTGACGGGCCGGCCCACGCCGCCGGCGGACGCACAGTCACGGCCGTGCCGTCCTCGCTGTAGTCCGCGACGACGGGTTCACCACCCTCGCCGATGGCGAGGCAGCTGCCGGATACCCACTGGAGCGCGCGGTCGATCTTGACGTATGTCGAGTCGCGAGTCGTCTGACCTTCCTCGACACGCTGCCACGTGTCCTTGGAGATGCCGACGGAATCCGCCGCCGCTTTGCGGGAGGCGAAGAGATCCATCCGGCGAGCCTTCACGTACTTCGCGAGGCGATCGAGATCGCGAGTTGCCATGTCGACATGGTGCCAGCGCAGGCCAGTTCCAACCAGTTCCATGTTGGAAATCGGCTGGTTTTTACCCAGGTGAGGCTAGGTAAGGCTCACTAGGCCTATGCGGCTGAGGTGACGCGAGCCGATTCAAGGCTAAGTAGAGCTAGACAGCGAGGCTAACTAGAGCTAACTTCGTCTCATGCACCAACCGCTGACCTTCGAGGTCAACGGGGACGCGATCCGCGAGGAGCGCATGCGTGCGGGGATGAGTCGCTCCGACTTGGCCGCAGTGGTGGGGATCAGCCCCCGCTACGTCGCCCACCTGGAAAAAGGCACCCGCAGACACATGGGCCCCCGTCCGTACCAGCGCCTCCGTGCAGCCCTCGGAGCGACCGACGAACGGCTTACCGCGCAGGCCCGCCCCACCGAGCCCCAACCGCCAGAGAGGAAATGAGGCATGGCCACCAAGGCCTACGAGCTCTACGGGATTCCCACCGCCCCCGAGAGCCCGACACAGGACGTGATGAGCGTCCAGGAGACCGCCTACGTCATGAAGTGCTCGGTCTCCTGGCTGCGCCGGTTCCTGAGGGACAACCGCGACCTGCACGGCTACAGCGGTCGCCGCATCGTCACCGACAAGGCCGACCGCGCCGCGATCTACGAGGCGATGCGAGCCGGTACGCGCAGGACGGGCCGGCGTGCTGCCGCCCGCCGCCGCCGGGCTCCGGCCGTCGCCTGATCCACCCCTGAACACGCCGAAGGGCCGCCCGCTTTGACCGGCCTGGCGACCCCCGACCGGCGCCCTACCAACCAGAAAGCAGGGTCACCGTGACCTCTGAGATTACCGCCCCGATCAGCGGACAGCGCTCCGCGGTCCAGGTGCTCGCCGATCTGATCGTCCAGCACCCCGAGCTGCCCGCCGCGTACATCACCGTCAACCTGCCGTGGAAGGGCGCGCCGTCGAGGCTGGACCTTCAGCTGGGCACGCCCACCGATTTCGAGCAGTGGCGTACCGCCCTCGGAATCGCCCCCGCCTTCGTGAGCTTGCACCCCTCCGGCAGGGACTCGTGGGTCACCGCCGATGGGGTCCGGGACGGCATCCACATCAACGTCTCCGCCCACGGCATCCTGCTGACCAACGACCAACTCGACGCCCCGCGCCTCACCCGCGAGGTGTCCGCCTGATGCGCGCCTACGACTTCTGGACCAAGACGGGCACCGCCGAGTCCGGTCCGTACCCGATCGCGAGTCTCTCGCTGCGTCCGAGTGCGGCCGCGACCGCCAACGAGTTGCAAATGATGTTCCCGTCGGCGATGCCGATCGAGGAGCAGCTGGCCGTCGCGGATCGTGTTCTGGCTGGCGTACAGCGGTGGCGGGACGGGATCGCCGAGGCGGCGACCCGGCACAGGACGGCCGAGGACGAACTCGCTGCCGCCCGCGAGGAGATCGCCCGCCTGCAGGCGGAGCGGGACGGCGGCGATGCCGAGTGAACACGAAGCGCGTGAACACCGCGGCGGACGTGATCCTGGCCGCGCTCACCCAGAACCGCACGGCCGCCGGCATCGCCCTCGCGCTGGAGTCCGCAGGCCTGCTGCTGACAGCGGATGTGCAGTCGGAGCTGAACGCCTTGGACGGCGCTCGGCTCTCACTGTGGGAAGAGGAGTGTGCTTCCGAGCGGCTCCGGGTGGCGTTGGAGTCGGCCAAGCGCGGGCGCCGGGAGCTTCGGGCGCGGGGCGCCAGGCTGGAGGGCGCGGCCGTCGAGGGGCGGGCCGCTCTCGCCTCCCTCTGCTACGACCTCGATGACCCCGGGACCGCCGCGCTCGGCGCGCTCTACCTGCTCCAGCAGGCAACGGTCGGCACCGTCGTCCAGCCCCTGGAGACCACGCCGACCGTCTACCGGGCGTCGCACGACTCGATCGCGATGGGCCTGTACATCACGGCCGCTGCCGCCCGCGAGCACTGCGAAACGCTCATGCGCCGCGAGTCTCCGGACATCAACCTCGACTGGATCGAGGACGAAGAGGACGGCGTCGCCGAGATGACCGCCTGGCTCGGCGGCGAGGAGTGCACGACGGGCTACGTCGTCACCGCGCTGGCCATCGCGTCCGCCTACGACCCGGATGCCGACGAGTGAGCGCCACCGAGTGGCTCCTGTGGCTGGCCTCCGTGTGGGCCGTCTTCCTGGCCTTCGCCGCCGTCGACGTGCCCAGTCTGCTCGGCCGCGCCGCCGACCAGCTGCGGCAGCAACACACCCCGCACTGGGCGCGGCATGGGCACACGCCTCCGCCCGACGACACCGACCCGCAGCACGGCCGCCACCGCGTCGCCACAATCAGGAAGGACGGCCACTGATGACCGGACCGGAGCACTACCGCGAAGCCGAGCGCCTGCTCAAGCTCGCCCACCGCAACACCTACGGCGACGCGAACAACCCGGCCACCGGTGCAGCGCTCGCCGCCGAGGCACAGGCGCACGCGACCCTCGCCCTCGCCGCCGCCACTGCCCTTGTGGATCCGGCCCGTTCGGCGCCGCGGTCCACCGTCCCGGACATGAAGGCCTGGGCGTCCGCCGCGGCGTGCCAGGCCGATCCCCTCGACGAAATCGCCTGACCACCTGAAGGGCCGCGTCGAGTCTCCCCCCAGGCTCTGCGGCCAGCCAGGCCCCGCCCACGACTTCCCCCAACGGGGGCGGGGCCCTGGTACCCCACACCCAGAAAGGAGTAGCGGTGAGCGTTCTCCTGCTCCCGCCCGCCACGTACAGCGCTGTCAGCCTGGACATCGAGGCCCTCACCGACGGGCCGCGCTTCGTCCGCACCCGCGGGATGAGCCGCTGGCACCGACCCCGCTCCGGAACGCGCTACCCCAAGGGCCGCGTCGTGTACGGCTGCTGGTGCGGGTACGGCGTTGGCGGCAGCGAGCGCGCCGGAGCCTTCCTCGCCGCAGACGAGCCGCCCGCAGGCGAGCCCGTGTGCGGTACCTGCGAGGGCCGCGCCGCCGGTGCCGGGCAAAACGAGAGCCCGACCGGCCGCCTGCTGCTCTTCAGCCCGCGCGACATCGACCCGCCGAAGAACTGCCCCGCCTCCCGCAGTTCCCTCTACGAGGAACTCCCTGGCGGGCGCGTAGGTCGCTGCCTCGCTTGCGGCGACATGCAGCCGCTGCGCGCCATGGGCGGCCCCTACAACCCCCGATACGCCATCGTCCAGCACCTCACCGGCCAGGCCCTCGTGGCGCCCTGCCCGTTCCACCGCTGGCGCGAACTCACCACGCGCGACGGCCGAGTCGTCTGCGCCTGCGGAAGGGAGATCACCCAGTGACCCAGCAGTTGCAGTTCTCCGAGCCCGTGCAGGGCGCTGTCAATCCGGACGCCGGGGAGACCGCGAAGGTCGACGGCATGGCCCTCGCCGAGGCCAACACCCCTACTGCCTGGGCCGACGCGTGCGCCGCCGCCATCGAGGAGATGGCGCGCCGCGGCGCCGAGTTCCAGGCCGCCGACCTCATCGCCGAGCAGCTGCTTGGCGAACCCGACAGTCCCAACCGGTGGGGGCCCGCGTTCCTCCGTGCCGCCGCGGCCGGCGTCATCGAGGCGCGCGGCTACGCCAAGTCGAAGCGGGCCACCGTGCACTCCTCTATCTGCCGCACCTGGCAGGGCACCGCGGCCTACCGCGCCGGGAGCGCCGCATGATCGCCGACGCCGTGAACACGGGAGTGGTGGTCATGGGCGGGGCCATCCTCGCCGTGGCGTTCCTCGCCACCCTCGCCGCCCTGATCCTGATCGCCATCTGTGCCGCCATCTACAGCGCCATCGCCCGGCGTTGTAGGGCCCGTCGGCACGACGTCGGACCCGACGCGCTCCGCCTGCTCGAAGACCTCGACAAGCACCTGGACGCCTTCGCCCTGGACGACCCGGAGGTGGCGGCCGGCCTCGCCCGGCTGCGCGCCGCCATCCGTGACGAGCGGCAGAAGGGCGGTGCGTCATGACGGAGCAGCCCACCGCGACGACCAACAGCGCTGGGTCCATCCGCCGGGTGCAGGCCCTGGCCGTGGCGGGCTGGCCGCTGGCTCGGCTAGCCCGCGAGACCGGCCAGTCGCCCACCAGCATGACCCGGCTGATGACGGCCACGACCGTGCCCGTCGAAACGGCCCGCGCGGTGGCCGCCGTGTACGCCCGCTACAGCATGGCCAGTCCGGGACTGTGCGGAGTCCCCCTCATCCACGCCCGGGCGGCCCGCGAACGGGCCACCGCTGCCGGATGGGCGCCGCACGGCGCGTGGGACGACGACACGATCGACGACCCCGCCGCCATCCCGCAGTGGACCGGCCACTGCGGCACCACCCGCGGGGCCGATCTCCACGCGCGGCACGCGATCCCTCTCTGTCCTGCCTGCGAGGGCGCTCTGCACCGGCGCCAGCTGCGCAACGCCGCCCGCGAACTCCGCGCCGTCCTGTCCACCACCCGCGCCTGAACGAGCTGAGAGACAGATCGAGTTGAGCACTGACGACCGCGTGCAGAGCGCCCGCAACGCGTGGACCAACGCCCTCCGGGCCGAGGTCCTCCGCGTGGGCCGCAGCATCCCCGAGGTGGCGCGCGTCGCGACCGTGGGCATGTGGATCGCCACCTACGCGGACGCCGACGGCTCGAACAGCTTTCCCGGGCGCGACACCCTCGCCACCCTGTCCGGCTGCTCGCAGGAGACCGTCACCCGCGCCGTGAGGGTGCTGATGGGTGTCGGCCTGCTCGCCCGCCGGCGCCGCCCGAACGCCTCCTCGATGTACCAGCTGGTGATGCCGCTCGGTGGCGGCCTGGACTGGGCGTCACACATGCACCACATGACCGACACCCGGCAGCGGAAGGCCTACGCGAAGAAGAAGGCAGAGGACCTCGCCCGGGCTGTGGACAACGCCCGGACAGCGTCCACAGACGCTGTGGATAACTCGTCGGAAAGCGTCAGTGGACGCGGTCCGGACAGCGTCCGTAGCGGGGGTTCCGAACGCGTCCCGCAGGATCCGGACAGCGTCCATGGACGCCCCCGGAAAGCGTCAGTGGACGCCATCCGGACAGCGTCCGTAGCGGGGGTCTACCAGTACAGATCTACCTCCGGTAGAGACCCCATCCCCGACCACAACTTGGCTGGCCTTTCACCTCAGCCACAGCCACGCGCGGGCGAGGCCGTGAAAGGCGAGTCATCGACGGGTGAGGAAGGCCCGGCGGCCAAGCCGCGGGATGCCGCGCTCGCCGCGGTCCGCGCCCGCGCCCCGCTCGCCCGCTGCACCGAACCCGACTGCGGCATCCCCCTGCCCTACGGCGCCACCGGCCTCTGCTCCGGCTGCCGGCAGTTCCTCACCAACAACGAAAGGCACAGCGCATGAGCTACCCCCTCGTCTTCGCCAACCCCGGCGTCCGCCAGTTCGCCGAGGAGGTGGACGCCGAACGCGGCCGCCAGATCGCCAAGTTCGGCGACCAGCACCACCCCGACGGCACCGGCCTGCCCGTCTACGAACACGCTGCCCGCCGCTACCGCGAGCAGGCCGACCGCAACGCTGCCTCGGGTGTGCTCGCGTGGCGTGACGTCTTGCTGGAGGAGGTCTACGAGGCACTCGCCGAGGCCGACCCGGCAGCGCTGCGCGCCGAGCTGGTCCAGGTCGCCGCCGTCTGCGCCGCGTGGATCGCCGACATCGACAGCCGCGAACAGCCCGGCGGGGAGGCGTGAGTCGTGGGCATGCACCAGGGAGCGCCGATGCCCGTCGGCATCCGCCACGCCTTCCGCGCCCGCGCCCACCCCGCCCGGTCCGTGCCCTGCCCGCACGAGAACTGCGGGGCCCGCGCTCACCAGTCGTGCATCGTCCGCGTCAACGGCCGCACGCTGCCGAAGCCGCACCCCTCGCGCATCGCCCTCTGGGCGGTCACCTTCGCCTGCTGCCCCGAGTGCGTGGTCTTGCAGGGCACGCCGTGCCACGACAACGGCAAGCAGCTGGCCGACGCCCACCCCCGCCGTATCCAGGAAGCGAAGGAGACTCTCGCATGACGCCCCTTGAGCGCCTTCTCCTCGAGGAGGTACCCGTCCGGCCCGAGCGTCCCGGCGGTGGCCACAGCCTGTGGACACAGCAGGAGCAGGACCGGCACTGGGAAGACCTGTGCAACGCCGTCCGCAGGCCCGGCGAGAAGCGACCCCAGCAGTCCGAGGCAGCAGCGTGACGGGCGGGGACGGTGCGACCAGCGAGCCCACCGCGTGCATGGCGTGCGGCCGTCCGCTGCTCGACGAGGAGTCCAAGCGGCTCCGCCTCGGGCCGCGCTGCCGCAGGCGCCTGGCGGGCCTCCTGGCGCCCCGGCCTCGCCGGCGCCTCCGCTACCCGCCGAACCACCCCAAGGCGACACCGCCGCCTGCCGTCCACGGCGCCCTCGAACTCTGGGACGACGAGGACGACGACCAGGCCGACGACGGCAGCTATGCGATCCAAGACGTACCCCTGACCGGGAGCTACCTGTGAACTGTGGCCTCTGCGCCGCTCCGACCGCCGGCCGCCACCTCTGCGAGTGGGACGCGCGGTCCCTCGCCAAGCGCCTGGCCGACCTGCCCACTCTGTACGCCGAAGTCGGCCAGTGCCTGGTCCCCCGTCGCTCCGGGTGGGGTGAGATCGTCGCGACACACGGCGCGGCCGGCCCCCGGTCCCCGATCGACGAGGACGTGCTCGACACGGTGAACACGGGGCGCGCCGCCGAAGTGGTGCACCTGTGGCGAGTGGACGTGCAGCGCGAGCGGTGGCCGCACCACGCCCCGCCCCCACCCGCCCAGCTGTACGCCGACTGCCGGTGGCTCGCGATGGAACTGGACTGGATCGTCGCCCACTACCCCGTGGTCGGTGAGTTGGCGCGCGAGGTGCGCACTCTGGAGCGGCAGGCCCGGACGATCGTCGGCGACCCGGCGCCCCGGCCCAAGGAGATCGGCCGGTGCGTCGCCGTGACCGACGACGAGGGCACCGTGTGCGGGGCCGCCATCATGCACGTCGCCGGGCAGTCGCGCCTCTCGTGCCGCCAGTGCGGCACGAGCTACCGGACCGAGACCGACCTGCTCCTGCTGCTGCACTATCAGCCGAAGGGAGTAGCGTGATCCCCTTGCGTCCAACCCCCGGGTTGGATACGGTCATGGGGATGGAACCGAAGCCCTGGCGGGACCGGATCCGCGACGAGGACGAGCTGTTGGCGCAGCTCAACCAACTCGCCTCCGAGTCCGCCGACCGACGCGCCGAGGCGCTACTCGAAGGAGTGGCCGACCTCGGCACCGTCGCCGATGTCGCTCGCGACCTGGGCAAGAGCTGGACCGCCATCGACAAGGCGATCAAGAAGTACGAGAGCAAGAAGGCCACCGGCACCGGGGCCACAACCGAATAGACAGCGAGGGCCGGACAGCAGCTCCCAGGCGTTGGCGCGCCCGGGGCGATCGCACCGCCCGACCCTCCACCGAACTACCTGATACGACCAGGAGTCGGCATGACCGATCATTTCGCGCGCTCCGGCGCGCCCGCAAGTTCCACCGAGGCTGAACGCGTCGCCGAGCTGCACAAGCTCTGCCGCGAGGACTACGAGTCCGCCGCCCCGCGCCGCGGCCAGGACCACCGCGACAACGCCCACCTCATCGCCCCCGCCACCGAGGCGGTGAGCGACTGATGGGCATCCGCGACTTCGCCCGCAGCCTCCGCCCCGGCAACGACCGCGAGCTGGCCGAGACCCAGTACGCCGGCCGCGAGTCCGCCACCAACCGCGCCGCCCGCAAGCGCCGCGAGAACCACCGCCGCAACATCCCCAAGACGGCCGCCACGAGCGAAGCGTGGGAGCAGCGGGACCGCCGCCGCTTCGGGTTCGGAGGCGGACGATGAGCATGCCGCCTGCGATCGGCAGAGCCGCATCCGTCAAAGTCGACCCGCAGCTGTATGACGACCTGGAGACGATGCTCCGCACCGGTATGACCGTGTCGGACGCCGTGCGTACCGCGGTGTCGATCGTGGCGGGCACCTACCGCGCCGCCTGGGACACCGGACGCTGCCCGGACGGAGTCCGTCCGACGATCACCCGCTACTGGATTGACCGGTATGACGCAGGCGAGGAGCCCGCGCGCGGATCGGTGCAGACCACCGTTCCGACCCCGTACCGCGAGCGTCCGACCACCGGTCCGACGCAGCGTCCGACCGGTCGGACAGATCCGTGATCCTCGTCGGATTCTTCGCGATGGCCGCACTGCTCGCCCTGCTCGGGCTGTGCGCCATCGCCCTCCACGACGTCCCCCGCATCACCGGGACCGTCGCGTTCATCGTCACCCTCGCCGCGCTCGGCGTGGCCATCGTTCGCTGAGGACCCACCTTGAACTACGTCACCTACGGCGGCGTCACCATCGGCCTCTGCATCCTCGGCTACCAGCTCGTCTCCTGGTGGCCCGGCCGCAAGCAGCTCATGAAAGACCCGCTCAAGCACCTGGCCAAGCTCGCCCCGTTCCTCGCCTCCTGGTCCTACGGCTGCCTCACCACCCTCGGCGTCGCTGGGCTCGTCGGCACCGCGTCCAGCGCTGTCCTCGGCCTGTCCAACTGGTTGGGGGATGCGGCCCTGTTCTGGGGCGTCGGCGAGCGTGGCGGCCAGCTCGCCGCTGCCAAGACCTTCACCCCACTGTCCGGACCGGGCGCGGCCCTCGTGCTGATCGCCACCGCCGTGTTCATCGCGGCCGTGAAGAAGGCCAGCCAACAGACAGCGACCGTGCTCAAGTGCGGCGCCTGGTGCGGCATCACCCTCGGCACCTCCGCAGGCGTCGCAGGCGTTGCCGCGGTGCCGCTCGCGATGGCCGCGAACCGCATCGGCGACACCCTGTACGGGGCGTTCTGATGACCCCCAAGAAGCAGGACGGCGAGGAGCCCGAGGAGTCGAGCGGGACGGCCGGCGCGTGCGTCCTGATCGCCCTTGCCGCAGTCGTCGTCGCTGTGACGTTCCGGCTCTCCGCGGTCGTCGGGATCCTCGCCCTGTGGATCGTCGGGGCGGTCGCCCTGTGGCGCGCCACCCGCCGCCGCATGTCCGATTCGTCCGCCACTCCCCCACCCCCCTCCGCAGGGGACGAATACGCAGGTCATAGCGAGGAAATCGACCGCGTCCAAGAGGGCCCGGGGGAGGGGATGACGATCTTGTACCCGCGTCGCCTCGAAGGGGGGTCCAAGTCATGATCCGTCAGCTCCTCGCCCTCACCTACGACTACTGCAAGGTCTGCGGATGGTGGGTCAAAGACTGCGGCCACCCGCAGAGCTGACCGCGCATCATGGAGGCATGGAGTCGCAGATCATCCGCCCCGGCCACCTCACCGCCCACCAGACCGCCCGCACCCTCGGCATCAGCCTCGGAGGCGTCCGCCAGCTCGTCAGGCGCGGCCAGCTCGCCCGGTCCGGCGGCAGCGTCGGCCAACCCTGGTACGCCGTGAAGGACGTCGCCGCTCTCGCCGCAGATCGGCAGGCTGCCAAGGTCGCTTGACCGCAGGTCAGCGACCTGTCACGCTTTCCGCGTACAGCTGTGCCCGCACACGGGCATCACAGACACCCGAGGCCCCGCCACTGGCGGGGCCTTTGTCGTACCCGGAGGCGCCATGCCCGCCACGACCGCGGCGCCCCGGAGCGCCGCCGAGGCCGCCCACCTCCTCGCCAAGACGGGTGCGCACGTCCACCTCGTATCCGAGGGGGAAGCGACCTGTCTGAAGGGGTGCTGCTTCCCCAACCCAGTCACGCTTCCCGTCGCAGTGCTGGAGCGGGCACGACTCGCCCGCATCTCCCTGAACTTCCAGGTCCACCGGCTCTGACCGACCCGCGGACACACGGCGGCGCCCTGGGTGACCTGAACCCCGAGGGCGCCGCCGTGTCACAACCCAGTCGAAAACCTCGCACGCCCGGCACCACAGCGCCACACTGGCCCCTCACCACCACGCACCAGGGGGGACCATGGGGTTCATCAACAACGCCAAGGCTGGCAAGGCCACCGATGAAGCGCGCAAGGCCTACACCGAGGGGCACGGCGTCCTCGTGTACAAGTTCATCGAGGCGAACAAGACCAGCGCGACCACCGCGCCCATGACTGGCATAGGCGAGCAGATCCAGGCCGTGGAGGCCGAAGGCTGGGCGCTCGCCAACATGGCAGCCGCTGAGAGCAAGACCCTCGGCGGCGAACGCATCGGCCTCGTCTGCCTGTTCCGTCGCAGGGTCTGACGCTCCACCACAGAGGTCCCTGACGAGGCTGCCGCTCTCCTGCAACGTGGTGCACCCGGCAGTAATCGAGGGATGCGGTATCCGCAAGGACCGTGGCGGCGCCCCAGTCCCGGGATCCTGGGGCGCCGATCAGCTTCGGGGGTGAGCATGGCCACCGACCGCGGCGAGCTCACCAGCTATGCGTACCGGCAGATACGCGCCCGCATCCTCGCCGCATCCGACGTGTGCATCGTCTGCGGCCACGGTGCCGCCGATGCCGTCGACCACATCCACCCCGCCAGCAAGGGCGGCGCACGCCGCGACCCCGACAACCTCGCACCCATCCACGGCGTAAACGGCTGCCCCATCTGCCTGCGCAAGTGCAACAGCGAGAAGGGCAACCGGCCACTGGCCGACGTCGTCCAACTGCACACCAGCGTCGACTGGTTCGCCGGGCCGTAGAGAGGACGCCATGCACGACCCATTCACTGTCGCTTTCGAGATCCGCAGGCCGTGGCCTAAGGCCGCCGACTGGCGTACTGAGCAGGCTGCCCGCACCGGCACGCGCTGGAACTTCGGCGCCCCATTCTGTGTCCTCGCTGGCCGCGGGCTGTACTTCCCCAGCCTGATCACGATGTGGCACCGCGATCCGTCCGGCTACGACGACACGACCTGCCGTGGCACGCGATGGCGGTGGCACATCCACCACTGGAAGATCCAGGTCAGTCCACTCCAGGAACTCCGCCGACGACTCCTCACCCGCTGCACGTGGTGCCACGGCCGGCACCGCAAAGGCGACGCGGTCAACATCGCCCACCAGTGGGACGGCCCTCGTGGCCACTGGTGGCAGGGCGAGCGAGGCCTGTACCACCGGGACTGTTCGACGATCCATACCGCGCACGCGACGTGTGTCTGCACGGATCCAGTGTTCGATCACGACGGATGGGGGACGTGCGCGCGCTGCGGACGGCACCGAGGCATCGGCACGGAGCCCCGTTGGCTTGCGAGAGCGCGCGACCTGGCAGCAGTGCCGCGAGGCGGAAGAACTCCGCTGTGACACCTGCCGCGCCCAGCCGTGAGGACATCGCACGCTGGCTCAAGGACCCCGGCAACCGCGAGGCCGTCACGTTCGTGCTGCGACGCGAGGCCCGCATCGACCCCGGCTGGCTGGCCGACCTAGTCCGCCGTGAGGACCGGATGATGGAAAAGATGCAGGTCAGAACGATTTGATCTGAGAATCCTGGAAGATCTCGGAAGATTTTTTAGGAAAGATCATCTTCTCAACCCCACGCCCAGCTTTCATTTTTCTCCCCCCGGGCCGAATGCCTGGGAACGATCTTGGAGGGGGGCGGCATGGGCCCCGTGGAGAAGGCCGTCCGGGACGACGTCGAGCAGATGGGCGACCTGGTTGGGGTCGAGCCGTCGCTGTCCGAGCTGGCGTACACGCTGGCCGGCCGGATCGACGCCGCCGCGACCGGCCAGTGCGAGACGTGCGGGGAGCCGGTGGCCCAGGACGACAAGCTGCTGCCCCAGTTGACCCGCGAGCTCCGTCAGACGCTCGCCCAGCTGCTGGAGGGGCGGGCCGCTGACGATGACGACGACCTCGGAGACCTGGCGTCCCCCGACTGAGTTCGCCGAGGACCTCAAGGAGCGCTACGGGCTGGAGTGCCCGCCGCTGTGGGGTACGCCGCGGCATCCGGACCGGCCGTCACTGGGTCCGAAGCTGTGGAAGGTCATGGCCAAGCTCGGCGCCCCGCCGATGCCGTGGCAGAAGTACGTGTCCGATGTCGCCCTGGAGATCGACCCCGCGACCGGGCTGTTCGCTCACCGCGAGGTCGGCATCAGCGTGTCCCGGCAGCAGGGCAAGACGGAGCTGTGCCTCGGTGCCCAGGTGCACCGCGCGCTCGCGTGGCAGCGGCAGAACATCGTGTACGCGGCCCAGACGCGCGGCATGGCGCGGCAGCGGTGGGAAGACGAGTTCTGGGAGAAGATCGTCGGCTCCGACCTGGCCCGTATGGCCCGGATCCGGAAGTCGAACGGCAACGAGGCGATCCTGTGGGGCCGCACGCGCTCCAAGATGGGCATCACGGCGAACACGGAGAAGGCCGGCCACGGGCCGCCGCTCGACATGGGGTTCATCGACGAGGCGTTCGCTCACGAGGACGACCGCCTCGAGCAGGCGTTCAGCCCGGCCATGCTCACCCGCAAGATGGCCCAGCTGTGGTGGGCGTCCGCCGGCGGCACGACGAAGTCGGCGTGGCTGAACAAGAAGCGCGACATCGGCCGGAAGCTGATCGAGGCCCTGTGGGATGCGCTGGCCGAGGACATAGCGGCACCGCGGCCGCGGGCGGCGTACTTCGAGTGGTTCGCCCCCGAGGGCATGCCGCGGGACGACCCGGCGACCTGGTACGCGACGCTGCCCGCGCTCGGGCACACGGTCACGGTCGACGTCATCCAGGCGGAGCTGGAGAAGATGGACCCGGCGGAGTTCGACCGGGCCTATCTGAACCGCACCAGGAAGCCGACCCCGCCGACTGACCCGAACGTGCCGAAGGGCAAGTGGCCTGGCCTGGTCGACGCGGCCAGCAAGCCCGTGGCGTCCAGTGTCGCCTTCGCGATCGACGTGTCGCAGGACCGCAAGCATGCGGCGATCGGCGCGGCCTCGCTGCGGGAGGACGGCAAGGTGCACCTGGAGGTCGTGGCCCACCGGCCCGGTACCGACTGGGTGGTGCCCGCCATGGTGAAGCTGCGCGACCTGTGGAAGCCGGTGGCCGTCGCGGTGGCGTCCTCCGGCGCGCCGGCCGGGTCGCTCATCGACGACCTGGCGGCCGCGGGCATCGAGTCGCCCAAGGACAAGGACCACCCGCAGCGCAGCGACCTGGCTGTCATGCGCTCGGGCGACATCACCGAGGCCTGCGGGCAGATGGCCGACGCGATGAACCAGGGCACTGTCCGCAACATCGACCAGGTACCGCTGACCGCCGCGGTCAACGGGGCCCGCACACGCCGCAACGGCGACGCCTGGCAGCTGGACCGCACGTCGAGCCTGGTCGACGTCAGCCCGTTCTGCGCTGTCACCTTCGCCCGCTGGGCGCTGCTCATCCGGGGCCCGCAGGTCGAAGAGGACTACGACATCAGCGACTCGTTCGCGTGAGGAGGCAGCATGGGCGCCTGGTCGAAGGTGCGGCGCGTCTTCACCCGCGACGCGAACATCGTCACAGCTGAGGATCTGCTGAACCTGCAGCGCGAGGGCCGCCTCGGCGGCAAGACCATCCACGTCAACAACCAGACGGCCTTGAGGCACTCCGCAGTCTGGGCGTGCCTGCGGCTGCGCGCGGACTTGGTGTCCTCGTTCCCCATCGACGTCTACCGCCGCGTACAGGGCATGCAGGTGGAGGTGCCCAAGCCGCCCGTCCTGGTCACCCCTGGCGGCAGCGAGGTCGGCGTCAAGGAGTGGATTTACTCCACCGAGTTCGACCTCGACCGGGCGGGCAACTGCTTCGGGATCATCACCGAACGCTCGGGCGTCATCGGCCCGGACGGGCGGGGCCTGCCCGGGCGCATCGACCTGGTGGAGCTCGGCGAGGTCACCGTCCGCGCCAACGGGTCCCAGATCACGAAGTTCAAGATCGGGGGCAAGGAGTACGACCCGTGGGACGTCTGGCACGAGAAGCAGTACACGATCGCGGGTATGCCTCTGGGCCTATCCCCGGTGGCGTTCGCGGCGTGGTCGATTGAGGCGTCGCTGAACGCGCAGCAGTTCGCGCGGGACTGGTTCGCCGCCGGCATCGTCCCCTCGGGCACGCTGAAGAACACGAGCAAGACGGTCGACCAGCGCAAGGCCCGCGAGGTCAAGGACGGTTTCCGCGCGGCCGTCTCCAACGGCGACGTCTTCGTCCACGGCGTCGACTGGGAGTACAAGCCCGTCCAGGCCGTGACCCAGCAGGCCCAGTTCATCGAAGCCCAGCAGTTCAGCAACGGGGACATCGCCCGGTTCTTCGGCTGCCCCGGCGACCTGATCGACGCGGCCGTCTCGGGCAGCAGCGTCACCTACGCCAACATCTCTCAGCGCAACCTGCAGTTCCTCATCATGCACTTGGGGCCCGCTGTGGGCCGCCGGGAGGACACGTTCAGCCGGAAGCTCGTCTCGGGCCCGCGCTACGTGAAGTTCGCCACGGATGCACTGCTGCGCATGGACCCCGAAACCCGGGCCCGCACCATGGCCAGCCAGATCACCTCGCGGACGCTCGCCCCGTCCGAGGCGCGGGCCCTCGAGGACCGGCTGCCCTACACCGAGGACCAGCTCGCCGAGTTCGACCGGCTGTTCGGCTCACGGTCCGTCCCCGCGACACCCACGACCGCCGTACCGGGAGCTACGCCATGACCACACCTGCGCTCGCCGCGGCCGCGGCCGAACGTGCCCAGAACGTCCGCCAGCGTGCCGACCGCCCCTCGCAGCGCCGCTGTGGCGAGCAGGCAGGCGCCCGGGCCACCGTGCGCGCCGCCCTGTCCGGCGTCCAGGTCCGCGAGAGCAGCGACACCGGCACGCTGGAGTTCCTCGGCCACGCGTCCGTGTACGAGCAGGCCTACGAGATGTGGGACATGTTCGGCCCGTACACGGAGATCGTCACCGAGGGCGCGGGCGGCGACTCGCTGGCGCGCGCCGACCTCGACGTGCCCCTCGTCCTCGGGCACGACCAGCTGCGTCGCATGGCCCGCACGACGACCGGCACCCTGATCCTGGCCGAGGACGCCAACGGCCTGTCGGTGCGCGCGCCCGCTCTTGACCCGGCGGACTACGACGTCGCGTACATCGCGCCGAAGCTGCGGTCCGGCCTCATCGACGAGATGTCCTTCGCGTTCCGCATCGAGTCGGGCCAGTGGTCCCCGGACTACACGGAGTACCGCATCAACCGGTACGACATCCACCGCGGCGACGTCGCCATCGTCGGCTACGGAGCCAACCCGTACACCGGCGCCAGCCTGCGGCAGCCCGCGGCCGCGCCGTCCAGCAGGGCCCGCGCGCTCCTTGAGCTCGCCATCGCCCGCTGACCCCTGAACTCCCCGCCGGACGGCGGGGCCTTGCCCTGCGCTCTGCGCGCACGAGACCACCCGGCGCAATGCCTCGGGTGGCCGTCTGACATGGACCGGGGCGTCGTGTATCCCATCGAGCAAGGAGATGACGAGCCATGACGCTCGCCGAACTGATCGCCCAGGCGCGCACCGCGCTGGACACGGCGATCACCACCCGCCAGAGGGAGCAGGACGCGCTGGTCGCGCTCCGCTCCGACGACAACCTGACCGAGGAAGCCGTCACTGCGCAGGTCACCGTGCGCGACACCGCGGACGCCGAGGTCACCCGCCGCCAGACGGCCCTCGACGAGCTGCTCGCCGAGGAAGCCCGCGAGGCCGAGATCGCCGCGCTGCAGGCGCGCACCACGCCGGCCGCGAACCGCGCCCCGGCCTACGACCAGGTCGTCCGCGTCGGCCAGGAGGAGCGCACCTACCGGCCCGACCAGGACCGGCGCGGCCGCCAGTTCGAGCGGGACGTCGCCAGCGCGTTCCTCGGCAATTACGAGGCCCGTGACCGGCTTGCCCGGCACATGGCCGAGGAGCGTGCCGAGCGCGGCCCCCAGATCGAGGAGCGTGCGGCCGGTACGGGCGCGTTCGCGGGCCTGGTGGTGCCGCAGTACCTGACCGACCTGTACGCCCCGGCAGCGGCCGCACGGCGCCCGTTCGCGGACGCCATCCGGCACCACGACCTGCCCGCGCAGGGCATGACGGTCAACCTGTCCCGCATCACCACGGCGACGTCCACAGCGCTGCAGGCGTCGGAGAACACGGGCGTCTCCGAGACGGACATCGACGACACGCTGATGACCATCAACGTGCAGACCAACGCGGGCCAGCAGACGCTGTCCCGGCAGGCCATCGAGCGCGGCGCCGGCGTCGAACCGGTGGTGCTGGACGACCTGTTCCGCCGCTACTCGTCGACGCTGGACTCCACGCTGCTCAACCAGGCCACCAACGGCCTGACCAACGTGGCCACCGCCGTCGCGTACACCGACGCCACGCCGACCGTGGCGGAGCTGTACCCGAAGACGCTGGAGGCCCTGTCGGGCGTCGAGGCCGCGCTGCTGGACCAGGCGTCCGGCGACAACATCGCGGTCATGCACTCGCGCCGCTGGTACTGGATGCAGAACGGCATGTCGGCCACCTGGCCGCTCATCAGCCAGCCCGGCATCGCCGCGCAGATGTCCGGCGTCAACCTGGGCACGACCTACGGCAGCGGCGTGCGCGGCACGCTGCCCAACGGCACCCCGGTCATCGTCGACAACAACATCGGCACCACCCTGGGCGCGGGCACCGAGGACGAGATCTACCTCGCGGACCGCAACGAGTGCCACCTGTGGGAGGACCCGAGCGCCCCGATGTACATCCGGGCGGAGCAGCCGAAGCTGGCCAACCTCGGTGTCCTGATGGTCGTGTACGGCTACTTCGCGTACACCCACGCCCGCTACGCCCAGGCCCGGAAGATCGCCGGTACGGGCCTGATCGCGCCGACGTTCAGCGGCGTCTGATCCTCCCCGCGGAGGCCCGCCTCGACTCCGGCGGGCCCCCGCGGTCCAGCCCTCTCATCTCAGGAGCGAAGTAGTGAGCGAAGAAGCAAGCGAGCCGGAGACGGAAGACACGATGGTCGCGGCCCTGCTCCGCGAGCGCGAAGGTCTCGTTCAGCGAGGCCTCAAGGACCGCGTCGCCCAGGTCGACGAGCAGCTGAAGCTGCGCGGCTACAAGCCGCCGCGCGGCGGCCGCGCGGGAAGGCCCGCCGAGAAGAAGGCGGACGACACGCAAGCGCCGGCGGAGGCGAAGACCGAGGCCGAACAGCGGGCCGAGCCTCCGAAGGGCCGTACCCAGAAGCCCAGCGAGACCGCCTGACATGGCCACGGAGTACGCCACCCGCGACGACCTCAAGGCGCAGCTGAGCATCCAGGTGGACGACACCAGCCGGGACGCCCTGCTGGACAAGGCGCTCAAGTCCGCGTCTCGCGGCATCGAGCGGACGACCGGGCGCCGCTTCTGGCTGGACGCCACCCCGACGGTGCGCACCTACCGGCTGCACGCCCGGGTCGTCCGTGAGGGAGACGGTGACGTACTCCTGGTCGACGACATCGGCGACACCACCGGCATGGTGGTGGAGAGCGCATCGACCGGGGGCGGATCGTTCGCGACCATCACCGGCAGCTACGAGACGACCCCCGAGAACGCGCTGGCCGACGGGTACCCCATCACCGGCCTGCTGCGGCCCAACAGCATCTGGGGCACGGCCTTCACCCGCATCCGGATCACCGCGAAGTTCGGATGGCCGGCCGTCCCGGACGACATCGCCTCGGCCTGTCTCATCCAGGCCACCCGCCTGTACAAGCGCAAGGACTCCCCCGAGGGCATCATCGGCTCGGCCGAGTGGGGCGTGCGCAACCTCAGCCGCCGTGACCCGGACGTCTGGGCGCTCATCGAGCCGTTCACCTTGCCAGGCTTCGGATAGGGGACGGCTGTGCAGATCTCCGCAGTACGCGACGCCATCGCAGACGCGGCCCGCGCGGTCGTCCTGCCCGAGGGCATCGGCAAGCTGACGTGCACCGGCTACACCCCGGACTCCGTCGTCGCCCCCCAGTTCTTCGTCGCCGAGTACACCCAGGAGTACGACAAGGCGATGGGGCGGGCCCTGGACGAGCTGGAGTTCACCTGCCGGGTCCTCGTCTCCACCTCCGACGACCGGGCGGCGCAGCGGGTCCTCGACTCGATGCTGTCCGGCTCCGGCACGGCGTCGCTCAAGGCTGCGATCGAAGCGGCCCGCGGGGCGCCTGGCGAGTACGCGCTCGGCGGCCTGGCCCACGACCTGCACGTGATGCGGGTGCAGGGCTACCGCTGGTACGAGCACCAGGGTGCCGAGTTCGTGGGCGCCGAACTGATCGTGAAAGTCATCGGGGACGGGAGCAGCTGATGCGGATCCGAATGCTGGTGCAGATGCCGCCCGGGGCCCTCCGCAACGGCCAGCCGTGGCCGGCCGAGGGTGAGACCGAGGACATTCCGACCGGCGAGGCCCAGCACCTGGTGGCGTCCGGGGTCGCAGAGAACGCCGAGACGGCCCCGCGCCGTACCAAGAGCAAGAGGGAGGCCGCCTGATGGGCAAGTTCGTGCTGACCAACGTGCGGCTGTTCACCGGGGGCGCCGACCTGACGGGCGCCTCCAACAAGGTGGAGCTCACCACGAAGATCGAGGAGAAGGAGACCACCAACTACTCCTCGAACGGCTACAAGGAGCTCCTCGGCGGCCTGGCCTCCACCGAGATCCAGGGCGAGGGCCAGTGGGAAGCCGCCGACCCCAGCAAGGTCGACGACGCCTCCTGGACACAGCTCGGCGGTGTGGGCGCCTGGTCCATGGGGCCGAACGGTGCCGCGGTCGGCGGCCTGGCCTACCTCACGAAGGCGCTGCGCTGCGATTACAAGCTCGGCGACGCGGTCGGCGAGGTCGCCCCGTGGACGTCCAGCGGCAAGGGATCGTGGCCACTGGCCCGCGGCCAGTTCGCCCATCCGCCCGGCACCGCCCGCACCGCCTCCGGTACGGGCACTGGGCTGAACCTGGGTGCCGTCGCCCTTGGGAAGCGGATGTACGCCGCGCTGCACGTGCTGTCCGTGGCCGGTACGACACCGAGCCTGACCGGCCGGGTGGAGTCCAGCGTGGACAACACCTTCGCCAGTCCGACGACCCGTCTGACGTTCACGGCGGCCAACACGGTGAGCGGCGAGATTCTGCGCACCGACGGCACGGCCATCACAGACACGTGGTGGCGCGTCGCCTGGACCATCACGGGCACCAGCCCGTCCTTCCTGTTCGCATCCACCCTAGGGATCTGGTGATCTGTCATGGCCAAGATGGTTCTGCTCGCCGAGTACGTCGCGCTGAACGGCACCGACCTGTCCGCCTACACCAAGAAGGCCGAACTCACGGCGAAGGTCGAGGAGAAGGAAGTCACGACCTACGGCAGCCAGGGCTGGAAGGAGGTCCTGGGCGGCCTGAAGTCCGGTGAGCTCGCCCTCGACTTCCTGCAGGATGCGGCCGTGGCCGCCCTCGATTCGATCATGTGGCCGCTGCTGGGCACCGTCGTCACGTTCGAGGTCCGCCTGAGCAACTCCGCTGCCAGCACCTCCAACCCGAAGTACACCGGCAGCGTGCTGGTCAACGGCTGGAACCCCATCCAGGGTTCTGTCGGCGATGAGGCGTCCGTCGGCGTCAGCTACCCCACCTCCGGCGCCGTCACCCGAGCGACGGCCTGATGGCCGGCGGGCCGCCGTTCGAGCTGCGGGCCACGCACGAGGGCCTGGACGCGCTGGTGCGTGCGATCCGTGCCGAGGAGGACGGCAAGGCTCTGCGCAAGGACCTCGCGAAGAACATGCGCGAGGCCCTGAAGCCGGGGGCGGAACAGGCGAAGTCCTCGATCATGGGCATGGTCTCCGTGCATGGCGCAGCCCAGCCCGCGCTGCGGTCGTCGATCGCGAAGAAGATCCGGCCCGAGGTGAAACTCGGAGGCCACTGGTCCGGAGCCCGCGTCAAGGCGTTCAAGACCAAGAACATCCGCGGTTTCCCCAACGCGCCCAAGCGCACCAACAGCGCCCGCGGCTGGCGCCACCCCGTCTACGGCAACCGGGAGAACTGGGTGCACCAGCGGGGCAAGCTCGAATGGTTCGACAAGGCGTTCCGCGGCCGCGAAGGCATGTACAAGCAGGCCGTTCACGAGGCCATGGAGGACATGGCCCGGCGCATCGCGTCCCGGGTCCGATAGGAGAGAACGGCCGTGTACCTGGTCTACGAGCCCGAAGGGGCCGAGGAGCCGCAGCGCTTCCAGTACAAGCCCCAGAAGCTGATGAGCGCCGAGCGGGAGGCCCTCGAGCGGCGCTCCCGCCTGGACTTCGCGGACTTCACCAAGGGCGTCCTGAACGGCAACGCCGTCTGCCGGCGGGCCCTGCTGTGGGTGATGCTCAAGCGGCAGCACCCGACCACGAAGTACGAGGACGTCGACTTCGCCTGGGACGAGCTGAAGCTGGAGTACTCCAAGCAGGAGTACGAGCTGATGCGCGACCAGCTCATCGAGGCAGGCAACGCCGACCCGGAGCAGATCGACCAGCTCAACCGGGAGATCGCGACCGCGATCGACGAGGAGTCCGAGGGAAAAGCCCTTCCGCCGATCGCCGTCTGAGGCAGCTGGGCAACGCCGCGCACCTGCTGCACGTCCGCCCCTGGGAGTGGTCCCTGCTCACCGTTGAGGAGACAGACGGGCTCCTGGACTGGCTGGACGACTACAAGCAGCAGATGGACGAGGCGCAGGCCGACCTCGACAACTGAACAGTCTGGGAGGTGATTCCCCGTGGCGTCGGACACCTCCCTCGTTTTCAACCTGGTGGCCCGCGACCGGGCGTCCGAGCAACTCGGCTCGCTGAAGGAGAAGTTCTCTTCGGCCGGTACCGCCATCGGCGCGGCGCTCGGCGTCGGCGTCGGCGCCTCGTTCGTGTCCGCCATGGACGTGGACGCCGCCAACGACAAACTGGCCGCCCAGCTCGGCGTCGGCCAGGCGGAGGCCGCCAAACTGGCGAAGGTCTCCGCGAACGTCTACAAGAACGCGTGGGGCCAGTCGACCGAGGACGTCAACGACGCGATCCGCGGCGTCTACCAGAACATCGGCGACACCTCGAAGGCCGAGGGCGGCCTGGAAGGCGTCACGACGAAGGTGATCGCACTGCGCGACACCTTCGACCAGGACCTGGGCGGGGTCACTGCGGCGGTCGGGCAGATGCTCAAGACCGGTCTGGCGAAGAACGCCGACGAGGCGATGGACATCGTCACCGCCGGATTCCAGAAGGGCGTCAACAAGGCGGACGACTTCCTCGACACCCTGAACGAGTACGGCGTGCAGTTCCACTCGCTGGGCATCAACGGGCAGATGGCCACCGGCCTGCTGTCCCAGGGCCTCAAGGGCGGCGCCCGGGACGCCGACCTGGTCGCCGACTCGCTGAAGGAGTTCAATCTCCGGGCCCGCGACATCACGTCGACGGCTGGGGCAGGGTTCAAGGCCCTGGGGCTCAACGGCAAGCAGATGGCCGCAGACGTGGCGGCCGGCGGGCCCAAGGCGACGGCCGCCCTGCAGAAGACCCTGGACGCGCTGCGGAAGTACCCGGACAGTTCCAAGAAGGCATCCATCGCCGCGAACATCTTCGGTACGCAGTCCGAGGACATGCAGAAAGCGTTGGCGTCCCTCGACCCAGCGCACGCCGTGCAGGCTCTCGGCCAGGTCGGCGGAGCCGCGGACCGCATGACCAAGACCCTCGGCGACAACCCGAAGGCAGCACTGGAGGGCTTCCAGCGGACCGCGACCATGACCGCGACGCAGGTGGCGGGCACGTTCATCACGTTCGCGATGAAGAACAAGGAGATCTTCGGGCCGCTCGCCGGGATCCTCGCCGGGGTCGCCGTCGCCGTCCTCGCGGTGTCCGCGGCACAGAAGGTGTATGCCGCCTACACGGCCATCGCCTCCGCAGCGCAGACCATCTGGAACGCGGAGATCTGGGCGTCCACGGCGGCCCTGCTCGCGAACCCGATGACGTGGGTAGTCATCGGCATCATCGCTCTGATCGCGGTGATCGTGCTGATCGCGACCAAGACGCGCTGGTTCCAGACCGTGTGGAACGTCGTCTGGGGAGCGCTCAAGACCGCGTTCAGCGCCACCATCGCGTGGCTGTCCGGCGCGTTCTCCTGGTTCGGGAAGCTGCCGGGCAAGTTCTCCGCCTGGTTCGGCGCGGCCCGAGACTGGGCCGTCCTGAAGATGCTGGCTCTCGTCTCCTGGGCGCGCGGCCTGCCCGGACGGCTGGTGGGCGCCTTGGCCAACCTCGCCGGATCGCTGCGCAACCGGGCATCGTCCGCGTTCCAGTCCATGCGTGACGCCGCCGCCGCCAAGGCGGCCTCGTTCGTGTCGTTCGTGCGCGGCCTGCCCGGACGGGCCCTCAACGCCCTCGGCAACCTGGGCGGCTACCTGTACAAGGCTGGCCGCTCGCTGCTGAACGGGTTCGTCAACGGCATCAAGTCCATGGTCAGCGCCCCCGCGAACGCCGTGAAGAACGCGCTGTCCAAGGCGCGGAATCTGCTGCCGTTCTCCCCCGCGAAGGAAGGCCCCTTCTCCGGGCGCGGCTGGACCCTGTACTCCGGCCACTCGCTGATGCACGGGCTCGCCCAGGGCATCCAGGACCGTTCGGGCGACCCACGCACCGCCATGGCGAACGCCCTCGGCTCGACGGCCGCCAGCGGCCAGCAGGCCATGACGGGCATCCCGCAGCAGGCGGCGCCCATGGGTCGCGGCGCGGGCGGCGCGGTCCTGGTCCGCTTCGAATTGGCGGGCGCCGAGGACGACTTCCACAAGTTCATGCGCAAGCTCACCCGGGTCAAGGGCCGCGGCAACGTGCAGACCGCCTTCGGGCGCTAAGGAGGCGGCACTGTGGCATTCCCCCAGACCCCGCTGGACGTGCGGATCGACCTGCTGATCAACGGCATCTGGACCAACATCACCTCGGACGTCTACACCACCGAGAAGATCACCATCACGCGGGGGCGGGCCGACGAGGGCGCCCGCGTCGACCCGGGCAAGTGCGCGCTGACCCTCAACAACCGGCTCGGCAAGTACAGCCCCCGCAACCCGCTGTCGCCCTACTACCAGCTGATCGGCCGCAACACCCCCATCCGCGTCACCGTCCCGGTCGGCGGCCCGTTCCTCGACCTCCCCGACAACACCCCCGACCAGGTCACCACCCCGGACACCGCCGTCCTCGACATCACCGGCGACCTGGACCTGCGCTGGGAGGGCGAGGCCGACTGGTACGCGCCCGGCGCGCAGATCCTCGTCGGCAAGTGGGGCGCGGCCGGTAACCGCAGCTATCACCTCCGCCTCGAGGACGGAAAGCTGATCCTGCACACCACGCAGGACGGCACGACCGGGTGGTCCGCGTTCGTGACGCTGCCCGGCGGCCTGCCGCGCAGTGCGGCGGTGCGCGGCACGTTCGACGTCAACAACGGCGCAGGCGGCAACACCTTCCGCATGTACTGGGCGCCGACCACCGCGGGCCCGTGGACGCAAGTCGGCACCGACATCGTCAACGCGGGCACGACCGCCATCTTCGCGGGCACCGCGCCCCTGTCCATCGCCCCGCAGCAGCTTGACCTCGTCACCCCGCAACGCCGCGCCGTCTCGGGCAAGGTCTACCGGATCGAGGTCCGCTCCGTGATCGGCGGCACGGTCGTGGCCTCCCCGGACTTCACGGCGCAGGCCCTGGGCACCACCAGCTTCACCGACAGCGCCGGCCGTACCTGGACCGTGGGCGGAACCGCGTCCATCACCAACCGGCGGGCCCGGTTCGTGGGCGAGGTGTCGTCCTGGCCGTCCCGCTGGGACGTGTCCGGCAAGGACGTCCGGGTGCCCATCGAGGCCTCGGGCATCCTGCGCCGCCTCGGGCAGGGCGCCAAGCCTCTCGCTTCCACGCTGCGCCGCCGCATCCCCTCCTACGCGCCGCTGGCGTACTGGCCGATGGAAGAAGGCAACCAGGCCAGCCAGGCCTACAGCCCCATCGACGGCGTCGCCCCGCTGGCCCTGACCCGGGTCACCTGGGCGAGCGCAAACACCCTGCTGTCATCTGCCCCTCTGCCCGTGCTGGCCTCCAACGGCGGCGCCCTGGCCACCATGGCGGGCCGCGTCCCCGCCCCGGCCACAACCCTGACGTCGTGGCACGTGCTGTGGGTGTACCGCCTCGACACCGCCCCGGCCACGGGGCGCACGTTTCTGCGGATCCAGTCCACGGGCACAGTCGCCGAGTGGTTCATCCAGACGGGCACGGGCGGCACCACCGTGTTCGGCAGGGACTCCGACGGCACCACGGTCTTCTCCCAGGGCATCGCCACCGGCTCGGATCTGTTCGGGCAGTGGGTGCGGGTGAAGATCTCGGCCACACAGAACGGCGGCAACGTCGACTGGGTCGTCAAGTGGACCCATGTGGGCGGCGACGCCTACCAGGACTCCCGGTCGTTCGCGGGCACCGTCGGCCGCCCGACCGGCGTGGCCTCCCCCACCGGCGGCTACTCCTCCGACCTGGACGGCATGGCCCTCGGGCACATCTCCGTCTGGCCCTCGAACAACACCGCAGCCTACGACGGGGCCATCGACGCATGGGCCGGCGAGACCGCGGGCGCTCGCATGAAACGGCTTACCACCGAGGAGGGCGTGCCGTTCGCCCTGTGGGGCGACGACGACGATCAGGAACCGGTGGGCGCGCAGCTCCCGGACACCCTGATGGATCTGCTGGAGGGCGCCGCGGACGCGGACGGCGGCATCCTCTACGAGCGGCGCGAGCGCCTCGGCCTCGCCTACCGCGACCGGATCTCTCTGTACAACCAGCCCATCGGCCTCGCCCTCGACTACGCGGTGGCCGGGCACGTCGCGCCGCCGCTGGAGCCGGTCGACGACGACCAGAAGGTCAGAAACGACGTCACCGTGCAGCGCGAGGGAGGCGCCTCCGGCCGCGCAGTCCTGGAAGACGGCGACATGTCCGTGCAGGCACCGCCGAACGGTGTCGGCGTCTACAACGAATCGGTCACCCTCAACCTGTACGACGACGACCAAGCCGAACCGCAGGCCAACTGGCGCATGCACCTCGGCACGTGGGACGAGTCCCGCTATCCGGTGCTGAACGTCGACCTCGCGGCCGCGCCCGGTCTCATCAACCAGGTGACCGCGCTGGAGTCCGGCGACCGCATCCAGATCGCCAACCCACCCGCGTGGCTGCCGCCCGGCCCGATCGACCTGCTCGCCCAGGGCTACACCGAGGTCATCGGCCACCCCAACGACTGGGACTTCCAGTTCAACTGCACCCCCGCCGGCCCGTGGACAGTCGCCGAGGCCGCCATCATCGAGGACTTCGAGGACACCGCCTACGAGGTCACCATCACCGACGGCGGCAACCTGCCGTGGACACGCTCGCAGGTCCACTACAACACCGGCACGTGGTCGCTGCGCTCGGGCGCCATCACCAACAACCAGACCTCGGACGCCGCCATCACGGTGCCCACCGGGTCCACGTCGCTGACGTTCTGGTACTTCACCTCGTCCGAGGCGTCCGGCTCCGGCTTCGAGGGCGACCGGCTACTGGTCCTCGTCGACGGCGTCCAGGCGCTGCGCGCGCAGGGCACCACACCGTGGACCTCGGCCACCATCAACGTCACCGGCGCAACCACGGTCACCTTCCGCTACATCAAGGACAACTCGACCGCGGGCGGCGAGGACGGCGTCTGGATCGACGACCTGACGTTCAAGCGCAGGGCACCGGACCGCGCCGACACCGACGGCAGCAAGCTCGCCGCGGCCGCCACCTCCACAGCAACCAGCCTGACCGTTGCCACCACCAGCGGCCTGCCGTGGGTGACGACCGCCGCCTACCCGGCCGAGTTCCCGTTCGATGTCGCCGCCGGCGGGGAGGTCATGACCGTGGGCGCGATCAGCCCGCTCCTCGTCGACTCGTTCGGCCGGACCTCCACCGACACGTGGGGCAACGCCGACAGCGGCCAGACGTGGACGAACTTCGGCGCCACGGCCGCGGACTACGACGTGCTGTCCGGCTACGGCCGCCACATCAACCAGGCGACGTCCGCCGGCCACCACTCCGTGATCGCAGCCGTGCAGCCGGACTTCGACGTCTACTGCGACATCACGACGGCCGCCCTGTCGACCGGATCGTCGCAGTTCGCCGGAGTCCTCGCCCGGTACGCCGACCCGGACAACCTGTACGAGGCCCGCGTCGAGTTCACCACCGGCAACGCGATCAACCTGACGGTCCGCAAGCGGGTGGCGACCGTGGAAACGCAGCTCGGGACGGTCACCGCGCCGCTCACCCACGTGGCGGGGACCTACGTCCGCGTGCGCTTCCAGGGGGCGGGGACCGCGCTGAAGGCCAAGATCTGGCTGGCGTCGGCGGTGGAGCCCGGTCTGTGGGCCATCGAGGTCACCGACTCGGCGATCACCACCGCCGGAAGTCTCGGCGTCAAGTCCGTCCGCAACGCCGGGAACACCAACGCCAACGCGGACATCCGGTTCGACAACTACCAGCTGGTCAACCCGCAGGCGTTCAGCGGGGTCGTGCGGTCCGTCAACGGCATCGCCAAGAGCCAGACCGCGGGCACGGCCATCGCGCTCGCCTACCTGCCGATCGTTCCACTCTGAAAGGGCCAGCTGATGTTGTGGCTACCAGGCATGCGTGTGACCGCGGGCCGTCTGCAGAGGAGCAGCCCGACGGACTTCGCGACGTACACACCCGCGGTGACGAACGGGGGCGCCGCCACGTTCAACGTCCAGTCCGGCTACTACAGCCGGACGGACAAGCGCATCGACGTCTGTATCTACCTGACCGTGGGCACAGCGGGCTCCGGCACCGGCATCGTCACCGTCGCCATGCCCTCCAACGTGGACCGCTCGATCCGCCAGGCCCTGACGCTCCACACGGAGTCGATCGGCTCTGGAGGCAACGCCTCCTCGCACATCGGTGGCGGCGAGGCGGTCTTCTTCACCACCACCAGTGGCGCCAACACTGACCGCCTGCGCAACGACGAAGGCGGCTCCGTGGGCCGCGAGAGCAACATCCTGGGCTCTGACCTGCTCGCGGGCGGCCTGATCACGATCGTGGGCTGGTACCGCGAGGTGTAGCCGCCGCCCACCCATTTCGCCCCGAGCCGTCCGGCCGGGGTTTTTTCATGCCCTGAACGGAGCCTGACCATGGCCGCAACTCCCGACTGGCGCCACGTGGTCGACCACGTGATGGCGGTCCCCGAGCGAATCTACGAGACGTGGAGCTCGGCCGTCGGCTGGGACAACCACACCATCTTCGGCAAGCAGTACGGCTGGGACGGCGTCGCCTGGTGCGCCATCTTCGACTGGGACATGTACAGCGACTGCGGCCTGGCCGCGATCGTCCCGAAGACCGCCTCAGTCGCCGGCATGGCCGCCTGGGCACGGCAGCACGGCCAGTGGTCCGAATACCCGAGCGTCGGCGCCTGGGTCGACTTCGGCAGCGGCGCCCACACGGAGCTCGTCGTCGGCTTCGACGCCGACAGCGTCTACACCAAGGGCGGCAATTCGGTGCAGCTCGGCGCCACGGACAACGGGCAGGGCAACGGCGTCTGGTCCCATTCCCACGCCCGCCGCAGCAGCTACGTCACCGGCTACTTCGCCCCCCGCTACCCGGACGGCCAGTGCCCGCCCACCGCAGACCCGAAGGACCCGCGCGGCGGCAAGGCCGTGGCGTCCTGGCGCTGGAAGCCGACACTGACCGCCCCGGCATTTCCCGGCCGGCAGTACTTCAAGCTCGGCGCAAGCAACGACCACGCCCTGCAGCTCCAAACCTGGCTCCAGCGCGGCGGATGGGGACCGGCCTACCGCGTCGGCCCGTCCCGGACCATGACCGCCCTCGACCTCGCCAAGGTCAAGGCCCTGCAGCAGCACTACCTCGCCGACCTCGGCCCCGCCGACGGGCTCACTGGCCCCAAGACCTGGCTGTACGCCTGGCAGGTCGCAAACGGCCTCCGCAAGAAGTGAGCGCCCGGCCATGACAGAGATCGACTACGACCTCGAGTTCCTGGAGGACGGCCGCACTATCGAGCTGATCTCCATTGGCATGGTGTGCGACGACGGCCGCGAGTACTACGCCGTCAACTCTGACGCCCCGTGGGAGCGCATCAGGAAGAACGACTGGCTGATCCGCAACGTGCTGCCATCGCTGCCCATCACGGGCCGGACCTCGCTGGACAGCTACCTGGCGATGCCCGCGAACAGCTACCCAAAGACCACGCTGGAAATGGTCGGCGCAGACACCAAGGACACTCAGGTGAAGCCGCACTGGGTGATCGCGAACGAGGTGCGCGACTTCATCCAGGCCACCGGCCCCGACGTTGAGCTGTGGGCGAACTACGGGGCCTACGACCACGTCGCCCTCGCTCAGCTATGGGGCCCCATGGTCCGCCTCCCCGAGGGCGTCCCCATGTTCACCAACGACATCCAGCAGGAACGCGCCCGGCTCGGGTTCCGCTGGGACGAGCTCCCGCAGCAGGAATCCGGCGAGCACAACGCGCTCGCCGACGCCCGCCACAACCAGACCGTCCGGCGCTGGCTCGCCGAGCAGAAGGAGACTGACCATGTCTGAGATCAACCTGCCCAACGTCAACACCGTCGTGAAGACCGCCGCAACCTACGGCCGCGACCTCGCCGAACGCACCGCGTCCACGTTCGTCGTCGCGGCGTCCGGCGTCGGCATCGCTGCGGGCCCTGCCGATATGTTCCACGCGAGCTTCTGGCAGACCATGGGCGCGGCTGGCGTTGCGGCCGCGGGCTCGCTCCTGAAGGGCATGGCCGCCCGCGCGTTCGGGACGAAGAACAGCGCGTCGCTGGCCAAGGGCGTCTGACCCTGCACGATGCGAGCGTCTTGGAGGTGGCATGGACGCCGCCCTCGCCACAGCCCTCGGCGTGATCGGCAGCGCCGTCGTGGCCGGGGCGGCAGCCATGTACGGATCCCGGATCTCGGGGCGCGCCCAAAGGGAGGGCAACGCGGTGACGGGCTTCAACTCGCTCACGGACCAGCTGCAAGAGGAACGCAAGGAGCTGCGCGCCGACTTGGCAGCGCTACGGCTGGAGCTCGCCACGGAGCGGGCAGAGACGGCGCGCCTGAAGCTGCTGGTGCGGACGCTGGGAGGTACGCCGTGACGCGCGCCGAAAGGGTGCTCGCCCGCCGGTGGAAGCCGATGGCTCTCCTGGCCTTCCTGCTGGCGCTCACCGGGGCTGTACTGCTGGTGTACGTGCGCGTCCAGGCCGAGGCCACGCGCGCCGACCAGCTGGCCGCCGAGGCGGACTTGCGCGGCACCGCCGTATCCACGCTCGCCGGGGACGTCCGGGCATTGCGCCAGCAGGTCAAGGCCAAGGGCGGCACTCCGGTCGCACCGGACCCCACCAAGGCCGTCGAGGACCTGCCCGACCGTGCCGCGGTCCCGGTGCCGATACCCGGACCGCCTGGCCCGAAGGGCGACAAGGGAGACCCCGGGCGTGCTGCGCCCACCATCACTCCGTCGCCGGGCGCATCCGGAGCGGCCGGGGCCAACGGCGTCACCGGCCCGCAGGGGGCGCCCGGCGCGGACTCCACCGTCCCTGGGCCTCAAGGCCCTCAGGGGGAGCGGGGCGAGAAGGGCGATACCGGCGAGCAGGGGCCCGCAGGACCGGCCTGCCCCGACGGCTACAGCCTCCAAGCGCCGGCCTCCGACCCGGACGCCCTCGTCTGCCGCCGCGATGGCGCCCCGCAGCCGACCCCGCAGAAGGGTGGCGGCCTGCTGTCGATGGGCCTCGTCCCTACCCGTCGTCAGTACGCGTGACTCCCTGACAAGCGGCCCCGCTCTCCTTCGGGAGGGCGGGGCCGCTTTCGTGCGTCCAGGGTCAGGGCGCTTCTGGTGCGGCCTCGAACGAGTACTCGTAGCCAACGGCCAACCTGGAGGGCAGGCACCACTCGCCGTACTCGATGACGCCCTGGTCGTCCCACAGGCGGTGGGCGCCGGCGAGGATCGGGGCGCCGATCCGCAGGCCGAGGAAGTTGGCCTCTCGAGCGTCCGCGTCCCTGCCGTGGATGTCGTCACGGCCCGAAGTGATCCGGCGCCCAGTGGCTTGCTGAATCTTCAGCAGGATTCCGGGCGAGGACTGGCGGGAGGTCGACAGCAACTCGGGTACGGAGGCCGCGAACTGGGCCGGGTACCAGGTGACGTACAGGCCGGTGCGCTGTTGGCCCTTGCCGGTATGCCATTGGCGGCGCACGACCTGGTCGCCCTCGTCGAGGTCGAAGAGTTCGGCAACGTACTGCGGCGGTTTGATCAGTTCTGCGGTCGTAACGATCATCGATTCGCCCTCGGCGAGGACGGATCCGGTCCGCAGGACGCGGGTGATCCGGTCGTAGCTGGACGGCGCGACCTCGGGCGCGTTGGCGACGAACGTGCCCTTGCGGGAGGTCGTGATGTAGCCCTCGACCTGAAGCTGATCGAGCGCCTTGCCGAGGGTGGCAATGGAGACGCCTTCGCTCTTGGCGAGTTCCCGCTGCGCTGGCAGTTTCGCGCCTTCCCTGAGGGCGCCGTCGAGGATGCGGCGGCGAATCCGTTCGGCGACTTGCATGTAGGGGTGTTCGGTGTCGGGCATCGGATCTCCTCAGCGCGTCCTAGGGCACGCCCGAATGTACTAGGACACTGGTAATTCGGTCGAGGGCAAAGACACCTACTCCCTAGTGACATGTCCTAGGACACGCTACGGTCTGCCCTAGGACACGAAGGCCCCGGCGACCGCGTGAACGGCCCCGGGGCGCGGACGACTGGTTGGAGTCGACATGCAGCAAGGTACAGCGCACCACCTATCTGCCACAGTCCTCGACGCCTTAGTGCTCCCACCCCTGGCGGGCCTGTCCGAGCATCAGGTCCGCGGGATGGCCTGCGTATGGGACGGCATCACCCTGACGTCCGCGACCGCGGTCGATCTCGGCGTGCAGAGCGCAAGCCGCGCCGGCGAGCCCGTCTCCTGGTACCCGCGCGCCTGCCGCACCTGCGTCGCCCTGCAAGCACACCGCGGACTCCTGACCCACGCCACGGCGTGCACGGTCTGCGCGCGCGAGGAGACCGCGGCTAGCTGCGAGCTCGGGCGCAGCCTGTACCGCCTCGTGAGGGAGTACCGGGGATGAAGATCTGCGGACGCTGCGACCAGTCGATCCAGGACGACGAGGAGTACACGGAGCACGACATGCCCTCGTCCTCTGGCGCGGGCATCACCATCTACCGGCACGTCTACCTGTGCAAGAAGGTGCCGATCCAGACCACCCAGGCGTCCCTGCGCCACTGAAGACTCCCGCCCGCCGACGGCAACCACTCCCTCGGGGCGGGCGGGACCAGGCCCCGGCCGGATCATCCCCGGCCGGGGCTCTGCCACCTAACGAGGTTGGCGAGGAGCGCTCTCCCGTAGGACGCCCGCAAAAGAGTCGCTTCCGCCGCGACGGACGTGCCGCCCTTCCGCGTAGAGCAGGTGACAGTCCGTCACCTCACGAGGTCGGAGAGCGGGATTCCCAGCGCGTCAGCGAAGAGGATTAAGTCAGTGAGGTCTGGTGATCGATGACCGTTCTCCCAGCGACTGATGCTCTTGACGTCTCGATTGATGCGCTCGCCGAGCTGCTGCTGAGTGAGGTGGGATGCCCGCCGGGCTGCGCGCATTTGCATCCCAATAGCCCTGCGGCGGGTGAGTACCCAGTCGGGCGGACGGTCGCGATGCACCTGTCCACGCTGGAGTGATCTTGCTTAAATGTCCTTACCCACTTGGGTAAATCTGAGGCAGACGGGGAACCTAAGAGATCTACACAGGACTATCTGTAGCCAGAACGCATCTCAGTGTGATCCGATAGGCATATGTCATTCGCGCATGCGTTCGAATTACTGCATAGCCTTCGACGTCCCGATCCACCCCAGTAGCCCGGTTGTGGGCCAGCGCCCACGACTGGAGTGATCGCCCGTCCACCGTGAGCACCCCCTCGTCGGTGGACGGGCGGTCGCTTTTTGATCACTCCATGTTCAAACCCGCCTGATCAAGTGACACTCCCGCCCGTTACTCATGGCCTGTACAACCGTTGGACATGGCGGCTGGGGTGAGGGTCAGTCCGCCTCCCCGGGTGGCCCCCCTCACCCCGGTCCCATGCGCGAGACCCCCCGACGCACACGCGTCGGGGGGTCTCGCTGCTCCCGATGGGAGACAGATGGGAGAGAGATTCTGGTAACTCAGGCCGAGTAGAGCTAACTCAGGCTAACTAGAGCTAACTCGCGAACGGTGAAACCGCAGGTCAGGTCACTTACCTGCACTCACCGGCTGCTGTTGAGTAATGCAGTGGATGCCACCGCCTCCGGCAAAGATCGTACGTGCGTCCACCAGTGTCACCGTCCGCTCGGGGAAGAGCCGTCGGAAGATGCCGGCCGCGAGCTCGTCGCGCGGGTCGTCGAAGCCGCACAGGACCACGCCGCCGTTGCAGAGGTAGTGGTTGATGTAGGAGTAGTCGGCCCAGTGGCCGTCGGCCTCCAGGATCGTCGGGGCCTGGACCTCGACGACCTCCAGGCGGCGCCCGCGCGCGTCGGTCGCGGCCTTGAGCAGGCCGATGACCTCCTTGGTCACCTCGTGGTCGGGGTGCGCCGGGTCGGGCTGGGAGTGCGCGACCACGACCCCGGGGCGGGCGAAGGCGGCCACGATGTCGACATGGCCGAGCGTGCCGAAGCCGTGCGGGGGGTAGTCGCCGGTCAGCCCGCGCGGCAGCCAGATCGCCTTGCGGGTGCCGAGGTGGGCGTGGATCTCCGTCTCCACCTGCTCGCGCGTCCAGTCGGGGTTGCGCTCGGGGCCGAGCTGCACGGTCTCGGTCAGGAGCACGGTTCCCTCGCCGTCGACGTGGATCGCACCGCCCTCGTTGACGAGCTTCGAGGCGTACGTCTTCGCCCCCGCGAGGTCCGCGACATACGCGCCGATCTTGGCGTCGTTCTCCCAGCGGGCCCACTCCTGGGCGCCCCAGCCGTTGAACGTCCAGTCCACGGCGGCCAGTTCACCCTTCCCGTTGGTGAGGAAGGTGGGGCCGATGTCACGCATCCAGGCGTCGTCGAGTTCGCGTTCGACGGTGTCGACGTCCGGGCCGAGCAGCGCCCGGGCCGCCTGCGACTGGCCCGGCCCGCACACGACCGTCACCGGTTCGAACCGGCGGACCG
The DNA here is from genome assembly GCF_044763085.1 of Streptomyces sp. NPDC096311. NCBI lineage: Bacteria > Bacillati > Actinomycetota > Actinomycetes > Kitasatosporales > Streptomycetaceae > Streptomyces > Streptomyces sp. NPDC096311. Next base: position 302,351 of record NZ_JBIWFN010000009.1, read on the forward strand.
CGCGCGCTACCGCCGCCCAGGCCGCACGCGCATCGGCGAGGTCGTCGGGGTTGTCGAAGGTGGGGTTGGGGCCCGGCCACGCCATCCAGGTGCGCTCGTGCGGGGTCCACTCTGCGGGCATCCGGAAACCGTCGGTGGCAGGGGTCATGACGTGCACCTTCATCACAGGAAGTAGAGGCGGTTGAGGGAGACCGAGTCGGCGGGCTCGGAGCGCAACGGGTCGCCGTCGAGGGTGACCAGGCCGGTGCGCTGGTCGACGTCGACGGATCCGGTACGGGAGTTGAGGCGCAGGTCGGCGGGCCCGATCCCGCGGGTGCCGCGCACGGCGACCCGGCGCCGGCGTGTCGGCATGAGGTCGTTGCCCTGGTCGAGCGCGGCCTGGGCGACGAAGGCCACCGAGATCTCGGCGGGCGTCGCGCCGTGCGCCCCGAACTGCGGCCCCAGGACGAGCGGTTCGCAGGTGTCGGTGGCGGCGTTCGGGTCGCCGACGACGCCGTACGCGGGGAAGCCGGACTTGAGGACGAGCTGCGGCTTGGCGCCGAAGAACTCCGGGCGCCACAGCACGATGTCGGCGAGCTTGCCGACCTCGATCGAGCCGACCTCGTGGGCGAGTCCGTGCGCGATGGCCGGGTTGATGGTGAGCTTGGCCATGTAGCGTAGGACGCGCTCGTTGTCGTGGTCCACGTCCGCCGGCACGCCGCGCTCGGCCTTCATCTTTCCGGCCATCGCGAAGGTGCGGCGTACGGTCTCGCCCGCGCGCCCCATGCCCTGCGCGTCCGAGGAGGTGATCCCGATCGCGCCCAGGTCGTGCAGCACGTCCTCGGCGCCCATGGTCCCGGCGCGGATCCGGTCGCGGGCCATGGCCGCGTCGCCGGGCAGGTCGGTCTTCAGGTCGTGGACGGAGACGATCATGCCGTAGTGCTCGGCGACCGCGTCCCGGCCGAAGGGCAGGGTGGGGTTGGTGGACGAACCGATGACGTTCGGGACCCCCGCCATCTTCAGGACGTTCGGCACGTGACCGCCGCCGCAGCCCTCGATGTGGAAGGCGTGGATGGTCCGGCCTTCGAGGACGCGCAGGGTGTCCTCGACCGACAGGCATTCGTTCAGCCCGTCGCTGTGCAGGGCGACCTGGACGTCGTGCTCCTCGGCGACGCGCAGCGCGGTGTCGAGGGCGCGGGTGTGGGCGCCCATGTCCTCGTGCACCTTGAAGCCGCTCGCGCCGCCCTCGGCCAGGGCCTCGACGAGGGGGGCGGCGTCGGAGGACGAACCCCGGCCCAGGAAGCCGATGTTGACCGGCCAGGCGTCGAAGGCGTTGAAGGCGTGGCGCAGCGCCCAGGGCGAGTTGACGCCGACGCCCCACACCGGCCCGAACTCCTGGCCGATGATCGTGGTGACACCGGAGGCGAGCGAGGCCTCCATGATGCGCGGCGACAGCAGGTGCACGTGGGTGTCGACGGCTCCGGCGGTGGCGATCAGTCCCTCGCCCGAGACGATCGACGTCCCCGTACCGACCACCACGTCGACCCCGTCGAGGGTGTCGGGGTTCCCGGCCCGACCGATCGAGCAGATCCGCCCCTCGCGGATGCCGATGGAGACCTTGCGGATCCCCTGGGCCGCGTCGATCACCACGACGTTGCTGATGACGACGTCGCAGGTCTCGCGGACGGCGGCGGCCTTGAGGTGCAGTCCGTCGCGGGCGGTCTTGCCGAAGCCGGCGAGGAACTCGTCGCCGTAGCGCTGGGCGTCGGACTCGACGCGGATGGTCAGCCCGGAGTCACCGAGGCGGACGCGGTCGCCGGCGCGGGGCCCGTGGGTGGCCGCGTACTCGTAAGGATTCATCGCGGCTCAGCTCCTTGCGTTTCCCCGGTCTCCCCGGCGTCCCCGGCTCCGAGGTATCCGCAGGCGGCGGCCCTGCGCAGGGCCTCTTCCCTGGCCCCGGGCGCGTCCAGCGGCCCGTCGACCAGCCCCGCGAAGCCGATGGCGATCCGCTCACCGCCGATGGGCAGCAGCCCGACCTCGATGCTCTCCCCCGGTCCGAAGCGCACGGAGGACCCGGCGGGGACCGCGAGCCGCATCCCGTAGGCCGCCGCCCGCGGGAAGTCGAGCCGCGGGTTGGTCTCGAAGAAGTGGAAGTGCGAGGTGACGGAGACGGGCACGGTCGCGGTGTTGGTGACCGTCAGCCGGACGACCGCGGCGGGCTCGGCGTGCGCCGGCCCCGGCAGCAGCGCGCCCGGCGCCCGCTCCCCCAGCCCGCCCCCGAGGGGGTCGCTGACGACCGCGAGCCGGGACCCATCGTCGAAGACGGCCTCGACGTGCACCTCGGTGACGACATCGGCGACGCCCGGCAGGACGTCGTCCGGGCCGAGCACCGCGCGGGCCGCCGCGATCGCCTCGGCGAGCCGGCGCCCGTCCCGGGCCGCCTCGCAGACGGTGTCCGCGATGAGGGCGGTCGCCTCGGGGACGTTCAGCCTGAGGCCCCGGGCCCGGCGGGCACGGGCCAGCTCCGCGGCCCCGAAGAGCAGCAGCCGGTCACGTTCCGTGGGGGTCAGTCTCATGTCCGGGCACCTCCTTGCCTTCCTCGATTTAGAGCACCACTCTAAACGTGAGATTCATGGAACGGAAAGATTGACATCCAGAATCTGGTCACAGACATTGAACGTCGCTCTAACTCTCGGACGGCCGTCGAAGGAGACCAGCCATGCCGATCGAACAGTGCGGAGTCGACATCATCCCCGACGAGGAACGGACCAGCGGTCCCAAGGACCTCGTCTCGATCCTGCTGGGGTCGAACCTCTGCCTGGGCGTGATCATCTTCGGCTGGCTGCCACCGTCCTTCGGGCTCGACTGGTGGTCGTCGGTGAGCGCGATCGTGGCGGGCACGGTGATCGGCACGGCGCTCACCGCGCCGCTCGCGCTGGTGTCCCTGCGCACGGCGACGAACCTCTCCACCTCCTCCGGCGCCCAGTTCGGCGTGCGCGGACGGCTGGTCGGCTCGGTCGTCGGACTGCTGCTCGCCCTCGGCTACACCGCGCTGACCGTCTGGATCGGCGGCGATGTGATGGTGAGCGTGCTGGGCCGGCTGTTCGGGCTGCCGGCGAACGGACTGTCGTACGCCGTCGTCTACGCCGTCCTCGCCGCCGCCACCGTCGCGGGCGCGGTGTACGGCTACCGGGTGCTGCTCACGATGTCCCGGGTCCTCGCGGTCGGCATGACCGCGCTCCTCGCGCTCGGCGTGCTCGCCTACGCGCCGCACTTCACCACCGCCGCGCTGCCGGAGAGCGGCGGCTATCTGCTGGGCTCGTTCTGGCCGACCTGGCTGCTGGCGGCGGTCGCGGCGGGCCTGTCCGGACCGATCGCGTTCATCACCCTGCTGGGCGACTACACGCGCTACATCTCCCCCGCACGGCACTCCCCCCGTACGGTCCTGCACGCCACCTGGCTGGGCCTGATCGCCGGGCTGCTGGTCCCCCAGCTCTTCGGCACCTTCACGGCGTACGCGGCCCGCGCGGCCCTCGACTATGCGGGGCCGCTGGTCTCCGCCTCCCCCACCTGGTACCTGGTCCCGCTGCTGCTCGCCGCCTCCGCCGGGTCGGTCGGCAACGCGGGCCTGATGCTGTACTCCATGGGCCTGGGCCTGGACGCCATCCCGCCGAAGGCCTCGCGCGCCCGGGCCACGCTCACGGTCGCCGTCGTCGCCACCGTCTGCGTCTTCGTCGGCCTCCCCCGAGCTCTCGGCTTCGCTCGAGCAGGGAGGTACCCCCATCGCCTGGAACGCGCAGTCCGCGATGACGTCCTTCGTCCTTCTCCTGACCGCCATCGGCACCCCGTGGGCGGTCATCACCCTCATCGGTTTCGCCCGCTGCCGCGGAATCTACGACCCGGACGCCCTCCAGGTCTTCAACCGCCGCTCCCGGGGCGGGATCTACTGGTACCGCGCCGGCTGGAACGTCCAGGCGACGGTGGCCTGGGCACTCGGCGCGTTCGCCGGCCTCCTCGCCGTCTCCCTCCCGTCGTACCAGGGACCGCTGCTGTCCCTCACCGGTGGAGTGGACTGCAGCTTCCTCCTGTCGGGCCTGGTCGGCGGCCTCGTCTACGTGGCTCTCTCGCCGAAGCGGGCGTCACACCGGGTCGAGGCCGGGTAGGAACCGGCTCGCGCCGAAAGCGGGCTTTAGGTCGCTGAACCAGGTGGCGTTCTCGTCGTACGCGGCGAAGAACGGGCGGCCCACCAGCTCCGGTTCGCGGGCCTGGATGAGGTGGAGCACGAAGACCTTCTCACCGGCCACCTCCGTGATCCCGTCCACGCACACCTTGCCCGGCATCGCCGACATGACCGGGCCACGCACGGTCCGCGCGAGGCCGGACACCTGGGCGTAGGCGTCGCGGAAGATCTGGTGACCGCGGGCGAGCGGCACCCCGAAGTAGCCCTGCGGGCCGGTGTCCCGCTCCACGAACTGGTAGTACGGCACCGCCCCCAGCGTGGTCGTCTCGTTCCACAGCCCGGCCCACGCCGCGGCATTGTCGTTGATGCCTCTGACCAGCGGCCCCTGGCAGCGGATCACGGCACCCGTGTCACGCACCCGGCGCATCGCCTCGCGCACCACCGGGGGCCGCAGCTCCTGGGGATGGGTGAAGTGGGCCATCAGCGCGAGGTGGCGGCCGCTCGCGACGACCTTCTCGAACAGGCGCAGCACGTCGTCGGCGTCGCGGTCGGTGAGGAAACGGTACGGCCAGAAGGCGAGCGACTTGGTGCCGATGCGGATCGACTGGATCGACTCGATCTCCAGGAGCGGTTCGACGTAGCGGCGCAGCACCTCGGTGCTCATCACCATCGGGTCGCCGCCCGTGACGAGCGCGCTGGTGACCTCCGGATGGGCGCGCAGATAGGCGGATGTGGTGGCGATGTCGTCGGTGGCGATGCGCAGGTCGGACTCGCCGACGAACTGGGGCCAGCGGAAGCAGTACGTGCAGTAGGCGTGGCAGGTCTGGCCCTGGCGCGGGAAGATCAGCACCGTCTCCGGGTACTTGTGCTGGAGGCCGGTGAGGCGTCGCCCCTCGTGCACGGGGACGTTGACGTCGAGCTGGCCGGAGGGATGCGGGTTGAGCTTCATCCGGATCTCGTGGGCCGCGCGCAGGACGTCGGCCTTCGGGGCGTCCCGCGCCAGCAGTTCCGCCATCTGCCTGAGGTCGGGCTCGGGCAGCATCTCGGCCTGCGGGAACGTCAGCCGGAAGATCGGGTCGTCGGGCACGGCCGACCAGTCGATCAACTCGTCGACCACGTAGGCGTTCGTACGGAACGGCAGGACGGCCGCCACGGCCCGCAGGGCGAGTCGCTCGGCGGGCGGCAGGGACACCCGCCGCAGCAGGCCGTCCAGGTCACGGGGCGTGAAGGCGCGAAAGCGGGGGCTCGGGTGCGAAGACCAGGAGCTGGTGTCGGGAAACCGGAGGCTCGGGTGCGCGGAGCCGGGTCTCGCGGGCTGAGCGGGGTGGAGCGCTGAACTCATGTGTGCTATTCCCTGACCAGGACCAACGGCCGCAACTCGACGAAGGCGCCCGCCGACGCATCGTACTTCTCCGCGAAGCGCTGCATGAGCAGCCCGTGCAGCTCACTCTCGTCGTCCACGACGATCAGCTCGTGCGCGCCGGCGGCGGTCAAGGCCTCGCTGTAGGCCGAGAGTTGGTCGAGGCGGTGGCGGGCCATGTACGACACGAGGTCGTGTCCGGCGACGTACAGGCAGTCGTCCACGTAGACGAAGCGACAGCTGAACGCCCGGCGGCCGTCGGTCGCGTCGACGAGGGTCAGCGGCAGATGGGTGAATCGCTCCATCGGCTTGCTCTGCTGCCACAGTTCGTCGAAGCGTTGTTCGACGAAGGTGCCGAGCGGGGAGTGGACGGCGACCTCCAGCTGGACTCCCTCGCCGGACAGACGCCCGACGGTCAGGAAGGAGACCAGGGAGCGCTCGTCCCAGCGGTAGAGGGTCACGCCGGGGGAGGTGGAGCAGAGGCGTACTTCGAGGAGCTGACGGGAGTTCTCGTCGAGCCGGAGCGCGAACCGGTCCAGCGTGCGCAGGTTGCGCATGATGTCGCGGCGGATGTCGGCGCTCTGCTCGCCCAGTTCACGGCCGCGCAGGATGACCGCGAGGGAGTCGGGGTCGAGCAGGAGGATCTGCACGCGGGCGCCGTGCCCGGTGGCCGCCTTGATGCCGCGGAAGAGACGCTCGGAGAACTGCGGGCCGAACACGTTGGAGAAGGTGTCGAGGACCTTCACGTTCGAGGTCGAGCCGTAGACCTGGGCGCTGAACCACTCGTAGTCCAGCCGGGTGTGTTCGCGGACCCGGCCCTCCTGGGCGCGGCTGATCAGCGGGCCGATCACGAAGACGGTGACGACGACGCCGACGATGTCGGTGCCGAGGTTGAGGGTGAGGTTCTCCTCGTAGTTGTCCATCCGCGAGCTGCTCCAGAGGAGGAGGGCTGCGACGGCGGCGAGCAGGACGAGGACGGTGAGGCTCTGGGGGCGGCGTGGGGTGCGTAAGGTGCGCAGCAGCCAGCGCAGTCGTGGTATCGGCGACCCTGCGCTCACCTGCGCTCCCTCCGTGGCCCTGCGGGCACACGGGAGGGCGGCACGCTCCCCCCGTGGAATCTGTGGATACCCGTGTCACGCAGCGGCTACGCGTCGAACGAACCGCCGGTCCCCGCACTCCTGTTGGGGAGAGAAGGACCGGCGGGAGGCGCGGGTTGCCGTGGACCGAGGGGCGCGCGGGTCGCGAGGGGCGTCCTAGCCCAGCGGGTGCATCCAGCCGTGCTTGTCCTCGCTGATGCCGCGCTGGATGTCGAGGAGCGCCTCGCGCAGCTTCAGGGTGACCCCGCCGGGCTCGCCACCGGACTGCTGCCACTCGCCGCCGGCGCGCTTGATCGTGCCGACGGGGGTGATGACGGCGGCGGTGCCGCAGGCGAAGACCTCCGTCAGGGTGCCGTTCTCCGTGTCGCGCTGCCACTGGTCGATGGAGACGCGGCCCTCCTCGGAGGTGTAGCCGAGGTCGCGGGCGACGGTGAGGAGGGAGTCGCGGGTGACGCCCTCCAGGATGGAGCCGGTCAGGGACGGGGTGATGATCTTGTCGCCGTACACGAAGTACAGGTTCATGCCACCGAGTTCCTCGACCCACTTGTGCTCGACCGCGTCGAGATAGCAGACCTGGGCGCAGCCCTTGGCGGCGGCCTCGGCCTGGGCGAGGAGGGAGGCGGCGTAGTTGCCGCCGGTCTTGGCGTCGCCCATGCCGCCGGGCACGGCGCGGACGTGGTCCTCGGAGACCCAGATGGAGACGGGCTTGACGCCGCCCGGGAAGTAGGCGCCTGCCGGGGAGGCGATGACCAGGAAGAGGTACTCGTTGGCGGGCTTCACGCCCAGGCCGACCTCGGTCGCGATCATGAACGGGCGCAGGTAGAGGGACTCTTCGCCGCCGTGCGCCGGGACCCAGTCGCGATCCTGCTGGACCAGCACGTCACAGGCCTCGATGAACGTCTCCACGGGCAGCTCCGGCATGCCGAGCCGGCGGGCGGAGGCCTGGAAGCGCCGGGCGTTCTTGTCCGGGCGGAAGGTGGCGACGGAGCCGTCGGGCTGGCGGTAGGCCTTGAGACCCTCGAAGATCTCCTGCGCGTAGTGCAGGGTCATGTTCGCGGGGTCGAGGGAGAGCGGGCCGTACGGGACGAGCTGGCCGTCGTGCCAGCCGCGGCCCTCGGTCCACTTGATCGTCACCATGTGGTCGGTGAAGTGGCGGCCGAACCCGGGGTTGGCGAGGATCGCCTCGCGGTCCGCCGCGGAGCGGGGCTGCGAAGAGGGCTTGAGCTCGATCGTGGGCGTCGTCATGTGGTTGTCCTTCACCGGTTGTGTGTGACGGGCCGCGCTCACGCCTGTACTGCCAGTGGCCAGTACTAGGACGTCCGAGCATTCCCTCATTCCCGCGGCTCCGCGTTCGATTATCGCGCGCGCGAAGCCGTGGACGAAACGGGGTGAAGACGGCCCAGGGGTTGCCCAGGGGATGTTGATGGTGGCACCCGGCGAGGGCATAGGAAAAGCCGCCGGGTGCGGATGCGACCCGGCGGCTCCTACGAGACGTAAGTGGCGCGGCGGGTCAGCCGGCTACTCGTACGGCGAGCGCGTCGCCGATTTCCTCGGTGCTGCGGGCGGGCTTGCCCACGCGCTCGGCGAGGTCGGCCGAGACGGCGTCCTCGATGCGGGCGGCCTCGGCCTCGTAGCCGAGGTGGCGCAGCAGGAGGGCGACGGACAGGACGGTGGCGCTGGGGTCGGCCTTGCCCTGGCCCGCGATGTCGGGCGCCGAGCCGTGCACGGGCTCGAACATCGAGGGGAATTCGCCGGAGGGGTTGATGTTCCCGCTCGCGGCGACGCCGATGCCGCCGGAGACGGCCGCGGCGAGGTCGGTGATGATGTCGCCGAAGAGGTTGTCGGTGACGATCACGTCGAAACGCGCGGGGTCCGTGACGAGGTAGATCGTCGCGGCGTCCACGTGGATGTAGTCCGTGGTGACCTCGGGGAACTCCTCGGCCACCTTGTTGAAGACGTTCGTCCAGAGGTGACCCGCGAAGGTCAGCACGTTGTTCTTGTGGACCAGCGTCAGCTTCTTGCGCGGGCGGGCCTGGGCGCGGGCGAACGCGTCGCGCACCACCCTCTCCACACCGAACGCCGTGTTGACGGAGACCTCGGTGGCGACCTCGTGCTCGGTGCCCTTGCGGATCGTGCCGCCGTTGCCCGTGTACGGGCCCTCGGTGCCCTCGCGGACCACGACGAAGTCGATCTCCGGCTGGCCGGCCAGCGGGGTGGCGACACCCGGAAGGAGCTTCGACGGACGCAGGTTGACGTGGTGGTCGAAGGCGAAGCGGAGCTTGAGCAGGAAGCCGCGCTCCAGGACGCCGGACGGGACCGAGGGGTCGCCGATCGCGCCGAGCAGGATCGCGTCGTGCTGCTTGAGGGCGTCGAGGTCGGCCTCGGTGAGGGTCTCACCCGTGGCGTGGTAGCGCTTGGCCCCGAAGTCGAACTCCTTGGTCTCCAGCTTCACATCCTGCGGAAGGACGGCGGAGAGCACCTTCAGCCCCTGGGCCACGACCTCCTGGCCGATGCCGTCACCGGGGATCACTGCGAGATTGATGCTGCGAGACATGAAGGCACCGTACTCCGTGTCCCATGGAATGACACGAGGTGTCCGCCATCCGGACTTCCTCGGGGTGTCGCGGACCGTTTCGTCGACGTGCGTTCACCCGTACGTATGGCGGGCGTTGGGACTTGCTGGGAAGTTCACCAGCATGGACCTTCCCGACTTCGGCATTCCGCGGCAGCTCGCGAGCCGGATGAGCATGGCGGAGCAGTACGAGTACCTGCGTACGAAGCTCACGCGCCGCCGCGCCCTGGTGTCGGCGGGTGCGTTCGCGAGCGGCGGGCTGCTGGCCGGCTGCTCGTCCCCGTCGGGGACGGTGACGCGCGGCTCCGCCCCGAGCACGAGCGTCACCGGGCAGGTGCACGGTTCCGCCGTCACCCCGTTCGGCCGCCACCTCGCCTTCGGCGCCGACCCGAAGACCCAGATGCGGGTCTCCTGGCAGGTGCCGCTCGCGGTCCGGAGGCCGTATCTGCGGGTGGGCACGCATCCCGGACAGCTGAGCCGGAAGGTCGGGGCCGAGGTCCGCGCGCTGCGCACGCCGGGGGTCGCGGGCGTACGACTGGCACTGGACCAGTACTACGTGCACGCGGCCCTGGACGGTCTGCGGCCCGGCACGACGTACTACTACGGCGTCGGCCACGACGGCTTCGACCCGGCCTCACCGGCGCACGGCTCGACCGTCGGCTCCTTCCGCACGGCGCCCGCGAACCCGGAGAAGTTCGTGTTCACCGCCTTCGGCGACCAGGGCGTCAGCTCGGCCGCGCTCGCCAACGACAAGGTGCTGCTGCGCCAGAAGCCCGCCTTCCACCTCCACGCGGGTGACATCTGCTACGCGGACGGGACCGGGCGCGGCAAGAAGTCGGACGGGTTCGACCCCGGGTACTGGGACCTGTTCCTCAAGCAGACCGAGCCGGTGGCGAAGTCGGTGCCGTGGATGGTGACGACCGGCAACCACGACATGGAGGCCTGGTACTCGCCGGACGGCTACGGCGGCCAGGCGGCCCGCTTCTCCCTCCCGGACAGCGGCTTCGACCCGCGGACGGCACCGGGCGTCTACTCCTTCACGTACGGCAACGTCGGCGTCGTGGCACTGGACGCGAACGACGTGTCGTACGAGATTCCCGCCAACCAGGGCTACACGGGCGGGAAGCAGACGAAGTGGCTGGACAGGAAGCTGGGCGAGCTGCGCTCCTCGGCGGCGGTGGACTTCATCGTGGTCTTCTTCCACCACTGCGCCTATTCGACGTCCGCGCACGCCTCCGACGGCGGGGTGCGCGCGGCGTGGCTGCCGCTGTTCGCCAAGCATCAGGTGGACCTGGTGATCAACGGGCACAACCACGTGTACGAACGGACGGACGCCGTCAAGAAGGGTGCGGTGGGCCGTGCGGTGCCGGTGGGCGGCTCGACGGATCCGACGCGGGACGGGATCGTCTACGTCACCGCGGGCGGCGGCGGCAAGGATCTGTACGGCTTCCCGTCGGGCGTGAAGGACAGCTATGAGGGGCACGTCGCCCGCCATGAGTCCGTGAGCAGCTTCCACTGGACCAAGTCGCAGGACCAGCAGCGGGAGACGGTGGAGTGGTCCCGGGTGCGGTACGCCGGCTTCTCCTTCCTCTCGGTGGAGGCGGAGGCGGGCACGGCGCCCCGGCTCAAGGTGTCGGCGCTCGCTGAGAGCGGCAGGCGCATCGACCACTTCGAGGTGCGGCGCGGTCGCTGAGCACACGGCGGCGGCTGGCTACTGCGAGGTGCGGCGCGGGGCGTGAACCCCGCGCCGCACCCCGTGCGGGTGCGGCTCCCGGTAGAGGGGTGGTGTGGTGCGGGCGGGTCAGTGACCCGTCTCGCCGCCGTTGTCCCTGCGGTCGAGGGCGCGCTGGAGGGCGGCGGCCGCGTTCTTGCGGTCGGACTCGCTCGTGCGGGACACGTGGCGGACTCGGCGGACGGTCGTCTCGGCCATGATGAATCGACTCCTTGCCTCCGGAAAGCGGCCCGCAAGGGACCACCGGAAGTGCGATGAGGGATACGAGACGCCGGGGGCGGGGAGCGGTGCCGCAGGGGTTGCCTGCCAGGGGCTCCGGCTCACGACCGCCATTCGCTGGGTCTAGCGAGACGTTCGGCTTCTACAAAACTAAGCGAGGAAGGGGCATCTGTCTCCACAGTTACTCGGACTTCCTACTATCTGAGACGGCGGATTGGGTCACACGCCTCTGAGCTGGGACAACAGTGCGCGCGGCATCGCCCGCCGCCGGGTGCAGCCGCAGGGCGCCCGCCATCGGAACGAGACACAGCACGCCGAGCACCACGAACGCGACGGCATACGCCGAGCGCGTCCCGTCCGCCAGCGCCGCGCCCCCACGAAGCGCGACGGCGGTGACGGCCACGCCCAGCCCCGCGGCCAGTTGGTGGGAGGTCGCGAAGAGGGCGTTGGCGTCGCGCAGCCGCTCCGGCGGGGTCTCGCTGAAGGCGATGGTCGCGTAGCCGCTGAGGCCGACCGAACGGGCGACACCAGAGAGCACCGCGACGACCGCGATCACCGCGACCGGCGTCCCCCGCGTGAACAGCGCGCAGGCCGCGGTGGTGACCGCGAGCCCGAGCGTGGAGACGATCAGCAGCGGACGGAAGCCGAAGCGGTTGATCAGATACGTCGGATCCGGCGCACCGTTGGCTGCGGGGGGCGCTGGCGCGGGTGGCAGAGGAGGTCAGGGGCGTCGTCGAAAATTGATCCTATCTCTGATGCGGTTGGACGCCTTGACAGGCCCACTGCGCACCTCCACTCTCACAATCATCGGATGACTACAGGAGATGGCTGCGAGAAAGAGGGTTCCTGATGTCGGTCCAGTTACGGGCCCGCACCATCGTGTTGACGCTCTGTTCCACCCTGCTCGCCTCGGCGGTGGCGGCGCTCCCCGCCCGCGCCGAGGAGACGGCGCGGGCCGCCTGGGAGGTGAAGGGGCCGCACGGCTCCCCGACGGCGGTCGTCGCGCTCGATCGGACCGACGGACATCCCACGCTCGCGGTGAGACGCGAGGGCAGAACGGTCCTGGAGCCCTCCCCCCTCGGCCTGGTCACCGAACAGACCGACTTCTCCCGGGGGTTGACCCTCACCGGACGCTCCCAGCGCACGATCACCGAGCACTACACGAGCCCGACCGGCAAGTCCCGCGACCGTGTCGCCCGCATGACCGAGGCCCGCTTCCGCTTCCGCACCGCCGACGGAGCCCGGCTCGACCTGGTGACACGGGTCGCCCGCGACGGCGTCGCCTACCGCTACGTCCTGCCGCAAAGCCACGGCAACGTACTGCGCGAGGCCTCCGCCTTCACCCTCCCCACCGGCGCGAACGCCCTCCTCGGCGGCTACCGAGCCGACAACGAGCTCCGCTTCACCCGCTACGACTCCGCAGCGGCGGTGCCGGCGGGCGCGTACATGATGCAGGGCCTGTTCAGGACGGACGGGGGCAACGGCGCCGCCGCCGACGGCGACTACGCCCTGATCGCCGAGTCGGACGTCAACGGCACCTACGCGGGGGCCCACCTGACGCACACCGCGGACTCGTCGACGTACGGGCTGAGTCTCTGGAACGACGAGCCGATCCTGACGACCGGCCCGCTCACCACCCCCTGGCGCGCGATCGTCACCGGTGATCTCGCGACCGTCACCCAGTCGACCTTCGTCGACGACCTCGCCCCGGCGTCCCGGGTCCGCGACACCTCCTGGATCAAGCCGGGCCCGGCGCTGTGGACCTGGCTGGCGGGCGGCAAGGAGGCGGGACAGAGCCTGGCCGCGCAGGAGAAGTACGTGGACTACGCGGCCGAGCGCGGTTGGCCGTACGAAGTGGTGGACGCGGGCTGGTACTTCAAGACCGACGCCTGGGACGTGATCGATCCCCAGTGGCAGACGGACAGCTGGATGCCGGAGCTGGTGCGCTACGCGGCGGCCAAGGGCGTGGGCATCCACGTCTGGCTGCACTACAGCCTGCTGACCGATCCCGTCGAGCGCGAGAAGTGGCTTTCCACGCTGGCGCGCTGGGGCGTCAAGGGCGTGAAGATCGACTTCATGGACTCGGAGTCCCAGGAGCGGATGCGCTGGTACGACGACGTGCTGGAGTCCACGGCCCGCCACCACCTCATGGTGAACTTCCACGGCTCGACGATCCCCAAGGGCATCCAGCGCACCTGGCCGCAGGTCATGTCGATGGAGGGGGTCGGCGGCGAGGAGAAGCGCAACAACACGGCGGAGCAGCTGGCCTCGCTCCCCTTCACCCGCAACGTCATCGGCTCCATGGACTTCACCCCGGGCGCCTTCCACCGCCCGTACCGCCCGAACGTCGCCTCGGACGCCGGTGAGCTGGGCCTGAGCGTCCTGTACGAGTCCGGGATCCAGAACCTGTCCGGCACCCCGGAGTCCTACGACGCACGGCCCGAGGCCCGCCGCTATCTGGAGCAGCTTCCCGCCCGCTGGGAGGAGACCCGGCTGCTGACCGGCGATCCGGGCCGCTCGGCGGTCCTCGCCCGGCGCGCCGCCGACGGCCGGTGGTTCATCGGCGGCACGTTCACGGGCGCGGCCCGCACGGTCGACGTACCGCTGCGGCTGGGCGCGGGCCGCTGGCTGGTGGAGACCCTGACGGACGGTCCGTCGGGCCTGGTGCGCGAGACGCACGTCGTCCGGGGCGACAGCACGCTGACCGTGCCCGTCGTGGCGGACGGCGGCTTCGCGGCCCTCGCCTGTCGCGCCCACCAAGGCCGTACGACCTGCGAGAACTGACCCACCGAAGCCACCCACCGCTCCTCTGGCCCCAAGCGGGGTCGGGGGAGCCGTTCGTGCACGGCGACCGCCGACGGCTGAGCGGCTGATCGCCCACACGACTGATCCTCCGCGCGGCATGCGACATCGGGCTCCGGCAGGGGGAACGGTGACGTCATGAGCGACACGACCAAAGCACTGCTCGAGGGCGGCCCGGACGATCTGCCCGAGCGGATCGTCCCGGTCCCGCCCCCTGGAACGGACGTGAAGATCGAGTTGCGCGGTGGATACGAACACTTCAGGGCGACCCCACGGCAGGCGGACACGCCGGAGGGCAGGCTGCCCGTGTACGAGTGGTGGGAGCGGACGGAGTTCGCCGGGTAACGCCACCTCCGCCGCGGCGAGGGACGGCGGCTCACCGCAATGCCGCCGTCACCGCCTCCCGAAAGCCTCTCGGGTCCTCGGCCCACGGCAGGTGCCCGGCCTACGGCAGGATCACCCGGCGCACCCGGGGCAGCGCCCTCTCCAGCGAGTCGACCGCCGAGCGCGGCCGGATGTCGAGCGCCCCGTCGACGACGACCACGGGCAGGTCGAGCTTTTGGCAGGCGGCGTACAGCTCCGGGGTGCCCCAGGCCCTTCTCCGCTCGGCGTCGAAGGCCTTGTTGCACGCGGTGTTGATGGCGAACCAGCGCTCGGCCATCCGCCCGGCATGCTCCAGGTCCCGCTCGCGGTCCACGAACTCGGCGGACCACTGCAGCACCGCACGCTCCCGTTCCTCCGCCTCGGAGCGCACCGGACGGTGCGTCAACTCATGCCAGCGGGCCAGGCGTTCGGGGCGCTCACCGAGCCGGGCGACGAGGTTCGCCTTGAAGCCGTCGAACCAGTCGGAGTCGGGTCCGATCCCCGTACCGCTCACGTAGACCAGCGCGTTCACCCGTTCGGGATGGGCCAGCGCATAGCTCAGCACCAGCTGCGCGCCCCACGAATGGCCGAGCAGCGTCATCCGCTCCAGCCCGAAGTGCCGCCGTACGGCCTCCAGGTCCGCGACGAACCGCTCGCTCGTCCAGGGCCCGGCGCACGACCCCGACCGTCCGCACCCGCGCTGGTCCCAGCGGTGGACGGCGGCCCGGTCCGTCAGTGATCCGGCCACGTCCTCGAACATGTCCCACAGGCCAGGGCCGCCGTGGCACAGCACGAGCGGGGGGCCTTCACCCGACCGCTGCGCCCACAGACGTACTCCGTCGTCGGTCTCGATCGTCTCACTCCGCGTCCGGGCCATGGAGAAATTCTGCCCGCGGACGCCCGGACACGGAGACGGGCCGGACACGGAGACGGACCGGACATGGAGACAGGCCGGACATGGAGACAGGCCGGACATGGAGACGGGCCGGGAAGCCTGCTCGGGGGGTCGGGCTTCCCGGCCCGGGATCGGAAGGGCTGATCAGCCCATGTGCGGGTACGTGTAGTCGGTCGGCGGGACCAGGGTCTCCTTGATGGCGCGGGTCAGCGTCCAGCGCATCAGGTTCTGCGGGGCGCCCGCCTTGTCGTTGGTGCCGGAGGCACGGCCGCCGCCGAAGGGCTGCTGGCCGACGACGGCGCCGGTCGACTTGTCGTTGATGTAGAAGTTGCCCGCGGCGTAGCGGAGCTTCTCCATCGTGTACGCGGCGGCCGCACGGTCGCCCGAGACGACCGAGCCGGTCAGCGCGTAGTCGGAGGCCGACTCCATCTGGGTCAGCATCGCGTCGTACGCGTCGTCCTCGTAGACGTGCACAGCGAGGAAGGGGCCGAAGTACTCGGTCTTGAAGACCTCGTTCTCCGGGTCCGAGCACTCCACGACGGTCGGCCGCACGAAGTAGCCGACCGAGTCGTCGTACGAGCCGCCCGCGACGATCGTGCAGGCCGGGTCGCTCTTCGCCCGGTCGATCGCCGCCTTGTTCTTGGCGAACGCGCGCTCGTCGATGACCGCGCCGACGAAGTTCGCGAGGTCGGTGACGTCACCCATGGTCAGGTAGTCGACCTCGGCCGCGAACTCCTCCTTGAACCCGGAGTTCCAGATGGACGCCGGGATGTACGCGCGGGAGGTGGCCGAGCACTTCTGGCCCTGGTACTCGAAGGCACCACGGGTCAGGGCGGTCTTCAGGGCCGCGCGGTCGGCGCTGGGGTGCGCGACCAGGAAATCCTTGCCGCCGGTCTCGCCGACCAGACGCGGGTACGAGCGGTACTTCTCGATGTTGTTGCCGACCGTCTTCCACAGGTACTGGAAGGTCTTGGTCGACCCGGTGAAGTGGATGCCCGCGAGGTCGCGGTGCTCCAGGGCGACCTTGGAGACCTCGATGCCGTCTCCGGTGACGAGGTTGATGACGCCCTTGGGCAGGCCCGCCTCCTCCAGGAGCCGCATGAGCAGCACGGCGGCGTGGGTCTGCGTCGGGGACGGCTTCCAGACGACGACGTTGCCCATGAGCGCCGGAGCGGTGGGCAGGTTGCCCGCGATCGCCGTGAAGTTGAAGGGCGTGATCGCGTAGACGAAGCCCTCCAGCGGACGGTGGTCGAGGCGGTTCCAGACGCCCGGCGAGTTGGCCGGGGGCTGCTCGGCGAGGATCTGTCGGGCGTAGGCGACGTTGAAGCGCCAGAAGTCGACGAGCTCGCAGGGGCAGTCGATCTCGGCCTGCTGGGCGGTCTTCGACTGGCCGAGCATGGTGGAGGCGGCCAGCGTCTCGCGCCAGGGGCCGGCCAGCAGCTCGGCGGCGCGCAGGATGATCGCGGCGCGGTCGTCGAAGGACATCGCGCGCCAGGCGGGCGCGGCGGCGAGGGCCGCGTCGACGGCGTCCTGCGCGTCCTGCTGGGTGGCGTGCGCGCCGGTGCCGATGACGGCCTTGTGGTTGTGCGGCTGCACGACCTCGAAGCGCTCACCGCCGCCGAGCCGCTTCTCGCCGCCGATGGTCATCGACAGCTCGATCGGGTTCTCCGCCAGCTCCTTGAGCTTGGCCTCCAGGCGGGCGCGCTCGGGCGAACCGGGGGCGTAGCCGTGCACCGGCTCGTTGACGGGGGTGGGGACCTGGGTCACAGCGTCCATAATTTCCGTAACTCCTTTATGAGCGGGTGGTTCGGGCTCGGCCCGTGGATCAGCCCTTGGTGAGGATCGAGCGTGCGAAGAAGAGGAGGTTGGCCGGCTTCTCGGCCAGGCGGCGCATGAAGTAGCCGTACCAGTCGGTGCCGTACGCGGTGTACACCCGCATGCGGTGGCCCTCGGCGGCGAGCCGCAGGTGCTCCTCGCCACGGATGCCGTACAGCATCTGGAACTCGTACTCGTCCAGCTTGCGCCCGGCCTTGCGCGCCAGCTCCTGCGCGATGGAGATGAGGCGCGGGTCGTGGGATCCGATCATCGGGTACCCCTCGCCCTCCATCAGGACGCGCAGGACACGGACGTACGCCTTGTCGGTCTCGGCCTTGTCCTGGTACGCGACCTCGGCGGGCTCCTTGTAGGCGCCCTTCACCAGGCGGACGCGGCTGCCGCTCGCGGCGAGGCGGCGGGCGTCGGCCTCGGTGCGGTACAGGTAGGCCTGGATGACGCAGCCGGTCCCCGGGAAGTCCTTCCGCAGCTCCTCGTGGATGGCGAACATCGAGTCGAGGGTGGTGTGGTCCTCGGCGTCCAGGGTGACGGTGGTGCCGATGGCGGCGGCGGCCTCGACGACGGGGCGCACGTTGGCGAGGGCCAGCTCGTGGCCGCCCGGGAATGTAGAGGCGGGCCCGGAGGGCCCTCGGTTGAGGGTGGTGGTGGGCGACGGGAGGGACTGCCCGAACATCGACAGCTTGATCGACATCTCGGCCTTGGTGCCGAGGTCCAGCTCCTTCAGGTGCTCGATGAGCTCCAGGTACGCGTCCCGGGCGGCGAAGGCCTGCTCGCGGGTGGTGATGTCCTCGCCGACGACGTCGAGGGTGACTTCCAGACCCTTGGCGACGGCGTCCCGGACGACCGGAACGACCTGGTCGACGCTCTCACCGGCGATGAAACGGGCGACCACCTGCTTGGTGCCGGGGGCCGCCGACACAAAGCGGCGCATCCGGTCGCTGCGCGACGCGGCGAGAATCACGGGACCCAGCACGGGGCACCTCCACAACAAGGCGAGCAGAAGGCCGTATCCCGACCATTCGGGTACGGCACGGAGAACCACCGTGAAACCTAAGGATCCCTCCGATCCTGAGCCATCGACAGCTGTCACGCATCCGTGCCCTGGATCTCAGACAGATGTATGAAGGGCTGCGGAATTGCGGGAGAATGCCCGGGTGAGCGACGAACACAGGGATCACAGAGAGCCCCGGGATCACCGGGAGCACCGAGATCACCGTGGCGACCACGGCGGCTATCAGGAGCTGGTCGACGAGATCTCGGCGCTCCTCGGCGTGCCCGCGACGCTGGAGAACCGGGACTTCGAGCTGATCGCCTTCGGCGCCTACGACAGCGAGGGCGAGCTCGACCCGTCGGCCCTGGACCCCGTGCGGACCCGCTCGATCCTCACCCGTCGCTCCACGGCGGCGGTCCGCACCTGGTTCGAGGGCTTCGGCATCACGCGCGCGACGGCCCCCGTGCGCATCCCGCCCACCCCGGAGGCGGGCGTGTACCGGGGCCGGATCTGTCTGCCGGTACGCCATCGGGGTGTCGTCCTCGGCTATGTCTGGCTGCTGGAGGACGACCCCGGCCCGTCCGAAGCGCAGCTCTCCGCGGCGATGGAGGTCGCCGCCCGCATCGGCGACCTGCTCGCGGACGAGGCACAGGCGGGCGCGGACCTCACCCGCGAGCTGCGGGCGGTCCTCACCGCCGAGCGCGGCTGGCAGCGGGACATGGCGGTGGCCGAGCTGCGCACCGCCCTCGGCCCGCGCGGCGACGGCCTGCACGCGGTGGTGTGCGTCGCCCCCTGGCCCTCCGCCGACCCGGACGACGCCCCTTCGGTCCGTACGGTGCCGGGCGCGACCGCGCTGTGCACGGTGCCGTGGGGGGCCACCGGCCAGAGCCTGGCCCTTCTCGTACGGCTGCGCTCGGCGGACGTACTGACTCCGGCACTCACGGCGGCGACACGCTTCGTACGGGAGGCGGACGGGGCGCGCGGGGGTGGACAGGGAACGGCGAAGGGTGCCGGGACGACCGTGGCCGCCGGAGTCGCCGGGGCCCGGGTGGGCCTCGCCGAGCTGGGGGCGGCCTGGCAGGAAGCGTCCGCCGCCGCCCGCGCGGTCCTCGCGGAGCCCCGCCTCGGCCCGGTCGCCGAGTGGGCCTCCATCGGCCCGTTCCGTCTCCTCACGGCCCTGCCCCCGGAGGCGGCCCACGACCCGGCCGTCCGCACCCTCCTCTCCCCCGCGCACCGCGAACTCGCCCGCACCGCCGAGGTGTTCCTCGACTGCGCGGGTCAGGCAGGGCGCACGGCGGCGGAGTTGGGCATCCACCGGCAGACCCTCTACTACCGCCTGTCCCGCGTCGAGCAGCTGACCGGCCTCGACCTGGACGACGGCGAGGACCGCCTGCTGCTGCACATGGCGTTGAAGGGGGCGCGACTGTAATGCCCGCGCGCGGCGGTCAGCCGTAGGGTGTGCCGTCGAAACGCTCGCCGCGGGCTCAGGCAGCGGCCCACTGAGCAGGAAGTCGGGGACCCGGAATGCCCACACCTCAGCAGAAGTTGACCATCAGTCAGGTGGAGGCACGTCGGCTCGCGCTGTCGCGGCAGTGGCTCGGCGGGGTGCGTGCGTCGGGGGACGGGGAGGGGCTGCGGGCCGTTCTGCGGTCGTTGCGCTATCTGCAGTTGGACCCCATCAGCGTCGTGGCGCCGAGTCATGAGCTCGTGGTGTGGAGCCGCCTCGGGGCGGGGGCCGGTTCGCATCTCGGCGCGTTGTGGTGGGAGGAGCGGTGGCTGTTCGAGTACTGGGCGCACGCCGCGGCCCTGGTACTCACCGAGGACTATCCGATCCACCGGGTGTCGATGGACGGCTATCCCCCGAAGAACCTGTCGTTGACCAAGGTCTGGATGGAGGCCAACGAGGGGCTCCTGGAGCACATCCTCGCCCGGCTCGCCGAAGGCACCCCGCTGCCCACCGACGCCTTCGAGGACCGCTCGGTCATGGAGTGGCCCTCCAGCGGCTGGACCGCGGGCCGCAACGTCGAGCGGATGCTGACGTTCCTGTGGCTTCAGGGCCGGATCATGGTCGCGGGGCGCGAGGCGGGCCGGCGGTTGTGGGGCCTCCCGGACGCCTGTCTGGCGCCCGGCACCGACCGGGTCGCGGTGTCGGCGCGGGAGATGGTGACCACGGCCGCGGAGCACACCCTGCGCGCCCTCGGCGTCGCCCGTCCGCTGGACATCAAGCAGTACTTCCTGCGGGGCAAGTACGACGGCCTGGCCGAGGTGCTGCGTACGCTCACGCAGGAGGGTCGCGTCATACCCGTACGGGTGGAGGGGGCGACCTCGGCCACCGAGACGTGGTACGTGCACGTCGACGCCATGGCCGAGCTGGAGGCGGTCCGCGCCGGTGACTGGCACGGGCGCACCGCGCTGCTCTCCCCCTTCGACAACCTCGTGGGCGACCGGCGCCTGACCGAACGCCTGTGGGGCTTCGCCTTCCGCAACGAGATGTACGTGCCCAGGGCCAAACGGGAGTACGGCTACTACCTGCTGCCGATCCTGCACGAGGACCGCCTGGTCGGCCGTATCTCGCCCCGTCGCGACCGGAACCGGGGCACCCTGCTGGTCGAGGGCCTCTATCTGGAGCCCGATGTCAGACCGACGGCGGCCCTGCGCAAGGCCGTCACCGGGCAACTCGCCGACCTGGCGACCCTCGTGGGAGCCACCGACGTCGAGTACGGCGAGACGGTACCCGGACCCTGGCGCGCGGCCCTGCGCCGGTCCTAGGACAGGTCCTCGGTTCCAGGACGGCCGACGAGCAGGTCGCCGATCGTCGCGATGCCCTCCGTGATCGCGCGTTCACCCACGTCACCGAAGCCCAGGACGAGTTGGGGCGGCGCCGTCGCCCGGTCCGCGCGACAGGCGCTCATCCCGTACAGGCCGACGGACCGTGCGCGCGCCCCGTCGATGACGGCCCGTTCGGCGGCCGCGTCCGTGCCGGGCAGGTGCGCGACGGCGTGGAACCCGGCCGCGAGACCCGTCAGCCGGACCTCCGGGGCGTGTGCGGCGAGGGCCGTGACCAGGGCCGTACGCCGGGCCGCGTAGGTCGTGCGCATGCGCCGCAGATGGCGGTCGTAGCGGCCGGACTCGACGAGGCGGGCGAGGGCGAGCTGGTCGAGGGTCGGGGAGCCGCGGTCGGTGCGCAGCTTGGCCGCCGCGATCGGGGCGGCGAGCGCGGGCGGGCAGAGCAGCCAGCCGATGCGCAGCGCCGGGGCGAGGGACTTGCTGACGGTGCCGATGGAGACGACCCGGTCGGCGGCCAGTCCGTGCAGGGCTCCGACGGGTTCACGGTCGTAGCGGAACTCCGCGTCGTAGTCGTCCTCGACGACGTACGCGTCCCGCCGCGTCGCCCACTCGATCAGCGCGAGCCGGCGTTCGGGCGCGAGGACGACGCCGGTGGGCCACTGGTGGGCGGGGGTGACGACGACGGCCCGTGCCCCGGTCGCCTCCAGCGCCCGTACGTCGATGCCCTGCTCGTCGACCGGGACGGGCACCGCCGTCAGACCCGCCGCGGCCGCGGCTGCCGTCACCGTGGCGGGGGCGCCCGGGTCCTCGTAGGCCACGACACGCACTCCCGCCCCGGCCAGGCTCTCCAGGGTGAGGCCGAGGCCCTGCGCGTAGCCGGAGCAGACGACGATCCGCTCGGGGTCGGCCGCGGCGGCACGTACCCGGCGCAGATATCCGGCGACGACCTCGCGCAGCACGCAACTCCCGCGTGGATCCCCGTAGTCGAGGTCCGCGGTCGGCAGGGTGCGGCCCGCCTCGCGCAGCGCCCAGAGCCAGTCGGAGAGCGGGAAGCCGGTCAGGTCCGGCACACCGTGCCGGAAGTCGGCGATCAGCCGCTCGGGCGCGCTCCGGTGCGGCGCGGGCGCGGGCGGTACGTGGGCGCACGCCGCGACCCGGGTGGCCGAGCCGACGCGCGTCACGAGGTAGCCCTCGGACTGGAGCTGGGCGTAGCAGTCCTGGACGAGGCCCCTCGACAGCCCCATCTCGCGGGCGAGTTCACGCGAGGAGGGCAGCCGCTCGCCGGCGCCGAGGCGGCCCGTGCGGATCGCGTCCCGCAGCTGCCGTTCGAGCTGGGCGCGCAGTTGCTCGCCGCTCTCCCGGTCGACGCGCAGGAGCAGTTCGGGTGACAGACCGGCCCACTGCAACGGCATGGAATTGGAGCTTACCGGGGGTCCGGCAGGTGCCTAGCGTCGTTTCCATGACAGCGACCACGCCCTGTATCCCCGCGGCAGCTTCGAGGCCCCCTCTCCTCACCCGCCCCCTGCTGCTCCGTTTCGTGAGCATGGTCGGCGCCTCGACGAGCTTCTTCCTGCTCCTGTCGGTCGTGCCCCGCTACGCCACGGCGTCGGGCGCGGGCCTGGCCACGGGCGCCCTGATGCTCTCCACGGTCCTGGGCGAACTGGCCGCTCCGCGCCTGGTCGGCCGCTACGGCTACCGGGTCGCGCTGATCGCCGGGCTCACCCTGCTCGGCGCTCCCGCGCTGGTCCTGACCGCCTCCGACGGCATGGCGTGGATCGTGACGGTCTGTCTGGTCCGCGGCCTCGGCTTCGCGCTCACGCTCGTCGCGGGCGGCGCGCTCACCGCGTCGCTCATTCCGGCCGAGCGGCGCGGGGAGGGCCTCGCTCTGGTGGGCGTGGTCTCCGGAGTGCCGTCGCTGATCGCGCTGCCGCTCGGCGTGTGGCTCGCCGCGCACGCCGGGTACGGGCCGGTCGCCGTGGCCGCGGGCGTGGCGGCGCTGGCCGCGATCGTCGCCGTACCGGGCCTGCCGGACCGGGAGCCGGCGTCCGGGAAACCGGTGGGGGTGCTGGCCGGGCTGCGCACCGGTGGTCTGATGCGGCCCGGGGCCGTCTTCGCGACCACCGCCCTCGCCGCCGGGATCGTCGTCACGTTCCTGCCGCTCGCGGTCCCTGCCGCGTACGGCACGGTCGTCGCCGTGGCCCTCTTCGTGCAGCCGGCCGCGTCGACCGCGGCCCGTTGGGCGGCGGGCCGGTACGGCGACCGGCACGGGCCCGCGCGGCTCCTCGTGCCCGGCCTGGTCCTCTCGGCCGGGGGCCTGTCGATCACGGCGGTCACCGGCAGTCCCGTCGCGGTCCTCGTCGGGGTCGCGGTCTTCGGCACCGGCTTCGGAATCGCCCAGAACGCCACGCTGACCCTGATGTACGCGCGCGTCCCGGCCTCGGGATACGGCACCGTCACAGCGCTGTGGAACGTCGCGTACGACGGTGGCATGGGCGTCGGCGCGGCGGGTTTCGGCGTGCTGGCCGGGGTGACGGGGTATCCGTCGGCCTTCGCCGTCACCGCCGTACTGATGCTGGTGGCGCTGATCCCGGCCTCCCGCGATGCGCGAGCCGATCGCGGGTCCGGCGCCGCGCCGACCGGAGTCGTGGCCGGGTGACGCCTCAGTCGCGCGAGCCGGTCGCCCCCTCGATCACCCGTCGCAGCCCCTCCGTGAGGTCGTCCGCCGTGGAGGCGCTCGCCGGGTCGAAGAGCCACTGGACCATCAGACCGTTGAGCAGCGCCTGGTAGAAGC
Organism: Streptomyces sp. NPDC096311; assembly: GCF_044763085.1. Classification (NCBI taxonomy): domain Bacteria; kingdom Bacillati; phylum Actinomycetota; class Actinomycetes; order Kitasatosporales; family Streptomycetaceae; genus Streptomyces; species Streptomyces sp. NPDC096311. Next base: position 325,952 of record NZ_JBIWFN010000009.1, read on the forward strand.
CGCCGAGGGACTGGACGGTGCGCTCGTCGAGCGTCTCCTCGTCCAGGCCCGTGAGCATCGCGACGAGCCCGGACCGTCCCTCGATCTGCGCCTTCGCCATCAGATTCCGCAGCTCCGGAACCCGCTCCCCCTGCGTCACGATCTCCATGCTGGCCGCCCAGACGGGGCGGAACTCCTCGAAGGACTCCAGCATCCGGGCCCACACGCTGTGGAACCGCTCCACGGAACCCCCGGGCGTGTCCTCGTGCTCCGGATGATGGACGGACTTCTCGCCCCACTCCTGCACCAGTTCCACGAAGGCCTGCGTCAGCAGCGCGTCCTTCGACCCGTAGTGGTAGCCGATGGACGCCAGATTCGTCCCGGACTCCTTCACGATGTCGCGCGCCGTGGTGCGCACGAACCCCTTCTCCAGCAGGCAGCGCTTGGCGCCTTCGAGCAGATCCTCACGGTGTCCCATGCCGATCAGCGTACCCCCGATCCAGACAACTGTCCCAGACGCTCGTTTTAAACAAGCGTACTAGACAAGCGTTTTAGACGTCCGTACAGTCCCTGTCATGACGAACTCGAAGCACTCGACGAGCACCACCCCCGCACCCGGCACAGGCCTCGCGGGCCGCCGTGAATGGACCGCCCTCGGCGTCCTGATGCTTCCGCTGCTCCTGGTCTCGATGGACGTCTCGGTCCTCTACTTCGCGATCCCCGCGATCAGCGCGGATCTGGAGCCGAGCGGCACCCAGCAGCTGTGGATCTTCGACATCTACGCGTTCGTGCTCGCCGGACTGCTGATGACGATGGGCTCGCTCGGCGACCGCATAGGCCGCCGCAAGCTCCTCCTCTTCGGCGCCGCCGCCTTCGGCACGGCCTCGGTCATGGCCGCCTACGCCGACAGCGCCGAGATGCTGATCGCGGCCCGCGCGGTCCTCGGCATCGGTGGCGCCACCCTCATGCCGTCGACGATGGCGATCATCCGCACGATGTTCACCGACCCCGGGCAGCGCGCGAAGGCGATCGGTCTGTGGTCCGGCGTCATGACCGGCGGTATCGCGCTCGGTTCGGTGATGAGCGGTGTCCTCGTCGAGTACTTCTGGTGGGGCTCGGTCTTCCTCGTCAACCTGCCCGCGATGGTGCTGCTGCTGGTCCTCGGCCCGATCCTGCTCCCCGAGTCCAAGAACCCGGAACCGGGCCGTTTCGACCTGCTCAGCGTGCCGCTGTCGATGGCCGCCGTGCTGCCCGTCATCTACGGCGTGAAGGAAATCCCGTCCGAGGGCTGGAAGTTCGAGTACGGCGTCTCGATCGTCGTCGGTCTCGTCTTCGCCGCGCTCTTCGTCCAGCGGCAGCGCACCGCCAAGTCCCCGCTGATCTCCCCCGAGTTGTTCCGGGGCCGGGGATTCGCGCCCGCCGTCGTGCTCAACCTGGTCTCCGCGTTCGGGATGATGGGGTCGGCGTACTTCACCACCCAGTACCTGCAGTCGGTCCTCGGCAAGAGCTCCATGGAGGCCGCGCTGTGGTCACTGCTGCCGACGGTCCTGGTCGGGGTCGCCGCGCCGGTCGCCGCGCAGCTGGTACAGAAGGGCGTCCACCGCGCCCACGTCGTCTCCGGCGGCTTCGTCCTCGCCGCGTGCGGCTACGGTCTGCTGGCCCTCGCCGGGACCGACTCGATGTGGCTGGTCCTCGCCGGGGCCGGAGTCCTCGCCTCGGGGATCGTCACCGTGATGTCCCAGATGATGGATCTGGCGCTGGGCACCGTCCCCGTCGGCAACGCGGGCGCCGCGTCCTCGCTGCTGGAGACGGGTACCGAGTTCGGCGGGGCGCTCGGTATGGCGGTCCTCGGGTCCATCGGTACGGCCGTCTACCGCCACGAGATTCCGTCCGGCGTCCCGGCGCCGGCCCAGGAGACCCTCGGTGGCGCGCTGGCGGTCGCCCACCGGTTGCCGGACGGCGCGGGCGATGCGCTGGTGCGGGCCGCGCGGGAGGCGTTCACCAGTGGGATGCAGGCGGCGGCGATCGCGGGGGCGGTGCTGTTGCTGGGGGCGGCGGGGGTGGCGTCTGCGACGTTGCGACGCGTGCGGGTGCGGGAGGTCGGGGCCGAGGCCCCGCACCCCGAACAGGCTCCCGCCTGACATCCCTTCACCAGGGCTCCGCCCTTGGAACCCCGGCTGCGCGCTCCGACTACGGGGGGGCGGGGTCCGGTCGCCCAGTCCCCCGCGCCTCTCGGGCGGGGCTGCGCCGCCCCGGATTCCCTGCCTCCCCAAGTGCTTTGCCTGCGGGCCGGTGGGGGCCGGTCGCACCGTTCCCCGCGCCCCTCGGGCGGGGCTACGCCCCGAAACCCCGCCCACCCGAAGTGCTTTGCCTGCGGGCCGGTGGGGGCTGATCGCGCAGTTCCCCGCGCCCCTCGGGCGAGGCTGCGCCCCGGATTCCCGGCCTCCCTGAGTGCTTCGTCTGCGGGCGGTGGGGGCCGGTCGCGCCGTTCCCCGCGCCCCTGAAAACCCCGGGCCCTGCCCGCGCCATTCAGCCGGTCCGGCGTTTGAGGACGAGGGCGTTCAGGTTGATGAGGGGGCTGGGGCCGGGTAGGGGCGGGGCGTTGTCGGTGGGGCGTGTCAGGATGGCGGCGTGGCACAGACATCCGGTACGCCGTTCATCGGCCGGGACGACGAACTCGCCCGGCTCACCGGCGTGCTGGACCGCGCCCGCGCAGGCTCCCCCCGCGCCGTCGTCCTCTCCGGAGACGCCGGCGTCGGCAAGACCCGCGTCCTGACGGAAGCCGCCGCACACGCCACGCACACCGGCATGACGGTGCTCACCGGCCACTGCGTGGACCTCGGCGACGTGGGCCTGCCCTATCTGCCGTTCACGGAGATCCTCGGCGCGCTCGGCGGAGACGAGCGGTTCGCCGCCGCCCTCGCGGCACACCCGGCGGTCGACCGCTTGCTGGGCTCCGGCAGCGGGACGGACACGGACACCGGCAGCCGGCTGCGACTCTTCGAGGGCGTGGCCGGCCTGCTGGCGGACGCCGCCGACATCACCCCCCTCCTCCTGGTCCTCGAAGACCTCCACTGGGCGGACCAGTCGTCGAGGGACCTCCTGCGCTTCCTCCTCAGCCGAGGCGCCCTGCAGAATCCGACCCCCGGCTCCCCCACCCACCACCTCGCCCTCTTCGCCTCGTACCGCTCGGACGACCTGCACCGCCGCCACCCCCTGCGCCCCCTGCTCGCCGAGCTGGCCCGGCTCCCCTCCGTGGACCGGCTCGAACTGCGCCCCATGGCCGACGCCGAAGTGGCCCGCCTGGTGCGCGCCCTGCGGACGGACGCCTTCTCCGACACCACCGTCCGCCGCATAGTCGACCGCGCCGAGGGCAACGCCTTCTACGCGGAGGAGCTGCTCGCCGCGCTGCCGAGCGACCTCGACCCCGCGGCGCCCGCCATGCCGAGCGGCCTCGCCGACCTCCTCCTCATCCGGATCGAGCAACTCTCCGACACCGCCCAACAGGTGCTGCGCACGGCCGCGGTCGCCGGGCGGCGCGTCGAGCACGACCTGCTGCGTGACGCCGTACAACTGCCCGAGGAAGAGCTGGAGTCGGCGCTGCGGGAGGCCGTAGGACGGCAGCTGCTGATCCCCGGCGACGACGCCACGTACTCCTTCCGGCACGCCCTCGCCCGTGAGGCCGTCTACGCCGATCTGCTGCCCGGCGAGCGGGTCCGGCTGCACGGCGCGTTCGCCAGACTCCTCGCCGGACGCGATCACACGGCACAGAGCGCGGCCGAGCGCGCCCACCACTCACGGGAGAGCCACGATCTCGCGGACGCGCTGACCGCCTCGCTGGAAGCCGCCGACCACGCCCAGCGGGTCGGCGCGCCCGCCGAGGAGCTGCGCCACGTGGAGGCCGCGCTGGAACTGTGGCCCGCGGTGGACCCCGGCGCCCGCCCCCGGGACGGCGACCCGGTCACGCTCACCCTGCGCGCCTCCGCTGCCGCCGCGCACGCCGGGGAGACCCACCGGGCGGTCTCCCTCACCCGCGCCGCACTCGCCAGAGTGGGGTCGGACGCGGACTCGGAGCTCGCCGCCCGCGTCCGCTACACCCTCGCGGGCAATCTGATGCGCGTCGACAGTCTGAAGGCCGCCTTCACCTACAGCAGCGAGGCACTGGCCATGATCCCGGCCGAGCCCCCGTCGCACACCTGGGTATGGGCGGCGGCCACCCATGTCATGGCCGCGCGGCACCTGCGCCAAGACGAGGACGCCGAGCGCGTCGCCCGGCAGGCGTTGCGCACCGCCGAGGAGCTCCGGCTCACCGACGCCCAGGCCGACTTGATCATCTCCCTGGTCGGTCTGGAAGACCACAACCGGCGTACGGCCGAGGGCCGGCAGCGGCTTCGGCAGGCCCGTGACCTGGCCCGGCGCGCCGACAACGTCTCCGTCGAGATGCGCGCCCTCTTCAACCTCGCCCTCGGGGCCTACGAGTCGGGGGCCCTGGACGAGTGCCTGACCTGGCTCGCCGAGGGACTCGAGCGGGCGAACCGCTCCGGGCTCGTCTCCTCCCCGTACGCGCTGGAGCTGCGCTACCTCCAGTCCCTGATCCTCTACACCCTGGGCCGCTGGGACGAGTGCGCGCGGGCGGCCGCCGTCGACGCCGAGCGGCTGCCACCGGCAGCCGGCTTCGCCGTCGGGCCCGCGTTGTACGTCGCCCTGGCGCGCGGCGAGGAGGGGCCCGCCGAGCGGGCCCGCGCGCTGCTCGACGGGCCGTTCGACTGGATGGCCACGCTCGTATCGGGCATCGTGCTGACCGACGCCGCCGCCCTGCGCGGCGACCCCGAGGGTGCCGTCGCCTCCGTGCATACAACACTCACGGTGCTCAGCGACAGTTCCGGCATCGAGCGGCCCGACATCGGTGTGCGGCTCGCGGCGCTGGCTCTGTCGGCGGTCGCGGACGCCGCCGTCGAACTGCGTCTGACCGGCGACGAAGCGGGCGTCCAACGCTGGGCGGACATCGCGACCGAGCTGATGGAGGTGGCCCGGAGTACGGCCGCCGAAGGGGAGGACTGGTCGCGGCAGGGACCGGAGGGACTTGCCTGGCTCGCCCGCGCCGAGGCGGAGTGGCTGCGCGCGCACTCGGGTCCCGATGTGGCCGCCTGGGAGCAGGCGGTCGCCGCGTTCGACTACGGCGATCCCTATGAACTGGCCCGCTGCGAAAGACGGCTGGCCGAGGCGCTGCTCGTGGCGGACCGTCGGGAGGAGGCCGCCGAGCGGGCCCGCGCGGCGCGCGACACCGCCGTCCGGCTCGGCGCCGTACCGCTGCGCGAGGAGCTGGACTCCCTGATCCGGCGCGGTCGTCTCGCCGACTCACCGTCCGCCGCGGACCGTGTCCCGGCGCTGACCGCCCGCGAGAGCGATGTCCTGCGGCTGCTGGCCCGCGGCCGTACCAACCGCCAGATCGGCGAGGAGCTGTTCATCACGGGGAAGACGGCGAGCGTGCACGTCTCCAACATCCTCGCCAAGCTGGGCGCCTCGGGCCGCACCGAGGCCGTGGCCATCGCCTACCGCGAGGGGCTGGTCGAGCCGCCCCGGGACTCCCGCGCATGACCGGGGCCCGGTCACCTGAGGTGACCGGGCCCCGGACCGCGTACTGCGAAGGTCAGACGAGGTTCACCGAGCGCGCCGAGGTGGCGCCGATCTCCTCGGCCACCTCGCTCAGCACGTTCTGCGGGACCGTGTCGTCGACGGTGAGGACCGCGAGGGCCTCGCCGCCCGCGGCGGCACGCGCGACCTGCATGCCGGCGATGTTGATACCCGCCTCGCCGAGGATGCGGCCGACGGTGCCGACGACACCGGGACGGTCCTCGTAGCTCAGCACGGCCATGTGGTCGGCGAGCGCGAGGTCCACGTCGTACTCACCGACGGCGACGATCTTCTGCAGGTGCTTGGGGCCGGCCAGCGTGCCGGAGACCGAGACCTCCTGGCCGTCGCCGAGAGTGCCGCGCACGGTGACCACGTTGCGGTGGTCGGGGGACTCCGAACTCGTGGTCAGACGGACCTCGACGCCGCGCTCCTGCGCGAACAGCGGGGCGTTGACGTACGACACCGTCTCGTCGACGACGTCCTCGAACACGCCCTTGAGCGCGGAGAGTTCGAGCACCTTGACGTCATGCTGGGTGATCTCGCCGTACACCTCGACGTCGAGGCGGACCGCGACCTCGCCCGCGAGGGCGGTGAAGATGCGGCCGAGCTTCTCGGCGAGCGGCAGGCCGGGCTTGACGTCCTCGGCGATGACACCGCCCTGCACGTTCACCGCGTCCGGGACGAGCTCACCGGCGAGGGCGAGGCGCACCGAGCGGGCGACGGAGACACCGGCCTTCTCCTGCGCCTCGTCGGTGGAGGCGCCGAGGTGCGGCGTGCAGACGACCTGGTCGAGCTCGAAGAGCGGGGAGTCCGTGCAGGGCTCCTTCGCGTACACGTCGAGGCCGGCGCCGGCGACGCGGCCCTCCTTGAGCGCCGAGAACAGCGCCTCCTCGTCGACGATCCCGCCGCGCGCGGCGTTGACGATCCGCACCGACGGCTTGACCTTGTGCAGCGCCTCGTCGCCGATGAGACCGACCGTCTCGGGCGTCTTGGGCAGGTGCACGGTGATGAAGTCCGAGACCTCGAGCAGCTCGTCGAGGGAGAGGACCTTGACGCCCATCTGGGCGGCCCGGGCGGGCTGGACGTAGGGGTCGTAGGCGACGACCTTCATGCCGAACGCGGACATGCGCTGGGCGACCAGCGCGCCGATGCGGCCGAGGCCGACGACACCGAGGGTCTTCTCGGCGAGCTCGACGCCGGTGTACTTCGAGCGCTTCCACTCGCCGTTCTTCAGCGCCGAGTTGGCCTGCGGGATGTGGCGCGCGGTGGCGAGGAGGAGGCCGCAGGCCAGCTCGGCCGCGGTCACGATGTTCGAGGTGGGGGCGTTGACGACCATCACGCCGGCCTTGGTGGCGGCGGAGACGTCGACGTTGTCCAGGCCGACGCCGGCTCGTGCGACGACCTTGAGCTTCTTCGCGGCGGCGACGGCCTCCGCGTCGACCTTGGTGGCCGAACGGATCAGGATCGCGTCGACGTCGGCGATCGCGGGCAGCAGCTCGGCGCGGTCCGCGCCGTTCGCGTGCCGGATCTCGAAGTCCGGGCCCAGGGCGTCGACGGTCGCGGGCGACAGCTCTTCAGCGATGAGTACGACAGGTTTCGAGCTCACGTGAGTCCTCACAGGTCCAATGCGGACGGCCGTCCCGACGGCCGCATGCGGTGGAGGGTTGCTAGCCGCGTGGAAGACGCACGACGCTGTGGGCCTGACGCGTATGTTGTGCAGCAGTGTAGTGCCGCAACGGGGGCCTTCTTGCGCCTCCGTGGAAGGATCACCCGTCCGTGGCTGGACGGGGTGGACAACGGCGCGCTCACGGGCGTTACCCAGGGTTGGCCGAAGGGGCCGGAGCGGATGCTCCGGCCCCTTCGGCCGTACGGCTTACGCCTCGTCGTTGACCCACGACATGAGCTTGCGGAGCTCCTTGCCGGTGGTCTCCAGGAGGCTGTTCTCGTCCTGCGTCTTGTACTCGTTGTACTTCTTCAGGCCGGAGTGGTACTCCTCCATCCAGTTCTTGGCGAAGGTGCCGTCCTGGATCTCCGCGAGGATCTTCTTCATCTCGGCCTTGGTGGCGTCCGTGATGATCCGCGGGCCGGTGACGTAGTCGCCCCACTCGGCGGTCTCGGAGACCGACCAGCGCATCTTCTCCAGGCCGCCCTCGTACATGAGGTCGACGATGAGCTTCAGCTCGTGGAGGCACTCGAAGTACGCGATCTCCGGCTGGTAGCCGGCCTCGGTCAGCGTCTCGAAGCCCGCCTTGACCAGCGCCGCGGTGCCACCGCAGAGAACGGCCTGCTCACCGAACAGGTCGGTCTCGGTCTCCTCCGTGAAGGTCGTCTTGATGACGCCCGCGCGGGTGCCGCCGATGCCCTTGGCGTAGGACAGGGCGAGCGGGAAGGCGCTGCCCGTGGAGTCCTGCTCGACGGCCGCGATGCAGGGAACGCCGCGACCCTCCTCGTACTGGCGGCGCACCAGGTGGCCCGGGCCCTTGGGGGCGACCATGGCGACGTCGACACCGGCCGGGGGCTTGATGAAGCCGAAGCGGATGTTCAGACCGTGGCCGAAGAACAGCGCGTCGCCGTCCTTCAGGTTGTCCTTGATGGACTCCTCGTAGACCTGGGCCTGGATCGGGTCCGGCACCAGGATCATGATGACGTCGGCCTCGGCCGCGGCCTCCGACGGCGTCACCACGCGCAGGCCCTGCTCCTCGGCCTTGGCCTTGGACTTGGAGCCCTCGTGCAGACCGACGCGGACGTCGACACCCGAGTCGCGCAGCGACAGCGCGTGGGCGTGGCCCTGGCTGCCGTAGCCGATGACCGCGACCTTGCGGCCCTGGATGATGGACAGGTCGGCGTCGTCGTCGTAGAACAGCTCGGCCACTGGGGTTCTCCTTGGTGTGCGGTGTTGCGTCCCACCGTACGGCGGGCGGGGGAAGGGAAGTTTTCGGGTCTCGGTATACGGGCGGTCGACGATCGCCGACCGCCCCTACCAAGGATCAGGCTGATCGGTCGAGCGCGCGCAGCGAGCGGTCCGTGATCGAACGCGCCCCTCTTCCGATCGCGATCGTGCCGGACTGGACGAGCTCCTTGATGCCGAACGGCTCCAGCATCTTGAGCATGGCCTCCAGCTTGTCGCTGCCGCCGGTGGCCTCGATGGTGACGGCCTCCGGAGAGACGTCCACGGTCTTGGCGCGGAACAGCTGGACGATCTCGACGATCTGGGAGCGCGTCTCGTTGTCGGCACGCACCTTCACCAGAACGAGTTCGCGCTGCACCGCCGAGCCGGGTTCCAGTTCGACGATCTTCAGCACGTTGACGAGCTTGTTGAGCTGCTTGGTGACCTGTTCGAGCGGCAGCGCCTCGATCACGTTCACCACGATGGTGATGCGCGAGATGTCGGGGTGCTCGGTGACACCGACGGCGAGCGAGTCGATGTTGAAGCCGCGGCGGGAGAACAGGGCGGTGATCCGGGCGAGGACACCCGGCTTGTTCTCGACGAGGACGGAGAGGGTGTGCTTGGTGCTCATGGTGGTGGACTCGGCTCTCTCTCGGTCTCAGTCGTCTTCGTTGTCGCCGAAGTCGGGGCGGACGTCCCGGGCGGCCATGATCTCGTCGTTCGAGGTGCCGGCGGCGACCATCGGCCACACCATGGCGTCCTCGTGCACGATGAAGTCGACCACGACGGGGCGGTCGTTGATCGAGTTCGCCTCCGCGATGACCTTGTCGAGGTCCTCGGGGGACTCGCAGCGGATCGCGTAGCAGCCCATGGCCTCCGACAGCTTCACGAAGTCGGGGACGCGGGTGCCGGCGCTCGGCTGCTTGCCGTCCGCGTCCGGGCCGGAGTGCAGCACGGTGTTGGAGTAGCGCTGGTTGTAGAAGAGGGTCTGCCACTGGCGGACCATCCCGAGGGCGCCGTTGTTGATGATGGCGACCTTGATCGGGATGTTGTTCAGGGCGCAGGTGGTGAGCTCCTGATTGGTCATCTGGAAGCAGCCGTCACCGTCGATCGCCCAGACCGTCCTGCCCGGCTGACCGGCCTTGGCGCCCATCGCGGCCGGGACCGCGTAGCCCATCGTTCCGGCGCCGCCGGAGTTCAGCCAGGTCGCGGGCTGCTCGTACTGGACGTAGTGCGCGGCCCACATCTGGTGCTGGCCGACGCCCGCCGCGAAGATGGTGCCCTCGGGGGCGAGCTGTCCGATCCGCTCGATGACCTGCTGCGGCGACAGGGAGCCGTTGTCCGGCTGCTCGTAGCCCAGCGGGTAGGTCTCGCGCCAGCGGTTGAGGTCCTTCCACCAGGCGGCGTAGTCGCCGGCGTGGCCCTCGCTGTGCTCCTTCTGCACGGCCTGGACCAGGTCGGCGATGACCTCGCGGGCGTCACCGACGATCGGCACGTCCGCGGCGCGGTTCTTGCCGATCTCGGCCGGGTCGATGTCGGCGTGGACGATCTTGGCGTACGGGGCGAAGCTGTCCAGCTTGCCGGTGACGCGGTCGTCGAAGCGGGCTCCGAGAGCGACGATCAGGTCGGCCTTCTGCAGCGCGGTGACGGCGGTGACCGCACCGTGCATGCCCGGCATTCCCACGTGCAGCGGGTGGCTGTCGGGGAATGCGCCGAGCGCCATCAGGGTGGTGGTGACGGGCGCTCCGGTGAGTTCCGCGAGGACCTTCAGCTCGGCGGTGGCCTTGGCCTTGAGGACGCCGCCGCCGACGTAGAGGACGGGCCGCTTGGCCTGGGTGATCAGCTTGGCGGCCTCGCGGATCTGCTTGGCGTGCGGCTTGGTCACCGGGCGGTAGCCGGGCAGATCCTGGGTGGGCGGCCACTGGAAGGTGGTCTGCGCCTGAAGGGCGTCCTTGGCGATGTCGACGAGGACGGGGCCCGGGCGGCCGGTGGAGGCGATGTGGAAGGCCTCCGCGATCGTCCTCGGGATGTCCTCGGCCTTGGTCACCAGGAAGTTGTGCTTGGTGATCGGCATGGTGATGCCGACGATGTCCGCCTCCTGGAAGGCGTCCGTGCCGATCGCCTTGGACGCGACCTGCCCGGTGATCGCCACGAGCGGCACCGAGTCCATGTGCGCGTCCGCGATCGGCGTCACCAGGTTGGTGGCACCCGGGCCGCTGGTCGCCATGCAGACGCCGACCTTGCCGGTGGCCTGCGCGTAACCGGTGGCCGCGTGACCCGCGCCCTGCTCGTGCCGCACGAGCACGTGCCGCACACGCGTGGAGTCCATCAGCGGGTCGTACGCCGGAAGGATCGCGCCGCCGGGAATGCCGAATACCGTCTCGGCCCCGACCTCCTCAAGCGAGCGGATGAGGGACTGCGCTCCCGTGACGTGCTCGGGGGCGGACTGTCCTCCGGAACGGGGCCGCGGCTGCGGGTGATGGGCCCCGGTGGCCTGCTCGGTCATCGGCATTCTCTTCTCGATGCTGAGGGTTTTTGCGAGTTTTGTGCGGTGTACGACTGGTGCCTGTGCAACAAAAAACCCCTCGTGCCGTGAGGCAAGCGAGGGGAGCGCGCCGGGTGCGGTCGCTGGGTGTTCCGGGTCCGTCCGGTGGTCACCAGCTTCAGCCGACGCGCTTTCCAAGTACGAGAATTCGGGTGCGCATGGCATTGACCCTCCCCCCGGCACGCACTGACTGTCAAGTGGGTGGGACGGGAGTCTCATTATGTGAGCGGAGGGCCGTACCGCCTCCGAGGACTGCGGGCACACCACTCGTATACACCCCCGCGCCGCCGCCCGCGAACGCGGGCTCGGCGGGGCCGTGCGGCACCGGGTAGTGACCGCAGGACAGCGCTCTGCGCAGCCGGTACTCGTCGAGCGGTCCGGAGAAGGCCATGCCCTGTCCGTGCGTGCAGCCCATCGCGCGCAGGGCGACGACCTGCTCGGGCAGGTCCACACCGTCGGCCACGGACTGCAACCCGAGGTCGGTGGCGATCCGCAGCAGCCCGCTGGTGATCTTGTGCAGCCGGGCGGACTCGACAACACCCTCGACGAGGCCCCGATCAAGCTTCAGTACGTCGACGGGCAGCCTTCTGAGCGTCGTGATGGCCGCGTAGCCACTGCCGAATCCGTCCAGGGCGATCCGGACGCCGAGCCGCCGCAGCGCGTTCAGCCGCCGCTCCAGCTCGTCCAGGGAGACCCGGGGGTCGGTGTCGGCCAGCTCGACGATCAGGGAGCCGGAGGCGAGCCCGTGCCGGGTCAGCAGCGCCTCCACGGAGCCGAGCGGCATCGAGCGGTCCAGCAGACGCCGGGCGCTCATCCGCACGGCGACGGGCACCGTGACACCCGCGGCGGCCCGCTCGGCGGCCTGCTCGACGGCCTCCTCGAGCATCCATCGGCCCAGCTCGGCGGTCTTGTCGCTGTCCTCGGCGACGCGCAGGAACTCCGCCGGCGTGAAGAGCACCCCTTGGGAGGAACGCCAGCGGGCCTGGGCGGTGACCGTCGCGATCCGGCCATTGCCGAGGCAGACCACGGGCTGGTGGAGCAGTGCGAACTCGCCGTCCTGGAGCGCGGAGCGCAGCCGGGTGGCCAGCTCCGCCTTCCGTACGACGTCCTGCTGCATCTGGGGCGCGTACAGCTCGACGCGGCCCTTTCCGGCCGCCTTGGCCCGGTACATGGCGAGGTCGGCGTTGCGCAGCAACTCGCCCGCTCCCAGGCCCGGTTCGGCGAAGCCGACGCCGATGGACGCGGCGACGCGGACATCGTTGCCGCCGATGGCGTACGGCTGGGAGAGCTTGATCCGCAGCCGGTCGGCGAGCTCCAGGATCTGCTGTTCGCGCGCGCCCCGGTCGCGGCTGCCGTCGCCGACGATGAGCGCCGCGAACTCGTCGCCGCCGAGGCGGGCGGCGGTGTCGCCCTGGCGCACCGAGTCCTGGAGTCTGCGGGCGGCCTGGACGAGGAGCTCATCGCCGGCCTGGTGCCCGATCGTGTCGTTGACGGCCTTGAAGCCGTCGAGGTCGATGAAGAGGACGGCCGTGCCGCGCAGCGCGGCGCCGCGGTCGGTGGAGCGGCGGCCGGACAGGGCCTGCTGGACGCGCCGGGTGAACAGCGCGCGGTTGGGCAGGTCGGTGAGCGGATCGTGTTCGGCGTTGTGCTGGAGCTGCGCCTGGAGCCGGACCCGCTCGGTCACGTCACGGCTGTTGAAGATGAGGCCGCCGTGGTGTCGGTTGACGGTGGACTCCACATTGAGCCAGCCGCCGTCGCCGGACTTGAAGCGGCACTCGATGCGAGTGGTGGGCTCCTCCAGATGGCTTGCGGCCAGGAAGCGGCGCACCTCGTGCACCACACAGCCGAGGTCCTCGGGGTGGATGAGGGAGGCGAGCTCGGAGCCGACGAGCTCCTCGGCGTTGCGGCCGTAGACCCCGGCGGCGGCCGGGCTGACGTACCGCAGGATGCCGTTCGGTGCGGCGATCATGATGACGTCGCTGGAGCCCTGCACCAGGGAGCGGAAGTGGTTCTCCTGCTGGGCCAGCTCCTGGGTGAGGGTGATGTTGTCGAGCAGCATGATGCCCTGGCGCACCACGAGGGCGAGCACGACGAGGCCGGCCGTGATGAGCACGACGCGGTCGACGCTGCGGCCGTTCAGGACGTTGTAGAGAATGCCCAGCGTGCACACGGCGGCGGCCAGGTAGGGCGTGAGTGCGGCCAGTGATCCGGCGATCGGACGGGTGGCCGGATACCGGTTGTGGCCACCGTCCTGAGCCCCCTGAGGTGCCTGATGCCCTTGAGATCCCTGAGATCCCTGGGTGATCCCTGGTCCGCCCTGGCGGGGTCCCGGGATGTGCTCGTGCACCACGCGCGCGTGCCCGTTCCTACGGGGCTCCTCCGTGTCGTGACCGTCGGCGGTCGACTGCCCGAGCCGGGGACCGACCCACGGGGCGTACGCGAGGAGCAGTGACCCGGCGAACCAGCCCGCGTCGAGGAGCTGCCCGGAGTGGTAGTTGTTGTGCAGGAGGGGCGAGGTGAACAGGGCGTCGCACATCACGGTCAGGGCGAGCGCGCCGATCGCGGTGTTCACCGCCGAGCGGTTCACCGACGAACGCCTGAAGTGCAGCGCGAGCACCATGCTGACCAGGGCGATGTCCAGCAGCGGGTACGCCAGCGAGAGCGCGGTGTGCGCGACGCTCGGCCCGTCGAACTTCGCCGCCTGGGCGAGCGCGAGGCTCCAGGACAGGGTGAGCAGGGAACCGCCGATCAGCCAGGAGTCCAGCGCCAGGCAGACCCAACCCGCCCTGGTCACGGGCCTCTTGGCTAGCACGAGCAGTCCTACGATGGCGGGCGGAGCGAAACAGAGGAAGAAGAGATCGGCGTAACTGGGACTCGGGACCTGGCGGTCGAGGACGACCTCGTACCACCCCCAGACTCCGTTGCCCAGCGAGGCCATGGTGGAGGAGAGCGCGAACAGCAGCCACGCGGGTCGAAAGCGGCTGCGGCGGCTGCGGGCGTAGAGGAAGCAGGAGACCGCGGCGGTGCCCGCGGCGGCGCTCAGCCCGAAGTCGCCCATGAACAGCGCGAGGCTCGCGGAGCCCCAGCCGAGCGCGGAACCGAAGGCGTAGCCCGCGCACACCAGGGCCAGCACGAGTTGCGGAATCAGGCCCGTCCCAGCGCCGTACAACGGCCGACGGGACAGCAGCGCCCCGGGGGAGCTCACCGGGCCCACCCGGTCCGCGCGGGGTCCCGCTGGCCCGTGTGCGCTGGGTGCGCATGCCTTCTGCGGCCGCTGGGCCCGCGGTGGTGATGGCCACCGTGACCACCATGGCCGCCGTGGCCGCGTCTGCGCGTGGCCGCGCGCCAGGGTCGTCGGCGGTCCCGCCGCGTCGGATCGTTGGTCCATAGGCCGTGCATCGCCCGTCGCCCCCCTCGCAGTCCGAATGTCCATCCCCGGCGCCGAACGGTGCGCGGCGCAGCCCCTGTCGGGACGATACACCAGTCTCGTCACTCAGGGACATAGCGCCTCTACGCTCCGTGACGATCAGCGGCAGCGCGGACACCGCCCGCATTCGCCGGACTGCGGAGGGTGCCCGAAGCGGGCTACGCGCCCGTCGTAAGGACCACGTTGCCCAGGGGTTCCCGGTTCACGAAACGATTCAACTGCGCGGCCAGAAGCCGCTCGGCGCGCGGCAGGAACGCGGAGGTGGGGCCGCCGACATGGGGGCTGATGAGCACGCCGGGCGTCTGCCACAAGGGATGTCCCTGGGGCAGCGGCTCCGGATCGGTGACGTCGAGGGCCGCGGTGAGGCGCCCGCTGTCCAGCTCGGCGAGCAGCGCCTTGGTGTCGACGACGGGCCCGCGGGCGACGTTCACCAGCAGTGCGCCGTCCTTCATCCGGGCCAGGAACTCGGCGTTCACCAGGCCCCGTGTGCTGTCGGTGAGGGGCGTGGCGAGCACCACGATGTCGGCCTCGGGGAGCAGTGCGGGCAGTTCCGTGAGTGGGTGCACCGGACCGCGCGCCGTGGTGCGCTCAGAGCGCGCGACGCGCGCCACCCGCGCTACTTCGAAGGGCGTGAGCCGGTCTTCGATCGCGGACCCGATCGCGCCGTATCCCACGATCAGTACGGACTTGTCGGCCAGCGCCGGATGGAATCCGGAGCGCCACTCCCCCTTGTCCTGCGCCCGTACGAAGTCGGGAACGCCCCGCAGCGAGGCGAGGATCAGCGTGAGCGCGAGCTCGGCGGTGCTCGCCTCGTGCACTCCGCGTGCGTTGCACAACTGCACGCCCGGGGACAGGGACTGCACGGCCCGCAGGACGTGGTCGACCCCCGCGGAGAGCGTCTGCACGACCCGCAGAGAGGTCATTTCGGGCAGCGGCCGCTGCCCGACGCCGAGCGCCTTCATATAGGGGACGACGTAGAACTCGCAGTCCGCGGGATCCGCGGGAAACTCCTGGTCGCCGTCCCAGAAGCGGTAGCTCAGGCCTTCGGGGAGGCCCTCGATCTCGTCGGCGTGAAAGGGAAGCCACACATCGGAAGTCATGGTCAGGAGGCTATGCCAGGCGCGCGGTCACGCAGAGGTTAGGTTGGGGTGCCGGAAGAAGGAGGGTCAGGGCCAGGTGGAGCGCAGGACGATCGGCGCGGCAACGCTCGATGTGGGGGCGATCGGGCTCGGGTGCATGCCGATGAGCTGGGCGTACACCGGTTCGCGACAGCGCGGTGAGGAGTCGCTGCGCGCGGTGCACGCGGCGCTCGACCGGGGGTCGACGCTGCTCGACACGGCCGACATGTACGGGCCCTTCACCAACGAGCTGCTGGTGGGGCGGGCGCTGAAGGAGCGGCGCTCCGAGGCCTTCGTGTCGACGAAGGTCGGGCTGCTGGTGGGCGAGCAGCACATCGTGGCCAATGGGCGCCCCGGCTATGTGAGGCGGGCCTGCGACGCTTCGCTGCGCCGCCTCCAGACCGATGTGATCGACCTGTATCAACTGCACCGCGCGGACCCGGAGATTCCGGTCGAGGAGACGTGGGGCGCGATGGCCGACCTGGTGTCGGCCGGAAAGGTGCGCTCGCTCGGGCTGTGCGCGGTGGGCGCCAGGTCCGCCCGTCGTGCGGGAGCGCGGCTGCACGACGGAACGATCCGGCAACTGGAGCGGGTGCAGCAGGTCTTCCCGGTGAGCGCGGTGGAGGCGGAGCTGTCGGTGTGGTCGACGGAGGCGCTGGACGCGCTGCTGCCGTGGTGCGCGGCGCGCGGGGTGGGCTTCCTGGCGGCGATGCCCCTGGGCAACGGCTTCCTGACCGGCACCCTCACCCCCGGCGAGGGGTTCGAACGCGATGACCTGCGCGCCCGCCACCCCCGCTTCACGGCCGAGATGATGGCCGCGAACCAGCCCATCGTCGTCGGGCTGCGGCGCATCGCCCGGCGCCACGGCCTGCCCGGGAACGCGGTCACGCCGGCCCAGGTGGCGCTGGCCTGGGTACTGGCCCAGGGGCGGCACGTGGTCCCGGTGCCGGGGGCCAAGCGGGAACGGTGGGTCACGGAGAACGCCGGGGCGGCGGGGCTGCGGCTGACGCCGGAGGACCTGGCGGAGGTGGCGGCGCTGCCGGGGGCACGGGGGTCCTGGGACTGAGGCCGCCCCGCTCCGGAGGGACCGGGTGTTTCCGGTTCGGGAACCCCTGGGACTCGCGCGGTGTATGAACAGTAGGACCGCCGCGTCGAAGGGACCTCTGATCGTGCAACGTCGAGTGATGAAGGCCGTGTTGGCCGCGGCAGCGCTGGTGGTGACCGCCGGCTGTTCCTCCGGTGGCGCAGGAGGGGCGCCGTTCGGCGGCCTGAGCCCGTCGTCGAGCGGTACGGGGACGGGGGCGTCGTCCGCCCCGCGGGCCATCGAGACGGCCGCGCCCGCCAAGGGCTCGGTGAAGGTGGTGCGCACCGTCACCGAGGACCTCAAGTCGCCCTGGGGCCTGGCGCCGCTGCCGGAGGGCGGCCTGCTGGTGTCGTCGCGGGACGAGGGGACGATCACGCGGGTCGACGAGAAGACCGGCACGAAGACCGAGCTGGGCCGGGTGCCCGGCGTGGCCCCCGCCGGCGAGGGCGGCCTCCTCGGCATCGCGCTCTCGCCCGCGTACGCCTCCGACCACATGATCTACGCGTACTTCACGACGGCCTCGGACAACCGCATCGTCCGCATGCTGTACGACGAGAAGAAGCCGTCCGGGGAGCAGCTCGGGGCGCCGGACACGATCTTCAAGGGCATCCCCAAGGGGATGATCCACAACGGTGGGCGGATCGCGTTCGGTCCCGACCGGATGCTGTACGCGGGGGCGGGCGAGACGGGTGACCGGGGGCAGGCCCAGGACACGAAGGCGCTCGGCGGCAAGATCCTGCGGATGACGCCGGACGGCGATCCGGCGCCCGGCAACCCCTTCGACAACTCGGTGGTCTACTCGTACGGCCATCGCAATGTGCAGGGCCTCGCCTGGGACGACAAGCAGCGGCTGTGGGCGTCCGAGTTCGGTCAGGACACCTGGGACGAGCTGAACCAGATCAAGCCGGGCGACAACTACGGCTGGCCGGTGGTCGAGGGCAGGAGCGACGACCCGAAGTACCACAACCCGGTCGCCCAGTGGCACACGGCCCAGGCCTCCCCGAGCGGTATCGCCTACGCCGAGGGCTCGATCTGGATGGCGGGGCTGCGCGGCCGGCGGCTGTGGCGCATCCCGTTGAAGGGCACGGAGGCCGCCGCCGCCCCGCAGGCCTTCCTGAAGGGCGAGTACGGGCGGCTGCGCACGGTGGTCCCGGCGGGCGGCGACAAGCTCTGGCTCATGACGAGCGAGACGGACGGCCGCGGCAGCCCCGGCAAGGGCGACGACAGGATTCTGGAGCTGGAGGTGAAGTAGGCGGCCGGCCTCAGGACTCGTCCGGCCTCAGGACTCGTCCGGCTCCGACACGGGTTCCTCCCCCGTGTCGCCCTGCCCGCCCTCCTGCTCCTGGTCTCGCTCCTGTTTGGGCAGCCGTACGACCACCTTGCCGGAGGTCAGGTCTATGGGGCCGCGGCCCGGATCACCGTCGTTCAGGTCCACGCGGCTCAGTTCGAGTCGCTTGCGTTCGTCGTCGGTGTGCTTGCGGCCTGGTGCGAAGAGCTCCTCGAACATGTTGAACACGACGCCTCCTTCGGCCCGGATCCCTGCCAGCGTATGTCTCAGCCCGCCGTCCGGGCAGTGGGGGCCTCCTGGGGGAACAACCGCAGCCGGTGCGCCAGCGCCGCCGCCTCCCCCCGGCCCGAGACGTCCAGCTTGGCCAGGATGTTCGAGACATGGACGCTGGCGGTCTTCGGGGAGATGAAAAGTTCTTCGGCGATCTGGCGGTTGCTGCGGCCGGCGGCGACCAGACGCAGGACATCGCGCTCACGGCTGGTGAGGCCGAGGGCATCGGCCGGGTCGGCGGGAGCCGGGGCCGACGGCTCGGGGGCTCGGCCCACGGCGAGGCGGGCCCGCTGGGCGAGGAGCGCGACGGTGTCGGCGAGCGGGCGGGCGCCGAGGTGGGCGGCCGCCGCCCCGGCCAGCCGCAGAAGCTCCGTGGCGCGGGCCCGGTCGTCCTCGTCGGCTCCCGCGATCAGCAGGGACTCGGCCAGGCGGTGCCGGACCCGGGCGAGGTCGTAGGGGCGCTCCAGCGGTTCGAAGGCGGTGACTGCCTCGGACCACTCGTGCGGGTCGTCCGTGCCCTCGGCACGGCGGAGCTCGGCGCGTACCCACTGTTCGTGGGCGAGCCAGACGGGTGCTCCGGTCGCCAGGGACTTGGCGGCCTTGCGCAGCCGCTCCAGGGTCCCGGCGCGGCCCGCCTCGGCGACGGGCAGTCCGCGGGCGTCGGCCTCCGCGGTGGCGGCGGCGAGCAGCAGCGGCCAGCCGTCGCGCTGGGTGCCGGGCGGGAAGCCCGCGTCGAGGGCGTCCTCCAGGGCGGCCCGGGCGTCGAGGAGGCGTCCCTCTCCGACGGCGATGCCGATCGCGGTGCGGACCAGGGGCAGCGAGTGCTGCGGCATGGGGTCGTGGGTGCCGAAGTGGGCGCGGGCGGCGGCGAGTTGACGTGCCGCTTCGGTGAGGTCGCCGCGGGCGAGCGCGAGATCCGCGAGGCGCATGGCACCGCTGCCGGACGGTTTGCCGCTGAGCCCGACACCCAGCGCGTTGCGCGCGGCCTCGACGGCCTCGTCCCACTGGCCGAGCGCGTAGAGCGACTCCGAGAGGTTGCCCCACACCCAGGCCTCGGTGTCCAACAGCCCGGATCTACGGGCGAGTTCGATGCCCTCGCGCAGGATCGTGACCGCTTCCCGGGAGCGGCCGACGGACTCCAGGTGGGAGGGCAGGTTGATGTGGACGCGCCCCGTGACCATGGAGGGGGCGTGCCGGAGCACCCGCTCCTTGACCTCGTACATCTCCGCGATGCCCGTCTCCACGTCGCCCGCGTCGACCATGAGGCCGCCGAGCGTGAGCCGGGCGTTCAGCTCGATGTCCCGGGCGCCCACCATGCGCGCGTACTCCACGGCGCGCTCGGCGGCCGAGAGGGCGCCGGGACCCGGTTCGTGCAGCACGCACCAGGCGGCGACCATGGAGAGCACCTCGGCGTGCACCTCCGACGGCGGCAGGCCGCGCACCAGGTCCCGGGCGGTGGCGAGCTCCGTCCAGCCGTCCCCGCGGGCCTGTGCCTGCACCAGGCGGGAACGCTGGATCCAGAACCAGGCGGCGCGCAGGGGGTCGTCCTCGTCCTCCAGGACGCGCAGCGCCCGCTTGGTGATCTTCAGGGCGCGCTCGCGCTCCCCGCACAGCCGGCCCGCGACGGCGGCCTCGGCCATCAGGTCGAGGTAGCGCAGGGGGGTTGTGGCCGGGTCGCAGCCACAGGGTGGGAAGACCTCGACGTAGTCGATGGGGCGCAGTTCGTCCCGTACGGCTTCGGGGGTGGCCTCCCACAGCTCCATCGCGCGTTCCAGGAGCCTGAGTTGCTCGGAGTGGGCGTGCCGGCGGCGGGCCTCGACGGAGGCGTCGAGGACGGCGGGGAGGGCCTTGGCCGCGTCGTGCGCGTGGTACCAGTAGCTGGCCAGGCGGGTGGCGCGCTCGTCGGCCGGGACGAGCGTGGGGTCGTCCTCCAGGGCTTCGGCGTAGCGGCGGTTGAAACGGGAGCGCTCACCGGGGAGCAGGTCGTCGCTGACGGCCTCGCGGACCAGGGAGTGGCGGAAGCGGTAGCCGTCGCCGCCGGGTGAGGCGTGCAGGATGTTGGCGCCGACGGCGACGCGCAGCGCCTCGATGAGGTCGTCCTCGGCGAGCCGGGCGACGGCGGCGAGCAGCGGGTACTCGACGGTGGAGCCGCCCTCGGCGACGATCCGGGCGATGCGCTGCGCGCTCTCGGGGAGGCCCTCGACGCGGACGAGGAGCAGGTCGCGCAGGGAGTCGGTGAGCCCGGTGCGGCAGCCCTGGTGGGCGGCGACGGCGAGCTCCTCGACGAAGAACGCGTTGCCGTCGGAGCGTTCGAAGATGTCGTCGACCTGGGCGGGGTCGGGTTCGTGGGCGAGGATGCCGGCGATCTGACGGCCGACCTCGGCGCGGCTGAAGCGGCCGAGTTCGATGCGGCGGACCGTGCGGAGGCGGTCGAGTTCGGCCAGCAGGGGGCGCAGGGGGTGGCGGCGGTGGATGTCGTCGGCGCGGTAGGTGGCGATGACGACGAGGCGGCCGTTGCGCAGGGTGCGGAAGAGGTAGGCCAGCAGGTGGCGGGTGGAGGCGTCGGCCCAGTGCAGGTCTTCGAGGGCGACGACGACGGTGCGGTCGGCGGCCACGCGCTCCAGGAGACGGGCGGTGAGCTCGAAGAGGCGGGCCATGCCCTCCTCGTCGGGACGGCCGCCGCGGCCGGTCTCGCCCAGCTCGGGCAGCAGCCGGGCCAGCTCGTCCTCCTGTCCGGCGGCCGCGGCGGCGAGCTCGTCGGGGAGCAGTCGGCGCAGGGCGCGCAGGGCGGTGGAGAACGGGGCGAAGGGCAGTCCGTCGGCGCCGATCTCCACACAGCCGCCGCTCACGAAGACGGCGCCCTCGCGGACGGCCGCAGTGGCGAACTCCTCGAGCAGGCGGGTCTTTCCCACCCCGGCCTCACCGCCGAGCAGCAACGCCTGCGGCTGTCCCCCGGTGCTGAACGCCTGGGAGGTTCCCCCGGTGGCGCTGCGGGCGAGTGCGTCGTGCAGGATGCCGAGTTCGGCGGTGCGGCCGACGAACACCGGGCTGACGGACCTGGTTTCCACAGGCCCGAGCATCGCACAGGGGTCTGACAGTGCGGCACTGGTTATCGAGCGGGCGGCCGTCGCCCCCTTCGCGTGACGGGCGACCGTCGCCGTGTCGCGGCGGTCACCGTTCGCCGGGAGGCGGCCGACCCCCGTACGGCCGCCCCCCGCCCCCGCGCTCATGCGGCGCGGGCGAACCGGTGCCGGCGAGGGCGCCGGCTATGCGCCTGCCCCTCCGGCTCGTTCTGCCCGGACTCGCGCGCGGCGGCGCGGCGTGCGGCGCGACGGCCACGGAGGGCTTCCTGGGCCTGGCGGTGGTTGTGTGCCTCGCGGATCAGCTCGTTGGATCGCATCTGCTGGAGCTCGTACTCGAACATGTCGTGTCCCTCGTGAGGAGTCGGTTTCGTCATCGCTTTGTGCGATGCCTCAACCTTCGTCTCCCAGGGGGGTGCGTCACATCGGGAGAGTTCCGCATCTTGCGCACGCGAAGGGCCTTAGAGCGGCCGTAAGTGACTTACGGCGGCCCTAAGGCCCCTCAGAGGTACGGAGATCCAGCCGGGGATCCAGCCAGGGTTCCAGCCGGGGATCCAGTCGTGGTTTCAGCTGGTGGACGGCAGTCCGAGAATGATGTCGGAGTACTTGGCGACGGCGAGGACCAGGCCGATGACGCCGAGCGAGACGCCCGCCCAGGCGACCGACTTGATCCAGGCGGCCTGTGGCCTGTCGGGGGCCCCGAAGGCGGGCCGGACCAGGACCACGACGCCGACGATCAGCGCGGCCAGCGCGAAGAGGCCGCCGACCAGCGCGGTGGTCGCCCACGCATCGCCGTAGACCTCCTTGACCTGCTTGGCGACGCTCGCGCTCGAGGAGGTCCCCAGCTGACCGACGAGGGTCTCGCGGGCGGCGGCCACGGTGGCGACCCAGCTGCCGGTGAGGGACACGACGCCAAGGCCGGCGGAGACGACGGCGGCGGCGCCCTGGCCGACGCCGGGGGTGCCCTTCTCGGCCTCGGGGGTGTCCTCGCCCTCCAGGGCCTCGGCGTCGAGGTCGTCCTCGCTCTCCAGGGTCTCGGCCTCGGTGTCGCCGGTCTCCTCGACCTCGGCGTCCGGCGCCTCGTCGGTCTTGGTGACGTTCACGGTCTCCTCGTCGCTCTTTGCCTCGGTGCCGTTCGCGTCCACGGCTTCGTCAACTGTCTTGGTTCCCATGACCCGCACCGTACGGACGGAGTCTGAGAAGTCTCTTAATGATCGTTGTGAGCGACGACCAAGATCATCGTTGCTCACGCGCGCGTGCCGCCCGCCACTCGGGCGCGAGCACCGACCACACCTCCATGTCGAGGCGTACACCCCGGTGGGGGTAGCTCTCCCGCAGCACCGCGTCCCGGGTCATACCGAGCCGCCGGGCGCCGTTCACGCTCGGCACGTTCGCGGAGGCGGCGATCCACTCCACCCGATGGATCCCGCGCTCCTCGACCGCCCAGTCGATGAGGATCCGCATCGCCCTGGTGACCAGACCTCTTCCGGTGCCGGCGGGTTCCAGCCAGCAGCCGACCTCGCAGTTGCCGTGCTCGGCGTCGAAGTTCAGGAAGAGCACCCCGCCGACGAGCTTCCCCTCCAGCCACAGGCCGTGCAGGGACCCGGTGTCGGCGGCGCGCATGTCGGCGTACCGCTGGAGCGTCTCGCGCGCGGAGGGCACATCCGTGGCCTTGGACCCGAAGGGGATGTACTGCCCGATGAACTCCCTCCCCCGGTCCAGGTGCGCAAGGAACTCCTCCGCGCGCCAGGGCTCCAGGGGCCGCAGTTCCGCGCCGTCGTCACCCAGGGATATCGCGTACATCCCGTTGCCGCTCCTTCTCCAGCTCGTCCTCCAGTACGTCCGCCACCTCGGCGTCCGTCGCAGCGGCCAGCCTCTCATGGGCGACGCGGCACTCGGGCGGCTCGACGCTGATGCGCGGCAGCCACCGGTCGAGCCGGCGGGGCAGCCACCAGTTGGCGCCGCCGAGCAGATGCATGAGGGCGGGGACGAGCAGGGAGCGCAGGACGAAGGCGTCGAGGGCGACGGCGGAGGCGAGGGCGATGCCGAACATCGCGATGACGCGGTCGCCGCTGAGCACGAAGGCGAGGAAGACCGAGATCATGATGACGGCGGCGGAGTTGATCACCCGGCTGGTCTCGGCGAGCCCGACCCGGACGGCACGCCGGTTGTCGCCGGTCTCCAGCCACTCCTCGTACATCCGGCTGACCAGGAAGACCTGGTAGTCCATGGAGAGCCCGAAGAGGACCGACACCATGATCACGGGAAGGAAGGGTTCGATCGGACCCGCGCGGCCGAGGCCCAGCAGCTCGCTCCCCCAGCCCCACTGGAAGATCGCGACGACCACCCCGAACGCGGCGGCCACGGCGGCGATGTTCATCACGGCGGCCTTCAGCGGGATACCGAGCGAGCGGAAGGCGAGCAGGAGCAGGGCACAGCCGAGGCCGATGACGACGCCCACGAAGAGGGGCAGCCTGCCGACGATGACGGCGGCGAAGTCGTCGTAGCTCGCGGTCACCCCGCCGACGCGCACGTCGAGCCCGCTGCCCGCCTCGACGCGTGGCAGCACCTCGGTGCGCAGCCGGTCCACGAGGTCGCTGGTCTTCTGGGACTGCGGCGCGGAGTCCGGGACGACGGTGAGGTACGCGGTGTCGCCTCCGGTGTCGTACGTCACCGGGGTCATCGAGGCGAACCCGGCGGTCGCCCGGAGCGTGCTGTCCAGACTGTCGAGGGCGAGCCTGTCCTCGGCGCCGCCGACGCGGGTGATCAGGGTCAGCGGCCCGTTCACGCCCGGCCCGAAGCCCTTGGCGAGGAGGTCGTACGCCTGCCGGGTCGTCGCCGACCTGGGGTTGTTGCCCTGGTCGGAGGTGCCGAGGTGGAGGGAGAGCGTGGGCAGCGCGAGCAGCGCCATGACGACCACGGCGACCGCGCCGAGCAGCTTGGGGTGGCGCTCCACGAACACCGACCAGCGGGCGGCGAGTCCGGTGGGGAGCTCCGGCTGGGGCCCGTGCTCGTACAGCCTGCGCCGCTCGCGTCGGCTGAGGGCTCGCGGCCCGATGAAGGACAGCAGGGCGGGCAGCAGGGTCACGGAGGCCGCGACGGTGAGGACCACGGTCAAGGAGGCCGCGATCGCCACACCGTTCAGGAAGCTGAGCCGCAGGATGAGCATGCCGAGCAGGGCGATACAGACGGTGGCGCCCGCGAAGACGACCGCGCGGCCGGTGGTGGCGACGGCGTTGCGGGCCGCCTCGGCCACGGCCAGCCCGCGTTTCAGCCCGCGCCGGTGCCGGGTCACGATGAACAGCGCGTAGTCGATGCCGACGCCGAGGCCGATCAGCATGCCGAGCATGGGCGCGAAGTCGGCGACCATCATCGCGTGCCCCAGGAGCACGATCGAGGCGTACGCCGTCCCGACGCCGACCAGGGCGGTGGCGATGGGCAGCAGGGAGGCGGCGAGCGAGCCGAAGGCGAGGAAGAGCACCACGGCGGCCACGCCCACGCCGACGACCTCGGCGAGGTGACCGCCGGAGGACTCCGTGAGCCCGATGGCGCTGCCGCCCAACTCCACCTGGAGCCCGTCGGTCTCGGCGGCCTCGGCGGCGTCGACGACGGCCTGTGCCTCGCTCCTGGAGAGGTTGTCGGCCTGGTCGTCGAAGGTGACGGTGGCGTACGCCGTACGTCCGTCGCCGCTGATCCGGTCCGTGCCCTGCCCTTCGTAGGGGCTGACGACGGAGGCCACGCCGGGCAGCGCGGCGATCTCGTCGAGGGCGCGGGTCATGGTCTGTTCGACGGCGGCGGAGCGGACGGTACCGGGGCCGGTGCGCCACACGACGGTGTCGCTGTCGCCGCCGAGACCGGGGAAGCCCTGCCGCAGAAGCCGGTCGGCGCGGCTCGATTCGGTGCCGGGGACCTCGTAGTTGTTCGAGTACGCGGAGCCCGCGACGGCCGCGGCGGCGCTCACCCCGCCGAGGGCGAGGAGCCACAGCAGAACGGTGACGAGGCGGTGCCGTACGCACCAGCGTGCAAGGGCTGCCAACGGACAAGCTCCCTGAGTGATTTATGGATCTTTACCGGGAGTTGCCCGCAAAGAACGCATGACGAATACGTCATCACTCTTGCAGCCAGAAGCGACCGTTCATCTCATTCGTGGATCTGCTCACGAGAGTGCGAGTTAGTTCACACGACAATCCGATGAACTCTGTCGCACCAAGGGGCCCCGAGCACGCCTGAGGGGATGCATCGGAGCCGATGCATCCCCTCAGGTGGGTACTTGACGGGTACTCAGCCCTCGCTGACGCCCAGCTTCTCCAGGATGAGTTCCTTGACGCGGGCCGCGTCGGCCTGGCCACGGGTGGCCTTCATGACCGCGCCGACCAGGGCGCCGACCGCGGCCACCTTGCCGCCGCGGATCTTGTCCGCGACGCCCGGGTTGCCGGCGATGGCCTCGTCGACGGCGGCGGTCAGCGCACCCTCGTCCGAGACGACCTTCAGACCGCGCTGGTCGACGACCTCGTCCGGAGTCCCCTCGCCCGCGAGCACGCCCTCGATGACCTGGCGGGCGAGCTTGTCGTTCAGGTCTCCGGAGGCGACGAGCTGCGTCACCCGGGCGACCTGCGCCGGAGTGATGGGCAGGTCCTCCAGGGCCTTGCCCGACTCGTTGGCGCTGCGCGCCAGTTCACCCATCCACCACTTACGGGCGGACGCGGCGTCCGCACCGGCCCCGATCGTGGCGACGATCGGGTCGATGGCACCGGCGTTCAGGATCGACTGCATGTCGTGCGCCGAGACACCCCACTCCCCACGGAGGCGGTTACGACGCGCGAGCGGCTGCTCGGGCAGGCCCGCCCGCAGCTCCTCGACCCACTCGCGGGACGGGGCGACGGGGACGAGGTCGGGCTCCGGGAAGTACCGGTAGTCCTCGGCCTCCTCCTTCACGCGGCCCGAGGTCGTGGACCCGGTGTCCTCGTGGAAGTGGCGGGTCTCCTGGATGATCGTGCCGCCGCTGCCCAGAACCGCGGCGTGCCGCTGGATCTCGAAGCGGGCCGCACGCTCCACGGAGCGCAGCGAGTTGACGTTCTTCGTCTCGGAGCGCGTGCCGAACTTCTCGCGGCCGTGCGGGCGCAGCGACAGGTTCACGTCGCAGCGCATCTGGCCCTGCTCCATGCGGGCCTCGGAGACGCCGAGCGCCTT
This sequence comes from Streptomyces sp. NPDC096311, assembly GCF_044763085.1. Lineage (NCBI taxonomy): Bacteria > Bacillati > Actinomycetota > Actinomycetes > Kitasatosporales > Streptomycetaceae > Streptomyces > Streptomyces sp. NPDC096311. The sequence goes on from NZ_JBIWFN010000009.1 coordinate 352,454, forward strand.
GATGAGCTCGCGCAGCTCGGCGACGTACGCCTTGGCGACCTCGGGAGCGCGCTCGCCCGCACCCTCGATCGGCTTGGTGACGATCTCGATGAGGGGGATGCCCGCGCGGTTGTAGTCGAGCAGGGAGTGCGAGGCGCCGTGGATGCGGCCGGTGGCGCCGCCGACGTGCAGCGACTTGCCGGTGTCCTCCTCCATGTGGGCGCGCTCGATCTCCACGCGGAAGACCTCGCCGTCCTCCAGCTGTACGTCGAGGTAGCCGTTGAAGGCGATCGGCTCGTCGTACTGGGAGGTCTGGAAGTTCTTCGGCATGTCCGGATAGAAGTAGTTCTTCCGGGCGAAGCGGCACCACTCGGCGATCTCGCAGTGCAGCGCGAGGCCGATCTTGATGGCGGACTCGACGCCGGTCGCGTTGACGACGGGCAGCGAGCCGGGCATGCCGAGGCAGGTCGGGCAGGTCTGCGAGTTGGGCGCGGCGCCCAGCTCGGTGGAACACCCGCAGAACATCTTGGTCTTGGTACCGAGCTCGACATGGACTTCGAGGCCCATGACGGGGTCGTACGTCGCGAGAGCGTCCTCGTACGACACCAGCTCGTCGGTCGTGGTGGTCACGGTGAAAACTTCCCTCTCAGCCCAGCAGGACGTCGTCGTCGCCCAGGCGCCTGAGCTCCCGGTAGAGGATGGCGAGGCCGGTGACGATGGCGGCGGCGGACACGGCCGCGTCGATGAGGCGCAGCGTGTCGTGCTCCGAACGGGCCTTCTTGGCCTGCTTGGCGACGCCGATCGCACCGAACGCGGTGCTCGCGATGGACAGGTACGTGCCGGACTTGGACTTCTTGAAGCCCTTGGCCTTGGTCAGAGCCTTACTCACAACGACGGAGCCTCCTCGAGCAGCGGGTGGCCCCACTTTTCCACGAAGGCGGCCTCGACCGCGGCGCCGACCTTGTACAGCCGGTCGTCCTTCATCGCGGGGGCGATGATCTGCAGACCGACCGGGAGGTTGTCCTCCGGCGCGAGACCGCAGGGCAGCGACATGGCGGCGTTGCCCGCCAGGTTGGTCGGGATGGTGCACAGGTCCGCGAGGTACATCGCCATCGGGTCGTCGGCGCGCTCGCCGATCGGGAAGGCGGTGGTGGGCGTCGTCGGGGAGACGATGACGTCGACCTTCTCGAACGACTTCTCGAAGTCGCGCGTGATGAGCGTACGGACCTTCTGGGCGCTGCCGTAGTACGCGTCGTAATAGCCGGAGCTGAGCGCGTACGTGCCGAGCATGATGCGGCGCTTGACCTCGGGGCCGAAGCCCGCCTCACGGGTGAGGGAGGTGACCTCCTCGGCCGACTTCGTGCCGTCGTCGCCGACCCTGAGGCCGTAGCGCATGGCGTCGAAGCGGGCGAGGTTCGACGAGCACTCGGACGGGGCGATGAGGTAGTACGCCGCCAGCGCCAGGTCGAAGGACGGGCAGTCCAGCTCGACGATCTCGGCGCCGAGCTCCTTGAGCAGGGCGACGGCCTCGTCGAAGCGCTGCACGACACCGGCCTGGTAGCCCTCGCCGCGGAACTGCTTGACGACACCGACGCGCATGCCGGCGACGGAGCCGTTGCGGGCCGCCTCGACGACCGGCGGGACCGGGGCGTCGATGGAGGTGGAGTCGAGCGGGTCGTGGCCCGCGATGACCTCGTGCAGCAGCGCGGCGTCCAGGACCGTACGGGCGCAGGGGCCGCCCTGGTCGAGGGAGGAGGAGAACGCGACCATGCCGTACCGCGACACCCCGCCGTACGTCGGCTTGACGCCGACCGTGCCGGTGACGGCGGCGGGCTGGCGGATGGAACCGCCCGTGTCCGTACCGATGGCGAGGGGCGCCTCGAACGAGGCGAGCGCGGCGCTCGACCCGCCGCCGGAGCCGCCGGGGATACGGGTGAGGTCCCAGGGGTTGCCGGTGGGGCCGTACGCGCTGTTCTCGGTGGAGGACCCCATGGCGAACTCGTCCATGTTGGTCTTGCCGAGGATGACGACGTCGGCGGCCTTCAGCTTCGCGGTGACCGTCGCGTCGTACGGCGGGATCCAGCCCTCGAGGATCTTCGAACCGACGGTCGTCGGGATGCCCTCGGTGGTGAAGATGTCCTTGAGCGCGAGCGGCACACCGGCGAGGGGGCCGAGCTTCTCGCCCCGCTCCCGCTTCGCGTCCACGGCGCGGGCCTGTGCGAGGGCGCCCTCGCGGTCGACGTGCAGGAAGGCGTGCACCTTCTCGTCGACGGCCTCGATCCGGGCGAGGTGAGCCTCGGTGACCTCGACGGCCGTGAGCTCGCCCGCGGCGATCTTCGCGGCGATCTCGGCCGCCGTCAGCTTGATGATGTTGACGTTGGTGTCCGTCATGGTGATTAGTCCTCCCCCAGGATCTGCGGCACCTTGAAACGCTGCTGCTCCTGGGCCGGGGCGCCGGAGAGCGCCTGCTCGGGGGTGAGCGACGGACGGACCTCGTCCGCGCGCATGACGTTCGTCAGCGGCAGCGGGTGAGAGGTCGGCGGTACGTCTTGGTCGGCGACCTCGCTGACGCGGGCGACCGCGCCGATGATGTCGTCGAGCTGGCCGGCGAAGTGGTCGAGCTCTTCGGCCTTCAGCTCCAGACGCGCCAGCCGTGCGAGGTGGGCGACCTCCTCGCGCGTGATGCCAGGCATGCAGCGATCCTCTGGGTGAGAGTGTGTGGTTTGGCCCAATCCTATGGGTCCGGGGCCGATGCCCGCGCACGGGTTTGCCTCAGGCCCCTCTCTCATCCGCACCACCCGTGACGGTTCGTGTACGAGGTGGAAGTCGCCGGTGGGGGTTCCTCGCCGTCGGCGCCGCCCCGTCCGGGACCGACACCACCCTCCAGAACCCGCGGACCGAACACGGCTGAGCGCGCAGCTCCCCGCGCCCCTGCCGGGGGCGCCTCCTCCGCCGTGATGAAGCTGCGGGCCGTCCGTGCCTGGCTGCGCAGCTCCCCGCGCCCTTGCCGGGGTGCGGACGCCGACGGCGCTGCACCTCCCCGGGAGAGCTCACCTTGTCGAGAGACCGCCACGGGCGGTGCGCGGGCTGGAGAACCGGGCGCACCCCCCACCGACCCGCACCCGACGAACAAGCCGGCGAAGCTACTCCGCGGCCGGCAGCGCGGCGCGCGGCCGCTGCCAGCCGCGCGACCCCCGCGCCAGCAGCCACGCCGTCGCCTCCTCTGGAGGCATCGCCGCCGCGACCAGCCACCCCTGCACCGCGTCACACCCGAGATCCCGCAACCGCTCCCACGTCTCGTCGTCCTCGACACCCTCCGCCACGACGAGCAGCCCCAGCGAATGTGCGAGATCGACGGTGCAGCGCACGATCTCCGCGTCCTCGTTGTCCACGGCGAGCCGCGCGACGAAGGACCGGTCGATCTTCAGCTCGCTCACCGGCAGCCGCCGCAGATGCACCAGCGAGGAGTACCCCGTACCGAAGTCGTCCAACGACATCTTCACGCCGTGCCCGGTCAGTCCGGCCAGCGTGTCCGCGGCCCGCTGCGGGTCCTCGAGGAGCACATGCTCCGTTATCTCCAGCTGCAACGCCCCCGCGGGGACCCCGTGCCGGGCGAGCCGCGCGGCGACCGAACCCGCGAAGCCGGGGGTGTGGACGTCCCGCGGGGACACGTTCACCGCGACCGGTACGCGCAGTCCCTGCGCCCGCCAGCGCGCGACCTGCGCGAGCGCCGTCTCCAGCACGTACTCGGTGAGGTGCGGCATCAGTCCGGACGACTCGGCGATCGCGATGAACTCGTCCGGCGGCACCTTCCCCCGCTCGGGATGCACCCAGCGGACCAGCGCCTCGAGCCCGGCCACCTGTCCGTCGAAGCGGACCTTGGGCTGATAGTGCAGTTCGACGTCACCGGCGTCCAGCGCCCGGCGCAGATCTCCCAGGAGACCGAGCCGGTCCGGTGTGTTCGAGTCCCGCTTGGACTCGTAGACCTCCACCCCCGTACGGTCCCGCTTGGCCTGGTACATCGCCACGTCCGCCCGTCGCAGCAGCCCCTCCGCGTCCAGCGCGTGGTCGGGGAAGACGGCGAGCCCGGCGCTGGCCTCCAGGACGAGGGTGAGTCCGTCGAGGTCGAGCGGCGAGCCGAGGGCGGCGACGAGATTGCGCGCGACCCGCGTGGCCGACGTGGTGGAGTCGGCGACGGGGAGTAACACGGCGAACTCGTCCCCTCCGAGCCGCGCGGCCTCCGCCCCGCGCGGCAGCGCCAGCCGCAGCCGGTCGGCTATCTGAAGGAGGAGCCGGTCACCGGCGAGGTGCCCCAACGTGTCATTCACCGAACGAAAGCGGTCGAGGTCGATCAGCATCAGGGCGGAACGCGCGCCGATGCGCTCGGCGTCGTCCAGAGCCGTCCAGGTCCGTTCGAGCAGCCACTGGCGGTTGGGCAGCCCGGTCAGCGGGTCGCGCAGTTGCTCCTCGGCCCGGACGCGGGCGATCCACAGGGTGGAGTCGAGCGCGATGAGGGGGATCGAGAACAGCGGCAGCAGCATCGGCTGGGCGATCGCGACCACGCAGATCAGCGGCGCGATACCGAGCAGCGCGACGGCGACCAGGCCCTGCCTGACCAGCGCCGTGCGGGTGGCGGTCGGCAGTCCGCCGGTGCCCGGCGCGTGCAGGTACCAGAGCAGGACGCGGGTGACCGCGAGATAGGCGGTCGCGACCAGCACCACCTGGGGTGCGGCGTAGAAGTTCCAGCTCTCCGGGTTCCAGGGCGCCTCCACGGACGGCACCCGCCCGAACATGGCGAGGACCAGCGCTCCGGCGCCGATGCCGAGGATGTCGACCGCGCCGTGCAACACCCCCTGGCGCCAGCGGCCTCGGCGCGCGGCGCCGACCAGCACGACGACGGTCAGACTGACCATCCCGGCGGCCACCCAGCCGTACAGCAGCAGGACCGCGAGGGTGAGCGCGGCGCCGGAGCCCGTGCCGCCCCACCAGCGGGCGCGGCCGAGGGCGACCAGATGGCCGACGATGATGCCGGTCAGTACCGCCAGCGACCAGCCGACCGCGCCGGACGGGAAGAGGGCGTGGTGGCCGCCGAACGCACGGTAGAAGCCGCCGCCGAGGACGAACGCGGCTGCCCCGACGACCGCGGCGGGCAGCGTGGGCCAGGAGAGGTGCCGTTCGGGTTCGTGACCGGACAGGTCCCCGCCACGCCCTGCGGCGAGCCTGTCGGCACCCGGGGCGGGGGCGGCTACGGTGAGGGGTGGTGCGGAGCCCTGCCCGCCCGTGCCGGGGCGCTCCGACGCACGCCCCGTCCGGAGGCCGGCCCTCCACGCGCCGGTCATCCGGCGCAGGCGCAGCCGTGAGTCCGGGGCGGCGCTCTCGGTCGGTTCCATTCCCGTCCCTCTCACAGCCGGCGGTGCCCACGCCACGCGGCCCGTTGCCGGCGACAACTGCCAACGGCACCGCGTCTGAAAACCCTTCCCCAGACTCTTGCGGAGCAGGGGATGCCCCAACCGCAGCTGGGCACGGCAGGCGCACACCTCAACAGTAGGCCGCAGAAGGCTTCTACGGGCAGCGGTCGACGACGGTTGCCCGAATGCGACCCGGCCACCCGTATGCATCTGATATGCGCCGAACGGGTGGCCTTCAACCGCTACTCCTCGGTCGGGAGGGCGACTTCCGCGGCGGCCTCCGGTCCCTGTTCGAGCAGAACGGCGAAGCCGTCCTCGTTCAGAACCGGCACCTTCAGCTGCATCGCCTTGTCGTACTTGGATCCCGGATTGTCGCCCACCACCACGAAAGACGTCTTCTTCGAGACCGAACCGGTCACCTTCGCTCCCCGGCTCTGAAGGGCCTCCTTCGCGCCGTCCCGCGTGTGGTGTTCGAGCGTGCCGGTGACGACGACGGTGAGTCCTTCGAGCGGCCGGGGACCCTCGTCCTCGCCGGAACCCTCGTCCTCCGTACGGACGCCCGCCACCCGCCACTTGCGGAGGATCTCGCGGTGCCAGTCCTCCGCGAACCACTCCTTGAGCGAGGCGGCGATGATCGGGCCGACTCCCTCGGTGGTGACGAGCTCCTCCTCGGTGGCCTGCTCGATGCGGTCGATGGAGCGGAACTCGCGCGCCAGCGCCTCCGCCGCGACCGGCCCGACATGACGGATCGACAGGCCGGTCAGGATCCGGGCGAGCGGGCGCTCCTTGGCTGCCGCGATGTTGTCCAGCATCGCGATCGCGTTCTTGTTGGGCTCGCCCTGCTGGTTGGCGAAGACCGTGGCGACCTTCTCCTCGCCGGTCTTCGGGTCGCGCTTGGGCAGGCCGCTGTCCTGGTCGAGGACGTACGCCTTGATGGGCAGCAGCCGCTCGATGGTGAGGTCGAAGAGGTCACCCTCGTCGGCCAGCGGCGGTTCGGCCGGCTCCAGCGGCTTGGTGAGGGCCGCCGCCGCCACATACCCGAAGTGTTCGATGTCGAGTGCCTTGCGGCCCGCGAGATAGAAGAGACGCTCACGCAACTGGGCCGGGCACGAGCGCGCGTTCGGGCAGCGCAGGTCGACGTCGCCCTCCTTCATCGGCCGCAGCGGCGTACCGCACTCGGGGCACTCGGCGGGCATCACGAACTCGCGCTCGCTGCCGTCCCGCAGGTCGACGACCGGGCCGAGGATCTCGGGGATGACGTCACCGGCCTTGCGCAGCACCACCGTGTCCCCGATGAGGACGCCCTTGGCCTTCACCACGTCCTGGTTGTGCAGGGTGGCGAACTCGACCTCCGAGCCGGCCACCGTGACCGGCTCGACCTGCGCGTACGGCGTGACGCGGCCCGTGCGGCCGACGCCGACCCGGATGTTGACGAGCTTGGTGTTGACCTCCTCGGGCGCGTACTTCCAGGCGATGGCCCAGCGCGGCGCGCGCGAGGTGGAGCCGAGGCGGCCCTGCAGCGGGATCTCGTCGAGCTTGACGACGACTCCGTCGATCTCGTGCTCCACGGAGTGCCGGTTCTCGCCGTAGTACGCGATGAACTCCCGTACGCCGTCGAGGTCGTCGACCACCTTCGCGTACCGCGTGGTCGGCAGGCCCCAGGAGTGCAGCAGCGCGTACGCCTCGGAGAGGCGGGCGAGGCCCTCGAAGCCCTCCAGGGCGCCGATTCCGTGGACCACCATGTGCAGCGGCCGGCTCGCGGTGACGCGGGGGTCCTTCTGGCGCAGCGAACCCGCCGCCGCGTTGCGCGCGTTGGAGAAGGGCTTGTCGCCGGCCTCCACCAGGCGGGCGTTGAGCTGCTCGAACTTCTCCATCGGGAAGTAGACCTCGCCGCGGATCTCCACCAGGTCCGGCACGTGGTCACCATGGAGGCGGTCCGGAATCTCCGCGATCGTGCGCACATTGGGCGTGATGTCCTCGCCCGTGCGGCCGTCGCCGCGGGTCGCCGCGCGGATGAGGCGGCCGTGCTCGTAGGTCAGGTTGACCGCGAGGCCGTCGACCTTCAGCTCGCACAGGAAGTGGTGGTCCGAGGCGCCCACGTCCTTGGCGACGCGCTCGGCCCAGGCCGCCAGCTCCAGGTCGCTGAAGGCGTTGTCCAGCGAGAGCATGCGTGAGCGGTGCTGGACGGAGGTGAACTCGGTCGCGTACGCGCCCGCGACCTTCTGGGTCGGGGAGTCGGGGGTGCGCAGCTCGGGATACCGCTCCTCCAGGGCCTCCAGCGACCGCAGCAACCGGTCGAACTCCGCGTCGCTGACGACCGGCTGGTCCTTCACGTAGTACCGGAAGCGGTGCTCCTCGATCTGCTCAGCGAGCTGCGCGTGCTGCTCCCGTGCCTCGGCGGGCAGGGAATGGGGCTGTGCGTCCTTGTCGCCGGCCACCGTGTTGTCCTCCCGTTACTCTGGGTTGTCCGCGAGGGATCTCGCCGCCCGGGCGCAGTGGGCGAGTGCCCGGCGCGCGTACTCCGGGGAAGCGCCCGCGAGTCCGCACGACGGGGTGACCGTGACCGCCTCCGCGAGAAGACCCGGATGCAGCCCCAGCCTGCGCCACAGCGTCCTGACCCCCATGACGCTACCGGCAGGGTCTGACAATGGTCCGTCCGTGCCCGGCACGACACCGGCGAACAGCCGGGTGCCGCCCTCCACCGCCTCACCGATCGCATCGTCGTCACGCTCGGTGAGCAACGAGAAGTCGAAGGAGATGGCGGCGGCCCCCGTCCTGCGCAGCAGCGCGAACGGTACGTCGGGTGCGCACGAGTGCACCACGACCGGGCCGTCGGTGTGCACCCCGACGACGTCCCGCAGCGTCGCCTCCACCCGTTGCCGGTCGACGGCGCGGTGGGTGCGGTAGCCGCTGGCGGACTTCACCTGGCCGCGCAGCACCGCGATGAGCGAGGGCTCGTCGAGCTGCAGCACGATCTGGGCGCCGGGCACCCGCCGCCGTACCTCGTCGAGGTGCGTGCGCAGCCCCTCGGCGAGCGATCCGGCGAGGTCCCGGCAGGCGCCGAGGTCGGAGAGCGCCGCCTCGCCGCCCCGCAGCTCCAGCGCGGCGGCCAGCGTCCAGGGGCCCACGGCCTGTACCTTGAGCGGCCCCTCGTAGCCCTGGGTGAACTCCTCCAGCGCGTCGAGGTCCTCGCCGAGCCAGGACCTGGCCCGCTTGGTGTCGCGCCCCGGCCGGTCCCCGATCCGCCAGCCGCTGGGCTCCACGCGCGCGTAGAGCTCGACCAGCATCCCGGCGGTCCGTCCGAGCATGTCCGCGCCGGGTCCCCGGGCGGGCAGTTCGGGCAGGAACGGGAAGTCCTCGAAGGATCCGGTCACGGTCTTGGCGGCCTCGCGGGCATCGCCGCCGGGCATGGATCCGACCCCGGTGGCGGGGCCCCAGGTGAAGCTCATCGTCCCGGCCGCACGGTCAGGTCGTTGACCTCCGCGTCGCGCGGCAGGTCGACGGCCATCAGGATCGTCGTCGCGACGGACTCCGGGTCGATCCACTTCGAGGCGTCGTACTCCTTGCCCTCCTGCTGGTGGACCTTCGCCTGCATGGGGCTCGCCGTCCGGCCGGGGTAGACGGAGGTCACCCGGACGCCGTTCGCGTGCTCCTCGTGGCGCAGGGAGTCCGCGAGGGCCTTCAGGCCGTGCTTGGAGGCGGCGTACGCGGACCAGTCGGCGCCCGCGGCGAGGCCGGCGCCGGAGTTCACGAACACGACGTGGCCCTGGGCGACGCGGAGTTGCGGCAGGAAGTGGCGGGTCAGCTCGGCGGGGGCGATCAGGTTGACGTTGAGCTGGTGACGCCAGGACTTGGGGGTCAGCTCCCCGACGGGGCCGAGGTCGACGACGCCCGCGATGTGCAGGAGCGAGTCGACGCGCTCGGGCAGGGACTGGTGCGAGAACGCCCACGAGAGCTTGTCCGGGTCCGCCAGGTCGCCGACCAGGGTCCGGGCCCCGGGGAACTCGGCCGCCAGTTCCTTCGCGCGGCCCGCGTCGCGCGCGTGGAGAACGAGGTCGTCCCCGCGCGCGTGCAGACGGCGGGCGACGGCCGCGCCGATGCCGGAGCCCGCCCCGGTGATCACATGTGTAGCCATGGACGCCATGCTCGCATCACCGGGTGCCCACACTCTCCTCCAGGTAGGCCAGCGCGCCCACCGGCTCCTCGGCGAAGAACACCAGGTCGGTGAGCGGGCACGGCAGGAAGCCCTCGGCCTCCATGCGGCGGAACTGCTCCTTCAGGCCGTCGTAGAAGCCCGCCGTGTTGAGCAGGACGACCGGCTTGTCGGTCTTCCCGTGCTTCTTCAGTTCCAGGATCTCGGTCGCCTCGTCGAGGGTCCCGGTGCCGCCCACCATGATCACGACGGCGTCGGCCTTGGCCAGGAGCAGCGCCTTGCGCTCGGCGAGGTCCCGGGCGATCACCATCTCGTCGGCGCCCGCCCGCGCCTTGGCCGCCAGGAAGTCCACGGAGACGCCCAGCAGCCGTCCGCCTGCCTCCTGCACCCCGTCCGCGACCACCTTCATCAGCCCGACGTCGGAGCCGCCCCACACCAGCGTGTGGCCGCCCTTGCCGAGGAGCTCGGCGAACTCGCGGGCGGGACGGGTGTAGCGGTCGTCGAGGTCGGCGGCGGAGAGGAAGACGCAGATATTCATGTGCCTACGGTACGAGGGAAGAACCCGGGTCCCACGCGCGCTGTACGGGTATGGCCAATGGACACACGATCACGATCGAACAGGGCACGGAGCGGGTACGCGTCGTGCACGGCGACCAGGTGCTGGCGGAGAGCGACCGGCCCCTGGTGCTGCGCGAGACCGGCTGTCCCGTGCGCTACTACCTACCGGCCGAGGACGTCCGCCTCGACCTGCTGACGACCTCCGACACCCACACGCACTGCCCCTTCAAGGGCGACGCGTCCTACTGGTCCCTGCCCGACGCCCCCGACCTCGTCTGGTCCTACCCCGACCCCAAGCCGGACGTCGAGCGGATCAAGGACCACTTCTGCTTCTACGAAGTCCAAGTGGCGTAACCCACGAGTCCCGTGCCCGGCAGCGGGTCGGGCCACTTCGGGGCCGTCACCTACGACCGCCGGGGCGGCGCGGCGCTCTACGTCATCTCGTCGGGCGGCGCGCCGGCCCTAGACGCTCGCCGTCGCGCGCGTGGTCGTCGCGATCGTCGCCGAGCCCACCACGCGCGTGCCGTCGTACAGGACGATCGCCTGGCCGGGGGCGACGCCGCGGACCGGCTCGGTGAACGTGACCTCGAGTTCGCCGTCGACCAGCTCGGCCGCGACCTCCGTCTCGCCTCCGTGGGCGCGGAGTTGCGCGGTGTAGGTGCCCGGGCCGGTGGGCGCGGCGCCGCACCAGCGGGGCTTGATGGCGGTCAGCCCGCTGACATCGAGGGATGCCGCAGGACCCACGGTCACCGTGTTGTTCACCGGCGAGATGTCCAGGACGTAGCGCGGCTTGCCGTCCGCGGCCGGGGTGCCGATGCGCAGCCCCTTGCGCTGCCCGATCGTGAAGCCGAACGCGCCCTCGTGGGAGCCGATGACCGACCCGGACTCGTCGACGATGTCGCCCTCCGCCTTGCCCAGGCGGTTCGCCAGGAAGCCCTGGGTGTCGCCGTCGGCGATGAAGCAGATGTCGTGCGAGTCGGGCTTCTTGGCGACGGCCAGGCCCCGGAGCTCCGCCTCCGCGCGGATCTCGTCCTTCGTCGTCACCGTGTCACCCAGCGGGAACAGCGCGTGGGCGAGCTGGCGGTCGTCGAGGACACCGAGGACGTACGACTGGTCCTTGGCCATGTCCGAGGCCCGGTGCAGCTCGCGCGTGCCGTCCTCGTTCACGATCACCTGGGCGTAGTGGCCCGTGCAGACCGCGTCGAAGCCGAGCGCGAGCGCCTTGTCGAGCAGGGCGGCGAACTTGATCTTCTCGTTGCAGCGCAGGCACGGGTTGGGGGTGCGCCCGGCCTCGTACTCGGCGATGAAGTCCTCGACCACGTCCTCGCGGAAGCGCTCGGCGAGGTCCCACACGTAGAACGGGATGCCGATGACGTCCGCGGCGCGGCGGGCGTCGCGCGAGTCCTCGATGGTGCAACAGCCTCGCGCGCCCGTGCGGAACGATTGCGGGTTGGCGGAGAGCGCGAGGTGCACGCCCGTCACGTCGTGACCGGCTTCCGCCGCGCGGGCGGCGGCGACGGCGGAGTCCACGCCGCCGGACATGGCGGCGAGGACGCGGAGGGGGCGGGGGCGCTGCGAGGTCTCAGTCATAGCCCCTCCAGAGTACGGGGCCGCGGGAACCGAAGCCCGCGGGTATCCGTTGATGATCGCAACGGAGCCCGCTGCGGGACGGGCGGGCACGAAGGACGGGGGCGGACGCCATGAGTGGGGCCGCGGAGAACACCGAGGACACAGGCGACTCGGGAACCACCGAAGCCACAGGAAGCGTGGGAACCAGGGAGATCGCAGCCGGCACAGGGACCACGGGAACCACGGAAGCCACAGGGGCTGTGGGCACCACGGGGATCACTGGAGCCGGGGAATCCACCGGGAGCAGCGGGGGCGGCGTGGGCGCGAGCGGGACCGAGGGACGTGCCCGCCGGGACCGTGACCGGCGGATCGGACGGCGGACGCTGCTGATCGGTGGCGCCGCGGCCGCCGTGGGCACGGCGGTGCTCGCACGCGGTGAGCTCGGCCACCTGTGGTGGCGGCTGCCCGGCGTCGAAAAGCCGCGGGTGGCGGGAGCCGTCGACTTCCGGGGCGCACAGTGGGTGGCCGCCTCGTCGGCGAACTGGCGGCGGGCGGACCGGCCCGACGACTACGGGATAGACCGGGTCGTCATCCACGTCACCCAGGGCAGCTACCGAAGCGCCGTGAAGGTCTTCCAGGACCCGGCACACGGCGCCGCCGCGCACTACATCGTGCGCAAGGACGGGCACGTCACCCAGATGATCCGCGAGCTGGACGTGGCCTTCCACGCGGGCAACCGGGGGTACAACGAGCGGAGCGTCGGCATCGAGCACGAGGGCTTCGTGGAGCGCGCCTCGTCGTTCACGGACGCCATGTACGCGGCCTCGGCGCGGCTGACGGCCGCGATCTGCGGGCGGTACGGCATTCCCGTCGACCGTGCGCACATCATCGGACACGTCGAGGTGCCGGGCACCGACCACACGGACCCCGGGCGGTACTGGGACTGGGACCGGTACATACGGCTCGTACGGCAGGCCCGCACCGCGGCGGAGCCGACGCGCACAGCCGGGGCGTAGCCGCCGGAGAGCGCTTTCGACGCGCGCTCACAGACAGCGGCGCACAGGGCTCACGTCACCTAATCGTGATGCTGTGAGGCACCGCGGGACGGGCCTGTCCCTTGCGTCCCGTGCTGCCGATGTGACCAGCGACACGTCAACTCTCGCTGTTGCCAGGGGAGTTGATCCTGACTTTAAGTCATCGGATTTCACAGCGACGACGGCGTTCTCCTAACTCCGGCCCAGTCTTTACATAGCCCTTAGGCCGAGAGTCCACCGCTATGACTCACACCACGGGCAACACCCCGCGCAAGACCACGGGCAAGGGCATGCACCGCCGCAAGTTCCTCGGCGGGATGGCCGGAGCGGGCATCGCGGCGGTGACCGCCGGCGGCACGGCCATCGCCTTACTGACGAACGCGACGCAGAACAAGGCGCACGCCGCGGGCACCACGCTGACCATCCCCGACCTGCTGGAGGGGACCACCACGGACGGCACCACGACGTACACCCTGGAGGCGAAGACCGGCACCAGCGAGGTGCTCAGCGGAGTGACCAGCACGACCGCGGGCTACAACCAGTCGTTCCTCGGCCCCACCATGAGGTGGACCTCGGGCGACACCGTCCTGCTGAACATCACCAACAGCCTCACCGAGGACACCACCGTCCACTTCCACGGCGCGCACGTCCCGCCCGGCATGGACGGCGGCCCGCAGAACGCCTTCGCCGCGGGGAAGACCTGGTCGCCCACCTTCACGGTCAAGGACGAGGCGAAGACGCTCTGGTACCACCCGCACGCCCTGGGCACCACGGCGGAGCAGGCCACCCACGGCCTCGCGGGCATGATCATCGTCGAGGACGACTCGGACGCGTCCGCGGCCCTGCCCAGCACCTACGGCACCGACGACATCCCGATCATCCTGCAGTGTCTGGCCACGGACAGCGCGGGAGACATCAAGTACAACCTGAGCGGCTACCTCAGCAACGGTCTCAGCTTCCCGCTGCTGTGCAACGGCACGAACGTCGACGACACCACGCTCTCCTTCACCGCCACCAAGAAGCGCACCCGCTTCCGGCTGCTCAACGCCTCGCCTTCCGACATCCTCACCATCCAGCGCAGCGACGGCGCGACGCTCACCCAGATCGCCACCGACCAGGGCTATCTGACCGAGGCCACCGAGGTGGCGTCGATCCGGCTGGTGGCGGGCGCGCGGGCCGAGTTCGTCATGGAGCTCAGCGACGCGGTGACGTTGGAGGCCGTGGTGACGACGGGCTGGGTGCGCGGCGGCAGCGGGACGTACGAGTTCCTGACCGTCACCCCCGACACGTCGGACACTCCGGAGACCCTGCCGACCCTCAACACCATCACCCGCTACGACACCAGCGACTTCACCGCCCGGACGATCACGCTCGGTCAGAGCGGCACGACGATGACGATCAACGGCTCCGCCGGGACGAGCATGTCCTCGATGGCGATGATCAGCACCACCCTGGGGGCCGAGGAGGTGTGGACGGTCAAGAACAGCACGCAGCTTGAACACTCGTTCCATCTGCATGATGTGCCGTTCCAGCTGATCTCCATCAACGGGGAGGATCCGACGGGCGTCCAGCTGGGCTGGTACGACACGTTCGAGGTGGTGGGCGGCGGCTCCATCGAGATCGCGATGAAGTTCACCGACTTCTCGGACGACACCTATATGTACATGCTCCACTGCCATCTGCTGCAACACGAGGACGAGGGCATGATGGCCTCCCTCATGGTGACGGACAGCTAGGACGACAGCCGGTGCGAGGTGAGCGAGCGCGGCGGTGTCAGGTCAGGCCCGCCGTCCGTGCCCGCTCTACCGCCGGGCCGATCGCCTTGGCCACCGCCTCGACGTCCGCCTCCGTGGAGGTGTGGCCGAGGGAGAAGCGCAGGGTGCCGCGGGCCAGGTCGGGGTCGGCGCCGGTGGCCAGCAGGACATGGCTGGGCTGGGCGACGCCCGCCGTGCACGCGGAGCCCGTGGAGCACTCGATGCCCTGGGCGTCCAGCAGAAGCAGCAGGGAGTCGCCCTCACAGCCCGGGAACGTGAAGTGCGCGTTGGCGGGCAGCCGGCCCCCGGTCGCGGGGTCACCGCCGAGGATCGCGTCGGGCACGGCAGCGCGTACGGCGTCGACCAGGTCGTCGCGCAGGGCGCCGATCTCGCGGGCGAACCACTCGCGCTGCTCGGCGGCGAGCCGCCCGGCGACCGCGAACGAGGCGATGGCGGGTACGTCGAGGGTGCCGGAGCGCACATGCCGCTCCTGGCCACCGCCGTGCAGCACCGGTACGGGCGTGTACTCACGGCCCAGCAACAGGGCGCCGATGCCGTACGGGCCGCCGATCTTGTGGCCGGAGACGGTCATCGCGGCGAGGCCGGAGGCGGTGAAGTCGACGGGCACCTGGCCGAAGGCCTGGACCGCGTCGGCGTGCAGCGGGATCCCGAACTCGGCCGTGACGTCGGCCAGTTCACGGACCGCCATCACGGTGCCGATCTCGTTGTTGGCCCACATGACGGTGACGAGGGCGACGTCGTCGGGGTTTCGGGCGATGGCCTCGCGCAGGACGTCCGGGCGGACGCGGCCGTAGGAGTCGACGGGCAGGTACTCGACCGTGGCGCCCTCGTGTTCGCCGAGCCAGTGGACGGCATCGAGGACGGCGTGGTGTTCGACCGGGCTCGCGAGGACCCGGGTGCGGGCCGGGTCGGCGTCGCGGCGGGCCCAGTACAGGCCCTTCACGGCGAGGTTGTCGGCCTCGGTGCCGCCGGAGGTGAAGACGACCTCGCTGGGGCGGGCGCCGAGGGCCTCCGCCAGGGTTTCCCGGGCTTCCTCGACCGTCCGCCGGGCACGGCGGCCGGCGGCGTGGAGGGAGGAGGCGTTGCCCGTGACGCTCAGCTGGGCGGTCAGCGCCTCTACCGCCTCGGGAAGCATCGGTGTGGTCGCGGCGTGGTCGAGGTAAGCCATGATGGGCCCGATTCTACGGGCCGTCCGTCCGCGTCCTCGGCCCCCGTCCGGGTAGCCGCCCGTCCGCTCCTCGTTCCGCCGTGGAGCGAACGCCTCGTTCGGCGGCGGCTCAGAAGTTCCAGGACACCGTGCTGTCGAACTGCATGAACGCCACCAGCACCAGCAGATCGGCGATGCCGAGGCCCAGGCCGAGGAAGGCGCGGCCACGGCGGGCGGTGCCGCGCCAGAGGGCGACAGAGGCCAGGGCGATGGCGATCGGGCCCAGGAAGACGTTCAGGACCAGCAGGCCGAGGAGGCCGAGGATGAAGGAGGCGACGGCCATGCCGTCGGCGTCCTTGGCGCCGGTCGCGCGGGTGGGCGCGTCGGGCGCGGTCGCGGCGGGCTTGGCTGCGGCGGGCTTCGTCGCGGTGGTGAGGTGGGTTCGCTCGGTGAGTTCCATGACGTGAATCAGCTCCCAACGATCAGTTGGTGGAGGTGTGGCGCCGGCGGGCGTTGCGCTCGCGGACCGCGAAGACGGCCAGCCAGACGCCGATGACGACCGCGGCGACGAGGGTGACGGGCAGCGGGGCGTGGGCTACGGAGCCCATCACGACACCCAGCAGCAGGAGGGCGGCGACGAGGAACAGCATGAGGTGCCTCTCGACAGTGAACCCCGATTGTTTCGGGGACTTGACGACTCAGTGAACGGTTGTAGTAACAGTTGTTCACTGACTCCAGAGTCTAGCGCGTCGCCCGGCTTTTCAATTACAGAGAACAGTTGTTAACTGCATGGTATGAGTCACACTCTCGGCATCCGGCAGGCCCAGAAGCAGAAGACCCGTCAGGCGCTCCTGGACGCGGCGTTGGAACTGCTGGAGGAACAGAGCCTGAGCAGCCTGGGTCTGCGCGAGGTCACCCGCGCCGTCGGAGTCGCGCCGACCGCCTTCTACCGGCACTTCCGCTCGACGGAGGACCTCGGCGTGGCGCTGGTCGAGGAGGCGCTCGGCAGTCTGCACCCGATGATCGGGGACACGGTCTCCGCGGCCGGCGACAGCGCCGGACGCATCGAGCGCGCGGTCGACCTGATCGCCCATCATGTCCAATCCCATCCCGCGCACGTCCGTTTCATCGCGCGCGAGCGGCACGGCGGCGTCCAGCGGGTGCGACAGGCGATCAGGGAGCAGCTCGAGCGGTTCGCCGAGGAGGTGAAGGTCGAGCTGGCCAAACACCCCGAGTCGGAGGGGTGGAGCGACGACGACCTGCTGATGCTCGCGGGGCTGTACGTCGACCAGATGCTCATGACGGCCTCGCTCTATCTGGAGGCGCTGGAGGCGTCCGAGAAGGAGCGGGAGCGGGTGACCCGTGTCGCGACCTGCCAGATGCGGCTGATCGCCATCGGCCGTCGCAACTGGCTGGGGTGACGCACCCGAGTATCGAGTACGTCACCCCTGAGAGAACCGGGACGGGCTCAGCCCTGTGCCGCCTGCCCGCTGGGCTGCCCGCTCGGCTGCCCCCCGCCGCCCGGGCCGCCGCCGCAGCCGCCCTGACCGTTGCCCTGACCGCCGCCCTGGCCACCACCCGGACCGCCGGACGGCATGCCCGAGGGACCGCCGGAGGGCATCGTGCCGGTGGGCATGTTCGACGGTGTCCCGGAGGGCGAGCCCGTGGGCATCCCGGAGCGCCCGCCGCTCGGCATGCCCGACGGGCCTCCGCTCGGCATCCCCGAGGGCCGCTGACAGTTCTGGCTCGAGTCGCCGCTGTTCGAGGACGACGAGTCGCCCGAGCCGCAGGCCGCCAGCAACGGCGAGAGCGCCAGCAGGGCCACGGCGGGGACGAGTCGGGCACGACGGTTCATGAGGTAACTCCCAGTCAAGTCACGTGGACCGGTTGATGAAGGCCGGATGAGTGCGGGATGAGCGGTGGACAGAGGACCAGATCCACGTAGGGCCGCGCTGTGCCGAACCTGTGGTTACCTGTGGGTCAACTTCCCTCGCGCGGGGCGCGATCCCCGCCGTACACCGCACCGATCGCGGCCGCCGCCCCGGCCAGTTCCGCCCGCGCCTCCGGCGGCGACAGCACCTCCACCATGTCCACGAAGGCCAGCAGCGTGCGTGCCTCGCGGACGACGCCGTACGACAGGTGCGCGAGGACCCACTCGCTCTCGCCGTCGTCCTCCGGAAGCGCCGTGAGGGAGGCCGCGTTGAGCCTGAGGAACAAGTCGAGGCGGGAACGCCGTACCCGAACTGTGACATCGAGACCGCCCGGCCGCTCCACGACCTGGCGCCGCAACACCTCCCGGACGTCACCGAGTTCGACGCCCGGGCGCCGCTTCACGGGATCGCCCGGCGCGTGCTGCCGTACGAGCGGCGCGACGACGAGGAACTGCCGTTCGGCTCGGCGGTGCCGGCCCCCGAAGGGGCCGACGCCTACGGACGGCTCGCGGCCTACCTGGGCCGGCGACCGCTCAGCTGAGCCGGACCCGGGCGAGTTGTCGGGACTGCGCGACCAGCCGGTCCGCGCTGTCCCACACCTCGGCGTCCTCCTCCAGGAAGCCGCCGGCGAGGTTGCGGGTGGTGATCGACACCCGCAGCGGGCCCGGCGCCGGACGGCAGCGCACATGGACCGTCAGTTCGACCGTCGGCACCCAGCCGGAGATGCCGAGCTCGAAGGCGGTGGGCGGCAGCGCGTCCACCGCGAGGAGCAGCGAGAGGGGGTCGGGGTCGCGGCCGTCGGCGAGCCCGAACCAGGAGCGCATCTCGCCCTTCCCGGAAGGCGCCCCCAGGGCCCAGCCGAGGGTCGCGGGGTCGAGCTTGAGCATCAGCCGCTCGGTGATGGCGGAGCTGCCCTCGACGGGCGCCGGGCCGTCCTGCGGCCCGAAGCAGTGCTCCATGGGCGGGATCGCGGGAGGTGTCGCCGTGGTGCGGACGTCGTCGGGCAGGGCGTCGAGATCGCCGTACGAGGCGAGTACGCGGATCCGTTCGACCTCGCGGCCCTCGTCGTCGTACTGGAAGAGCGAGGCCTGACCGGTCGACAGGGTCCGCCCCGTCCGGACGACGTCCGTTCGGACCACAGCCGGGCCGGGTTGCGACGCGGTCAGATAGTGGGCGGAGACGGTGAACGGGTCACTGTGCGGCAGGGCCTCGGAAAGGGCGCGGCCCAGGACGGCGAGCAGATAACCGCCGTTGACGGCGCTGATGATGGTCCATCCGGCGGACAGGTCGATGTCGTAGACGCCGGGTTCGCGCAGGGTGACCGCGGTGTCGCGGTCGAACTCGCTGTCACCGATCGCGGCGCGCGCGGCCTGTGCGGTAGCTGCTTCTGACATGTCTGAACGGTACAACAGGTAATTACTAAGCGGTAGCTTTTACTGTTTCCGGCATGTGAACCCCGTCACCCGGGAGTGAGGTTTCGGCAATTTCTTAGTAAGTGTCCGAACTCTTCCGTGAACCAACGGCATCGGATCCCCCTCTCCAAGGACATAGAACCCGATGCAGCTGCAGACCGTTGATCCGGCCCGTCACAGGAAGACCGCACCCATCGTGAGCCTCACCGGAACGTCGTTCCTCCTCACCACGATCATCCTGGTCGCGGTCGCCCTGATCCTGCCCCTCGTGCTGTGGTCACGCATTCCCGGCCCCGCGTTGGTACGCAGCGCGGCCCGGATGGTGATGCTGCTGTTCGCCCAGGGCACCGCGATCACCCTCGTCTTCGTGCTCGTGAACAACGCCAACAGCCTGTACGACAATTGGGCCGACCTGCTCGGCACGGGCAACCACGTGCGGGCGGCCGCCAACCTCGGCCGTGACGGCACCGGCGGCATCTCGCTGCGCAAGCTCCCCAAGGTCCGCCAGACGTTCTCGGCGGCCGACGGCCCCGGCATGTCCCAGGCGGGCGGTGTGAAGGTCACCCAGCTGCACGGCCAGGTGTCGGGGGTGGACGCGGAGGTCTACGTCTGGCTGCCGCCGCAGTACAACGAGCCCGCCTACCGCAACCGGAAGTTCCCCGTCGTGGAGCTGCTGCCCGGCTATCCGGGCTCGGCGAAGGCGTGGTTCGGTTCGCTGAAGGTGCATGAGCAGTTGCTGCCGCTGATGCGTGACGGGCAGGTCGCGCCGTTCATCCTGGTGGCGCCGCGCACGAATCTGCTGGCCAAGACCGACACCGGTTGCGCGAACGTGCCCGGCAAGGTGAACGCCGACACCTGGCTCAGCATCGACGTGCCGAAGATGGTGATGGACAACTTCCGGGCGAAGTCCGCGCCGGACGGCTGGGGCGTGGCCGGCTACTCGGCCGGGGCGCACTGCGCGGCCAAGCTCGCCGTCGCTCACCCCGACCGCTACCGGGCCGCGGTGAGCATGTCCGGGTACAACGACCCGATCGGGGAACGCAACTCGCTCGCGGCGCGGAGCCTGACGCTGCGCCGGGAGAACAATCCCTACCTGCTGCTCAAGTCCTACCGCACGCCGCCCCGCATCTCCCTCTACGTCTCCGGCGAGGCGCACGACGGCTACGAGGCCGGCGCGGCGCTCCAGTCGATCGCGAAGGCACCGACGAGCGTGCAGGTGGTGCTGCTGCCGCGGAGCGCGGGCGGCCACAACATGGCCCTGTGGCGGCCGCAGATCCCGGAGACCTTCCGTTGGCTGACCCTGCAGATCGGGCCGGGGGCGCACGCTAAGGAGTCTCCGACTCCGTCGCCGTCGACCGGCGGTGCCAAGCACGCGGCGCTCGCCAGTGGTACCGCATCGCAAGCAGCCGCAGGACGAAAGCGGTGACGGCCGCGACCCCGCTGGTGAACGGGGACAGCGCGTCGTAGCGGATGCACAGGACCACCATCGTGGCGCCGACGATCGCCGGGACCGCGTACAGATCACGGTCCCAGCGCAGCAGTGAGGGCACCTCGTTGGCGAGGACGTCGCGCAGCACACCGCCGCCGACCGCGGTGGCCAGGCCCAGGGCGGCGGACGGGGTCAGGCCGAGGCCGTACTCGTACGCCTTCGTGGTGCCCGCGACGCAGAACAGGCCGAGTCCGGCCGCGTCGAAGACGTTGACCGCGACCTGGATGCGCTCCACCTCCGGGTGAAGGAAGAACACCAGCAGGGCGGCGAGCAGCGGGGTGCTGAAGTAGCCGAGGTCGGTGAACGCGGCCGGGGGTACGGCCCCGATGACCATGTCGCGGAACAGCCCTCCGCCCAGTGCGGTGACCTCGGCGAGGACGGCGATGCCGAAGACGTCGAAGTTCTTGCGGACGGCCAGCAGGGCGCCGGAGATCGCGAAGACGAAGATCCCCACGAGGTCGAGCACATGCTGGACGGAGGGGGTGAACAGTTCCTGAAGCACCCGGACATTCTTACCCGTCGCGGGGCTCACACCTTACAAAGAAAGGCCTACAGGGTTGGTTTCCCTGTGGTGAACAGCCAGGTCTGGAAGAGGTCGTCGAGCTGTCGTCCCGAGATCCTCTCGGCGAGGTGGATGAAGTCGGCGGTGTCGGCGTTGCCGTACTTGTGGAGCTTCGTCCAGGCGGGCAGCAGTCTGAAGAACGCGGTGTCGCCGATGCGCTCGCGCAGCATCTGGAGGGTCATCGCGCCGCGCTGGTAGACCGCCGAGGCGAACATGGTGTCGCGCTGCGGGTCGGCGACGACGGTCCCCCAGAAGGCGGAGTCCGCGGGCCGCGCGTTGTACCCGGCGAGGAAGGAGTCGTGCGCCGAGCGGATCCCCTTGTGCTCGGACCACAGCCACTGGGCGTAGGTCGCGAAGCCCTCGTTCAGCCAGATGTCCTTCCAGCGTTCCACCGACACGGAGTCGCCGAACCACTGGTGGGCCAGCTCGTGCACGATGGTCGACTCCGAGCGCACGGCGGAGTACGCGGGCTTCGACTGCACCTCCAGCGAGAACCCCGCCTGCGGCATGTCGTCGACGATGGCGCCGGTCTCCTCGAAGGGGTAGGGGCCGAAGACCTGCGACCAGTAGTCGGTGGCCTCGGCCGTCACCGCGTACACGTCGACGCTGTTGCTGCCCGCGAGCACCGGGTCGATGGCCACGTAGATCGGCGTCCCGGCCGGGGTCGTCCCCGTCTTCACGTCGAACTTCCCGATGGTCGCGGTCGCGAGGTAGGTCGCCATCGGCCTGCTCTCGCGCCAGTGCGCGACCGTGCTGTCGCCCTTGTCGTACGTCGATATCAGCCGCCCGTTGGAGACGCCCGTCAGGCCCTTGGGTGCCTTGATCCGGATGTCGTAGGTGGCCTTGTCGGAGGGGTGGTCGCTGGAAGGGAACCAGGTGGAGGCGGCGTTGGGCTCACAGGCGACGAAGACTCCGTCGGCGGTCTTCATCCACCCGTAGTCGGAGCCGAAGACGATGGGACCGTTGAGGGCCTCGGGGACGCCGCCGTAGGTGACGGTGACGGTGAAGGTGCTGCCCTTGCGGATCGCCCCGTGCGGGGTGATGTGGATCTCGTCGCCGTCGCGGGTGAAGTCGGCGCGTCTGCCGTTCACTTCGACGCGCGTGACCTCCAGTCTCTGGAGGTCGAGGTCGAAGGAGGAGAGGGACTGGGTGGCGCGGGCCGTGAGCGTCGTACGGCCGTCCAGGCGGTCGGTGTCCGGGTCGTACGCCACGTTCAGGTCGTAGTGGCGGGCGTCGAAGCCGCCGTTGCCGAGCTGGGGGAAGTAGGAGTCGCCGATGCCGTCGGCGCCCGGGGTCGGGGCGGAGGAGGCGGCGATGACGAGGAAGGAGGCCGCCGCGGTCGCGAGGGCCCCTAAACGTGCCGAACGGGAGAGTGCCATGAGCGTCCCTTTCGTACGTGTTCCGATCGTTCCCGATCAGTTGGACACGCGAGACTCTGCACTCTTCCATTCGGACATGCTCATGACTTTGCCCAATCGTCATGGCCTACCTGTCAGTTGACTCCTGACGATCGGCTTCCGGTCCCTCCGGGCGGGCGGTAACGGTCCGCCATTTGACCGTACGAAGACCCTGGCATTTCCGAGCTTTTACCGCTCGGAGCGACAGGCTCAATTGTTGCTCAACTCCACAGAATGTGATTGACCGGTCTCGGTCAACTTCATAGGCTCATTCCAGCTTGACGGGCTCCGCCGAAACGGAGGCCGGACCACTTGCATGGGGGAAATTCATGCGTAAGAGAACCAAGCTGGCCACACTCGTCGTCGCCGGAGTAATGCCGCTCGTCGCGGGTGCGGCGCCGGCCTCGGCGGTCGTGACTCCGAAAAGGTCGTGCCCGGTCGATTACGGGGTCCTGATCACCTCGCACTCGGCCTATCGGATTCCCGCCTCGGGGGCCTACTTCAAGGACGGCCCGGGCGGCACCATCACCGCCTCCGTCACCAGGGCGTCCACCATCACGTACAGCGTCTCCGCCTCCCTGGAGGTGAGCGCGAGCTACCTCTTCGCCTCGGCCAAGGCGTCGGTGAGCGGCAGCATCACGAAGTCCGTGGCGATCACGACCGGCCACACGTACTCGCACAACATCCGCTCCAACAAGTACGGGAACCTGCAGTACGGCTCCAACGGCTTCAAGGTCGGATGGGAGTCGAACCGCACGAACCCGAACTGTTCGGTGACGACGCTCGCGAGGGGCACGGCCAAGCTTCCGGCAACTTCGGTCGGCTGGCACTACTGGGAAACCAGTTCCTGATAATTCTTCAAAACAAATGCCCCGGTAACCATTTATCTGGCTACCGGGGCATTTGCTTTTTACCCGATCACTTCTGGCTGTCGGTTCCCGACTCCTCCGACGAGTCCGACTCGTCGACGGCGACCGTTTCGGAAGCCTCTTCGGCAGCGGCCTCCTCGGGGGCGGCCTCCTCGGGTGCGGCCTCCTCGGCAGGCTCGGTGGTCGTCTCCGCGGCGGGCTCCGGAGTCTCCTCCGTGGTTTCCAGTTCCGCGGCCACCGCCGCCGACGTCTCCGCCGACTCCGCCAGCACCTCGTCGGCCACGAGCGTCGCGGCCTCCTTCGCCGCGGACAGCAGCACCGTGTCCTGCGGCGCCTGGTCCTCGAAGTTCTCCGGGTGGTGGCAGGCGACCTGCTGGCCGGGCTTCAGCTCCAGGAGCGGCGGCTCGGTCGTCTTGCAGATCTCCGTGGCCTTCCAGCACCGCGTGTGGAAGCGGCAGCCGCTCGGCGGCGCGATCGGCGAGGGCACGTCGCCCTTGAGCAGGATGCGCTCGCTCTTCACGTTCCGGCGCCTGGGGTCCGGGATCGGCACCGCGGACATGAGCGCCTTGGTGTACGGGTGCATCGGCGCCTTGTAGAGCGAGTCGCGGTCGGCGAGCTCCACGATCTTGCCGAGGTACATCACCGCGATCCGGTCCGAGACGTGCCGGACCACCGACAGGTCGTGCGCGATGATCACGTACGTCAGGCCGAGCTCCTGCTGAAGGTCGTCGAGGAGGTTGACGACCTGCGCCTGGATCGACACGTCGAGCGCCGAGACCGGCTCGTCCGCCACGACCAGCTTCGGGTTGAGCGCGAGCGCGCGGGCGATGCCGATGCGCTGGCGCTGACCGCCGGAGAACTCGTGCGGATAGCGGTTGTAGTGCTCGGGGTTGAGGCCGACGACCGACAGCAGTCGCTGGACCTCCTTCTTGACGCCGCCCTCGGGAGTGACGCCCTGCAGCTTGAACGGGGCACTGATGATCGTGCCGATCGTGTGCCGGGGGTTCAGCGACGAGTACGGGTCCTGGAAGATCATCTGGACGTCACGGCGCATCGGGCGCATACCGCTCACACCGAGGTGCGTGATGTCCTTGCCCTCGAACTCGACCTTGCCCGCGGTCGGTTCGAGCAGCCGCGTGATCAGCCGGCCCATGGTGGACTTGCCGCAGCCGGACTCGCCCACGACGCCCAGGGTCTCCCCCGAGCGCACCTCGAAGTCGATGCCGTCGACGGCCCGCACCGCGCCGACCTGACGCTGCAGCAGGCCCTTGCGGATGGGGAAGTGCTTCTGCAGCCCGGTCACCTTCAGCAGGACGTCACCCGGGGCGGCGTCCTTGGTGAGGGTGGCGCCGCCTTCGTCCTGTGCCTGTGCGGGAATGGTCACTTCCGCGTCCTTGGCTTTCTCGCTCACAGCTTCGGCGCAATCTCTTCGGTCCAGATGCGTTCCCGCTGCTCCTGGGTCATGTGGCAGGCGGCCCAGTGCCGTCCGCCGACCTCGGTCAGCTCGGGGCGGACCGTGCGGGTCACGTTGTCCTTGGGAACGTCCGCGTACGGGCAGCGCGGGTTGAAGGCGCAGCCGGACGGGATGTTGATCAGCGAGGGCGGGGAGCCCTTGACGGGGATGAGGCGCTCGGTCTGCTCACGGTCCAGGCGCGGCATCGAGCCGAGCAGCCCCCAGGTGTAGGGGTGCCGGGGCTCGTAGAACACCTTCTCGGCCGGACCGCGCTCGATGCAACGGCCGCCGTACATCACCAGGATGTCGTCGGAGAGCTCCGCGACGACGCCCAGGTCGTGGGTGATGATGATGACCGCGGAGCCGAACTCCTTCTGCAGGTCCCGCATCAGGTCGAGGATCTGCGCCTGGACGGTCACGTCCAGGGCGGTCGTCGGCTCGTCCGCGATGAGCAGCTCGGGGTTGTTGACCAGCGACATCGCGATCATCGCGCGCTGGCGCATACCGCCGGAGAACTCGTGCGGGTAGCTGTCGACGCGCTTGTCCGGCTGCGGGATGCCCACCCGGTCGAGCATCTCGACCGCGCGACGCTTCGCCGTCTTCTTGTCCACGTTGTTGTGGATGCGGTACGCCTCCACGATCTGCTGACCGATCGTGTAGTACGGGTGCAGCGCGGACAGCGGATCCTGGAAGATCATCGCCATCTCCCGGCCGCGCAGCTTGCGCACGTAGTCCGGGTCGGCGGACAGCAGTTCGGTGCCGTTCAGCCAGATCTCGCCGGAGATCTGCGCCTTGCGCTTGCCGTACTGGCCGGCCGTGTGCAGGCCCATGATGCCGAGCGAGGTCACCGACTTGCCGGAGCCGGACTCGCCCACGATCCCGAGGGTCTTGCCCTTCTCCAGCTGGAAGGAGAGACCGTCGACGGACTTGACCAGACCGTCGTCGGTCGGGAAGTGCACCTTCAGGTCGCGTACTTCGAGGAAGGCGGAGGGTGCGGGCGAGTCCTTGACGGGCTCGGCCACCGCTCCGCTCTTGCTGAGTTCGGTCATGCGAGCCTCACTCGGGGGTCGATCACGGCGTACAGGATGTCCACGAGGAGGTTGGCGACGATCACCGCGAGCGAGGTGATCAGGGTGACGCCCAGGATGACGGGCAGGTCCTTGTCGCTGATCGCCTTGAGGACGGCCTGGCCGAGGCCGGGAAGGCTGAACGTGGTCTCGGTGAGGATCGCGCCGCCGATGAGGGCGCCGAGGTCCATGCCGAGCATGGTGAGGATGGGCGTCATCGTGGAGCGCATGGCGTGCTTGCCGATGACGACCGGCTCGCGCAGGCCCTTGGCGCGCGCGGTGCGGATGTAGTCCTCGCCCATGACTTCCAGCATGGTGGCGCGGGTGATCCGGGCGTACATCGCGGCGTAGAGGAAGGCGAGCGTGATCCAGGGCAGGATCATGCCGCCGAGGTAGCCGCCGACGCTGTCCGTGAGCGGCACGTACTGGGCGTCGATCCAGTTCAGTCCGTAACTGAAGATCGCCAGCGACAGCAGACCGGTGAAGTAGATGGGGAGCGAGACACCGCCGAGCGCGACGACCATCGCGCCGCGGTCCCAGAGCGAACCCCGCTTGAGCGCGGAGAGCACACCCGCCGAGACACCGAAGATCAGCCACAGTACGGCGGCACCGAGAGCCAGTCCCAGGGTCACCGGGAAGCGGTCGGTGATGACCGGCCAGATGGCCTGCTCATTGCGGAAGGAGTAGCCGAAGCACGGCGCCGCGCAGTGCGTGACGTCTCCGCCGCCCGAGTAGGTGCGTCCGACGAAGATGCCCTTGAAGAACTCCCAGACCTGGACGAAGATCGGGTCGCCCAGCTGGAGCTTCTGCCGGACCGCCTCGATGGCCGCGGGGTCGGCCTGCTTGCCCACGAACATCGTGGCCGGGTCGACGCCCGCCCACTTCGGGACGAGGAAGAAGATGCCGAAGACCACCAGAATGATGACCACCAGCATCACTGCGGCGGCGAAGAGCCGCCTGATGAGGTAAGCGAGCACTGCTCTCGGCCCGACGGCGGGGCCGTGGGCCACCGGAGGTCTTCCGGTGGCCCACGGTTCACGCCGCTCCGGCCTTCACCTGCCTTTCGTGCCTTATGGCGGGTGCGCCGGTCGGGATTACTTCACGCCGAGGTTGACGAAGTCGTACTGACCGCTGTAGCCGTCGGTCGTGTAGACGTTGGTCAGCCGGGTCGAGCGCCAGTTGATGAACTTCTCGAAGACGAAGGGCAGGTAGTAACCGCCCTCCATGACCTTGTGGTTGATCTCCGTGGAGATGGAGACCTTCTTCGCGGGGTCGAGCTCCTTGACGTAGCTGTCGAAGAGACCGTTGATCGTCTTGTCGTTGATCTGAGCGAAGTTGTTGTTACCGCTGTCGAGGATGTACTTGCCGTCCCACAGCGGGAGACCGAAGCCCTGGACCGTCGGGAAGTCCGGACCCCAGCCCATGATGATGATGCCGAAGCCCTTCTTCTTCACGTTCGAGGGGCTGCCGATGATGCCGGCGGTCTGCGCACCGTCGTACTGCTCGATGTCGACCGTGATGCCGACCTGCTTCAGCGAGGCCTGGAGCGACTCGGCCGTGGCCACCTCGACCGGCTTGTTGTTGCGGACCGCGATGGTGGTCTTGAAGCCGCTCGGCTTGCCGCAGGCCTTCAGCTCTTCCTTGGCCTTGGCGACGTTCGCGGCGCCGTCGTTGGCGGCGGTGCCGTACGGGTCGTACTTCTGGCCCTCGGCGCCCGGGACGGACGGCGGGAGCATGTTGGTGCCGATGTCGCCACCGGCGACCGGGCCACCACGCGCGGTCTGCAGCGACTTGTGGTCGGCGCCGTAGATGACGGCCTTGCGGCAGTGCTCGTTGTCGAACGGCGCCACCGTCTGCGGCATGACCGCGTAGCGGACGTAGCCGGAGACCGGGTTGTCCAGGTTGCCCTTGTGCTGCTTCAGGGCGATGGTGCGGCCCTGCGGGGACATACCGGTCTGGCCGATGTCCAGGTCGTAGTCGCCGTTGATCAGGCGCTGGTCCATGTCATTGGCGTTGGTGAAGAAGTTGACCGTGATCTCGTCCGGGAGCGCCTTGCGGATCGGGTCCGAGGACTGCTTCCAGTTGGTGTTGCGCACCAGGTCGATCGACTTGTTCGGCGTGTACGACTTGAACTTGTACGGGCCGGAGGAGAACGGGTGCAGACCGTACTTGGACTTGGTGTCCATGTCCTGGCGGACCGGGGACGCCGAGGTCAGCGCGAGCATCTCCTCGAAGTCCGAGTTCGCCGCGGGCAGGTGGAAGACGATCGTCTTGTCGTCGGGCGTCGAGATCGCCTTCAGACCGAGCTTGTCCTTCGAGGTGTCCTTGTAGGGGCCTTTGTAGGCGCCCTTCGGGTCCAGGACGTCCTTCAGGTAGACCGGGCCGCCGGACAGCACGTCCTGCGCCCAGACGCGCTCGATGCCGTACTTGACGTCCTTGGAGGTGATCGGCTTGCCGTCCTCCCACGTCACCCCGTCACGCAGGGTGTACGTGTAGGTCTTGCCGTCGTCCGTGACCTTCGCGGTGCTGGTGGCGAGGTCCGGCGTGACCTTGGCACCCTCGGCACCCGGCTGGGCCTGGTTGGTGACGAGCTGACGGCTGTAGTACCGCATGAAGTTCCAGGCGAAGCCGTAGTAGCCGCGCGTGGTGTCCCACGAGTCGGCGTCCTGGGCTCCGGCGAACTTCAGCGTGCCGCCCTTCTTGGCCGAGGCGTTGGCGACCTTGTTGTTGCCCGCGTTGAAGCCGGCGGCACCGCCCTTGTCGCTGCTCTTGTCGCCGCCTCCGCCGCACGCAGCCGTGGTGAGCAGCGCGGCAACCACCGCGGCCGCGGCCGCGGCCTGCTTGCGGCGCCCTGTGGTGCGTTGGGTAGTCACGATCTCGGATCCTCCGGATATATAGCGGCCTGTGGTCAATTCACGGGCCCTGGGGGGTACGGCAGTTCAGCGGGAACCCTTCGGGTCGAGCGCATCGCGTACGCCGTCCCCGAAAAGGTTGAAGGAGAGCACAGTGATGAAGATCGCTACACCAGGGATCACCATGTACATGGGGTCCGAGTCGTAGTAGTCGATCGCACTGGAGAGCATCTGTCCCCAGGACGCCGTGGGCGGCTTGACACCCACGCCCAGGAAGCTGAGTGCCGCTTCCGTCAGGATGTTGGTCGGGATCATCATCGTCGTGTACACGATGATGGGCGCGACGAGGTTGGGCAGCAGCTCCTTGAACAGGATGTAGAAGCGCCCGGCTCCCAGACTGCGGGCGGCCTCCACGTACTCGCGCTCACGCAGCGAGAGTGTCTGGCCGCGCACCACGCGTCCGACGTAGGGCCAGCCGAAGAATCCGATCACGAGGATCATGACGAACAGGCGTACGCCCGTACCCGTCAGCCCCAGCATCTCGTTCGGCATGACCGAGACCAGCGCGATGATGAACAGCAGCTGCGGGAAGGCCAGCAGGCCGTCCATGACCCGGCTGATGAGGGCGTCGACCCAGCCACCGAAGTAGCCGGCCAACACGCCCAGAACGGTGCCGAGTACGACGGCGACCAGGGCGGACAGGAAGCCGACCATGAGCGAGATCCGGGCGCCGTAGACGATCCGGGCGAAGATGTCGCGGCCGCTGACGGGTTCGACACCGAGGAGGTGGGTGCCGCTGATGCCGCCGTAGGACCCCGTGGGGGTCGAGAAGAGCGGATCGATGAGGTCCTCGTGGTGCGTCTCGGGGTCCTGACCGACGAGGTTCGCGATCACGGGGGCGAGCAGCGCGATCGCGATCAGCACGAGCACGACGATGCCGCCCGTGAGGGCGAGCTTGTCCCGCTTGAGGCGCTCCCAGGCGATCCGCCCGAGGGACCGCCCCTGTACCGCCGCCTTGGCCTCGGCAGCGCTGGCAGCCGCCGCTTCCTCGGCCGCGTTCGGTGCCGCGTCCGTGGTCGGCTCGTGCAATGGTGCCGTCATCGTGGCAGGGACCCCTCTCAACCGGCGGTAGCCGGCCCACACGTGCCGCTTGTAGCGGCGTGATCAGTCCGTCGTACACAGGGGCTAAACCCCCTGGAGCGGGAGTCTTCAACGCCTCGGCGATCTGTAGCCAGACTTGACGGTGAATGGATGCGTAAACGTGATGCTGTCAGGGGGGTTCCGTTATCCGGACGGCGGGTAACGGGGGTCGGACACGGGGCAGTTGGGACTCCGGAGGCGAATACGGGCATTACCCGGACAATCCATCGTCATCTACGCGCGAAGAAATGCAGAGGCTCGGTGAAGGACCCGTAGTGATCCTTCACGGTTCGCCGGACGGCGACTCAGTACCCGGCGGGTGCCGGCGGATAGCCGTACCCGCCCGCCAACGGCACCTGGGCCGGGGCCGCGTGGGCCTCTCGGTCGTAGAACGGCCGCGCGTTGGCGCGCAGCCACAACGCCACCGGGTCGTACTCGTCCGACATCGCGACGGTCGACACGGGCAGCCCGTCCGGAACCGCGCCGATGGACTGCTGCATCATCGCCCGCACCGAGTCGACGGCGGGCGGCGAAGTGTCGTAGACGTCCAGCCCGATGGCCAGATACGGCGCCCCGAGCGCCGGCTGCACCCAGGCGCGGCGCAGCGAGCGCACGGCGGTGGTGCGATGAGCGTTCTGCGTGAGCAGGGCGTAGAACTGCGGGATCTCGATGCCGGGTTCGGACAGGCGCAGCGGACCGGCGGGCTGGCGCTCCAGACCCGCCGCGATTCTGCGCAGATCCAGCCATGGGATGCCGACCCCGCCGCCCGGGGCGTGCGGATTGAGCCAGAGCCCGAAGTGGTCGGGGTAGAGGGTGCGGGCCACGTCGAGACCGTCGACGACCTCGTACGACCGGTTCCAGCCACTGGCCGAGAGTTCCTGGGCGGAGGTGACGCACGGCGCGTAGCCGAAGCCCTCCACCTCCATGTTCCCGTACTGGGCGTCCGGGGAGCCGGCCTGGCCGTGCCAGAGCAGCATCCACACCTGGCCGGACGACGGGGTCGCGAGCGCGCGAAGGAGCGCCTCGTAGGCGTCGTAACGCCCGGGCGTCACCTGGCGCAGCATGTGCTCGACCTGACCGGCCGCGGCCGTGCCCGACGCGCTCACCTTCAACCGCCCCTTCGCGAAGAAATCATGACGTCGACCAACACCTCGGCCGAACCCCGGCCGAGCCATGAAACCAGCTTAAGCGGCGAATGCGCTCCGCCGGGGGAGCCGTTGGGAGCTCGGGGCCCGTTGGGGTCGGCAGGCTGCGGCTTGCTCGTGGCCGGGCGCGCCCACGCGGCGGAGCCGCACAATGGTCACAGCCTCGCGCCCCTTTCGGGGCGCTTCTACTGGGCCTGCTGGTAGAAGGGCCGCACCTGGGCTCGCATCCAGTCGCCCACCGGGTCCTGGGCGACGTCGAGGAGGACCAGGTTCACCGGCCACTTGACCGCGACGCGGGAGAGGGCGCGGGAGAGGGCGTCCATGGGGAGCGTCCGGAGGTCTCCCTCCCACACGGAGAGTTCGACCCCGACGAACATGACCGGGTCGTCGCCCTCGATGCTGGCCAGACAGCGGCGGGCGGTCAGGACGACTCCCGTCGCCGCGAACTCGGCCGAGGCGGCGGCGAAGAAGTCCACCGGGTCGTCCTGCCAGTCGGGCTCGTAGAGCTTCACCCGGCCACCGCTCGTGGGCCCGTCCAGCGGGGTGCGCCCGGTCCGGCACAGCTCGGCGACCGCGAGGGGCGGCAGCGGCACGCCGACCACCCCGTCCGGGTTGATCGCGATACCGACCTGCGGGGGCAGCCCGCGGGCGAACTCGACGGCGGGCGCGATCGTGTACGGCAGATGGCCGCCGGCGACCTGGCGGAACTGCTCCTCGGAGCTGAAGACCGGCACGTACGCCTGGCCCTCGATCTCCAGGGTGGGCAGGTCGAGGGATCCCGCGTGCGGTCCGCCGCCGTTGGGCAGCGGCACCCAGACGAAGCTGCGGCCGAGGACCTCGACGATGCGGCCGCCGGCCGAGGGCACTCCGAGGGACGCGGAGAGCACCTCCTCCAGTTCGTTGCCCGGCCAGCCGCCGTGCGAGTGGGGGTGGGGGCCGGGTTGCGGGTACGCCGGTGCCGGGAAGTCCGAGAAGTCCGGGAAGTCGGGGATTTCCATCTGTCTACCTGTCTACCGCCTGCGGTGAACCACTGTTCTGGTGTTCTGGCTGGAAAGGTTAGTGGGCCTGTACGACTTCCCGACCGCTCGCGGCCCCTCTCGACTGCTCTCGGCCACTCGCGGCCGTTCCTCAGCCACCGAAGCCGATCCGCCGCAGTACGTCCGCCGCGTCCCGGTCGAGGAGCACCGCCGAGCCGCAGCCCTCCGGCAGGTCGCCCCGCTCGACGGAGCGCAGCAGCCGGGCGACCGCGCCCCGGTGACGGGCGAACGCGTACCGCGACACGCCCCGGCCGCGCTCACGCTGGCCCTCGAGCGCCGTGCCGGGCGTGACGTCGAGCAGCAGCAGGTGGAGGGTGCCGCCGCGGCGCTGGGCCTCGCGGGCGAGCCAGCGGCGCACCCAGGCCTGCGCACCGCAGTCGTGCACGACGAGCCCGGCGCCGGAGCGCAGGGCGCGACGCAGGCCCGCGTAGTGCGCGAGGCGGACGAGGGGCCGGTAGACGGCGTACGGCAGCCGGCCGCCCGTCCGCTCGTCCCAGCGGTCCCGGGTGTCCTGGGAGTCGATGCGCGGACCCTCGACGGCGCGGCGCATCAGGGTGGACTTGCCGCTGCCCGGCAATCCGGTGACCACGACGACGTCGGCCGCCGCGAAGTGCAGACCGTGCGGAGAGTGTCCCGCGCGCTCTCTGAGGTCGCGGACGACGGCCGTCGGCAGCGCTCCGCACGTCTCCCGGGTCCTGGCCGGGGCACCGGGCTGCTCGGGCAGCGCGAGGCCCGAGGTCGTGGCGTACGCCGTGGTCCTGTTCACCGTGATCGTCCTCCCCTTGGGTCTGGAGTCCCATCCCCGTCGAGTGTAAAGAGAAGGTAATGCGCGGTGTCTCTCGTTTCCGTACGCGGACTGCCACAGGCCGGTTACAGATGCGGACTGCCATGATCGGACGGCGCGTGCGATGATGTGCCCGCCAACTGCATACCGGCCGCTTGAATCCGCGCGGGAGAGTTCCGGGAACCTTCGGGTACCCGGGCGCCGAAGGAGCAAGTCCCTCCCTTGAATCTCTCAGGCCCCGTTACCGCGCGGGCGAGGCACATCTGAAAAGCGGGCCGCTGTCCAGTGGCTCCACCCAAGGTGCAAGTCAGGACCTCCGTTCGCGGGGTCGTGATGAACCTCTCAGGTTCCGATGACAGATGGGGAGGAACGACCTCGCCGTCATGCCTTGGGAGCCCCACCGATGAGCAGTAACGCACCCCGTCTCACCGCGCTCGATGCCCTGCATCGCTCGCTCGGCGCGACGATGACCGACTTCGCGGGCTGGGACATGCCCCTGCGCTACGGCTCCGAGCGCGACGAGCACCTCGCCGTGCGCACCCGGGCCGGTCTCTTCGACCTGTCACACATGGGCGAGATCACGGTCACCGGACCGCAGGCCGCCACCCTGCTCAACCACGCGCTGGTCGGCAACATCGCCTCCGTCGGCGTCGGCCGCGCCCGCTACACGATGATCTGCCGGGAGGACGGCGGCATCCTGGACGACCTGATCGTCTACCGGCTGGCCGAAAACGAGTACATGGTCGTCGCGAACGCCTCCAACGCCCAGGTGGTGCTGGACGCGCTGACCGAGCGTGCCACCGGCTTCGACGCCCTCGTGCGCGACGACCGCGACGCGTACGCGCTGATCGCCGTGCAGGGCCCCGAGTCCCCCGGCATCCTCAAGTCGCTGACCGACGCCGACCTGGACGGCCTGAAGTACTACGCGGGCCTGCCGGGCACCGTCGCGGGCGTCCCGGCGCTGATCGCCCGCACGGGCTACACGGGCGAGGACGGCTTCGAGCTGTTCGTGGCCCCGTCCGACGCCGAGAAGCTGTGGCAGGCGCTGACGGACGCGGGCGCGCCCGTCGGTCTCGTCCCCTGCGGCCTCTCCTGCCGCGACACGCTGCGCCTGGAGGCGGGCATGCCGCTGTACGGGCACGAGCTGAGCACCTCGCTCACCCCCTTCGACGCGGGGCTCGGGCGGGTCGTGAAGTTCGAGAAGGAGGGGGACTTCGTGGGGCGTGCCGCGCTCCAGGAGGCCGCCTCCCGCGCCGAGGAGAACCCCCCGCGGGTACTCGTCGGGCTCGTCGCCGAAGGCCGTCGCGTACCGCGCGCCGGCTACCCGGTCGTCGCCGACGGCAAGGTGATCGGCGAGATCACCTCCGGCGCGCCCTCCCCGACGCTGGGCAAGCCGATCGCGATGGCGTACGTCGACGCCGCGCACGCCGCGCCGGGCACGGCCGGGGTCGGCGTGGACATCCGGGGCAGCCATGAGCCGTACGAGGTCGTGGCGCTGCCGTTCTACAAGCGCCAGAAGTAGCTTCGGGGTCGAAAGGGCCCCGTTCAGCGCGCCCACGTGACGCACGCCGCTGTGTCACGTCTCGTATCCCAGGACCACTCGGTCATCCCGTTCATCCGCACTCCCCCGCGTACAGGAGAATTCAGGCCATGAGCAACCCCCAGCAGCTGCGCTACAGCAAGGAGCACGAGTGGCTGTCGGTCGCCGAGGACGGCGTCTCGACGGTCGGCATCACCGAGTTCGCGGCCAACGCGCTCGGCGATGTCGTCTACGCCCAGCTTCCGGAGGTCGGTGACACGGTGACCGCGGGCGAGACCTGCGGCGAACTGGAGTCGACCAAGTCGGTCAGCGACCTGTACGCGCCGGTCACCGGCGAGGTCGTGGAGGCCAACCAGGACGTGGTCGACGACCCGTCGCTGGTGAACTCCGCCCCCTTCGAGGGCGGCTGGCTGTTCAAGGTACGCGTCACGGACGAGCCGGCCGACCTGCTCACCGCCGACGAGTACACCGAGTTCTCCGGCTCTTAAGGACTTCTGACTGATGTCGCTTCTGAACACGCCCCTGCACGAACTGGACCCGGACGTCGCCGCCGCCGTCGACGCCGAGCTGCACCGCCAGCAGTCCACCCTGGAGATGATCGCCTCGGAGAACTTCGCTCCGGTCGCGGTCATGGAGGCCCAGGGCTCGGTCCTGACCAACAAGTACGCCGAGGGCTACCCGGGCCGCCGCTACTACGGCGGCTGCGAGCACGTCGACGTGGTCGAGCAGATCGCCATCGACCGCGTCAAGGCGCTCTTCGGCGCCGAGCACGCGAACGTGCAGCCCCACTCGGGCGCCCAGGCCAACGCGGCGGCGATGTTCGCGCTGCTGAAGCCGGGCGACACAATCATGGGTCTGAACCTCGCGCACGGCGGGCACCTGACCCACGGCATGAAGATCAACTTCTCCGGCAAGCTGTACAACGTGGTCGCGTACCACGTGAACGACGAGACCGGTCAGGTCGACATGGCCGAGGTCGAGCGCCTCGCCAAGGAGTCCAGGCCGCAGCTGATCGTGGCGGGCTGGTCGGCCTACCCGCGTCAGCTGGACTTCGCCGCGTTCCGCCGGATCGCGGACGAGGTCGGCGCGTACCTGATGGTCGACATGGCGCACTTCGCGGGCCTCGTGGCCGCGGGCCTGCACCCGAACCCGGTGCCGCACGCCCACGTGGTCACGACCACGACCCACAAGACGCTGGGCGGCCCACGCGGTGGCGTGATCCTGTCCACCGCCGAGCTGGCGAAGAAGATCAACTCCGCGGTCTTCCCCGGCCAGCAGGGCGGTCCGCTGGAGCACGTGATCGCCGCGAAGGCCGTCTCCTTCAAGGTCGCCGCCTCCGACGACTTCAAGGAGCGCCAGCAGCGCACGCTGGACGGCGCGCGGATCCTGGCCGAGCGCCTGGTCCAGGACGACGTCAAGGCCGTGGGCGTGGACGTCCTGTCCGGCGGCACGGACGTGCACCTGGTCCTGGTCGACCTGCGCAACTCCGAGCTGGACGGTCAGCAGGCCGAGGACCGTCTCCACGAGGTCGGCATCACGGTCAACCGCAACGCCATCCCGAACGACCCGCGACCCCCGATGGTCACGTCCGGCCTGCGCATCGGCACGCCCGCCCTCGCCACCCGCGGCTTCCAGGCCGAGGACTTCACCGAGGTCGCGGACATCATCGCCGAGGCGCTGAAGCCCTCATACGACGCGGAGTCCCTCAAGTCCCGGGTCTCCGCCCTGGCCGGCAAGCACCCGCTGTACCCCGGCCTGAAGTAGTACACCACCAGTTCCTGCGAAAGTTCACTTTCGTACAGAAATTCGCACGGAACGTACGATTCACCGGGACGCCGCGCACACTGGAACCGGAGCTGTGCGCGGCGCCCGCCCCCATGCACCACCCCTGTTGTGAGGAGTCCCCGTGGCCATCTCGGTCTTCGACCTGTTCTCGATCGGCATAGGCCCGTCGAGCTCCCACACGGTGGGCCCGATGCGTGCGGCGCGCATGTTCGCCCGCCGGCTGCGCAACGAGGAGCTGCTGGACTCCGTGGCCTCCGTCCGGGCGGAGCTGTACGGCTCCCTGGGCGCGACCGGTCACGGCCACGGCACCCCCAAGGCGGTACTCCTCGGCCTGGAGGGCGCGTCGCCGCGAACCGTGGACGTGGAGGGCGCCGACGACCGCGTGGAGCAGATCAAGTCGTCGGGCCGGCTCGCCCTGCTCAGCACGCACGAGATCGCCTTCTCCTTCGACGACGACCTGGTCCTGCACCGCCGCAAGGCCCTGCCGTACCACGCGAACGGCATGACGATCTTCGCGTACGACGCCTCCGGCACCCTCGTCCTGGAGAAGACGTACTACTCGGTCGGCGGCGGCTTCGTGGTCGACGAGGACGCGGTGGGCGAGGACCGCATCAAGCTCGACGACACGGTGCTCAAGTACCCGTTCCGCACGGGCGACGAACTGCTGCGGCTGACGAAGGAGACCGGCCTGTCGATCTCCGCCCTGATGCTGGAGAACGAGCGGGCCTGGCGCACCGAGGAGGAGATCCGCGAGGGTCTGCTCGCCATCTGGCGTGTGATGCAGGCGTGCGTCTCCCGGGGCATGGCCCGCGAGGGCATCCTGCCGGGCGGGCTCAAGGTCCGCCGCCGCGCCGCCGTCTCGGCCCGCCAGCTGCGGGCGGAGGGCGACCCGCTGGCCCACGCGATGGAGTGGATCACGCTCTACGCGATGGCGGTGAACGAGGAGAACGCGGCGGGCGGCCGGGTGGTCACGGCCCCCACGAACGGCGCCGCGGGCATCATCCCGGCGGTCCTCCACTACTACATCAACTTCATCCCCGGAGCGGACGAGGACGGCGTCGTGCGCTTCCTGCTCGCCGCCGGCGCCATCGGGATGCTCTTCAAGGAGAACGCCTCCATCTCCGGCGCCGAGGTCGGCTGCCAGGGCGAGGTCGGCTCGGCCTGCTCGATGGCCGCGGGCGCCCTCGCCGAGGTCCTCGGCGGCAGCCCCGAACAGGTCGAGAACGCCGCCGAGATCGGCATGGAACACAACCTCGGCCTCACCTGCGACCCGGTCGGCGGCCTCGTCCAGATCCCCTGCATCGAACGCAACGGCATGGCAGCGGTCAAGGCGGTCACCGCCGCCCGCATGGCCATGCGCGGCGACGGCTCCCACAAGGTCTCCCTCGACAAGGTCATCAAGACCATGAAGGAGACGGGCGCGGACATGAGCGTCAAGTACAAGGAGACGGCACGGGGCGGGCTGGCGGTCAACATCATCGAGTGCTGAGGACATAGGCCCTGGCCGGCGCGTCCGTTTCTTTACGCGCTGTCAGGGCTTCCCTCCGGGGTTCGTGGCATCCTCGGTCACTTTCGATCCGCCCTGACGTCGGCCATGCCCACGACGGCCTCGCAACCCGGCCCGCCGGACCGGGGCGTCGGAAGGCCGGCTCGTCATCACCCCGTCGCGCTGGAGCTGCCGCGCGTCGGCTGTGTACCGGTGGAAGCGGGCCGCTCGACGCGGCGGTATGGGTATGGGCCCACGGGTCAAAGGGAGACGTCTCGTCGGGAAGCCCGACGGCGATCTACGGGCCTGGGACCGTGTCCAGGGATTGCCCGTTGCCGAGTTTGACGATCTGGGCGTCACTGGCCACGCCGGAGAAGATCCACACGTCGTCGATCACGCCCGGCCAGTACTCGCCAGGTGTTCCGTTCTCCTTGTTGCGTCCGAACTGGAGTTGCTTGGTCGCCTGGAACGGCTGGACGTTGGCCCGCCACGACATGGCGTCCAGGACCTGCTCCAGTCGGCCGTTGACGTACAGCCGTGCCTCGTCGGCGAAGGCGTCGTACACGACTGCCAGGTGGTCCCAGTCGAATTCCGAATGGAAACTCGAATGCCGCACCACGGGTCGGGCCACGCCCGCCGTGTCCGCGCTGGGCAGTTCCAGTTCGTAACCGCCCTGCTTCTGCGGGTCCGTGGGGTCCGGTGCGTATCGCACGGTGAAGGCGCTGTTGACCGCTCCTTCCGCCGACAGGACGGTGACCTTCTTCTGCGGGCGTGCCGCGGTGTCGACCCAGGCGGTCACGGTGAAACTCTCCTTGGTGTTCACCGGGACCGTCGCTGCGGCGGCGTAGTCGTCCACCCCGTCCAGGACCAGCCCACCGTCGCCGACCCATCCGGCGTCCGGCTGTACGGCCGCTTGTGCGCCCAGAACCGCCGGCCGCTTGCCGGCGCTGTCGTCGGGGCTGGAAGCCGGCGTGCCCACCGTCGTGGTGTCGAATTTCCAGCGCCCCTTCACCTGCGGGTGCTGCTTGAACAGGTCACCGGCCTCGTCCTTGGAGACCACCCGGTCGTACAGGCGCACATCGTCGATCTGCCCCTTGAAGAACGAGTCGGGTCGGCCACCGTACGATCCCGCGCCGACCTGTACCGGACCGGTGGCGTCCCAGGGAGCGGGTGTGAACGGCACCATGGAGACGAGCCCGCCGTCCACGTAGAGCCGCCGCTCCTTCAGCGTGCTGTCGTAGACACCGAGGAGATGGTGCCAGCTTTCGCCGGGGTAGACCTGGTCGGCGGCGGGCTTACCGAGGTTGGCCATGGCCCGGGTCGGGTCGACGCCCGCGGTGTCGGAGTTGTACCGGTTGAAGACCCAACTGCGGTACGAGCCCGAGTAGTAGAGCTCGAAGCCGCTCTGCTGCGCGCCGGCCTGGGTCGCGATGATCTGGGCCGTGTTCGACTCCGCCTTGGGGAGTCTGGCCCAGGCGGACACCGAGAAGCTGCGCAGGGTGTCGAGCTGCGGCCCGGTGGTGCTCGCGTAACCGTTGTCGGTGGAGCTGAGGTCCAGGGCGCCGGCCACGTTCCCCGGGACACCGAACGAAGAGAGACCGCGCCGACGGCCGCTCTCCCCCACGTTCTCTCAGCCCTCATCTATTTGCCCGGACCCGGACAAGACAAGGGCACAATTTCGTCATAACGACCAACCTCGGAGGCGACATTCACATCCACGGACATGGGCTCCACCCTCGCCACGAGGCGGTAGCGGAGGTTCCGTGTCCGGGCCGTTGTTCGAGGGTGTGGTGGGGGAAGTGGGGGCATTTGACAAGTAGTCGGTCCCCGCACGTATCAGGCAGGACGGTACGTGTTCATCCCCCCCCCACGCACGGAGGAGTCGCCCATGCTGCGCGGCATCGACGTAAGCGCCTACCAGTCGTCCGCTTTCTCCACCGAGGGTCTCTCCTTCGTCTTCGTCAAGGCGACGGAGGGCCATACGTACGTCAATCCGAAACTCACGGCCCAGGTGAAGACGGCCCGGGACGCCGGGTGCGTGGTCGGGTTCTACCACTTCCTGTGGCCCGGCAACATCACCGTCCAGGCGGAGTACTTCGTCGGCAAGGCCCCCGAGAAGGCCGGCGACCTGCTCGCCGTCGACTGGGAGACCACCGGTGACGGCACGCACGCGAGCAACGGCGAGAAGGACCGTTTCATCCGGATGGTGAAGCAGCTTCGGCCGCACCACCGGGTCCTCCTCTACACCAACCGCAACTACTGGCTCACCGTCGACACCACCTCGTACGCCGGAGACGGGCTGTGGATCGCCGACTACGTGACCGCGGGCAAGCCCCGTATCGAGGCCTCGTGGCGATTCCACCAGTTCACCGACGAGCCCCTGGACAGGGATGTCGCCAACTTCGGCAGCAAGGCCGCGCTGAAGGAGTGGGCGACGGGGGGCTGACGGGCCGTCCGCCGCGCCCTGTGGAACGGACGGAAACCTCGTGGCCGCCGGGCTCGTGACGCCGGTATCGTCCGGGCTCCCCCGTACCTCCCCCTTCGAAAGCGGTGCGCATGTCCAGCCAGCCGGCGACCACGACCCTGTGGCGCCCCACCGGTCCCGAGGAGCTGGACCTGGTCCGGCAGTCGGGGTGGCGCGCCTGGCCGCCCCGGCTGCCCGAGCAGCCGATCTTCTATCCGGTGCTCAACGAGGACTACGCGATCAGGATCGCGCGGGACTGGAACGTGAAGCACAGCGGTGCCGGCTACGTCACCCGCTTCGAGGTCGACTCGGAGTTCCTGAGCCGGTACCCCGTCCAGCAGGTCGGCGGGCGGACCATCCTCGAGTTGTGGGTGCCGGCCGAGGAACTCGACGAGTTCAACGCCCACATCGTCGGAGAGATCCGGCTGACCCATGAGTTCTCCTGACGCGTACGCTCTGACCTGCGGCTCGGTGGGAGCTGTCGGAGAGAGGGGAGCTCTCGCGGATGGGCGGGGCGGTCACGGCGGTCAGCAGCAACGGGACGTATTCCTTCACCAAGCCGAACCGGGAGAGCATCACGCTGCTCGCCGGGCTCGGGGTGGAGGGTGACGTGCACGCGGGAACCACCGTGAAGCACCGGTTCCGGATGGCGAAGGACCCGTCGCAGGTGAACCTGCGGCAGGTGCACCTGATGCACGAGGAGCTGTTCGACGAGCTGCGCGAGAACGGCTTCGCCGTCGCGCCCGGGGAGCTCGGGGAGAACGTCACCACCCGGGGTGTCGATCTGCTGGGGCTGCCGGTGGGCACGCTGCTGCGTCTCGGGGACGAGGCCGTCGTGGAGATCACCGGTCTGCGCAATCCCTGCGCGCAGATCGACGACTTCCAGAAGGGGCTGCTCAAGCAGGTCGTCGGGAGGGACGAGGACGGCGGCGGCGTCGTCTACAAGTCCGGGGTCATGAGCGTCGTACGGGAAGGCGGTGCGGTGCGGCCCGGGGACCCCGTCGAGGTCGAGTTGCCGGTCGGGCCGCACCTTCCGCTGCGGATCGTCTGACGTTACGCGCGGAAGTCCGCGGGGCGCTCCCGCGGCGCCTCCGCCAGCGCCTTGGTCACCTCGTCGACGCCCTTCTGGAGGCCGTAGACCGGGGTGCCGGGCTGCTGGCGCCAGGAGTCGTCGAGCCCGCCCGTGTCGACCGTGTCGAAGCCGAGTTCGT
This sequence comes from Streptomyces sp. NPDC096311, assembly GCF_044763085.1. Classification (NCBI taxonomy): domain Bacteria; kingdom Bacillati; phylum Actinomycetota; class Actinomycetes; order Kitasatosporales; family Streptomycetaceae; genus Streptomyces; species Streptomyces sp. NPDC096311. The sequence continues at coordinate 393,701 of NZ_JBIWFN010000009.1, forward strand.
CGATGAGCTCACGTACGACCCGCTTGGCGGCCTCGTCGTCACCGGCCACCGGGAGCGCCAGTCGGTCGGGGGCGCCGGCCGGGCGGTGCCGGTCCAGGATGTCCTGGGCGTACGTGCCGTTGAACGCCTTGACGACGGTGTGGCCGATCTCCCGGGCCGTCCAGCCGCTCTCGGTCAGGCCCTCGTCCTCGATCGCGGCGATCCTGCCGTCGCGCTGCTGGGGGTAGTAGTTGCCGGTGTCGATGACGGCGACGCCCTCGGCGGCCTGGTCCACAAGCCCGTGCGGCAGGTTCGGGACCGCCTTCAGGGGAACCGTGACGACGACGACCTCGGCGTCGCGCGCCGCGTCCTCGACCTTGACTGCGGTCGCCCCGGTCTCCTCCGCGAGTGCGGTGAGGGTCCCCGGACCGCGGGAGTTCGCGACCGAGACGTCGTGTCCGAGGGCGGTGAGCCGTCGGGTGAGGTTGCCGCCGATGTTGCCCGCTCCGATGATGCCGATCTTCATGATGGACAGGCCCTTCCGGGGTTGACGCCACTGGACTGACGGTGATCGTCAACCGTGGTGCACGCGCGCCTATTCCGGGACGTACGGCGTCCGGGTGCCGGGCCGCCGCAACAGGGCGAGCGTCTCCTCCAGCTCCTCCCGGAGCACCGTCCCCGCCGTGTCCGCGTCCCCGTCCGCGACGGCCCGTACCAGCGCCGCGTGGGCGTCGTCGCCCGTGTCGGGGTCGTGCTCCCGCATCCCCACCAGGTCCAGCATCTCGATCAGGCCCTCCCGCAGGGCGGGCACGAACTCCCTGAAGAGGTCGGTGAGTACGGGGTTGCGGGCGGCGGCGACCACGGCCGCGTGCAGCGCGATGTCGGCGTCGACGAAGGCCGCGTCGTCCCCGGCGGACGCGGCGCGGCGGCCGGCCAGCGCGGCGTCCAGGGCGGTGACGTCCTCCAGTGTGCGGCGAGCGGCGGCGAGGCGGGCCGCCTGCACCTCCACCAGGATCCGCACCTCGTAGACGTCCGTCACCGCGGCGCGGCGCAGCCGGGTGGGCCAGTCCTCGACGGGCTGGGCCGCGATGACGAAGACGCCGGAGCCCTGCCGGGGCCGCACCAGCCCCGCCCCGGCGAGTGCGCGCAGCGCCTCGCGGACGGTGGAGCGGCCCACGCCGAGTTCGGCGGCGAGCGTGGTCTCGCCCGGCAGCCTCGTGCCCACGGCCCAGCTGCCGTCGGCGATCCGCGCGCGCAGGCGTTCGGCGACCTGCTCGACCAGGGGGCTGGGGCGGACGGGGCCCGGTTGCATCGGCGTTCCCACCAACTTGTCCAAGGGGTGACTTGCCTGAAGGGTGACTTGTCTGAGGAGTGAGAGGAATTCACTTGTCTGAGGAGTTGAACCGTGGCTAGCCTACCGGCATGACGCTTCGCGGTCTCCTTCTCCTCGGCTGCCGCGGCGGGGCCTGACGCGACCGGCACCCCGCCGCGGGTCGCCGTGCTGCCGGTCCTCGTCCGACCGAGCCGAAGGCCAGAGATGACCACCACGTCGTACGACACTCCCCGCTGGAATCCGCAACGCCCCGGCCCCATGCCGCACCACCGCTACCGCCCCTTCCACGAACGGGTCGACGTCCCCGCCGAGGACCGGAGTTGGCCCTCCGCCCGCATCGAGCGCGCACCCCTGTGGGTGCCGGTCGACCTGCGCGACGGCAACCAGGCGCTCGCCGAGCCGATGGACACCGCCCGCAAGCGCCGCTTCTTCGACCTGCTGACCCGGGTCGGCTTCAAGGAGATCGAGGTCGGCTATCCCTCCGCGAGCCGGACGGACTTCGACTTCGTACGCCACCTCGTCCACCTCGTGCGGACCGGCGCCGTCCCGGACGACGTCACACCGGTGGTCTTCACTCCGGCCCGACGGGATCTGATCGACCGCACGTTCGACTCGATCGAGGGGCTGCCTCGCGCGGTCGTCCACCTGTACATCCCGACCTCGCCGGTGTGGCGGGAGGTGGTGCTCGGGCGGGACCGGGGCCAGGTGTGGGAGACGGTACGGGACGCGGCGGCGCACATGGTCCGGCGGGCGGACGCGATGCCGTCCACGCCGTCGATGCCGTCTCCGTACATCCGTTTCCAGTTCGCGCCCGAGACCTTCAACCTCACCGAGCCGGACTACGTCCTCGAACTCTGCGACGGGCTCACCGAGTTGTGGGACGCGAGCCCCGACCGCCCGGTCACGCACAACCTGCCCGCGACGGTCGAGATCGCGACCCCGAACGTCTACGCGGACCAGATCGAGTACATGCACCGGCACCTGGCGCGCCGCGACTCGGTGATCCTTTCCGTGCACCCGCACAACGACCGCGGTACGGGGGTGGCGTGCGCAGAGCTCGCGGTGCTGGCGGGAGCGCAGCGCGTGGAGGGGTGCCTGTTCGGCAACGGGGAGCGGACCGGGAACGTCGACCTGGTGACCCTCGCCCTCAACCTGTACGCCCAGGGGGTGGACCCCATGGTCGACTTCTCCGACCTCGACGGGGTGCGGGAGACGGTCGAGCACTGCAACCGGCTGCCGGTGCATCCGCGCCACCCGTACGGCGGTGACCTCGTCCACACGGCGTTCTCGGGCACCCATCAGGACGCGATCAGCAAGGGCCTGGCCCACCACGCCCTGACAGCGGCGGAGCTGGGGGTACCGGCCGGGCGGGCGCCGTGGGCCGTCCCGTACCTGCCCATCGACCCGGCCGACGTGGGGCGTACGTACGAGGCCGTCATCCGCGTCAACTCCCAGTCGGGCAAGGGCGGAGTGGCGTATCTGCTGAAGACCCACCACGGGGTGGACCTGCCCGAGCGCATGCGTCCGGACTTCTCCCGCGTGGTCCAGAAGGCGACGGACGCGAGCGGTCGCGAGGCGACGCCGAAGGAGTTGTACGAGCTGTTCCGCGCGACGTATCTGCTCCCCGAGGTCGATGTGCTCCTGCACGCCTGGTCCACCCACCGGGAGGCGTCGGGCGCCCACCGTTTCGTCTGCACCCTTCAGGTCGGCGACCGGTCCGGTGACTACGAGGGCACCGGCAACGGCCCGCTCTCCGCCTTCACGGACGCCCTCACCGGCGCCGGTCTCCGCATCGACATCCTCGACTTCCACGAACACGCGACCACCACCGGCCCCGACAGCGCGGCGGTCGCCTACGCGCAGTGCCGCGTCGACGGGATCACCCGTTGGGGTGCGGGCCGCGACACCTCCGTCCTCACGGCCTCGGTCCAGGCCGTGCTGTCGGCCGTCAACGGGGCGAGGGCGCTGTGACGGAGGTACTGCGCGCCCACGAGGTGCACGTCGTCCGCGACGGCGTCCCGATCCTCCAGGAGGTGTCGCTGAGCGTCCGCGCCGGGGAGCACTGGGCCCTGCTCGGCGCCAACGGGGCCGGCAAGACGACGCTGCTCGGCCTGCTCGGCGCGCTCACCCACCCCACCCACGGCACCGTGGAGGTGCTCGGCAGACGGCTGGGCACCGTCGACCTGCGGGAGCTGCGCTCGTACGTCGGCCACGTCAACCCCCGCCATCCGCTGCGCTCCCCGCTGCGTGTGCACGATGTGGTGCTGACCGGCCTCACGAACTCGGTCGAGCGTCCGCCCCGCTGGGAGCCGACGCCGGAACAGGAACGCCGTGCCGACCGGCTCATCCGGACCCTGGGGCTCGCGGGCCGCCGCGAGGCCCGCTGGCCGACGCTCTCCCAGGGGGAACGCGGTCGCGCCCTGATCGCCCGGGCCCTGATGCCCGACCCCCGGCTGCTGCTCCTCGACGAACCGGCGACGGGGCTCGACCTGCCGGGCCGCGAGCACCTGCTCGACGCGCTGGACACCCTCCGTCACGCACACCCGCTCCTGGCGACGGTCCTGGTGACCCACCACCTGGAGGAGCTGCCGCCGGGCACCACGCACGCGCTGCTCCTGCGGGAGGGCCGCGAACTCGCCCGGGGACCGGTCGAGGCCGTCCTGACCGGCGACCAGGTCGGCAAGTGCTTCGACCTGCCGCTGACCCTGGAGCGGCGGGACGGACGCTGGAGCGTACGCATCCGAAGGCCGGCATGACGAAGGGGCGCCCGCCGGATGGTCGGCGGGCGCCCCTGTGCCCGGGTCACCTGGTCAGGGCCCGGATCACTTGTTCAGGTGGGTCCAGAACTCGTCGAACGAGAGGACCTTGTCCCCGTTGAGGTCGCGGGTGGCGATGATGGCCTCCGCCACCGAGTCGGTGACGTTCCAGTCGCCGCCCTGGGCGAGGGCGCTCTTGAACTCGGCCGCGGTGATGAAACCGTCACCGTCCGTATCGATCCGCTCGAACTGCTTGCGTGCTTCCTCGATGTCCGCCACCGATCCGCCCCTTCGTAGTGCATGACAGCTGTGTTGACGGAGGTCAGATTAACGGTCCGCGCCGGCCCTCAGTGCGGCGACCACCCAGCCGAACTCCGCACGGTGCCCGGACGGGGTCCCCGCGCCCTTCACCGTGGACAGCAACTCCCGGTAGCGGGCGAGCCGGTCGTTGGACGCCGACTCCATGCGTGCGAGTACGGCGGCCGGGTCGCCGTCCCCCAGCACCTCCCGCAGGAGCGCCGCCGCCTCCGGCGACTCGGGGGCGATTCCCCGGGCGCGGGCCTCGGTCCCCACCTGGAGCATGCGCATGGGGAACCACACGGATCGCCCGGCGGCCGCGGCGTGGTCCTGATCGGCCGCGTTGAACTCGACCACCTCGCGCATCTGCGCCCGGAACTCCGGATCCTGGACCATCTCCGCCAGCTCCACCCAGGCGTCCACCTGCTCGGGTGTCGGCTCCTGAGGCAGGTCCACCGCGGTGGAGCGCATCCGCTCCTGGATGGCCGGGTCCACGGAGTCGAGCCCGTGGAACAGCTCCTCCACGAACTCCTCCATGATCCGTTTGCGTTCGGCGGCCGACAGCCGCGCCAGTTTGTTCATGAGCGTCATCTCCTCCGCGGTCGAACCGCGTCGCGCCACGGACGACAGCACCGCCCTCGTCACCTTCAGCGAACTGATCTGCGCGTCCAGCGCCGTCACATGGGCGGCGGCCACCTCCGCGACCGTCGTCTCACCGGCCAGCACCTGGCGTACGGCGTCCAGACCGAGGCCCAGTTCGCGCAGGGTGCGGATCAGTTCGAGGCGGGCCACGGACGCGGCGTCGTACAGCCGGTAGCCGCCCGAGGAGCGGGCCACCGGGGGCAGGGCGCCCTCGTCCGACCAGTAGCGGATGGTGCGCACGGTCAGTCCGGTGGCCCGGGCCAGCTCGCCGATGGTGAGAAGTCCGGTGCCGTCGTCGATCATGTCTGCGAGTCTGGGCCTTCCAGTGGGTGGAGACTCAAGGAGCGCGGTGGTGGAGACTCTTCGGGACATTCTCGACGCGGCCGCACGGGGCGTCTTCCCACCGCCGGACGGTCGCACGACCGTCGTGGCGCAGGCGTCCCACCGGGACGCGGGTGTGCTCGCCTTCACCGCGCACGCGGTGGTCTTCACGGACGAGGATCCGCGGTGGGTGCACGACACGCTGGCCGCCGTGCCGTGCGACGCCCTCGCCGCGCCGATGAACGCGCGGTTCCTGGCGGCCTTCGTCGAGCGGACGGGGCGTACGTCCGAGACGATCGACGCGATGCTCGTGGGCTCTCCCCTGCCGGGCGAGCCGACGCTCCCGCTGCGGGAGATCACGGACGGCGAGCATCCGCGGATCGCGTACGCCCGCAGGCGCCGTGCCGACGTGCGCGCGTGGACGACGGAGGGCGGTGTGCTGGTGCTGGGGCGAGGGATCGCGGGGCGGCTGGAGGTCTCCGTCGAGGTGGACGAAGGAGCACGGCAGCGAGGGCTGGGCCGGGCCCTGGTGACGGCGGCTCGGCAGCTCGCCCCGGAGCCGCTGTGGGCCCAGGTCGCGCCGGGGAACGCCCGCAGCATGCGGGCGTTCCAGGCCGCCGGCTACCGTCCCGTGGGCTCGGAGGCGCTGCTCATCGCCGGGTAGGCGTCAGTGCCAGGGCTCGTAGTACGGGTTGCTCTCGCAGTCGCTCATGATCTCGGTCTTGGTCTTCTTGTCGACCGGGCAGACGCCGATGATGTACTGGCGCGCGATACCGCCGGGGAAGGCGACCTCGACCTGGTCGGCCCACTTGTGGGTGTCACCGATGGTCTTGTTGACGTCTACGCCGCCGGGCGCGTCGATGTAGTAGTTGAAGCCCGACTTGTACCAGGTCTTGTACAGGTCGTGGTCGTACGTCGTCGACACGTACGGCGAGGGCTGGTTGACCAGGACGTACTGCTCGATGTCGTACTGCCCGTCGATGACGTCCTTGGGGTGGAAGCCCTGCTCGAAGACGGTGGCGGGGCCCCGGCTGTCGCTGCGGTACAGCGTGCCGCAGGTCTTGCGCCAGACCGGCTCGGGGGTGATGCGGTCGACCTGCACGCGGTGGTCGACGGCGGCCTTGACCGGGTCGTCGAACTGGGGACACGTGGGCGCGACGGCTTTGGCGAGCGGGGCGGCGGGGGTTGCGGGGAGCGTCGCGGCGGAGGTCGCGAAGACGGCCGAGAGGGAGACGACGACGACGGCGGCCCGTCGCCGCAGGCGAGTTGTGATCATGGGGAGCACGATCTCGGTTCTGCGGCGGCGGGCCGGGGATCTTCACCCGTACGGCGGCGTGTCACCGCCTTCGGGTCGACCGGGCGTGGATCAGCGGAAGATGCCGGTGTGGCCGAGCGAGTAGCGGCCCGGCTGCGGGTAGACGGCCAGGCCGTGCGGGCCGCTGCCGACCGGGATGCGGGCCAGCTGGGCGCCGGTGTGGGTGTCGATGGCGTACACCTCGGAGTTGTAGCGACCCGACAGCCACAGGACCTTGCCGTCGGCGGAGACGCCGCCCATGTCGGGGCTGCCGCCGTGCGGCAGGCGCCACTTCTTGGTCAGCCTGTTCTGGGTGAAGTCGAAGACGGAGATGGTGCCCTCGCCCCGGTTGGAGATGTACATCTCGCGCGAGTCACGGCTGACGTACAGCCCGTGGCAGCCCTTGCCGGTCGGGAGGAAGGACGGCCTCGTGAACTTGTCGCCGTCGACGACCCACACGCCGTTGGCCACCATGTCGGCGATGTAGAACCGCTTGCCGTCGGGGGAGATCTTGACGTCCTGCGGCATGGCGCCGCGGAAGGGCAGCTTCTCCTGGGCGACCACCTTCATCCGCGCGGTGTCGACCTTCAGCAGCTCGCCGCTGAACTCGCAGGAGACGATGAAGTAGCGGCCGTCGGGGGAGAAGTCGGCGTGGTTGACGCCGTAGCAGTTGACCGGCTCGGTCCGCACGCGCTTCATGGTGTGCGCGTCGCGGAAGACCAGCTCGCGGTCGAGGGAGGCCATGACGATCGCGTACTTGCCGTCGGGCGTGAAGTACAGGTTGTACGGGTCGTGCACGTCGACGGTCTTGCCCGCCTTGCCGGTCCTCGGGTCGATGGGGGTGAGGGTGTTGCCCCGGTCGTTGTTGACCCAGAGCGTCTTCATGTCCCAGGAGGGGACGACGTGCTGGGGCTGGGCGCCGACCCGGATCGTCTCGATGACCTCGTACGTCTTCGGGTCGATCACGGAGACCGTGTTGGAGTTGGTGTTGGGGACGTACACGCGGGACGGGAAGTCCTTGACGACCGGCGAGAGCTTGTTCGGCCGGTCGGCGGCGTAGACGTCTTTCGGGTCGAGCACGGGCGGCATGCCGGGCAGGCCGTCGGGCTGCTTCGGCTGGGCCGGTTTGACGGCGGCCTGGGTGCCGACGGCCTCGTGGCCGGTGTTCTTGGACTCGCCGTCGCAGCCCGGAAGTGCGGCGAGTGCGGCGAGTACCGCGCCCGCGAGCAGGGCGCGCTTCGTGAGGTTCCGGTTGCGGTGCATCAGCTCAGCAGCTCCGTGGTGGTGACCGCGCGCAGACCGCGGCGGCCGAGTTCTTCCAGGACGGCGGGGAGCGCGGCGACCGTGTCCGCGTACCCGAAGTGCAGGCTCACCACGGATCCGTCGCGGACCCCGCCGATGACCTGGCGGGTGACGGCGGGGGCGCCCGGCGAGGTGTAGTCGAGCGAGTCGACGTCGTAGGAGAGGACGTGCGGGTAGCCCACGCGGCGGGCCACGCCCGCCACGAGGGCGGAGGCGGTCGGGGTCCGGGAGGGCCTGAACCAGGTGCCGATGGACCCGGTCAGCCGCCGCAGCCGATCCGCGCAGCCCCGGATCTCGGCCTCCGCGTCCGCCTCGGACATCGTGTTGATGGCGAGGTGGCGCAGGGTGTGGTTGCCGAGGTCGTGGCCGCCGTCGAGGATGCGGCGGGCGATGTCGGGGTGCTCATCGAGCCAACTGCCCACCGCGAGCACGGTGACCCGGGCGCCGGCTTTCTCCGCCTCGCCGAGCAGTGCCCTGGCGACGGCCGGGTCGCCCTGGCCGTGGAAGGTGAGGGCGACCCGCGGACGGTCGCGGGGGCCGTGGGTGATCTCGGCGGGCTGCTGCGGGAAGCGGCGGGGCGCGGGCGCGGCGGCGGGCTTGGCGGAGAGGTTCGCGGAGGGGTTCGCGGAGGGAGAGACGGCCGTGCGGGACACGGCGGCCGGGTGGGCGACGACGCCGGTCGTGGAGCACCCCGCGGCGAGTGTCCCGGCGGCGAGCACGACACCCGACCGCAGCGCCGCACGCCGATCCGGAACCGTACGAGGATCCGGCGCCGCACGCGCGACGCTTCCGTCGGGGCTGCCGTCGGAGCTTCCCTGGGGGCTTCCGGCGGAGCTTCCGTCGGGGGACGGCTGAGGGGGACGAGCGGGCGTGATCACCCGCACCATTTAAGGGTGTAATGGTAAGAAAACGTGCGATTGGTCCGATTGATGAAGGTGCGGGTCGCGACGCGGGCCCTGGGGGTGAGCGGTCAGCGGTCGGCGACGCGCATCTCGAACCAGGTGGTCTTGCCGCGGGGCAGGAGGTCGACTCCCCAGCGGTCGGAGAGCTTGTCGACGAGAAAGAGACCGCGACCACTCAGGTCCATCTCCTGGACCGGCATCAGACAGGGAAGACCGCGGGAGGGGTCACGGACCTCGACGCGGATCCAGCCCCGGCGGCGCCGCATCCGAAGTCCGAAGACGCGGGCGCCCGTGTGCCGTACGGCATTGCCGACGAGTTCGGACACCAGTAACACGGCGTCCTCGGTCATCTTCGGGGAGAGCCCCCAGTGCCGCAGGACGATGACCTGGGTGAGCCGCCGCGCGGTGGCGGCGGACTCGGGGCGGGACGGCAGCGGGACCTCGCCCTCCGTCGGATTGCCGAACAACTCGAGCGCCTTGAGCGCCCGCTCGTCCTCGACCGCAGGCGACCAGCGCGCCGCGGTCGCACTCCCGTGCCGCCGCGGCTGTTCGATACCCTCCAGCCCCGCCATGCCCCCCATCATGGCCGCACAGAGCCCGCTTCGGGGCCGTTCCGGAGGAATACGCCCCCCGGAACCGCCCATTCCACAACATCCTGTCGGCATATGCCCCCGGCAGTTCAGGGCTCCTCAGGACCCAACTGACCTGCCAGAATGCCCCAGTTGGCGGCAATCGCCAGTCGCCCCCGACAAGGCAGACTTAAGGTTGCCTTAAGGCTGACATAAACCAGCCCTTCGGGGGACACCGGACAAGACATCGCGTCAACTGCAAGGGGATCAGAGGAACTTCGCCTTCCCCGGCCCCTCCTCCACGAAGCTGCGCATGCCGCGCTCGCGGTCCTCGGTCGCGAACAGCCCCGCGAACCAGTTCCGTTCAATCGCGAGCCCCGTCTCGAGATCGGTCTCCAGACCGGCGTCGATGGACTCCTTCGCGGCGCGCAGCGCGAGCGCGGGACCCTGCGCCAGCTTCGCGGCCCACGCGTGCGCCTGGGCGTACACCTCGTCGGCCGGGACGACCCGGTCCACGAGACCGAGCGACAGCGCCTCGTCGGCCTTCACCATCCGCCCCGTGAAGATGAGGTCCTTCGCCTTGGAGGGGCCGATCAGACGGGACAGGCGCTGGGTGCCGCCGGCGCCGGGGATCAGGCCCAGCAGGATCTCCGGCTGGCCGAGCTTGGCGTTGTCCGCGGCGATACGGAAGTCCGCGCAGAGCGCCAACTCGCAGCCACCGCCCAGCGCGTACCCGGTGACGGCGGCGACGACCGGCTTGGGGATACGGGCCACGGCGCTGAAGGAGTCCTGGAGGCCACGGGAGCGCACGACCATCGCCGCGTGGTCCATGGCCTGCATCTCCTTGATGTCCGCGCCCGCCGCGAACACCTTCTCGCCGCCGTAGACGACCACGGCGCGCACGTCCTCGCGGCGGGTGGCCTCCTCGGCGAGCTCCTTGAGCCGGTCCTGTGTGGCGACGTCCAGCGCGTTCATGGGCGGGCGGTCCAGGCGGAGGGTGCCGACGCCTTCGGCCACTTCGAGATGCACAGTCATGAGGGCAGGTTAACGAAGACTAACGACAACGGGCCCAGTGTGGTCGGTCACAGAAGTGACCTGGCACAGCGGGCCCGTCGAGGCGAAACGGTCAGGCGGTCCAGGCCGACCAGGACATGTTCCAGCCGTTGAGGCCGTTGTCCGGGGCGACCGTCTTGTCGTGGGAGTTCTTCACGATCACCACGTCACCGGTGATGGAGTGGTCGAAGAACCAGGCGGCGGGGGCACTGCGGTCGCCGCCGCCGCGCACGTCGCGCAGGCCCACGCAGCCGTGGCTGGCGTTGTAGTTGCCGAAGGCGTCGCCGCCCCAGTAGTTGCCGTGGATGAAGGTGCCGGAGTCGGTCAGGCGCTGGGCGTCGGGCACGTCCTTGATGTCGTACTCGCCGCCGTAGCCGACCGTCTCACCGTTCATACGGGTCACCCGGAGCTGCTCGCTGATGACCATCTGGCCGTTCCAGGTGTCGTAGCCCGGCTTGCCCGTGGTGATCGGGATGGTCTTGATGACCTTGCCGTCGCGCTTGACGACCATCTTGTGGGTCTTGGCGTCGACCGTGGAGACCTGGCTGCGGCCGATCGTGAAGGACACGGTCTTGGCCTGCTTGCCGTAGACCCCGGCCCGGCCCTCGACGCCGTCGAGGTTGAGGGTGACGGTGACCTTTGTGCCGGCCTTCCAGTACTGCTCGGGGCGGAAGTCGAGGCGGTCGTTGCCGAACCAGTGGCCCTGGACGTCGACGGCCGGCTCGGTCTTGATCTTGATGGCCTTCTCGACGGCGTCCGGGTGCGTGATGCCCCGGGTGAAGCGGACCGAGAAGGGCATGCCCACGCCGACCTTGGAACCGTCCTCGGGCGTGAACATACCGACGAAGGTGTTCTTCGGGGTCAGCGTGGTGAAGGCGGACTCCTCGGCGGCCTCACGGCCGTCGGCGTCCTTGGCCACCGCGTGGACCTTGTACTTGGTGGCGGAGGCGAGGTGGGTCGAGGGCGTCCAGGTGGCACCCCCGCCGGATATCGCGCCGTCGACCGCGTTGCCCTTGCCGTCCTTGACCGTGACCTCGGTCAGCTTGCCCTTGGCCGCGCTGACCTTGAGGGCCCCGCTGGTGGCCACGCCGTTCGTGCCGTCCTTCGGGGCGATGGTCACCACGGCCTGCGAGACCTTGGTGTCGGCCTTGGTGGAGCTGCCCGTGCTCTTGCCCTTGCCGTTCCCGGACCCGGCGTCCGAGTCCCCTCCCCCGCCGCACGCGGTCAGGGCGAGCAGCAGCACGCCCAGCAGCAGCGCCAGGATCCCCTTGCTCCCCCGGCTCCCCCGTGCCCGCGTTCCAACCGACGCCCCCGATATCGGTCGCCCGTTCAAGTCTGTTCTCCCCTCGCACGGCCTGATCAGGCCCGCACCCCAGCGCGTCGCCGCGCGTATCGCGCTAATTAATCACACGGCCCTGAGAGATGGCTCCCCGGGTTTGTCACCGTTCAGTCCCAAGTTCGACCGTGTGGGGGCGCGCTGGAGTCCCCTGCCCTACGACACGTGCTTCCCCCCTTTGACCGGGCTGCTTCGCCGGGCTACTTCACCGCGCCGCCCGCCTTCCACTGCTTCCAGTCCATGTTCCAGCCTCCGAGGCCGTTGTCGGGAGCGACTTCCTTGTCGTCGCTGTTGACGACCTCGATGACGTCGCCGATGAGAGTGCGGTCGAAGAACCAGCCCGCGGGTGTGTCGGAGCTGCCGCCCTTCACGTCCTGGAGACCGACGCAGCCGTGGCTGACGTTGCTGTTGCCGAAGACGCCCGAGGCCCAGTAGTTGCCGTGCACGAAGGTCCCGGAATCGGTGATGCGCATCGCGTGCGGGACGTCCGGGATGTCGTACTCGCCGCCGAAGCCGACCGTGCGGCTGTTCATGCGCGTCACGTCCAGCATCTCCATGACGACCATCTTCCCGTTGTACGTCGTCCTCTTGGGAGCGCCCGCCGTGATCGGCACCGTGGCGAGGAGGTCGCCGTCGCGGCGTACCTCCATCGTGTGCGCGGCGGCGTCGACCAGCGAGACCTGACTGCGTCCGATGGTGAACGAGAAGGTCCGGTACTGGAGTCCGTAGACACCCTTCGCCCCCTCGACGTCGCGCAGCCGCAGCCCGACGGTGACCTTCGTGCCCGGCTTCCAGTACTTCTCGGGCCGGAAGTCGAGGCGGCTCTTGCCGAACCAGTGCGGGCGGACCTCGACCGCGGGGCTGGCCTCGATGTGGATCGCGCGCTCGACGGCGGACCGGTTCTCGATCTCCCGGTTGAACGCGAGGGAGACGATCATGCCGGTGCCGACGGTGGAGCGGTTCTCCGGCGTCACGTATCCGATGAACCGCTCCTCGGGGACGTACGTCGTGAACGTCGTGTGCCGCGCCGAGCGCCGCCCGTGCCCGTCGAGAGCCACCACGTCCACGGTGTACTTGGCGGCGAGCGCGAGCCGCGGGTCGTCGGGGGCCCAGTTCAGGCCGTCGGCGGAGATGCGACCGGGCACCGCGGACTCCTGCGCGTCCTGGTCCTTGACGACCTGCACGGACTCAAGACGCCCGTCGGGCACCCGCACCCGCAGCGCCTGTCGCGGGCGTACGCCCTTGCTGTTGTCGTCGGGAGAGATCCGGATGACGTCCTCGGCGGCGGGGGGTTTGCCGAGCACGTCCTCCATCCCGTGCGAGGTGCAGCCGGCGGCTCCGGCGAGCAGGCCGGCCCAGGTCAGTACGGCGGCCAGTGCGGCCCCTGCGTGCCGCGCGCGTGTCTGTTCGTGCTTCACAGCGGGCCCAACGAGTGTGCACCTCTGGGGAAACGTGAGTGCGAGCCAAGCGCTGGGCAGAACAGTGGGGAGGACGACGCGAAGGGGAGCCGCGGCCGGGACGCCGCACGCTCTTCTTCCGGCCGTCCACCGAGCCGCAGGAGGCTGAACGGTGTCGAGCGCAGCCGAGCAGGAGGCAGTGCCGGAGGGGCGGGCCACGGGCGAGAAACTGCCCGCGCAGTCGTCCCCCGTGCTGAACGGCGCCCAGCGGGCGCCGTCGCCCGCCGTGTCCGTGTGGCCGGGCGCCCCGACCCCGCTCGGGGCGCGCTTCCGCGTCGGCCCCGACGGCGCGGCGGGCACCAACTTCGCCCTGTGGGCGGGCGGGGCGGAGGCCGTCGACCTCTGTCTCTTCGACGAGCGGGACGGCGAGGTCCACGAGACGCGCGTGCCGCTCACCGAGCTGACCCACGAGATCTGGCACGGCTTCGTCCCCGGCGTGCTGCCCGGCCGCCGCTACGGCTACCGTGTGCACGGCCGCTGGGACCCGTGGACCGGCGCCCGCTGGAACCCGGCGAAGCTGCTCCTCGACCCGTACGCCCGTGCGGTGGACGGCGACTTCAGTCTGCCGCCCGAGGTGTACGGGCATGTCCGGGACTGGCCCCAGCAGCAGGTCGCGGACACCGTGCGCGACGACCGGGACTCGGCGCCGTACGTCCCCAAGGGCGTCGTCGTCCACGATGACGACGACTGGTCGGACGACCACCGCCCGAAGACCCCGTGGGCGGACTCGGTGATCTACGAGCTGCACGTCCGCGGCTTCACGCGGCTGCACCCCGGGATCCCGGAGGAACTGCGCGGGACCTACGCCGGGCTCGCCCACCCGGCGGCGATCGAGCACCTGGCCGGGCTGGGCGTCACGGCCGTGGAACTCCTGCCCGTCCATCAGTTCGCCCACGAGGACCACCTCCTGCGGCGCGGAATGAAGAACTACTGGGGCTACAACTCGATCGGCTACTTCGCCCCGCACGCGGGCTACGCGTCCTCCGGGACGACGGGACAGCAGGTCGGCGAGTTCAAGCGGATGGTGCGGGCGCTGCACGCGGCCGGTATCGAGGTGATCCTCGACGTGGTCTACAACCACACGGCGGAGGCCGGTGAGCTGGGCCCGATGCTGTCCCTGCGCGGCATAGACAACCGGGGTTACTACCGGCTCCAGTCGGACGCCCGCCGGTACGCCGACTACACGGGCTGCGGCAACACGCTGCACGTGGTGCAGCCGCACGTCCTGCGCCTGATCACGGACTCGCTGCGGTACTGGGTGACGGAGATGGGGGTGGACGGCTTCCGCTTCGACCTGGCGGCGGCGCTGGCCCGCTCGATGCACGACGTCGACATGCTCTCCCCCTTCCTCGCGGTCATCGCCCAGGACCCGGTCCTGCGTCGGGTGAAGCTGATCGCCGAACCGTGGGACGTCGGTTCCGGCGGCTACCAGGTGGGCGCCTTCCCACCCCTGTGGACGGAGTGGAACGACCGCTATCGCAACGCGGTCCGGGACTTCTGGCGGGGCGCGCTGCCGGACGTACGGGACCTGGGGTACCGCCTCTCGGGGTCGAGCGACCTGTACGCGTGGGGCGGGCGGCGCCCCTATGCCTCGGTGAACTTCGTGACCGCCCACGACGGCTTCACGCTGCGCGACCTCGTCTCCTACGAGCGCAAGCACAACGAGGCCAACGGGGAGGGGAACCGGGACGGCACGAACGACAACCGGGCCTGGAACTGCGGGGCGGAGGGAGAGACGGACGAGGAGCGGGTACAGGGGTTGCGGCGGCGCCAGTTGCGGAACCTGCTGACGACGTTGTTGCTGTCCACCGGGGTGCCGATGCTCGTCGCGGGGGACGAGTTCGGGCGCACCCAGCGCGGCAACAACAACGCGTACTGCCAGGACAACGAGATCAGCTGGGTCGACTGGGGCCTGCTGGAGGAACCGGGCTGGCGGGCGCTGTACGACCTGACGTCCCGGCTGATCTCCCTCCGGCACCAGCACCCCGTGCTGCGGCGCCGGGCGTTCTTCTCCGGGCGGGCCCATTCGGTGGACGGGTTGCGGGACCTGGCGTGGTTCACTCCGCGCGGGGCGGAGATGACGGAACGGGACTGGTACGCGCCGGCCGCGACCCTGGGGATGTACCTCTCCGGCCGGGACATCCCCGGACGCGATGCCCGCGGAGCGCCGGTCGTGGACGACAGCTTCCTCGCGGTGCTGCACGCCGGGGACCGTCCGGTGAGCTTCGTCCTGCCGGGGCCTCCGTGGGCCTCGCGCTACGAACTCGTGGTCGACACCTCGACGGAGGATCAGGCGCGGGCGCCGGGCGTGATCCATCGCGCGGGCGGCACGGTCACCGTGCCCGCGCGGGCGGTGCTGTTGCTACGCGTGGTGGGCTGAGACACCTGTCCTCGTCCTCGAACGCCGGACGGGCTGAAAGATGCGCGCCGGCGCTCTCAAGGGGCGCGGGAATCGGGGTGCCGGCCCAGGATGCCTCGGTCGTAGGCGACCGCCACCGCCGCCGCGCGGTCGTTGACGCCCAGCTTGGCGTACAGGTGGGTGAGGTGGGTCTTGACCGTGGCCTCGCTGATGAACAGGACTCGGGCTATCTCACGGTTCGAGGTGCCCTTGGCCACCAGGGCCAGGACCTCGCGCTCGCGGGCCGAGAGGGAGTCCTGGGTCGGGGCGGGCGCGCGGACCGCCGAGACCAGGCGGGAGGCGACCGCCGGGGAGAGCACCGTGCGGCCCTGCGCTGCCGCGCGGACGGCGGTGAAGAGCTCCTCCCGCGGGGCGTCCTTCAGCAGATAGCCCGTCGCGCCCGCCTCGATCGCGGGGAGGGTGTCGGAGTCGGTGTCGTACGTGGTGAGGACGAGCACCTTGGCGCGGGCGCCGCGGCGGGTGAGTTCCGCGATGGCCTCGACGCCGTTGCCGCCGGGCATGCGGAGGTCCATCAGGACGACATCCGGGTCGAGGGAGGTGGCGAGGGCGACGGCCTCGACACCGTTCGCGGCCTCGCCGAGGACCGTGAATCCCGGCGCGGACTCGAACATGCCGCGCAGACCGTCCCGTACGACGGGATGGTCGTCGACGACGAGGAGGGTGATCGCGGCGTCATCGGCCGGGGCGAACGAGTCATCGGTCATGGCGGACCAACGGTACGCGCGCCGAGACCGCCGTACCGTGGCCGGGTTCGGACTCCAAGGTGAGGGAGCCCGCGACGCGTTCGGCGCGGGCCCGCATGCCGTCCAGGCCGAAGCCGCCGTTGTCGGTGCGTTCGGGGACGGCGGCGGGGTCGAAGCCGCGGCCGTCGTCGCGTACGTCCAGGGTCACCTCGTCGCCCATGAAGGAGAGGGTGACGCCGAGCCGGGCCGCGCGCGCGTGCCGGGACGCGTTGGACAGGGCCTCCTGGGCGATACGCAGCAGCGTCGCCGAGATCTCCTCGTGGAGGTGTTCCACCGTGCCGGTGAGGGTGAAGTCCGCGCGGACGCCGGTGCGTCGGGCCCAGTCCGCGACCGTCTTCTTCAGCGCCTCGGGAAGGCCGTCGTGTTCCAGGGCGACCGGAGCGAGGTTGTGCACCGAACGGCGCGCCTCACCCAGGCTCTGGCGGGCCAGCTCCGACGCGCGGCCCAGATGTACGCGGGCGGCCCCCGGATCGGGGGTGTTCGCGACGACCTGGAGCTGCGCGATGATGCCGGTCAGGCCCTGGGCGATGGTGTCGTGGATCTCGGCCGCCAGCCGGCGGCGTTCGTCGGCGACGCCGGCTTCCCTCGCCTGGACGAGGAGTTGGGCGTGCAGCGCGGCGTTCTCGTCGAGGGCCTGTTGCAGAGCGGCGTTGGTGCGTTCGAGTTCGGTGATGGTCTCGGTGCGCTCGCGGGAGCGCTGGGCCTCCTGCTGGGTGAGATGGGCGACCACCATCTGCAGGCCGGAGTTGGCGACCAGGAGCGCCGCGAAGAGGATCCACTGGACGCCGCTCCCGAACGGAAGCCCGCCGGCCTGCGCACCGGCCACGGTGACCGCGCTCGCGAACAGTCCGAGCCGCTGCCACCTGCCGGGGATCAGCTCGTCGGCGTCCATGTAGCCGGCGGCGGCGTAGAACGCGAAGAACGGGTCGATCCAGGCGAGGGCGAAGGCGATGGCCCAGCGGACGACGTAGTACGCCGTCCCCGCCCGGCTCGGGATCCGGCCACGGCCGGCCCGGCGGGAACGGGTGCCGTGCCACCACAGCTGGAGGACGACCGCGACGGCGACCAGGGCCCAGGCGGCGTACCACTCGGTGGAACGGTCGAACACGCCGGTGGAGGCGAGCGCGAGGACGACACTGATGCCGAGCAGACCGTACGGCCCCCAGGTGTGCAGTTGCTCCCAACGCCGCTCGATCTGCCTGTCCTTGGTGGTCATCTGCCCAGTCTGCACGGCCCCTCGCCTACTCCCATCGGAACCAGCGGGAGGCACCCGCCGTGAGCAGCACCGTCCAGGCCGCGAGGACCCCCAGGTGCGCCCAGCCCGGCCAGTTCCCCGCCGCCGCCCGGTTCAGGGCCTGCGCGGCGGCGCCGAACGGGGTGTATCCGACGATCCGGGCCAGCAGGTCAGGCATCGACTGCACCGGCAGCCACACGCCCGCGCAGAACATCATCGGGAAGAACACCGCCGACCCGATCGCGCCCGCGATCTTCGTCGTCCGGGACAGCGCGGAGACCACGGCGCCGAGCGCGAGCGCGGCCAGGGTCGCGAGGAGCAGGGCGAGGAGATAGCCGTACGGCTGCTTCGGGAGTCGTACGTCGAAGGCCAGTCGGCCGACGATCAGCGCGCACAGGGCCGAGGCCAGGGCCGCCGCGCCGTAGACGAGCATCTGGGCGGACAGCAGGGCGGACGGCCGTACCGGGGTGGTCGACATGCGGCGCAGGATGCCGCGCTCGCGATAGCCGGTGATGTGCTGCGGCATCAACTGGAGCGTGCCGACGATCATGCCGAGCAGCACGGCGATCGGGACGTACACGTCGACCGTGCGCAGGCCCCCCAGGTCGGCGTGGTGACGGCGGAACGACGGGATGGAACCGAGGATCACCAGCAACAGGGTGGGGAACACCAGGATCCAGAAGAGGGCGCCCGGTTCGCGGCGGAAGAGGCGCAACTCGGTGCGCAGGACTGCGGTGTTCATGAGGTGACCTCCGTCAGGTCCAGGAACGCGTCGTCCAACGTGGCGTCGGAGACGCGGAGTTGGTGGGCGGTGATGTGGCCCCGGGCGAGCAGCGTGATGACCGCGTTGACGGTCTCGTCGGTGCCGGACAGCGTGATCCGGCCGTCCTTGTGCTCGACCGACGCGAGCGCGGGCAGCGCGTTCAGGTCACCCTCGTCCAGCGGCGCGGACGGCGTGAAGCTGATGACGGTGGAGCCCGCGGAGCGCCGGATCAGCCCTGACGGGGTGTCCAGCGCGGCCACCCGGCCCTTGTCGATCACGGCGATCCGGTCGCACAGGCGCTGCGCCTCCTCCATGAAGTGCGTGACGAGCAGGACGGTGACCCCGCTCGCCCGGACGTCCTCGATGAGCTGCCAGGTGTCGCGGCGGGCGCGCGGGTCGAGCCCGGTGGTCAGTTCGTCGAGGACGACGACCCGGGGGTTGCCGATGAGCGCGAGTGCGATGAACAGGCGCTGCTTCTGGCCGCCGGAGAGCTTCGCGAAGCGGGTGGTGAGCTTGGCGGTCAGGCCGAGGCGTTCGGCCAGGGGCCGCCAGTCGGCGGGGTGCGGAGAGAAGGCCGCATACAGCTCCAGGGCCTCGCGGACGGTGAGCTTGGCCTGCAGCTCGCTCTCCTGGAGTTGGGCGCCGAGGACGCGGGCGACGTGTTCGTGGTCGGCGACGGGGTCGAGCCCGGTGACCCGGACGCGGCCCGCGTCGGGGATCCGCAGGCCTTCGACGCACTCGACGGTGGTGGTCTTGCCGGCGCCGTTCGGGCCGAGGATCCCGAAGATCTCGCCCTCCTCGACGGCGAAGGAGACACCGTCGACGACGGGCCGGCCTCCGTAGGACTTGCGCAGTCCGGTGACTTCGATGACTGACATGTCCCGAGGATCCCGTCGGCACGGCAGCGGGCACATCGTCCATCGCGCTCGAAGCGGCATCAGCCGATCGGTTGATGCGGCGATACGACCGAGTCCCGGGGCACCGGTCCCGGATCCGTGGAACGATTCAGGCCCGGCCAAAACTCGGTGGGCTCTGTCAGTGCCGAACCGTAGGCTCGCTCCTGATGTCCACTCCAGATGCGGTGACCCCGGGCCGAGCCGGCCATTCGACCGTACGCAGCCTGCTGCGCCTGTGGCCGTACGTGCGGCCGGTGCGCACGCGGCTGTTCAGTGCCGCCTTCGTCGCGGTCCTCGCCTCCTGTACGGGGCTGGTGTTCCCGCTCGTCCTGAAGTGGATGGTGGACGGTCCCGTGGCCGAACACGACGCGGCGGGCATCTGGCTCGGCGCGCTGTATCTGCTGCTGCTCGGGATCGCGGAGGCGGTGCTGTTCGGGCTTCGGCGGTGGCTGGTGGCGCGGCCCCTGTCGGGCGTCGAGGCCGACATGCGGGCGGATCTGTACCGGCATCTGCAACGGCTCCCGGTCGCCTTCCACGACCGCTGGGCCTCCGGTCAGCTGCTGTCCCGGGGGACCACGGACCTGATGCTGGTGCGCCAGTTCCTCGCCTTCCCACTGACGTTCCTGCTGGTCAACTCCGTGACGATCCTCGTCGGCGTCATGATCATGCTGGCCCAGGAGTGGACCCTCGGCCTGGTGCTGCTCGCTCCCGCGGTGCCTTTGATGGTGGTCTGCTGGCTCTTCGAGCGGCACTACTCGCTGGTGGCGCGGCGGGCCCAGGACCAAGTGGGTGATCTGACGACGGTCGTCGAGGAGAGCGTGCTCGGCATCCGCATCATCAAGGGCTTCGGGCGCCACCGCAGCCAGGCCCTCGCCTTCCGCGAGCTGTCCCGCACCCTGCGCGGCACGGAGCTGGCCAAGGCCCGCCTCCTCGCCGCCATCCTGACGGTCATCGTCACCCTCCCCGAACTCGCCATCGGCGCCGCCCTCGTGCTCGGCACGGTGCAGGTCGCCGACGGCCGGCTGTCCGCCGGCACGCTGGTGGCGTTCCTGTCCACGGCGCTCGCGCTGCGCTGGCCCGTCGAGTCCATCGGCTTCCTCCTCGCGATGAGCCAGGAGGCGGCGACGGCGACGGAGCGGTACTTCGAGGTGATGGACGAGCAGCCGGAGTCCACCGGGACATCCACGGTCGTCGCCAGGAAGGGCGAGGGCGGACTCCGCTTCCACGGCGTCCAGTTCCGCTATCCCGACGCCCCGGCGGACGCGCCCCCCGTCCTCGACCGCATCGATCTGCACATCCGTCCGGGTGAGTCGATGGCCCTGGTCGGCGCGACCGGCACCGGGAAGACCACCCTCACCGCCCTCGTCCCACGGCTGCACGAGGTGACGGCCGGGCGGATCACGCTGGACGGCGAGGACATCACGGCGATGCCCCGCGAGGAGCTTCGCGCGCGCGTGGCCGTGGCCTTCGAGGAGCCCACCCTCTTCTCGGCCGGCGTCGGGGAGAACGTGCTCATGGGCGCCCCGGACACCGCGGGCGAAGCGGATCTGGACCGTGCCCTCGCCGTCGCCCAGGCCGACTTCGCACACGCGCTCCCGCAGGGGACGCAGACCCAGGTCGGCGAGCAGGGCCTGAGCCTGTCCGGCGGCCAGCGCCAGCGCCTCGCCCTCGCGCGGGCCGTCGTCGGCCGCCCCGGCTTCCTCGTCCTCGACGACCCCCTGTCAGCGCTGGACGTCCACACGGAGGCCGCGGTCGAGGCCGCGCTGCGCCGCGTCCTGGCGGAGACGACCGCGCTGATCGTGGCGCACCGCCCGTCCACGGTCCTGCTCGCCGACCGCGTGGCCCTGCTCTCCGGCGGCCGTATCACCGCGGTCGGCACCCACCACGAACTCCTGCGCAGCAACGCCGAGTACGCCCATCTGATGTCAGGTGACGAGGAGGCCGACCGATGACGGCGCCCACGACGACAGCGCCGGACAAGGAGCCGGACCGGGAACCGGGCCGGGACGCGGGCCCGGAACCCGACGGCGGGGTGCCCGGCAAGGACCGTCCGGACGCGCGGGAGTCCCACCCGCACCAGGACCCCTTCGACCGCGACGCCCTGCCCACTCCCCCGGGCGCCACCGGCGCGCTCCTGCGTTCCCTCCTCGCCCCGCTCAAGGCCCGTGTGGTGCTGACGTTGGTGCTGCTCCTGCTCCAGCAGGCCGCGATCCAGGCGGGCCCGCTGATCGTCGCGTACGCCATCGACCGTGCCGTACCGGCGTTCCGCGCGCACGACCACGGCCCGCTGATCGCGGTGGGTGTCGGCTATCTGCTGTGCGCGCTGGCCGCCGGCGGACTCCAGTACGCCTTCACCCAGGCGTCCGCCCGCGTCAACCAGGATGTGCTGCTCGACCTGCGCGGCCGGATCTTCCGCCACGCGCAGGCGCTCAGCATCGACTTCCACGAGCGCTACACCTCGGGCCGGCTGATCTCCCGCTCCACGACGGACGTCGAGTCGCTGCGCGAACTGCTCAGCGAGGGCCTGCAGGAGCTCATCACGGTGATCCTGTCCTTCGTCTACATCTCGGCGATGCTGCTCTGGCTGGACCTGGGTCTGGGCGCGGTGGCGGTGGCGTCCTTCGTGCCGCTCTACCTCCTCGTACGGCAGTACCGGCGCCGCGCCGGCCGTATCTACCGCCTGCGCTCGACCGCGATCGCCGCCGTCATCGTGAAGTTCGCGGAGACGATGAACGGGATCCGGCCGGTGCGCGCGTTCCGCCGTGAGGACGCCAACGACGCCGAGTTCCGGGTCCTCAACAAGCGCCACGAGCGCACCAACGGGGACGCCCTGCTGGAGATGGCCCGCTATGTCGTCGGTTCCCGGCTGGTCGCCAACACGGCGGTCGCGGGGATCGTGCTGTGGGGCGCGTACCGGGTGGCCGGGGGTTCGCTGGCGCTGGGCGTGCTGGCCGCCTCGGTGCTGTACCTGCGCCGCCTGTACGACCCGATCGACCGGCTGGGCATGTTCCTCAACGCCTACCAGTCCGCGGCGGCCTCGCTGGAGAAGATCGCGGGCCTGCTGGCCCAGACGCCGTCCGTGCCGGAACCGGCCGAACCGAAGCGGCTGCCCGCGCTCGCCTCCGCGCAGCCGGGCCGCGAGGTCGTCTTCGAGGACGTCCGCTTCGCCTACCGCACCGGCGGCGAGGTGCTGCCCACCTTCTCGCTCACGCTCCCCGCGGGGCAGACGGTGGCCGTGGTCGGCTCGACGGGCGCGGGCAAGTCGACGCTCGCCAAGCTGCTGGCCCGCTTCTACGACCCCACGGACGGCCGGGTCCTGCTCGACGGCGTCGACCTGCGCGAGCTGTCGGTGCCCGAGCTGCGGCGCGGGGTGGTGATGGTGACCCAGGAGGCCTTCCTGTTCTCCGGCACGGTCGCCGAGAACATCGCCATCGGCCGCTCCGACGCGAGCCGCGAGGAGATCGAGCGGGCCGCCAAGGCGATCGGCGCCCACGACTTCATCAGCGCGCTGCCCGAGGGCTACGACACGGACGTACGCAAACGGGGCGGCCGTATCTCCGCCGGGCAGCGCCAACTCGTCGCCTTCGCACGGGCGTTGCTCGCCGACCCGGCCGTCCTCATCCTCGACGAGGCCACCAGCTCCCTCGACATCCCGGGGGAACGGGCGGTGCAGCGCGCCATGTCGACGGTCCTGCGCGGCCGGACGGCGGTGGTCATCGCCCACCGCCTGTCCACGGTGGAGATCGCCGACCGGGTGCTGGTGATGGAGCACGGGCGGGTGGTCGAGGACGGCAGCCCGGCCGAACTCGTCGCGTCCACCGGCAGATTCGCGGACCTGCACCAGGCGTGGCGCGACAGCCTCGTCTAGCGGACGGCGAACGACTCGTACGGCGGACGGCAAGGGAAAGGCATGAGGGCTGCATGATCGACGCTCACGAGGACCCGGGGACGCCCGACTGCCGGGGCGGGTGGCGGTATCTGTGGTGGCTGGTCACCCGGCAGTCGGGGCGCAGCGCGGCGGGCGCGCTGCTCGCCACGGTGTGGATGACGCTCCTGGCGCTGCCGCCGTACCTGCTGTCCCGTGCGATCGACGACGGCCTGGAGCCGGGCGACCGGGGCGCCCTGTTCGGCTGGACGGCCGCCGTGCTGGGCATCGGCGTGTTCAACGCCTGGCTGGGCATCATGCGGCACCGCACCATGACCAAGGTCCGGATGGACGCCAACTTCCGCACGGTCAAGGTCGTGGTGGGACAGTCGGCGCGGCTGGGTGCCGCGCTGGGCCGCCAGGTCGGCGCCGGGGAGGTCGTCACGATCGGCGTCGGTGACGTCCAGACGATCAGCCAGTCGCTGACCGTCGTGGGTCCCGGCATCGCCGCGATCGTCACCTACGGCGTGGTGGCCGCGCTGCTGATGTCGGTCTCGCTCCAGCTGTCGGTGGTGATACTCCTCGGGGTGCCGCTGATCGCCGGGCTCGTCGGCCCGCTGATGGGCCGGCTGCAGGGTGCGGAGACCGAGTACCGCGAGCGGCAGGGTGTGCTGACCGCGCGGATCGGCGACCTCGCGGGCGGTCTGCGCGTCCTCAACGGCCTGGGTGGCAAGGGGCTGTTCGCGGACACCTTCCGCCGCGACTCGCAGCGGCTGCGGGCGCAGGGGTACCGGGTCGGTGCGGCGACCAGCTGGATCCAGGCCCTGGGCACGGGACTGCCGACCCTTTTCCTCGCCCTCGTGACCTGGCTCGCGGCCCGGCTCGCCGCCCAGGGGGAGATCACCATCGGCCAGTTGGTGTCCGTGTACGGCTATGTCGCGGTCCTCGTGATGCCGGTGTACTTCTTCATCGAGAGCGGCTACCAGCTCAGCAGGGCCGTCGTCGCCGCCCGGCGCGTCGTGCGGTTCCTGTCCCTGGAGCCCGTCGCCGACCGCCCCGACGCCCGGGACGCGCCCGCCTCCCCGGCGGTACTGCACGATCCGGACTCCGGGGTACGGGTGCTGCCGGGGCGGCTCACCGCGCTGGTCGGAGCGGTTCCCGCGGAGTCCGAGGCCGTCGTCGACCGCCTCGGCCGGTACGCGGAGTCGGCGGTCACCTGGGGTGGCGTCCGGCTCGACGAGATCGCCCTGGCGCAGGTGCGCGAGCGGATCCTGGTCGCGGACAACGAGGCCGACCTGTTCGCGGGCACCCTGCGCGAGCTGGTCTCCGGCCGCCGGGAGCACGACGAGGAGGCGATCGCCCGGGCGGTGCGCGCGGCGGCGGCGGACGACATCGTGCTCGGTCTCCCCGACGGTCTCGACTCGGACGTCGCCGCCCAGGGCCGCAGCCTCTCCGGCGGCCAGCGACAGCGCGTACGCCTGGTGCGGGCGCTGCTCGCCGACCCCGAGGTACTGCTGGCCGTCGAACCCACCTCGGCGCTCGACGCGCACACCGAGGCGGCCGTGGCGGCCCGGCTGCGGGCCGCACGCTCGGGCCGTACGACCGTCGTCACCAGCACCTCGCCGCTGATGCTCGACCAGGTGGACACCGTGCACTTCCTGGTCGACGGCAAGGTCGCGGCGAGCGGCAGCCATCACGAACTCCTCGACGGGGAGCCGGGATACCGGGCACTGGTGGCCCGCGACACGGAAGAGGTCCTGCGATGAGCGCGCATCTGCCGGTCGCCGAACCCGCCGAGGTGCGCCGGGCGGCACTGCGGCTGATCCGGGCGGACGGGCGGTCCTTCGCCGCCGTGCTCGGCCTCAACGCGCTGGCCGCCGCGGCCGGTCTGGTCGGGCCCTGGCTGCTCGGGCGGATCATCGACGACGTACGGGCCGGGGACGGTGTGGACGTCGTGGACCGGCTGGCTTCGGTCATCCTGGTGTGCTCGCTGGCGCAGCTGCTGCTGGCGCGGTGGGCCCGGTACGTCGGGCACCGCTTCGGGGAGCGGACGCTGGCCCGGGTGCGGGAGCAGTTCGTGGAGCGGGCGCTGAGTCTGCCCGCCTCGGTCGTGGAGCGGGCGGGCACCGGTGACCTGACCGCGCGCGGCACCGCCGATGTCACCGTGGTGGGCAACACCCTGCGCGACGCCGGACCCGAACTGCTCATCTCCTGCGCCCAGGCGTTGTTCATCCTCGGCGCGGTCTTCGTCATCGCCCCGCTGCTCGGCGCCTGCGGGGTGCTCGGGCTCGTCGGGATCTGGTTCGCCCTGCGCTGGTATCTGCGCCGTGCGCGCACCGCGTATCTCGCCGAGGGCACCGCCACCTCGGACGTCGCCGAGATCCTCGCGGCCACCGCGTCCGGTGCCCGTACGGTGGAGGCGTTCGGGCTGCAGCGCGGGCGGATCACCGCGAGCCGTCGGACGCTGGAGGCGTCCCGGCTCAGGCGGATGCGGACCCTGTTCCTGCGCAGCGTGTTCTTCCCGGCCGTGGAGGTGTCGTACGTCGTTCCCGTGGTCGCCGTCCTCCTGGTGGGCGGTGCCCTGCACGCGAGGGGAGCGATGAGCCTGGGTGCGGTGGTCGCCGCGACCCTGTATCTGCGCCAGCTCGCGGAGCCGCTCGACCAGATCCTGATGCAGGTCGAGCAGCTCCAGAGCAGCGGCGCCTCGTTCGCCCGCGTCGAGGGGCTGGCCCGCGCGCCGCGGGCCGTGGCGTCGGGCTCGCCCACCCCGGTCGACGACCGGATCGACGTGACGGATGTCCGCTACTCCTACGACCGCGGGGGCGAGGTGCTGTGCGGAGTCGACCTGACCGTGCGGCCCGGGGAACGGCTGGCCGTCGTCGGGCCCTCCGGCGCCGGGAAGACCACGCTGAGCCGACTGCTCGCGGGCATCGACGCGCCGCGGTCCGGGTCGGTGACCGTGGGGGGCGTACCGATCGCCGACCTCGATCCCGAGCAGCTGCGCCGGCAGGTCGTCCTCGTCACCCAGGAGCACCACGTGTTCCTTGGCACCGTTCGCGACAACCTGCTGATCGCCGAACCCGCCGCCGATGACGCGGCGTTGTGGACAGCGCTGGCCGCCGTCGGTGCCGACGGCTGGGTCCGGGAGCTGCCGGACGGCCTGGACACCGAGCTCGGTACCGGCGGCCGCCGGACGGACGGGTCGCGGGCCCAGCAGCTCGCCCTGGCCCGGGTGGTGCTGGCCGACCCGCACACCCTGATCCTCGACGAGGCGACGGCCCTGCTCGATCCGACGACCGCGCGCCACACCGAGCGTGCGCTCGCCGCCGTACTGGAGGGGCGCACCGTGATCGCCATCGCGCACCGGCTGCACACCGCGCACGACGCGGACCGGGTCGCCGTGATGGAGGACGGACTGCTCACCGAACTCGGCACGCACGACGAGCTGGTGGCGGCCGAGGGGGCGTACGCGGCACTTTGGCGGACGTGGCACGGGGACTGAGCGCTCCGCTGGAAGTACCGGGATGTGCCGTCGCGCGTCTGCGGCGCCCTGGTGGCTGGTCGCGCAGTTCCCCGCGCGCCTTCAGGGCGCTGCCGCACCGCAGCGGACTTCGCCCGACCCGCTCAGGGCGCGACGAATCGGGTCACGTCCGGTCGTCCTGCGCGCGGGGCGGCAGGGCCGCGGCTGCGCGCCGCGCCACAGACCAGACGCACTCCGGCGAACAGTCCGCATGCCGAACATGAACACCCGGACAACGGACGAATTCCGGCCAACTTCCTGACGCGGTCCTGACAGAAAGCGAAATCTCCTGCCACTCTTCCCACGGCAACTTCACAGCAACCTCACAGCGCCATCGCCGTGTCGTGGCCGTGGACCCTCAGGCAACTGGTCCCGCGTTCCACCCTGTTCCACCCTGTTCTGCCCTGTTCTGCCCTGTTCTGCCCGGACGGGTACCCACCCCGACCGGATCCCCACTGGCCGCGCGAGCCGTGGCCACGCAGAAGGAGTCAGTGTGTTGAGCAGCAGTTCCTCCCACAGACGCACCTCCCACACCACCCAGCGCCGCGTCGCGGCCGTCGCCCTCGTCGGCGTCTCCGCCCTGCTGGCCGCGGCCGTCCAGTCGGGCGCCGCGAGCGCGGCCCCCCAGAAGTCCTCCCTCGGCAAGATCAA
Organism: Streptomyces sp. NPDC096311; assembly: GCF_044763085.1. Classification (NCBI taxonomy): domain Bacteria; kingdom Bacillati; phylum Actinomycetota; class Actinomycetes; order Kitasatosporales; family Streptomycetaceae; genus Streptomyces; species Streptomyces sp. NPDC096311. The sequence goes on from NZ_JBIWFN010000009.1 coordinate 421,033, forward strand.
CCGTGGTTCTCTCGCCGTCCAGCTCACGCCTTCGCAGCGCGCGGAGCTGATACGCGACGCGGACACCGCCAAGGCGGCCACCGCCAAGGACCTGGGCCTCGGGGCCAAGGAGAAGCTCGTCGCCCGCGACGTCATCAAGGACGCGGACGGCACGGTCCACACCCGCTACGAGCGCACGTACGCGGGACTCCCGGTCCTCGGTGGCGACCTGGTGGTCGACACCACCAAGGCAGGGAAGACCGAGCGGGTCATCAAGGCGACGCGGGCCACCCTCAAGGTCGCCTCGCTCACGCCCGCCGTCGCCGCCTCCAAGGCGGAGAAGCAGGCCCTCTCCGCCGCCAAGGCCGACGGTTCGAAGAAGACCGACGCCGACCGGGCGCCCCGCAAGGTGATCTGGGCGGCGGACGGCAAGCCGACCCTGGCGTACGAGACGGTCGTCGGCGGCTTCCAGGACGACGGGACCCCGAACCAGCTGCACGTCATCACCGACGCGGCCACCGGCAAGAAGCTCTACGAGTACCAGGGCATCGAGACCGGGATCGGCAACACCCAGTACAGCGGCCAGGTGACGCTGACGACCACGCAGTCGGGCTCCAACTACACGCTCACCGACGGCGCGCGCGGCGGCCACAAGACGTACAACCTCAACCGCGGCACGTCCGGCACCGGCACCCTGTTCTCGCAGACCAGCGACACCTGGGGCAACGGCACCACGTCGAACGCCGCGACCGCGGGCGCCGACGCGCACTACGGCGCCGCCGAGACATGGGACTTCTACAAGAACACCTTCGGCCGCAGCGGCATCAAGAACAACGGCGTGGGTGCGTACTCCCGGGTCCACTACGGCAACGCGTACGTCAACGCGTTCTGGGACGACAGCTGCTTCTGCATGACGTACGGCGACGGCTCCGGCAACGCCGACCCGCTGACCGCGCTGGACGTGGCCGGGCACGAGATGAGCCACGGCGTCACCTCCAACACCGCGGGTCTCAACTACAGCGGTGAGTCCGGCGGTCTGAACGAGGCGACCTCGGACATCTTCGGCACCGGCGTGGAGTTCTACGCCAACAACGCCTCCGACCCCGGTGACTACCTCATCGGCGAGAAGATCGACATCAACGGCGACGGCACCCCGCTGCGCTACATGGACAAGCCCAGCAAGGACGGCGGCTCGGCGGACAACTGGTCCTCCAGCGTGGGCGGTCTCGACGTCCACTACTCGTCCGGTGTCGCCAACCACTTCTTCTACCTGCTGAGCGAGGGCAGCGGCGCCAAGGTCATCAACGGCGTCAGCTACAACTCGCCGACCGCCGACGGCCTTCCGGTCACCGGCATCGGCCGGGACAAGGCCCTGCAGATCTGGTACCGGGCGCTCACCACCAAGTTCACCTCGACCACCAACTACGCGGCGGCCCGCACCGGCACGCTCGCGGCGACGGGCGAGCTGTACGGCACGACGAGCGCCGAGTACACGGCGGTGCAGAACGCCTGGGCGGCCGTGAAGGTCGGCTCGCGTCCGGGCGGTGGCGGCGGCACCGGTACGTCGTTCGAGAACACCGGCGACGTATCGATTCCGGACAACGGGCCGGCCGTGACGTCGTCGATCGCGGTCACCGGCCGTACCGGCAACGCCCCGTCGAACCTTCTGGTCGACGTGGACATCGTGCACACCTGGCGCGGCGACCTGGTCGTGGACCTGCTGGCTCCGGACGGCACGGTGTACCCCCTGAAGGCCTTCAGCTCCTCCGACTCGGCGGACAACGTCCAGGAGACCTACACGGTCAACGCGTCCTCCGAAGTCGCCAACGGCACTTGGAAGTTGAGGGTCCAGGACAAGGCCGCGCAGGACACCGGCTACATCAACAGCTGGAAGCTGACGTTCCCGTAGACCGCGTCTGAACACGCGGAATCGAGAGGGCGCCGCCCCGGGGTTCGACTTCCCGGGGCGGCGCCCTCTTTGCCGCTCCATGACTCCGCGTTTGCTGTCGTTTGACGAAGATCGAGATCCGCGTAGCGAACGGCGATCTTCATCCACCGGACGCTTTTCGGCCAAGATTCCATCGCCCTCCTGACATGTACGCGTCCCGGATGTCACTCTTCCACCGCACGGCTCACCCGCACCGCAACTTCGCACCTTCCGTACGGCCACCCCACGCCGTCCGGTCGCCCCCACAAGAGGAGATTGCGTGACCCCCCTCTACGCGCGTCACAAGCGCACCACTCTGGCCATCGCCACCGCTGTCGCTGCCGGAGCCCTGCTCACCACTGGTCTGACCACCGGTGCCTCCGCCCAGACCGAGTCGGCCGCCGCCAAGGCGAAGATCCCCGGCGCCACGGTCCAGCTCTCCGCCGCCGCGCGCACGAGCCTGATCCAGCAGGCCGACGCGGCCGCGCCCGAGACCGCCCAGCAGATAGGCCTCGGCGCCAAGGAGAAGCTCGTCGTCAGAGACGTCCTCAAGGACGCGGACGGCACCGTGCACACCCGCTACGAGCGCACGTACAACGGCCTTCCGGTCCTCGGTGGCGACCTGGTCGTCCACGAGTCCAAGGCCGGCAAGACCGAGGGCGTCACCAAGGCCGTGAAGACGGCCATCAAGGTCGCCTCGCTGAAGCCGCAGGTCACCACCGCGAAGGCCGAGAAGCAGGCTCTCACCGCCGCGAAGGCCGCCGGCTCGGAGAAGACCACGGCCGACCGCGCTCCCCGCAAGGTGATCTGGGCCGCCACCGGCAAGCCCACCCTCGCCTACGAGACGGTCATCGGCGGTCTCCAGGACGACGGCACCCCGAACGAGCTGCACGTCATCACCGACGCGGCCACCGGCAAGAAGCTCTACGAGTACCAGGGCATCGAGACCGGCACCGGCAAGACCCTCTACTCGGGCACGGTCAGCCTCAACACCACCCTGTCGGGCTCGACGTACCAGCTGACCGACGGCACCCGCGGCGGCCACAAGACGTACAACAAGTCGCACACCACCTCCTCCTCCGCGGGCACCCTGTTCACCGACGCGGACGACGTCTGGGGCACCGGCGCGGCCTCCAGCTCCACCACCGACCAGACCGCGGCGGCCGACGCCGCGTACGGCGCGCAGGAGACGTGGGACTTCTACAAGAACACCTTCGGCCGCAGCGGCATCAAGAACAACGGTGTCGGCGCGTACTCCCGGGTCCACTACGGCAACGCGTACGTCAACGCGTTCTGGGACGACAGCTGCTTCTGCATGACGTACGGCGACGGCTCCGGGAACAACCACCCGCTGACCTCGCTGGACGTGGCCGGTCACGAGATGAGTCACGGCGTCACCGCCAACACGGCCGGTCTCAACTACTCGGGCGAGTCCGGCGGTCTGAACGAGGCGACCTCCGACATCTTCGGCACCGGCGTCGAGTTCTACGCGGGGAACTCCTCCGACGTGGGTGACTACCTCATCGGCGAGAAGATCAACATCAACGGCGACGGCACCCCGCTGCGCTACATGGACAAGCCCAGCAAGGACGGCGGCTCCGCCGACTACTGGTCCTCCAGCGTCGGCAACCTGGACGTGCACTACTCGTCCGGTGTCGCCAACCACTTCTTCTACCTGCTGAGCGAGGGCAGCGGCGCCAAGACCATCAACGGCGTCAGCTACAACTCGCCCACGTACAACGGCACGGCCGTCACCGGCATCGGCCGGGACAAGGCCCTGCAGATCTGGTACAAGGCGCTGACGACGTACTTCACGTCGACGACCAACTACAAGTCGGCCCGCACGGGGACGCTCTCCGCGGCGTCCGCCCTGTACGGCTCGACCAGCGCCGAGTACAAGGCGGTGGCCGCGGCCTGGACCGCGGTCAACGTGAGCTAGTGCCCACGGGGTCCTCGAGACCCGCTTGAGCACTTGGGCGGTACCCGGAGAGAAAGCACCTCCGGGTACCGCCCTACGCTGTCCCCCATGGTCTCCCCGGACAACCCCTTCACATACGAGGACGTGGGCGCAACGCGCGACGGCCGCTGCCCGCCGGGGTTCCACCCCCTGCACCTGCGCACCCGCGTCGGCGAGGGCGAGGCCGTCTTCCGCGCCGCGTCCGAAGCGGTGATGACCTGGGAGATGCACCGCGCGATGGGCGTGGGTATAACCGCCACCGCCGACAAGGCGGCCCCCGGAGTCGACGTCACCGTCGGGCTCGGCCCCCTGAAGGCCCCCTGCCGTGTGGTCTGGACGGTCGAGGAGTACCGCCGGGCCGGCTGGGCCTACGGCACCCTGCCCGGCCACCCCGAGCGCGGCGAGGAGGCCTTCGTGGTCGACCGCACGGGCGACGGCACGGTCTGGCTGACCGTGACCGCCTTCAGCCGTGCGGCCAAGTGGTACACCCGTGCGGGCGGACCGGCGACCCGGGGGCTCCAGCACGCCTACGCACGGCGCTGCGGGACGGTACTGCGCCGGCTGTGCGCGGGGTTCGAACCGTAGGCCCGCTGTCCGCCTTCCGCTTGCGGCTCGCTCAGCGCATCAGGACCCCGGCCTCCTCCCCCACCTCCTCCGAAGGCATCGTCACCAGGCCCAGCTCGGCGCCGGACGCGAGCAGTCGGTGCGTGGGGAGAATACGGACCGTGTAGCCGAACGGGCCGGTGCGGTCGAGGGAGAGCGGACCCTCGTACACCCAGCGCCCCTCCAGGTCCGGACCGCCCGCCGGTTTCAGCGGGACGCAGCTCGCGTCCGCGATGCGGTCCTGCGAGTCGACGCGGCCCGAGACCGCCTGGACCTCGACGTCGTCCGGGACGAGGTCGGCCAGCGCCACCCGCACCCGCAGGGAGAGGCTGGTGCCCAGTTCGGCGGTCGTGGTGGCGGCGGAGGCCTCCAGATGATCCACCGTGACCCGGGGCCAGGCCGCCCGGACGCGGGACTTCCAGGCGGCCAGTTCGCGGGCCGTCTCCGGGGCCAGGGCGCGGTGGGCGCGGGCCGCGGGGGCGTACAGGCGCTCCACGTACTCGCGCACCATCCGGCCCGCCAGGACCTTCGGGCCGAGATGGGTCAGCGTCTGGCGGACCATCTCGATCCACCGGTCGGGCAGACCGTGCTGACCCCGCTCGTAGAAGCGGGGCGCCACGCGCTGTTCCAGCAGCTCGTAGAGGGCCGCCGCCTCCAGGTCGTCCCGGCGGTCGTCGTCCTCCCCCACTGCTGAACGCGTGGGGGGACCCCCATCCGTACCGTCCGCCGTCGGGATCGCCCAGCCGAAGTCCGGCTGGAACCACTCGTCCCACCAGCCGTCCAGGACGGAGAGGTTCAGACAGCCGTTGAGTGCCGCCTTCATCCCGGACGTGCCGCAGGCCTCCAGCGGGCGGAGCGGGTTGTTCAGCCAGATGTCGCAGCCCGGGTACAGCTTCTGCGCCATCGCCATCCCGTAGTCCGGGAGGAAGACGATCCGGTGGCGCACACGCGGGTCGTCCGCGAACCGGACCAGTTCCTGCACGAGTCGCTTGCCGCCGTCGTCGGCGGGGTGTGCCTTGCCCGCGACCACGATCTGGATCGGGCGTTCGGCGTGCAGGAGGAGGTCCATCAGGCGGTCGCGGTCGCGCAGCATCAGGGTCAGACGCTTGTAGGAAGGGACGCGACGGGCGAAGCCGATCGTGAGGACGTCCGGGTCCAGCACCCCGTCGATCCAGCCGAGTTCGGCCGTTCCGGCACCGCGCTGGCGCCAGGAGGCGTGCAGGCGTTCGCGTACCTCGAGGACCAGTTGCTCGCGCAGCACCCGGCGCAGGTCCCAGATCTCCTGGTCGGCGATGTCCGCCACCGCGTCCCAGCGGTCCGAGCCGCCGACCGTCATCGCGTCCTCGGTGCGCTGGGCGCCGATCTGGCGGGCGCCCAGACGGAAGACCTCCGGTGCCACCCAGGTCGGTGCGTGCACGCCGTTGGTGACCGAGGTGATCGGGACCTCGTCCGGGTCGAAACCCGGCCACAGCCCGGAGAACATCTCGCGGCTGACGTGACCGTGGAGCAGCGACACCCCGTTGGCCCGCTGGCCGAGCCTGAGCCCCATCACGGCCATGTTGAAGAGGTTCGGCTCACCGCCCGGATAGGTCTCCATGCCGAGGCCGAGGATGCGTTCGACGTCGATACGGGGGAGTTCGGCGTCCGGGCCGAAGTGGTGGGCGACCAGCTCGCGGTCGAAGCGGTCGATGCCGGCGGGGACGGGGGTGTGGGTGGTGAAGACGGTACCGGCGCGGACGGATTCGAGAGCGGCCTCGAAGTCCAGCCCGTCGTGCCCGTCCTGCCCCTCGGCGAGTTCGGCGATGCGTTCGAGGCCGAGGAAGCCCGCGTGGCCCTCGTTGGTGTGGAACACCTCGGGCTGGGCGTGGCCGGTCAGCCGGCAGTACGTCCGTACGGCGCGCACCCCGCCGATGCCGAGCAGCATCTCCTGCAGCAGCCGGTGCTCGCTGCCGCCGCCGTACAGCCGGTCGGTCACCCCGCGTTCGCCGAGGTCGTTCTCCTCGACGTCGGAGTCGAGCATGAGGAGGGGGACGCGACCGACCTGGGCCAGCCAGATGCGGGCGCGCAAGGGGCGGGCGCCGGGGAGGGCGAGGGTGACCTGGGCCGGGGCGCCGTCGGATTCGCGCAGGGGTACGAGAGGGAGTTCGTTGGGATCGAGGACGGGATAGTGCTCCTGCTGCCAGCCGTCTCGGGAGAGGGACTGACGGAAGTAGCCGTGCCGGTAGAGGAGTCCTACGCCGATGAGGGGTACGCCGAGGTCGCTGGCCGCCTTGAGGTGGTCGCCGGCGAGGATGCCGAGGCCGCCGGAGTACTGGGGCAGGGCCGCGGTGATGCCGAACTCGGGTGAGAAGTAGGCGATGGCGGCGGGGAGGTCGGGAATCTGGGTCTGGGTCTGATACCAGCGTTCGCCGGTCACGTAGTCGCGCAGGTCGTCGGCTACGGCGGCGAGGCGGCGCAGGAAGCGGCGGTCCTCGGCGAGTTCCGCGAGGCGGTGGGGAGCGACGCTGCCGAGCAGGCGTACGGGGTCGCCGTCGGAGGCGGTCCAGCGTTCGGGGTCGACGGACTGGAAGAGGTCGCGGGTCTCGGCGTGCCAGGACCAGCGCAGATTGCGGGCGAGGTCGCTGAGCGGGTGAAGGGCGTCGGGCAGTACGGGGCGAACGGTGAATCTGCGGATTGCCTTCACAAGTTCCACCTTCACAAAAGACGTATGCGGCGGGAAGTACGTCACCGACGACGGTAGCGGCGAGGGTGTTTCCACAACACGGCGCATCGATGAACTCCGGCGTCGTGGGTGGCGGCGCGTGGGTGGGTCGGGGGCGTGGGGATCCCGGGCGGGGCGCAGCCCCCGCCTCAGGGGCGCGGGGAACTGCGCGACCAGCCCCCACCGGCCGCCAGTCGAACGAATCACCCGGGCGGGGGATCGGGGCGCAGCCCCGCTCCGGGCGCGCGGGGAACTGCGCAAACGGCCCCCACCGGCCCGCGGCCGACGGGCTCGGCTGAGGGCGTCGGCGAGAGGGACCGTCGACCGGGAATCGACGCAACCATTCCGCCCCACCCCCGGAGGGTATGGCCGATTCCGCCCGCATGGGCGGCCTTGTGGTGCTTCACACCACACGAGAGGCTGCCAAGTGGCGTACGCGTGACCCCGGTCGCACACCGGTCGGTCCCGGTCGGCGTACGCCGACTTGAGGAGGGGAACTCACGTCATGGCACAGACGAGACAGCGGCGTCTGCGCTGGGCAGGATGCCTCACCGCGGTCACGACGGCCGCGGTGCTTTCGGCCATCACCCTGCCCGCGCACGCCGCCCCGCAGGGGCGGATACTCGGCGCCGGCGAACCCGGTTCCGTCAGCGGTAGTTACATCGTGACACTCAAGGGGGGTACGACGGCTCCGTCGTCGGCGGGCAAGGGCATCGCCGAGAAGTACGGAGCACGAATCAGCCACACGTACGGCACGGCACTCAACGGGTACGCGGTTCAGGTGGGCGAGAAGCAGGCGCGGCGGCTCGCGGCGGACTCCCGTGTGGCCTCCGTCGTCCAGGACACCCGGGTGGCACTCGACCACTTCGAGAAGAACCCGCCGTCCTGGGGTCTTGACCGGATCGACCAGCCCGCTCTGCCGCTCGACAAGGGCTATACGTGGCCGGAGTCGGCGGGCGCGGGCGTGACGGCGTACGTCATCGACACGGGGATCCGGATCACGCACAAGGACTTCGGGGGGCGGGCCAGTTACGGCTGGGACTTCGTGGGCAACGACAAGGCGGCGGGGGACGGGAACGGACACGGGACGCATGTCGCCGGGACCATCGCGGGGACGACCTACGGTGTGGCGAAGAAGGCCAAGGTCGTGTCCGTGCGGGTGCTCGACAACGCCGGGTCCGGCACCACCGCGCAGGTCATCGCCGGTATCGACTGGGTGACCCGGCACGCGCACAAGCCCGCGGTCGCCAATCTGAGCCTGGGCGGCCACGCCAACGCCCAGCTGGACGCCGCCGTACGCAACTCCATCGCCTCCGGGGTGACGTACTCGGTCGCGGCGGGCAACGACGGACTGGCCGCCGGGCTGTACTCCCCCGCCCGGGTCAAGGAGGCGCTGACGGTCGGAGCGAGCGACCGGGCCGACGCCCGGGCGAGCTTCTCCAACTTCGGCGCGGCGCTCGACCTGTTCGCGCCCGGCGTGGCGATCACGTCGGCGTCGTATACGAGCGACACCGGGAAGGCGACCTTCTCCGGTACGTCGATGGCGAGCCCGCATGTCGCGGGCGCGGCGGCGCTGTATCTCGGCGGCCATCCGAAGGCGACCCCGGCCCAAGTGGGCAAAGCCTTGGTTCAGCGGGCGGTGTACGGGAAGGTCGGCGGTGCGGGGCTCGGTTCGCCGAACAGGCTTCTGCAGATCGGCTCTTCGTAAAGAACCGCCGCAGCAGGCACCGGCCTCGCCCGTCGGACGAGGCCGGTCTTGTGTGTAGACATACGCGTAAGTAGTTAGCAACCTGCCGGATTGCTCACCCGAATAGGGTGGGAAGGCTCCTCCGGTACACCCCGCAGGCCCCACCTCCCCACACCGTCATCCGCCCACCCACGTTGACGCGGACAGGAGCGGTCATGCCCGCCACGCACCACACGTCGCCACCCCCGACGACCACCTCCGACACACCCCCCCTACGCAAGGTCGACGCCGTCCCGCGCGCCCCGGAGCAACCCTCCGGACAGTCAGCCGAAGGCGGCGAGAGCGTCGGACGCATTCCCGTCGTCGACGTTCGGCCGCTCGTCCTGCAAGGCCGCCGCCCCGCCAAGGCAGTTGTCGGCGAGGTCTTCGAGGTCACGGCCACCGTCTTCCGCGAAGGTCACGACGCCGTCGCCGCGAACGTCGTCCTGCGCGATCCGGAGGGCCGCACCGGCCCCTGGACCCCGATGCGCGAGCTCGCCCCCGGCACCGACCGCTGGGGCGCCACCGTCCGTGCCGGGACGACCGGCCGCTGGACGTACACCGTGGAGGCCTGGAGCGATCCTGTCTCCACCTGGCGCCATCACGCGGGGATCAAGATCCCGGCGGGCATCGACACGGAACTGGTCCTGGAGGAGGGCGCCCGGCTGTACGAGCGCGCTGCCGCCGGAGTGCCGAAGAGCAAGGGCAGAAGGGATGTCGTCCTCGCCGCGGCGGACGCGCTGCGGGACACCGGCCGTTCCTCGGCGGCCCGGCTCGCCGCCGCCCGTACCCCTGAAGTGGACAGGGTCCTCACGCGTCATCCGCTGCGTGAGCTGGTCAGCAGCTCGGAGCCGTTGCCCCTGCTGGTGGAGCGCGAGCGGGCGTTGTACGGCTCCTGGTACGAGTTCTTTCCGCGTTCGGAGAGCGGGCATCTCGATCCGCCGGTGCACGGCACCTTCCGCACCGCCGCCGAGCGGCTGCCCGCCATCGCGCGGATGGGTTTCGACGTGGTGTATCTGCCGCCGATCCATCCCATCGGGACCACCTATCGCAAGGGGCCCGACAACACGCTCTCGGCGGGGGCCTACGACGTCGGTGTGCCGTGGGCGATCGGCTCCCCGGAGGGCGGGCACGACGCCGTTCATCCGGACCTCGGCACGATCGAGGACTTCGACGCGTTCGTGCGCCGGGCGGAGCGGGAGGGGCTGGAGATCGCGCTCGACTTCGCGCTCCAGTGCTCCCCGGACCATCCGTGGGTGCAGAAGCATCCCGAGTGGTTCCACCACCGGGCCGACGGGTCGATCGCGTACGCGGAGAATCCGCCGAAGAAGTACCAGGACATCTATCCGATCGCCTTCGACCAGGACATGCCGGGGCTGGTCCAGGAGACGCTGCGGGTGCTGCGCCACTGGATGGACCACGGCGTGCGGATCTTCCGCGTCGACAACCCGCACACCAAGCCGGTCGTCTTCTGGGAGCGGGTCATCGCGGACATCAACCGCACCGACCCTGACGTGATCTTCCTGGCCGAGGCGTTCACCCGGCCCGCGATGATGCGCACGCTGGGGGCGGTCGGCTTCCAGCAGTCGTACACGTACTTCACCTGGCGCAACACGAAGCAGGAGCTCACCGACTACCTCAGTGAGCTGTCGGGGGAGGCGGCCGCCTCCATGCGGCCCAATTTCTTCGTGAACACCCCGGACATCCTGCACGAGTTCCTTCAGCACGGCGGGCGGCCGGCCTTCGAACTGCGTGCGGTGCTCGCCGCGACGCTGTCTCCGACCTGGGGCGTCTACAGCGGATTCGAGCTCTGTGAGAACACCCCGCTGCGTGCGGGCAGCGAAGAGTACCTGAACTCCGAGAAGTACCAACTGCGTCCGCGGGATTGGGAGTCGGCGGAGCGGGAGGGTCGTAGCATCGCGCCATTGCTGAGGGCGCTCAACGCCATCCGCCGGCGCAGTCCGGCGCTGCGCCAGTTGCGCGGCCTCCACTTCCACCACACGGACAAGGACGCGGTGATCGCCTACTCGAAGTCGGTCACGGACGGGAGCGGATCGAACACGGTTGTGGTGGTGGTCAACCTCGACCCCCACCACACCCAGGAGGCGACGGTCTCGTTGGACATGCCGCAACTCGGCCTGGACTGGCACGAGTCCGTGCCGGTGCGCGACG
>NZ_JBIWFN010000010.1:0-422008 GCF_044763085.1 Streptomyces sp. NPDC096311
CAACTGCGCCCGAGCACGGTTCACTTCATGTGCGTCCACACACTCAGCATGCCGCTGAACACGGCCGACAGAAAGACCTAACGGAGTCCTACTAGAACAGTGCCGTACCGCTCTCGAAGTCCAGCAGGCGCTGCTTGCGGTCCAGGCCGCCGCCGTATCCGGTGAGGCTTCCGTTCGCGCCGACCACGCGGTGGCAGGGCACGATGATGCCGATGGGGTTCTTGCCGTTGGCGAGGCCGACCGCGCGGGAGCCGCCCGCGTTGCCCAGGGCTTCGGCCAGTTCGCCGTACGTGCGGGTCTCGCCGTAGGGGATCCGGCTCAGCTGCTCCCAGACGCTGCGCTGGAAGGGGGTGCCGGACATACGCAGTTCGAGGGTGAACTCCTTCAACTCGCCCTCGAAATAGGCCTTCAGCTGGTCGGTGACCTCGCCGAAGGGGGTGTCGTCGCGTTCGCCGAAGGTCTCCTCCGGCGGGCGGTGGCGTTGGCCGACCATGTAGAGGCCGCACAGGACGCCGTCGTCGGCGACGAGGGTGAGCGGGCCGTACGGGCTGTCGATGACCGTGTGCTGTTTCACAGTTCGTACCTTCGAGTCGTTTGAAGCCATCTGCATGTGCTTGAAGTCGCTTATACGGGGAGGAAGTTGATCGGGTGGCTGTCCGTCGCCCACAGGTACTGGACCGCGTACGCCCGCCACGGGCGCCACGCCGCCGCGCGCGACGTCAGGGCGGCGGGGGTCGACGGCAGGCCCAGCTCCTGGGCCGCGCGCCGGATCCCGAGGTCGGTGGGGAGGAACGCGTCGGGGTCGCCGAGGGCGCGCATGCCGATGACGTCGACCGTCCAGGGGCCGAAGCCGGGGAGGGCGAGAAGGCGGGCGCGGGCTTCGGCCCAGTCGCTCTCCACTCCCAAGTGGAGGGATCCGTCTGCGAGTTGGCGGACGAGCGTGGTGAAGGTGGTGCGGCGGGTGTTCGGCATCGCGAGTGACGACGGGTCCAGGGCCGCGAGCGCCTGAGGGGAGGGGAAGAGGTGAGTGAGGCCGCCTTCGGGGTCCTCGACGGGTTCGCCGTGCGCGGTGACCAGGCGGGCCGCGTGGGTGCGGGCGGCGGCGGTGGAGACCTGCTGGCCCAGGACGGCCCGTACGGCGAACTCGGCCTCGTCGACCGTGCGCGGCACCCGGCGGCCGGGAGCCTTCGCCACCAGGGGCGCCAGCACCGGATCCGTCCGCAACTGGTCGTCGACGGCGACCGGGTCGGCGTCCAGGTCGAGCATGCGGCGGCAGCGGCTGATCGCGACGGGCAGGTCGCGCAGGTCGCTGAGGGTGAGGCGGCAGGCGATGTGGTCGACGTGCGGGGTGAGCCCGACGATCCCGTGGCCGTAGGGCAGGCGCAGGGTGCGCCGGTAGGCGCCGTCGCGCCACTCCTCGACACCGGGTACGGCGGTCGCCGCGAGGTGACCGAAGAGGTTGTCGGGGTTGAGCGGGGCGCGGAAGGGGAGCCGCAGGCTCAGGACGCCCGGTGTGGCCGGGGCGCGTTTCTTGGGCACCCGGTCGCGCAGCTCGCTCGGGGCGAGGGCGAAGACCTCGCGCACGGTGTCGTTGAAGGTGCGGATGGAGGAGAACCCGGCCGCGAAGGCGATCTCCGCCATCGGGAGCGTGGTGGTCTCGATGAGCAGCCGGGCGGTCTGGGCGCGCTGGGCCCGGGCGAGCGCGAGCGGTCCCGCGCCCAGCTCGGCGAGCAGCTGCCGCTCGACCTGGCGGATGCTGTAGCCGAGCCGGCCGGCCAGACCCGGAACGCCCTCGCGGTCCACGACCCCGTCGCCGATCAGGCGCATCGCGCGGGCGACGAGGTCGGCTCGCTGGTTCCACTCGGGCGAACCGGGGCTGGTGTCCGGACGGCAGCGCTTGCAGGCCCGGAACCCGGCCTGCTGGCAGGCCGCCGCGCTCGGGTAGAACGTCATGTTCTCGGGTTTCGGCGGCACCACCGGGCAGCTCGGCCGGCAGTAGATTCGCGTGGTCAGGACCGCTGTGAAGAACCATCCGTCGAAGCGCGCGTCCTTCGACTGGACAGCGCGCACACAGCGCTCCGTGTCGGTGTGCATCCCATTCCGCATGTCTCAAGCATCGGGCACCCGCGCGGCCGGGGCTGGCGAGAATCCGACATCAACCTCACAGCGCCCGAGGTCGGCCTCCGTCCGGCCGACGCCATGCGGACTCCCGCAGCAGCCGAAGCCCGTTCAGCCCGACCAGCACCGTGGAGCCCTCGTGGCCCGCGACGCCGAGCGGCAGCGGGAGGTGTCCGAGCAGGTCCCACACGACGAGGACGGTGATGAACGTACCCGCAACAAGGAGATTCTGGACCACCAGGCGGCGGGCCGCGCGGGACAGCCGTACGACCGCGGGGATCGCCGCCAGCTCGTCGCGGACGACGACGGCGTCCGCCGTCTCCAGCGCGAGGTCGGAACCCGCCCGGCCCATGGCGACCCCCACATGGGCGGCGGCCAGGGCAGGCGCGTCGTTGACGCCGTCACCGACGAACAGGACCTTGCGGCCGGCGCGTTGGAACTCCCGTAGGGCCGTGACCTTGTCCTCGGGCAGCAGGCAAGCGCGTACGTCCGTGATGCCGGTGGCGGTGGCCACCTGGGCGGCGGCGCGCGGGTTGTCGCCGGTGAGGAGCACGGGTGAGGTGCCCGTCAGCGCGGCGAACCCCGCGACCGTCTCGGCGGCGTCGGCGCGCGGGCGGTCGGCCAGGACGAGCGTGCCGACGGGGGCGCCGTCGCGTTCCACACGGACGACCGTGCCGCCTTCGACGTCGACGTCCGTGCCCGTGCCCGCGTCCGTATCCGTGCCCGTATCCGTGTCCAGGCCCGAGTCGGGGCGGCCGACCGTGACGACCCGGCCGTCGACCGTGGCGGTGACGCCGTGTCCCGGCTTCGCCGCGAAGTCGCGGGCGGGGGCGAGGCGCAGGTCTCGGGCGCGGGCGGCGGCGACGATCGCGCGGGCGAGCGGGTGTTCGCTGGGGTGCTCGGCGGCGGCCGCCAGCGCCAGCAGGGCGTCCTCGTCCAGCCCCGATCCGGCCGCCGGGCGTACGGCCGTCACCTCGGGCGCGCCCTCCGTCAGCGTGCCGGTCTTGTCGAGGGCGGCCGTGTCGATCTCACCGAGGCGTTCCATGGCGAGCGCGGACTTGACCAGCACGCCGTGCCGGCCGGCGGTGGCGATGGCGGAGAGCAGCGGGGGCATGGTCGCGAGGACGACCGCGCACGGCGAGGCGACGATCATGAACGTCATGGCCCGCAGCAGCGCGCCGGTGAGGTCCGCGCCGAAGGCGAGCGGCACGGCGAAGACGGTGAGCGTGGCGGCCACCACGCCCACCGCGTAGCGCTGTTCGATCTTCTCGATGAACAACTGCGTCGGCGCCTTGGTGCGCGAGGCCTCCTCCACGAGGGTGACGATCCGGGCGATCACGGAGTCGGCGGGGTCGCGCTCGACACGGACGCGCAGGGCTCCGGTGCCGTTGAGGGTGCCCGCGAAGACCTCGTCGCCCGGGGTCTTCAGGACCGGCAGCGGCTCGCCGGTGATGGTCGCCTGGTCTGCCTCGCTCGTACCGTCGAGGACCCGTCCGTCGGCTCCGATCCGCTCCCCCGGCCGGATCAACAGCTCGTCACCGACGGAGAGTCGGCTCACCGGGACGGACTCCTCACCGTCGGCGCTCACCCGGGTCGCCGTCGCGGGCGCGAGGTCGAGCAGACCGCGTACGGAGTCGGCGGTGCGGGCGGTGGCCAGGGCCTCCAGGGCGCCGGAGGTGGCGAAGATGACGATCAGCAGGGCGCCGTCCAGGACCTGACCGATCGCGGCCGCGCCGAGGGCCGCGACGATCATCAGCAGATCGACGTCGAGGGTCTTCCCGCGCAGCGCCCGCAGCCCTTCCAGCGCCGGTTCCCAGCCACCGGCGAGGTAGGCGATCGCGTAGAGCGGCCCGTACGTCCAGCCGGGCGCGTCGGCGAAGTGCAACGGGAGCGCCAGCAGGAAAGCGGCGGTCGCGAGGAGCGCCCAGCGGGCCTCCGGCAGCGCGAGGAATCGGGTGCGGCGGCGCGGGGCCGTACGGGCGGATGCGTCGAGGGCGGGGACGAGCGGGAGGTCGAGAGTGGAGGACACCCTGGCACCATACAGGAACACATGAAGACTCATTCATACCTTCATGTGCGATGGGTAAGATACGCCCATGGGTCATGGAGCCGTCACCACCGCGCAGGACGCCGCCGCTCAGAACGTCACCTCGCGCGTGCGTCTGGACGCTGCCAATGTCGCGAAGGTGGCCACCACGCTCCAGGCCCTGTCCACCCCCTCACGGCTGCTGATCCTCGCGCGGCTGCGCGAAGGGCCGCTTCCGGCGACGGAACTGGCCGCCGAGGTGGGCATGGAGCAGTCCGCCTGCTCGCACCAGCTGCGGCTGCTGCGTAATCTGGGCCTGGTCGTCGGCGAGCGCCGCGGCCGGTCGGTGGTCTACGCGCTGCACGACCACCATGTCGCCGAACTCCTCGACCAGGCGGTCTACCACGTGGAGCATCTGCGGCTCGGTCTGAGCGACGCGTCCGAGTAGCGCCGGCCCCGAAGGGTCAGCGGGTCTCCTCGCCCTGGGCGATCTCCACCTCGTGATGGAAGGCGAGAACGCCGGTCGCCGCCGCGGAGGCCGAGACGGTCGCGCAGGCGACGAGGAGGAGGGCGATCCAGGAGGCGGCGCGAGGGCGGCGCCCGGGAGCCGCGAGAAGGGCCGCGACCCGCTGGGGTACGGGTCCGGTGGTCGCGGCGGCGGCGAAGTCGGGGCGGGTGGAGCGGGCGGCCGTGGTGGCGAGGGCGGCGCGGGCGATGGCGCGGGCGGTCAGCCGCCGGTCCCCCACCGCCGTGGCGGCGGCCTCGTCCGCGGCGCGCTCGGCCGCGAGCGCGATGCTGTCGCGGACCGGGCGCAGTCCGGGATGGCAGTGCGCGGCGATCTCGGCCGCGACGAGGAAGCGGTGGTGGTTGCCCGCGTTGTGGGCCCGTTCGTGGGCGAAGAGCACCTCGCGCTCTTCGGGACAGAGGCTGCGGAGCATCCCGGTGGTCACGACGATGCGGTGCGGACGGCCCGGCAGCGCGTACGCGTCCGGGTGGGGCGATTCGATCACGCACAGGTCACCCGCGGCCGGTCGGCGGTCGGCCTGACTGCGGGCGGTGCGGAAGGCGCGCAGCTGGCGCAGGGCGGAGCGTGCGAGGGTCGCGGCGCCGACGGTCAGGAGGCCGGTGGCCGCCGCCGCCAGGGGCAGGACGATCAGGTTCGACGGGGTACGCAGGGGGTGGACGAGGTCACCCAGGCCCGCCAGGACCGGCAGCTTGAGCAGGCCGGTGAGGAGCAGCGCGCCGAGCGCGGCCACGGAGGCGCCGGCCAGCACGAGGACCGTGAGGGTCAGTGCCCACAGGGCGGCGACCGGCGCGAGGCGGTCGAGGCAGCGGCGGGCCAGCCCCGGCAGTGCGAAAGGCAGCAGAAGCGGGACGAGCAGCGGAATGATCAGCAGAGTGGTCATTACTCACCCGATTCCAGTGGCTCACCCGATTCCAGAAGATCACGCAGGAGGCGCTCGTCGTCGGGGCTGAGCTGGGCGACGAACCGGGCGAGCGCCGTCTCCCGGTCCTCGTCCCGGTCGAGCACGGTGTGCATGCGCCGGGCGGTGAGTCCGTGCGGGTCCTGAACGGGGAAGTACGCGAAGCCCCGGCCCTGCCGCTCCCGGCCGACGATCCCCTTCTCATGCAGCCTGGACAGGATCGTCGTCACCGTCGTACGGGCCAGCCCCGAGCCGAGCTCCGTCTGGACGCGGCCCGGAGTCAGGGGTGCGCCGGCGGCCCAGAGGGCGGCCATGACGGAGGCCTCGAGCTCACCCGCCGGTCGGCGTTCGTCCTTCGCGCTGGTCATGGGAACGATCCTCACCCCGGTATCGTCTACAGTTCAGTAGACCGTCTACAGGATTGTAGTCACTCGGGTGCCGTCACCACTGCGCCCGCCCGTCCAGTATGAGAGGGCTCCCGGCGATGGCCGCACCTTTGTTCGCAGCGTCACAGCTCGGATCACAGCTGGGGTCGGAGCTGGCGGTGAACATCCTCAGCGCCCAGTCCCTGCTCGCCGCCTTCGGTGTGCTGGGTGTCGGCGTCGTGATGTTCGCGGAGACCGGGCTGCTGATCGGCTTCTTCCTGCCCGGTGACTCGCTGCTGTTCACGGCGGGCCTGCTGTGCACGGGGTCGGGCCACGGCGGACTGAAGCTCTCCCTGGGGCCGCTCCTGGTCTGCGCCGCCGTGGGCGCGCTGGCCGGCTCCCAGTGCGGCTATCTCATCGGCCGCAAGGCGGGCGGCGCGCTGCTCGCCCGCAGCGGCTCGTCCCGGCTGCACGAAGGGGCCAAGCGCGCCGAGGAGCTGCTGGAGCGGTACGGCCACGCGAAGGCGATCGTGCTGGCCCGCTTCGTCCCGGTCGTACGCACGGTGCTGAACCCGATGGCGGGCGCCCTCCAGGTCCCCGCCCGCACGTTCACCGTGTGGCAGGTCGTCGGCGGTCTCGTCTGGAGCATCGGCCTCACCCTCGCGGGCTACGCACTGGGCTCGTCGATTCCGAACGTCGACCGCTATCTGCTCCCGATCATCGCCGTGATCGTCATCGTGTCGCTGATCCCGCTCGCCGCCGAGTTCCGCCGCTCCCGCAAGGCCGCGACCGCGACCGCGGAGAAGGGCGCCCAGGGATGATCCTCGCGTTCAACGGGTCGTCGATCGACGGCTCCACCTACACCTACGTGGTGAATCTCGCCCATGACTCCCCGCACTGGCTGGACAGCCTGGTGTCCGCCTGGTCGACGTACGGGCTGGCGCTGTTCGCCGTTCTCATGCTCGTGGGCTGGTGGCAGGCCCGTCGCAGCAGCGCCCGGGCGGCGATGGTCGCGCTCGCGGTGCCGCTGATCGTCGTCGTGGCGTTCGGGGTGAACTCCCTGTTCAAGATGGTCGTGCGCGAGGACCGCCCCTGTCAGAGCCTGCACGTGAAAACACTGGAGGCGTGTCCTGCGCCGGGCGACTGGTCCTTCCCCAGCAATCACACGGTCATCGCCGCCGCGGCCGCCGTGGCCCTGCTCTACGTCTCCCGTCGCCTCGGCACCATAGCCCTGCTGGGCGCCTGTCTGATGGCCGTCTCCCGGGTCTGGGTCGGCGCGCACTATCCGCACGACGTGGTCGCCGGTGTCCTGGTCGGCACGCTGATCGCGATGCTGCTGACGGCCCTCCTGCGCAGACTCTCCGACCCGCTGGCGGGCCGGCTGACGGACTCGCGGCTGCTGCGGCCGTTGCTGGTCTCGGCGTAGGCCCACGGCTACGGCTACGGCTACGGCTACGGCTACGGGGAACAGGCAAGCAGCCTTCCGGAGCGGCTGAAGGAGGACCATGCGGCACACGATCCTGGTCGTCGAGGACGATCACGCCCTGCGTGACGTCCTGCTGCGCGGGCTGCGCGACGAGGGCTTCGACACCGTGCCCGCCCCGGACGGGGCGACCGCGCTGCGGCTGGCCGGGGACGACGTCGACGCGGCCGTGCTGGACGTCGGGCTGCCCGACGCGGACGGGCGGGACGTGTGCCAGGCGATCCGAGCCAATGGCTTCCTCTCACCCGTCATCTTCCTGACCGCCCATCACCACCTCACGGACCGGCTGGCGGGCTTCTCGGCCGGCGGCGACGACTATCTGCCCAAGCCGTTCCACCTGACGGAGCTGGCCGCCCGGCTGCGGGCGGCGCTCAAGCGCAGCGGACCGCTTCCGGCCACCACCGCCGGGGACCTGGTCCTGGACCCGGTCGGGCACAGCCTCACCGTCCAGGGCACCCGGGTCGGCCTCACCCCGACGGAGTTCCGGCTGCTGGCGGCGCTGATGACGGGGTCCGGGGACATCGTCCGCAGGCGGGAGCTGATCAGAGCCGGCTGGCCGGAAGGCGCCCAGGTCAGCGACAACACGCTGGACCAGTATCTGACCCGGCTGCGCCGCAAGCTCCGGGACGGCGGCAGCGCGCTGACCATCACCACGGCGCGCGGCATCGGCCATCGGCTGTCATGAAGACCCTGTCAGGCGGTGTCATGAGGGCCCTGGCAGCCGGCGCGAAGGCACGGTCATGAGGGCGTTCGCCTCCCGCTGGTGGCCGCGCACCCTGCGAGGCCGGCTTTCCCTGGTCGCGCTCACCACGGCGACGATCCTGATGGTGATCCTCACGGTCGCGTTCAACACGGTCGTACGCCGTCACCTTCAGCACCAGGCGGACGACGAGCTGCGCACCCGGGCCGCCGCCGTCGCCGCGACCGTCGTCACCGACGGCTCCCGGGTGCGGGTCCTGGAGACCCCGGGCGAGGAGCTCCTCGACACGAACGTGTGGATCTACTCGGCCGGCCGGCTGCTCGAGAAGCCCTCGTCCGCCACCGCCACCAGCCCGCTGACCCGCGCCGCCGGCCGGCTCGTGGCACGCGGCGCCCGGCACTGCGTCACGGTGCACAGTCACGACGAGGTACGGCTGTGCTCGCGCCCGGTGCCCGGTGGCAAGGGCGCCGCCACCGTCGTCACCGCACTGGACCTCTCCCCGTACCGCGGGTCGGCCGACACGATGCTCTTCGCGTCCCTCGCCCTCGACGCCGCGATGCTCGCCTGCACCTACGCGCTGACGCGGCTGGCGGTGGGCCGCGCCCTGCGTCCCGTGCGTTCGATGACCGAGCACGCCACCCAATGGAGCGCGATAGCCTCCCAGGAGCGCTTCGGCGCCGTGCCCCGTCCCACCGAACTCGCCCAGCTGGGCGGTTCGCTCGACGCCCTCCTCGATCGCATCCGCGCGCTGCTGCGGCACGAGCAGCAGCTCACCCGGGAGCTGTCGCACGAGCTGCGCAACCCGCTCGCCCGGATCATCGCCGAGCTCGACTGGTGGGGAGCCCGCCCCCGCTCCGACGCCGACACCAAGGCCACGCACGCGGCGATCGCCGACGCGGCCCAGTCCATGCGCACGATCTGCGACACCCTGCTCGACGAGGCCCGCGACAGCGCCGCCACCGCGCCCGGCACGGCCGACGTGCTGCCGGTGCTGCACCGACTGGTGAACCGCCTCGGCCCCACGAAGGCGGGCGTGGAGGTCGTCGTCACCGCCTGCGACGCGCGGTTGTCGGCCGGGGTGCCGGACGCCCTTGTGGAGCGCATCGTCAGCCCGCTGCTCGACAACGCCCTACGGCACGCGCGTACCCGGGTCGAGATCCTGGCCCGCGCTCGGCCCGGCGGCGTACGCATCGAGGTCGGGGACGACGGTCCCGGCGTACCGGCGTCGTTCGCGGCGCAGCTCTTCCAGCCCGGCCGGCGCGCCGATCCCGAGGACGGACACGGCGGAGCGGGGCTCGGGCTGCCGCTGGCGCGACGCCTGGCCCGCTCCGCCGGCGGGGAGGTGGACCACGACGGGCGGCGCACCCGCGGCGCGACGTTCGTGGTCACGCTTCCCGCGGGTTGAGCACGTCATCCCGCCTGAAGACCTCTGCTCGCGGCCCCTACGGGAGGCTGAGCTCCCGCTCGGACTCGGTGACGTCCTTGCGGGTCATCGACAGGTACACCACCAGAGCGAGGATGACCGCGAGGAACAGCACGCTGGTGACCGTGGTGCCCAGGCCCAGGCCGCCGTCGCCGGTGGGCTGCGAGAGGTAGTCGCCCATCGAGGCACCCAGCGGGCGCGTCAGGATGTACGCGATCCAGAAGCTCAGCACGGCGTTCAGGCCGAGCGCGAAGTGCGCGACCGCCACCGCGGCGATGGCAAGGCCGAACAGGATCGCGGACACCCAGTATCCGAGGGCCATCTTCTCCGCGACGAGGTCACCGGCCGCGGTGCCCAGCGCGAAGGTGAACAGGACGGCCAACCAGTAGTAGGCCTCGCGGGACACCGTGTCGATGCTGTGGATGGACAGCGTTCCCTCGCGGCGGTACCAGATGGCGAAGACGACGGCGAGGGCGACGGCGAACACGGTGGTGCAGGTCGTCAGCGACACGCCCAGATTGTCGGTGAGGTTGTCGCTGATCAGCGTGCCGACGATGCTGATCAGGGCCACGGCGAACCAGTACACGCCGGGCCGGTAGGCCTTCGTGCGGAACTGGACGACGAGGACCCCTATCAGCAGCGCGCTCATCAGCAGCGACACGCCGGTCAGGCCCATGCCCAGGTTCGAGTTCAGGAAGTCCGCCGCGGTCTCGCCGACCGTGGTGCACAACACCTTGATGATCCAGAAGTACGCGGTGACCTCGGGAACCTTGTTCCAGCGGAGGCGGTGGCCGGGGGCCGCCCCACTGCGGACATAAGCCCCGGGCGTCTCAGAAGTCTCAGTCATGGGGCCGACCCTGTCAGCGGGACCCTGAACACATCCTGACCACCGGGTGGCGGGAGCGACGGCGACGGGCCCGCCTGGCACCAGGACGTCGGCCGGGGCGTCCTGGACTCCGCAGTCCAGGCGCCTGCCGTCCTGGGCGAAGAGCCCGTGCCACCGGGCGTCGGTCTCCGCCAGAAGGTGGACCACCGACCGGTCCGGCACGACCGCGCCCGGCGGGCCGGGCGAACCCGCGAGCCGCAGCACCTCCTCCACCGTGTCGTGCAGCCGCCGGATGGCGTCCAGCGCCTCCTCCAGTGCGGGGCGCAGCCGGGCGTCGTCCTGCGCGAGCCCCGCCTCCAGGGTGAGTTGCAGCCCGGTCAGGGGGTGCGCAGCTGGTGGAAGGCGTTGGTGGTGAAGTCCTCCTCGTGGCGCAGGAGTTCGGAGAAGCTGTGCAGCATGTCGTTGTGCGTGCGGGCGACCTGGTCGATCTCGGCGATGGTGCTGGGCGCGGCCTGTGCGGTCAGGTCGCCCGACAGGGGGGCGGGGCCGGAGTCCCCCAGGGACCTTGCGGCGGGCTCAGAGGACCTTGCGGCGGGCCAGTACGGCCAGTGCCAGCAGCCCGGGGATCAGGGGCAGCCACACCGTCAGCAGCCGGTAGCCGAGGACCACCGACGCCGCCGCGCTGCCCGGGACTCCGGCCAGCGTGAGGGCCACGGCGAGCGCCGCGTCCAGCGAACCGATCCCACCGGGCGTGGGCAGGAGGACGGCGGCGCTGCTCGCGGCGAGGTAGGCCAGCGCCACCTGGGCCGGGGGGAGCGGCAGTTCGAGGGCCTGGGCCACGGCGACGACCACGGTGGCGTGCAGCACGGCGAAGGCCAGCGAGCCGCCCCACAGCGCGGCCGCGCGCGCCGGGACCTCGTGCACGGCACGGACGTCGGCCAGCACGGCCCGCAGCGCGCGCCGCAACGGCCCGCGCAGCAGTACGGCGGCGATGACCACCACGGCGAGCGCGATCGCGACCACCGTCGCCGAGATGTGCGGCAGACGGAGAAGGCCGGGGCAGGCCAGCGCGAGCACGGCGATCAGGAGGCCGCGCGAGACGGCCCCGGCGGTGGCCTTCACACCGAGCGCGGTCGCCGACCTGACGACCGGCAGACCGCACCGGGTCAGGAAGCGGAGGTTGACCGCGCCCGCGCCGAGGCCCGCGGGCAGCACATGGTTGGCGGCGGAGGCCGCGAACTGGACGGCCACCAGCTGCCCGGCGGGCAACGGCCGGGTCACCGCCCCTTGTTGGGCGAGCGCCGAACACACCCAGGTCGCCACGGTGGCGACGGCCGCCACGAGCAGCCAGCCGCGGTCGGCCACGGCCAGCCGACCGGCGCCGGTCGCGATCACCGGCCAGTGGCGCCGGCCGAGACAGACCGCGCCCACCATGACGGCGAGGGTCACCGCGGCGTGCAGGGAGACCCGCCTGCTCACGGCCGTCACGGTCGACGTCCGGACGCCGGGTGGAAGGACGGTCATGTCGCCCCGCCTCCCTGGACGACGGGGGCGACGTATGCCATCAGATGACCGACGCGGTGCGCTTCCCACGTGCGGGCGTACGCGGGTGGCTTCTCGCCCGGTGTGGTGAGCACGCCCACCGGGATCCGCTGTCCGGCCCGCACTATGGCGCCGACGGTGGTGTTGGCGTTGTTTCCGCCGGTGTCGACGGAGGAGCAGCCGGCGTAGAAGGCGACGGGGACGTCCTCGTAGCCGGTCAGCATGCAGGGCGGCTTCACCCCCAGCCGGTGCAGCTCCGTCGCGGCGTCGGCCCAGTCCTGATGGGAGACGGTGGTGCCGTGCACGGTGCGCTCCAGCACCGCGAACTGCACGGCGAGATGCCCGGCCAGGCCGAGCGTCACCAGGGTGACGGCCACCGGTCGCCAGGCGCCGCGGGGCGCGGTCAGCAGGTGGATCAGGCCGTCGGCGACCGGGATGGCCAGCAGGATGTACACGGGCAGCAGGAAGCGCGGCGCCGCGTATCCGATCATGAAGAGGTACGGGAAGCCCGCCGTCGCGGCGCAGGCCAGGAGCAGCAGGCTGCTCACCCCGCGCTGGGCTCTGACGGCGATCACTGCTCCGAGGACGGCCACGACGGGCAGCGCGAACCACCACAGCAGCACCGGTGGGGCGGGCATCGCCCCGGTGCAGGGGCGGCACAGGACGCGCCCGCCGAGGCTGCGCAGCTGGTCGCCGACGGCGATGTTCCACCCCAGGCCGCCCTGGACCTTGGAGCCGTCGGAGAGCCGCTGGGTCAGGCCGCCGTAGCTGACATACGCCTCGACGACCCACTCGCCCCCGCCGGCGACCAAGCCCGCGACGAGCGCCACCAGCACTCGCGGGCGCCGCCAGCGGCGTACGCACACGACGAGGAAGAGCAGCGGCACGGTCACGTAGACCGCGTCGGTGGGCCGCATCCACGCCATCAGCGCGGCGCTCAGGCCAACGCCCCACAGCGCCGCCCGGTCGAAGCGGTCGGCCTGGGCGCGCAGGAAGCAGCCGGCGCAGGCCAGGGCGCCGATCGCGACCCAGTAGTTGGGCATGGCCTGCGGGCCGTAGAAGAGGGTCACCCAGAGCGTGGCGAACAGGGCACCCGCCGCCGCCAGTACCCGCATGGGGAACAGTCCGCGCCATACGCGCAGCGCCACGAACAGGCCGAGTCCGGAGAGCACCGCGAGATAGACGCGCAGCAGGGCGGTGGACGAGGACCAGGACGCGATCGGTGCCACCAGCAGCGGCACGCCGCGGGCGCGGGGGGCGCTGAAGAAGGCGGCGGGGGCATGTGAGCCGACCTGGCTGACGTAGACGGTCTCGTCCCAGCCGAGCCCCATGCCCGGCCGTACGAGGAGCAGTTGGGCCAGGGTGAAGGCGCCCGCGACCAGGGCGAGCCACTGCTGACCGTGCGGCCGTCCGCAGATGCGCCCCGTCGAGGGCGGACTGTGGCGATGGGCGCCGAGGAGCGGAAGGTTCACGGTCTTGGCCATCGTCCACCCTTCGCCCTACAGTCTGTAGGGTCCTTCACCCTACAAGACGTAGGGTGAAGGAGGAAGTTGCGCAAAACACGGTCAAATTACCGTGGATCGAGCGGGGACGCAGTCCGGGAACACACCCTCGTACCGCCCCTGGGCGCACTCGCACACCCTCACCACCCCCCGCACCCCTACGCGCTGTAAGGTGACGGACATGGCTCGCACAGGCCCCCACGGCAGAGCGGAACGACGCAACGCCGGTGAGCTGGAGAGCGAGGTCCTCGCCGCCCTCTGGGCCACCGGCGAGGCCCTCACCCCCGCCGACATCCAGGGCGAGATCGGCGGCAACCTCGCCTACAACACCGTTCACACCATCCTCAAACGCCTGTACGACAAGGGTCTGGTCCTGCGTGACGTCGACGGTCGACGCGGCGCGTACCGGCCCGCCAAGAACGCCGCCGAACTGACCGCCGAGGCCATGCACGAGGCGCTCGACCGGGGACCCGACCCGATCGCGGCCCTCCAACAGTTCGTCACCGGCCTGAGCCCCCAGGAGGAAGAGGCCCTGCGCGATCTCCTCGGGGGGAGCGGGATGTGAGGATCGACGTCTACATCCCCCTCGTCCTGCCGCTGCTGCTGACGGCCATCGCACCGCAAGTCGGGCTCAAGGTCTCCCCCGCGCTGGCCGCCCGGGTCCTCACCATCGCCGCCGTACTGGCCGCCACCGCCTCCACCTGGGCGCTGCTCCTGCTCGCCGCCACCCTGGTCAACGAGGCGCCGCGCGTGGCCACGGAGGCCGGCGAGGACGGCCGGCGGCTGCCCGAACCGGTCCCGGTGGCGATCGCCGTCGCCGCGATCATGCTCCTGTGGCTGATCGGCTTCCGGCTCGTTCGCGCCCTGCGCGCCCACTACGCGACCCGCCGCGTCTACGAGCGGCTGTGCGAGGGACATCCGCCCGACAGCGAACTCATCGTCGCGGCCTCCTCGACGCCCCGGGCCTTCGCGATCCCCGGCACGCCGGGCCGGATCCTGGTCACGGCCGCCATGCTCGGCGCGCTGGAACCGGCGGAGCGGCGTGTGCTGCTGGCCCACGAGCGCGCCCATCTCGCCCACCGCCACTCGGTGCTGTCGACCGCGGTGACCCTGGCCGCCGCCGCCAACCCGGTGCTCGCACCCGTGCGTACGACCGTCGCCTTCCTGGTGGAGCGCTGGGCCGACGAGGAGGCCGCGCGGCGCGTCGGGGACCGCCGTACCACCGCCCGCGCCCTCGCCCGGGCCGCCCTTGTCGCCCAACGCGCCCGGCCGGGCTGCGCCCTGAGCTTCTCCGAACACGCGGTCACCCGCCGCATCGCCGCCCTGCAGACGGCCCCGCCGCCGAACCTGTGGTCCATCGGCGTGGCCGTCCTCGCCCTGGGCGCCCTGCCCGCGTTCGGCGCCCTGGACGCCACCGGCGATCTGCTGCGCCTGCTCGGCGAGAGCCTGCCGCTGTAGGCCCTGCCGGGGCCTGCCTTTCGGATCGGGCCCGGCTCGCCGGTCTCAGGTGGCGAGCGTCCTGCGCTCCCGCAGGTGGGCGTAGCCCATGAGACCGACGAGCACCGCGAACAGCACGGCCGACGAACCCGCCGTACCGAGGTCGAGCCCGCCCTTGGCGGTCGGCTTGGTGAGGAAGTCGCCCGCGGTCGCGCCGAGCGGACGGGTGAGGACGAAGGCGATCCAGAACAGCAGCACGTTCGGCACCGCGGGGACGCGCATCAGCACGACGAGGACCGCGAGCAGCTCGGTGACGAGCAGCGCGCCGCCCGCGTAACCGAGCCCGGAGCTGTCCGACAGGAAGTCGCCCATCGAGGTGCCGAGGGTGTTCGACACGAGGATCGCCGACCAGAAGAGGGCCTCGGCCCGGAAGGTCACGATGTCGCGGATGACGAACGTCATCCCGGTGAACTTCCAGACGGTGAAGATCACGACCAGCAGCGAGATCAGGATCGCGGCGCCCACGGGGTACCCGAGGCCCAGGCCCTGCGGACCCCAACCCAGCGAGGTGGCCCCGTCGGAGAGGTACTTGGCGCTGGCGTCACGGTTCATGAAGTCGGACATCGTGGTGCCCGCCATGCTGGTGGAAAGGATCACCGTCCAGTAGAAGAAGGGGTTGTACCGGCGCGACCTGAGCTGCACGACCAGCGTGACCACGAAGATCAGGAACAGCAGGATCGTGGTGAGGAAGTAGCCCAGCTTGAGGGTCTGCGCGAAGAGGTCGCCCGCGGTCTCGCCGAGTGTCGTCGCGGCGATCTTCATGATCCAGAAGGCCAGGGTCACCTCTGGCAGCTTCTTCATCACGGAGGCGCCGGGGCCGGCGACTTGGGGGTCGGCGGCAAGGTCCGTCTTGTCCAACGTTCGCTCCTGGGGGGTGCATCGACGTCCCCCCAGGGCCACGGCCGAAGGAGGCCGCGTGTCCGTTGGCTCAGTGTTGCGCATGCCCGCGCGCCGCGCCGATCAACGTGGCAGTCGCAGCCTGAACACATCCTGAACGCGCGATCACGCCTCCGGGAGGTCGTCCCGCGCAGGCACCCCTCACAGGTGCCTGGATGAGCCGCTACGGCTCAGTGCGCCGGCCGGGTGAGGAGTGCCAGGGCGCGGACGTGGGCGACGTGGGCGGTGGCGGGCAGTCGGGTGAGGAGTTCGCGGGCCCTGCGGGCGTAGTCGTCGGCCATCGCGTGCGCGGTGTCCAGGGCTCCGGTCCGCTCCAGCACGGCGCGGATCCGGCACAGGGCGAGCTCCGGTTCGGTCTCGTCCAGCAGGGCATGACGCAGCGCCGCGCGGCTCTTGGGGTCCGCGCGACGGTGGGCGATCAGCACGGGCAGAGTGGGGCGGCGGTTACGGACGTCGCTGTCGGCGGGCTTGCCCATGGTGCGCGCGGCGATCGGGTCGTACGGCAGCACGTCGTCGCGGATCTGGAAGCAGATCCCGAGGTGGTCGCCGAAGTCGCCGAGCAGTTCCGTCGTCGGGGCGTCACCACCGCCGAGAATCGCGCCCACGCGGCAGGCGGCCGCCAGCAGCACGGCGGTCTTCGCCCGGGCCATCGCCACGTACGCGCCGACGCCCGGTTCCAGGTCGCCACGCATCGCCAGTTCGTCGAACGCGCCCCGGCAGATCGCCACCCCGGCCTCGGCCTGCGCCGCCATGGCGCGCTCGACACGCTCGGCGGGCACCCCCAGGCGACGGCACTCGGAGAGCGCCGCGAACCAGGAGAAGAACAGGGCGTTGCCCGCGACGACGGCCTGGGCGGGTCCGAACTCCGTGTGGACGGCCGCGCGGCCGCGCCGCTGGGTGTCGCGGTCGATGATGTCGTCGTGCAGGAGGCTGCCGACGTGCGCCCCCTCGATACCGACCGCGGCGGGCAGCACCGCGCCCAGCTCCCCACCCACCGTGAGCGCCGCGTGCAGCACCAGCGAGGGTCGCAGGAGCTTGCCCGGCGGGATCATCGCGTACCGGTGCACGGCATCCAGCCCCACCGAACGCCCCGGCCACCGCCGCACAAACTCCGCCTCCAGAAGCTCCCCGAACTCGACGCGGGGCGAGGGGGGATCGGGCGGGGGTCCGGGCGGACGGTGGGGCACGGGGCCGGGGTCGGGACCGGGACCGGGGCGCGGGTTGGGGCTGGGGTTGAGGCTGGGACTGGGACTGGGACTGGGGCTGGGGTCGGGCACAGGGTTGGGCACAGGGTTGGGGCTGGGGCTGGGCACAGGGCTGGGGCTGGGGCTGGGCGCAGGGTTTGGGCTGGGGCTGGGGTCGGGCACAGGCCTGCAGTGGGGCTCAGGCCTGGGCTGGAGTCGGGAGCCAGGGTGGGGACTGGGCTCAGCCCCGGGGGCGAGTCGAGGCTTCGGCTGAGCCCCGGGACCGGGACGGGGACTGGGCTGATTCCCGGAACCGGGTTGAGGCTTGGCATGACGCTGGGGTCCGCGTCGGCTATTGGTCTGCCCCTCGGGTCGGGCTTCGGGCCGGGCCTGGGACTGAACTTCGGGCCGCACCTCGGACCAGGCGTCGGGCCGCACGTCGGACCGGGCCCGGGGCCGCACCTCGGACCGGGCCTCAGGCCCCACCTCAGGCTGCGCCTCGGGCCGGATCTGGGGCCGGGCCTCAGGGCAAGGTTCGGCGGTGGGTGGGGCGTCCTCGTTGGGTGGTTCGGTCATGGAGGCTCCCCCGTCACCCGCTTGCATAAGCGTGGCGATGGACCCACCTCAGCAGACCCGCCACCTCGCCGGAACGGCTCACGCGCATCCCGTGGGGGCACGCCCCCGCCCGCTGCGGGAGCTCGTGCTCCCACACCACCCGATCAGACGGTTTCACCGCACGGACGCGACCAAAGTCAGAGATAGTCGACCGGTCGTACAATTACGTCATGGGACGAACCAGCGACGCCAGGGAAAAGATCCTCAGCGCCGCGCAGTCACTCATCGAGCTGCGCGGTTACTCGGCGCTGGGGGTGGCCGAGATCTGCAAGGCGGCCGGCGTGCCCAAGGGCAGCTTCTACTACTTCTTCGCGTCCAAGGAAGCCCTCGCCCTGGCCGTGCTCGACGAACACTGGGACGCCCAGAAAAGCGCCTGGGCACGCGTCCTGAACAGCGACGAGGAACCCCTGCGGCGGCTGTACCGGCTCTTCGAGGAGACGGAGGCCAGCCAGCGCGCCGGCCAGCAGAGCTGCGGCACCGTGTCCGGCTGCCTGTTCGGGAACCTCAGCCTGGAGATGAGCAACCACACCGAGCCCATCCGCACCCGCCTGCAGGAGATCTTCGACGCGCAGGTCGAGATGGTCGAGTCGGTCATCACCGAGGCTCGTGAGCGCGAGGAGGTCACCACCCTCGACAGCCGGGAAGCGGCACGGGCGGTGGTCGCCCAGTTGGAGGGGCAGGTGCTGTTCGCCAAGCTCTACAACAACACCCGCCGGCTCAGCCCCCTGTGGGCGAACTGCCTGGCCCTGCTCGGTGCCCGCGCCCCGCAGGAGGCCGTGGCGGGCGCCTGACGCCCACCACGACACTGTTCAGAGGGTTCAGAGGGTTCAGAGGATTTCAGAGGGCGTTGACGTCGACGACCGCCGCGGCGAATGCCTCGGGTGCTTCCTGCGGCACGTTGTGACCGATGCCCTTCAGCGTCCGGTGGTCGTACGCGCCCGTGAAACGCTCGCGATAAGAGGCACCGTTTCCCGGCGGCGTGAAGGGATCCAGCTCGCCGTCAAGGGCGATCGTCGGCAGCGAGATGGCGGGACTCTCGGCAAGTCGCTTTTCCAGACGATCGAATCGCGGGTCACCCTTGGCCAGACTCAGTCGCCACCGGTAGTTGTGGATCACGATGGGAACCCAGTCCGGATTGTCGAAGGCGGTCGCGGTCCGGTCGAATGTGGCGTCATCGAAGTGCCATGTCGGGGAGACGTTCTTCCAGATGAGTTTCGCGAAATCGTGCTTGTACTGCGCGAGGCCGAGCCGCCCCCTTTCGGTGGCGAAATAGTACTGATACCACCACGCCCACTCGGCCTGCGGCGGCAGCGGCGCCTTGTTGCGTTCACGGTTGGTGATGAGATATCCGCTCACGGAGACCAGGGCCCTGCAGCGCTCCGGCCAGAGCACCGCGATGATGTCGGCCGTCCGCGCTCCCCAGTCGAAGCCGGCGAGGATCGCCTTCTCGATCTTCAGCGCGTCCATGAGCGCGATGATGTCGAGCGCGATCACCGACTGCTGGGCGTTGCGGAACGTCTTGTCCGAGCGGAACCGTGTGGTGCCGTGACCGCGCAGGTAGGGCACGATCACCCGGTAGCCCGCCGCGGCGAGCCGGGGAGCCACATCGACATAGCTGTGAATGTCGTAGGGCCAGCCGTGCAGCAGGACGACCGCGGGGCCGTGCGCGGGGCCGGCCTCCGCATATCCCATGTCCAGCTCTCCGGCACGGATCTGCTTCAGCCGACCGAAAGAGGTGTGCCTTCCGGACTCGGACGCGCGGCCCGACGGAGAAGCCGAGGCGGAGGCCGATATCGCCGGGAGCGTCGGCAGCGAGGCTCCGGCGGTTCCGACGGTGAGAATCCGGGAAAACGTGCGCCTGTCTATGACATTCACCTTTCTTGACCGGTGCGTGGAGATTGAGGGAATCGACAAGACCGACACGTCATGAATGACTTCGTGAATGACGCGTGAATGACGTCATGTGCCGTCGCCGCCTCGCCAGATGTTGTCGAAGGCCGCGTCCTCGATGCTTCGCCGTTGCCGTACCGCTTCCAGTTCCGTCACCGCGCCGTTGACGGCGGCCAGTACGGTCAGGACCGAGTCGTCGACGAGACCCGCGGCCTCCTCGGTCGACTCGTCGTGGATCCCCACGGCGGCCGCGAGGACGGTGAGGATGGGCTCGCCCGCGGTCCAGCGTTCGTCCGCGTGGCTGCGGTCCGGCGAGTCGGCCGCTTCCGTACGGCCGCCGAAGGGAATCCAGCGGTGGCGCGGCCTGGTGAGCCGTCCCTCCGCCTCCAGGTCCGCGCGATAGGCCGCGGACAGCCCACGGCCCCGGCGCCAGAGCCAGTCGTCCACGGACTCGTACGGCCTCTCCCGGACCAGCGACGCCACGGCCCCGTCCAACAGACGGTCGCCCATGGTCCACTGCGCGCCGGGCACGATGCGGTCGTCGTCCTCCAGCGTGATGGCCTGGGCCTCGATGAGGTCGACCAGTTCGGCTCCCGCGAGGGCCAGCGACAGGTCGCCCTGCTCGACGGGCCGGCTGGACGGGACGTCCATGGCGATCATCAGCAGGTCCCGCGGTGTGGTCATGACGGACTCCACGTCTGAGTCATCGGTGGCTGCCCGCGTCCGCGGCGGATTCCGTCGGTGCGGGCTGTCGTACCGGGGCGGTAGCTCGCACTACCACCATGTGGTGCGGGAAGCCGATGCGCAGCACGGCGGCGGCCGCGGCCGCCACGAGAACCACGGAAGCGGCCAGGACCAGTGCCTGCTGATAGCCGTGGTGGAGCAGGGGCGCGGCCACCAGCGGGCCGAGGATCTGGCCGACGGAGTATCCGGCGGTCAGGAGCGCGACGGAGCGGGGGAACTCCAGGTGGGCCCCGGTGGCGAGAGCGAGGGTGCTGACCCCGATGAACGTCGCGCCGAACAGCACCGCGGAGACCAGGGCGGCCGGTGCTCCGCCGATCAGGGCGGGCAGCGCGATGCCCACCGCCTGGACGACGAGCGCGGCCAGCAGCAGGTCGGGGCGGGACCAACGGTGCCCGAGCCGGGCCCACAGCGCGGAGGAGGGCACGGCGGCCAGCCCGACCAGCACCCAGGCGCCGCCACCGAGCGGTCCCGGGGAGCTCTGCTCGATCGCGGCGACCAGGAACGTACCCGCGATGATGTAGCCGATGCCTTCCAGCGTGTAGGAGGCGAACAGGGCGGTGAACCAGCGGTGCGTGCGCGGCCCGCGGCTGGAATCCGCGGTGGCCGCAGTGCCTGTGGTGGCCTGCGTGGCTTGGGTGGCCTGCGTGACCTGCATAGTCACCGTGGCCTGCGTGGCCTGCGTTGTCGTAGGAGGCGCTTCGGGGCGGAGGTTCCACGAGGCGGCGGCGAGGAGCGCGGCGAGTGCGGCCGAGGCCCACCAGGCGGCCCGCCAGTCGGCGACGGGGCGCAGTACCAGGACGAGCAGACCCGACAGGGCGATGCCGGCGCCGACCCCGCCGAACGCCCATCCGGGCAGATGAGCCGGGTACTCCCGCAGGTGGCTGAGGAGCGAGCTGACCGCGATGACGAAGATCAGAGCGCTGGCGACCCCGGCCAGCAGCCGCAGCGCGAACCACTCGGCGGTGTCGTGGGTGGCGGGCATCGCGGCCAGGGTGCCGGTCAGCACGACGAGGGAGGCGCGCAACAGGGCCCGCGAGCGGACCACCGCGGGGGCCAGGATGCCGACGAGCGCGCCGAGCAGATAGCCGATGTAGTTGGCGGTGGCCAGGTTCGCGCCGGCGCCCGCGGACAGCCCCGCCCCGGCGTGCATCAGCGGGAGGATCGGGGTGTAGACGAACCGGCCGACCCCCATGCCCGCGGCGAGTGCCGCGGCGGCCTGGGCCACGTGGCGCCAGGGCGAGTGCGGCGCGCCGGCACTCCGGGCCGGGGAGGCGCGCAGGGCTCGTACGCTCATGACGAAGTCCATGCCGCACCGGTCCCCGCCGTCACCGCGCGGCGTCCGTCCGGCCCGGGTCGTTCGGGTGGGACTCGAGCGCGGTGACGGTGAGGCTCATCCACGGGCGCAGTGGCAGTGTGCCGAGCACCTTCTCGTGGAGTTCGTCCTCGTCACCAGCACACCAGATGCCGATACTGCGCAGTTCGCCGACCGGGCGCCACAGCCGTGCCAGGTTGCCGGTGGCGGCCAGTTCCCGGGCACGGACGGCCTCGGCGGCGCGCCGCCGGTCGACCTCGTCCTGAGGGGTGCCCTCGGGGATCGTGGTGGTGATCTCGACCAGGAACTCTCGCATGGTCCTGCTCCGCTCGATGGGACGTCCGGCGGGCACCGGAACGCCGCGTGGGCTGATGGTGGCCGGCCGGAGGAGCGCAGAGGTCATCCGCCGTCAGATGTCCCGCCGTGCCGCCCTCGGTCGGGCTTCCATGGGCTCCATCGTCCGCCTGTCACCGGGGCGATGCCACGACAGGCTTCCTCCTTGCTGAGAGGCGCGGCCTCGCACCGACGTAGCATGACCAGCGTGGAGTTGCGCCAACTGCGGTATTTCGTCGCCGTCGCCGAGGAGCTGAACTTCGGCCGGGCCGCCGAGCGTCTGCTGATCGCGGGCCCTTCCCTGTCCCAGCAGATCAAGGCGCTCGAACGCGACCTTGGCGTACGGTTGTTCGATCGCGATCGTCGCTCGGTGTCCCTCACCGCGGCCGGCTCGGCCCTGCTCCCCCACACCCGCGCCCTGCTCGAGCGGGCCGACGACCTCCAGCGGCGAGCCGGCCGACTGTCCGGATCGGAACCGGTGCGGCTCGGCTACGTCAACTGGCTCCCGTCGGACCTCACCGCCCGCACCGCCACCGTGGCCCAACTCCACCTCGACGCATGGGTCGCGCCCTCGCACACCCAGGCCGCCCGGGTCGCCGCGGGCGGTCTGGACCTCGCGGTGTGCTGGGTGCGGACCGAGGACCTGGAAGAACGCGGCCTACGCGCCCGGCTCATCGGCGCCGACCGGCTCTACGCCGTCGCAGGCGGTGACGACACGGGCGACGTGGCCGCCCGGGACACCGCCGTCCTCCTCGACGACGACACCACCTCCTGGTCGTCCTGGAACGTCTACGCCGAAGAGCTGGCCCAGGACACCGGGGCCCGCGCGGTACGCATCTCCAACGGCGGCATCACCGGACCGGCGTTCTTCGAACACGTCCGTCGCTGCCGTCGCCCGGTGATCAACTCCCCCAAGGGTCAGACTTCCCCGCTGCCGCCCGATCTGGTCCAGCGCCCGGTCACCGCACCGGAGATCTACTGGACCTGGTCGCTGGTCTGGCGCGAGAACGAGGACCGCCCGGCCGTCCTCGCGGTCGTCGACGCCCTCTGCGACGGCGTGGGCGACCTCGGCATCCGCGCCCCGGGCGCCTGGCTGCCTGACGGGGATCCGCACCGGTAGGGCCACCGGCCCACTGACCTGGACTGGGAGGCCGCGCCTACCAGCAGGGACGAATTCGGTCCTGCCCAGACCCTTGTTGACCTTTGACTTCTCCACTCCACCCCGCCTAGCTTCAGATAGTCGACCGGTCGGCTAGTAGCTGGCGAGATCGGCGACCCGTCAAGAAGCCCCCGCTTCATCACGGAATCACGGAATCACGGAACCCGGAGAAGATCAGCATGAGCTCTCAGAACCAGAAGGTCGCCGTCGTCACCGGAGCCTCGCAGGGCATCGGCGCGGGCCTCGTCGAGGCCTACCGCAAGCTCGGGTACGCCGTCGTCGCCACCTCGCGCACGATCGCCCCCGCCGACGACGCGGGCGTCGTGACCGTCCAGGGTGACATCGCCGACCCCGCCACCGCCGAACGCGTCATCGCGGCAGGCGTCGAGCGGTTCGGCCGTATCGACACCCTGGTCAACAACGCGGGCGTCTTCATCGCCAAGCCCTTCGGCGACTACACCCAGGACGACTACGCCACGGTGACCGGCGTGAACCTCGACGGCTTCTTCCGCATCACCCAGCTGGCCGTCGAGCACATGCTCGCCCAGGGCGGCGGCCACATCGTCAACGTCACCACCAGCCTGGTCGACAACGCCGACTCCAACGTGCCCTCCGTACTCGCCTCGTTGACCAAGGGCGGCCTCCAGTCCGCCACCAAGTCCCTCGCCATCGAGTACGCCACACGCGGCATCCGCGCCAACGCCGTCTCGCCGGGCACCATAAAGACCCCGATGCACGCCGAGGAGACCCACGAGGCCCTCGCCGGGCTGCACCCGGTCGGCCGGATGGGCGAGACGAGCGACATCGTCGACGCCGTGATCTACCTGGAGAACGCCCCGTTCGTCACCGGCGAGATCCTCCACGTCGACGGCGGCATGAGCGCCGGCCACTGACGGAACACGACAAGGGGAGAATCCCGATGAACAGCACGACGGACAGCGACACGGAAGCGATCCTGCGCGGCGTCCTCGACCAGTGGAAGGCCGCCGTCGACGGGCACGAACCGGAGCAGGTCGCCGCCCGGTTCACCGAGGACGCGATCTTCCAGGGGCTGCACCCCTACAGCGTCGGAAGGCCGGGGGTCGCGGCCTACTACGCCTCCCAGCCCGTCGGCATGGCCGCCGCGTACCGGATTCTCGAGACCAGACGCCTCACCGACGACCTCGTACTCGGTTATCTGAGCGTCGACTTCTCCTTCACCGACCGCCCCACCCTCGACGTCAAACTCGGCGTACTGGTGCGACGCGTGGGGGAGACCTGGTACATCAGCCACTACCAGGTGTCACGGCTCGAGTAGTCCGGCTCCCTTACAGGGACGTCACCTACAGGGACTTCACCCAGCCCGCGGTGTCGCCGGGGCGGCCGAAACGAAGGGTGTCGAGGGGCGCGAAGCGCGGGTCGCCGGTGCGGCGGGTGATCTCGCGGCGCCGGTTCGCGTGCTGGGACCAGGCCCACCAGAGGGGGTGTTCCCGGCTCAGCCAGCCGGTCCAGGTCTCCCTGTTGCCACCGAACAGCGGCTCGCGTGTGACGGTGCGGCGAACGGAACGGCGCAGGACGCGGGGCAGGACGACTCGTTTGGGATAGTCCAGCCATATCACCGTGTCGGCCCGGTCCCACATCAGGTCACGGACCTCCGGATAACCGAGGGAGTCGATGACCCAGCGGGGTTCGGCCGTGATCCGCAGTACGTCCTCGCGCAGCTTCTCGTTCACGGCCCACCCGGCGCCGGTGAAGTAGAGCGCGTCCAGCTCGTGGTAGGGCAGGCCGAGGCGACCGCTCAGGCCCCGGGCCAGCGTGGACTTACCCGCACCGGTACTGCCCACCACCAAGATCCGTCGCATCCCCGCACCCTAACCGAGCGGGACCCGTCCGCGAGAAAGGCCCGGTCAGCGGACCTGCGCGGAGAACGCCTCGTACGCCGGGTCGTCGAAGAGGACGAACGTGACCTCCTCGACGGCCGTCCGCGTGGCCCGTACCGTCTCCACCGCGATCCGGGCGGCGTCGTCCATCGGCCACCCGTAGATACCGGCGGAGACGGCCGGGAAGGCGACCGTGCGGGCGCCGAGTTCGTCGGCCACCTTCAGCGACTCCCGGTAGCAGGAGGCGAGGAGTTCCGAGCGGTCCTCCTCACGGCTGAAGACCGGGCCGACCGTGTGGATCACCCACCGCGCGTCCAGCTCGCCCGCGGTGGTGGCGACCGCCCGGCCCGTGGGCAGCCCCTTGCCGTAGTGCGAGGCGCGGAGCCTGCGGCAGTCGGCGAGGATGGCGGGGCCGCCACGTCGGTGGATGGCCCCGTCCACGCCTCCCCCGCCGAGCAGCGACGAGTTCGCCGCGTTGACGATCGCGTCGGCGCTCTGACGGGTGATGTCTCCCTGGACCAGGGTGATGGCGGTCATGACGGCCTCGGCCTCCTCGTATGCGGTCTTCGATCCTCGCCGCATCGCGCTCCGGCCGCCACGCGACATCCGACGGTCAGACGACCACTCCGTCGATCTCGAAGGTCTGCACGGACGCGGCGGAGAAGGCCGCGGTCAGCGTCTTGCCGCTCAGATAGGTGTCCGAGTGGGCGGTGTAGAGGTCGCCGCTGCCGGAGGTGACGGTGTTCCAGCGTCGTACGAGTCCACCGCTGCCCCCGCTGACCTGGCTGAACTTGGACAGGTCGAAGGTGAGGTTCTGTGCGGCGCCGGAGTTGACGGCCACGATGACCAGGCGCTTCGCGCTCGCGTCGTACGCCGCTGCCGCGTATCCGACACCGGTGTCGATGATGGTCATGCCGGGGCGGATGTGCCGGCTGAACTGGGCCATCACGTAGTACTTGGTCTGGACGGTCGTCGGCTGGAGGGTGCTCTGGTCGTAGGCGATCATCGCCCAGCCGGTGCTGGGGTCCATCACCTGCCAGTAGACCCACGCGGTCGGGTGCAGCCAGCGGAAGTCCAGGCAGAGGTTGCTCGCCAGGGTGAGGCCGGTGGCGTCGGAGTCGCCCGTCTCGGAGTTCCACAGCCGCTTGCCCGCCGTGGTGACGACGTCGGTGTAGAGGAGGTCACGGCGACCGCCGGAGCCCTGGTACCCGTGTACGTTGACCCGGTTGACCTGGGCTTTCGTGGTCGAGCTGAAGGAGTTCCAGGTCGTGCGGGCCAGGTCGTAGTTCGTCTCGTCGGACGCGGAGACCAGGGTGCCGGTCAGACCGCGCTTGTCGAGTTCGCTGCGCAGATACGGGAGGACGGCCGCCTGGACGGTGGCGTCCATGTGGCAGCCCTCCTGGGTGCCCGTCGCCGTCCACCAATTGGAGGAGGGCTCGTTGAACGCGTCGACGGAGCTGAAGCTCACACCCCAGTTGTTCTTCGCGTAGAGCGCCACCGCGGCCAGGTGGGAGGCGTGCTGACGGTAGTTCCAGGACTGGAGGTTGTTGCCGCCGTCGGACGCGCCGGACGGGTTGTGGTTGAGGCACATCCACCACATCGGCGAGTTGGCGAACAGCTCGCTGACGGCGCCGCGTTGGGTCGCCTTGACCAGGGCCGCCCGCTGGTTGGCGTCGGCCGTCCAGTCCCAGGCGGAGGAGGTGGGGTCCTCGTTGTTCCAGTCCTGCCAGTACCCCTCGATCTGCTTGAACGCGGGGATGTTGG
The DNA here is from genome assembly GCF_044763085.1 of Streptomyces sp. NPDC096311. Lineage (NCBI taxonomy): Bacteria > Bacillati > Actinomycetota > Actinomycetes > Kitasatosporales > Streptomycetaceae > Streptomyces > Streptomyces sp. NPDC096311. Next base: position 26,664 of record NZ_JBIWFN010000010.1, read on the forward strand.
CGGAGGCGACCATGCTCGCGCCGCTCACGGTGTTCCCACTGCACGCGCCCAGGTTGTAACGGGCGATGTTGAGGCCGAGGCCCGGCAGCGTCTTGCCGCCGTACGCCACGGACTTGGTGGTGAAGAAGATGTCGGCGAAGTCGTCCCGGGCGCCGAACACATTGGCCCACCAGGCGAGGGAGGTGCCCCAGCCCTCCCAACTGCCGTACGTCGTACCCGGGTTGACCCCGATGGTCGCGTCGGCCCGAGCGGTGCCCGTGGCCAGCGCACTGCCGAGCAGCGCACCACCCGCCGCGGCCAGCACCGATCTGCGCTTGATCATGTGGAAGTCTCCTGTCACGGTCATGCCACGGCCCTCTCGCATGATCGGGCCGGGGCGGGACGTTGTCGAGACGCGTGACAGCGCTTTCTTCCTGTGAACCGAGGCACGGATGTGACGGCTCGCGCCGCCTCCGGTCAGGACTTGCGACCGCCTCCGGTCAGGACTTGCGACCGCCTCTGATCAGGACTGGTGGTCGCACCTGATCAGTACGGGCGGCATCCTCCGGTCAGGGCCGGCGCAGGCGCCGCCATACGGCCTTCGCCGCGTTGTGCCCCGACATGCCGTGCACACCGGGGCCCGGCGGGGTGGCCGAGGAGCAGATGAAGACGGCCGGGTGCGGTGTGCTGTACGGGAACAGGGACAGCTTGGGGCGCAGCAGGAGCTGGAGTCCGGAGGCGGCGCCGCAGCCGATGTCGCCGCCCACGTAGTTGGCGTTGCGCGCGGCGAGTTCGGGCGGGCCTGCGGTGGCGCGGGCCAGTACGCGGTCGCGGAAGCCGGGTGCGAACCGCTCCAACTGCCGCTCGATCGCGTCCGTGAGGTCACCCGTCCAGCCGTTCGGAACATGTCCGTACGCCCAGAAGACCTGCTTGCCCTCCGGGGCCCGGGAGGGATCGACGACGCTGGGCTGCACCGTGATCAGGAAGGGGGCGTCCGGCGCCCGGCCCTCGCGCGAGGCGGCGCGCAGGGCGCCGGCGATCTCGGCACGGCTCGCGCCCACCTGCACCGTCCCGGCGGTGCGTGCCTCCTCGGCCGTCCAGGGGACGGGGCCGTCCAGGGCGTAGTCGATCTTGAAGACGGAGGCCCCGTAGCGATAGTCCTCGTAGTACCGCCCGAAGCCCGCGATGCGGGACAGCGCGGCGGGTGAGGTGTCGAAGACGTACGCGCGGGCGGGCGGCAGGTCGTCGAGACGCTTGACCTCGTAGTCGGTGTGGACGGTGCCGCCGAGATCCTTGAGGTAAGCGGTGAGCGCGTCGGAGACGGACTGGGAGCCGCCGCGGGCGACGGGCCAGCCGCGGGCGTGCGCGGCCAGCGCGAAGACCAGGCCGACGGCGCCGGTGGCGATGCCGTCGAGCGGGGCCATGACGTGTGCGACGAGACCGGCGAACAGCGCCTGGGCCCGCTCGTCTCGGAAGCGCCGCATGAGCCAGGTCGAGGGCGGCAGCCCGGCCAGGCCGAAACGGGCGAGCGTCACCGGGTCGCGGGGCAGGGCGGTCAGTGGCAGGGACATGAAGTCCTGGGCCAGCGTGTCCCACTTGGGAAGGAAGGGGGCGACCAGTCTGCGGTACGCACCGGCGTCGCGCGGGCCGAACGAGGCCGCCGTCTCGGCCACGGAGCGGGCGAGCACCGCCGCGGTGCCGTCGGGGAACGGGTGCGCCATCGGGAGCTTCGCGTGCAGCCACTCCAGGCCGTACCGCTCCAGGGGCATCGCTCGGAAGGCGGGTGAGTTGATCCCGAGGGGGTGGGCCGCGGAACAGGGGTCGTGCCGGAAGCCGGGGAGCGTCAGCTCTTCGGTGCGGGCGCCGCCGCCCACGGTGTCCCGTGCCTCGAACACGGCCACGGAGAAGCCACGGCGGGCCAGCTCCACGGCAGCCGTCAGTCCGTTCGGCCCCGCACCCACCACGACCGCATCGAGCATCGACGGCACCTTCGGACTCCTTTGTCAGCCGACGGCCACTGGACATCAGGATATGCCGGGGGACTGACAGCCTTGATGGCGCGGGGGGTTGGGAGACGGGGAGTCGTCCGGCGGACGGGGGCCTGGGGCCGCCGGTTCAGGGGCCGCCTGGGCCGAGGGGCCGCCGGACCTCAGGTCGCCGGGGTCCGGGACCCGCCGGGGACCAGAAGGCCGTCCGCTTTCACCTTGTGCCGACGAGGCCACTGGTGTGAGGTAGGGGCGCGCTCCGGTGCACATCGTCGAGAGCGGCTACCTCAACGGCGCCGTCATCCGCCTCGACGGCTCCAAGCGCCTGGCCGCACAGCGAGCCGCGCGATATCGGAACATCGAAGCCCTTGCCCTTGCCCGTTCCCGGTCGTCGTCCGGGGTGCTCGGCGTGTCGGTGGGGTCAGAGGCCGGCGGTCAGCAAGCCCCGTACCCGTCGGGCCGTGGTCTCGTCGCGGGCCGCCGTGAAGGGGAGGGTGTTGCCTCCCGTGATGCGGAAGGGTTCGCCCGTGAGGGTCAGGTGGGCGCCGCCCGCCTCCTCCACGAGGAGCAGGCCCGCCGCGTGGTCCCAGGCCGCCTCCCAGGAGAAGGCCGTCGCGTCCAGCTCGCCGCGGGCGACGGCCAGGTACTCCAGCCCCGCCGAACCGCAGGGACGCGGCCGCACGCCCTCGGTGCGCAGGCCGAGGAGAGCCCGCTTCTGCTCGTCGGTGGTGTAGTCGGGGTGGGAGGTGGCTATCTCGAGGTCACGGCCGGGCGTGGGCGCACCCGGGCGCAGCAGCTCGCCGTCGAGACGGGCACCCCGGCCGCGCACGGCGACGGCGAGCTGGTCGCGGGCCGGGGCATAGGTCCAGGACGCCTGGACGACCCCGCCCACGGCGAGCGCCACGAGCGTGCAGAAACCGGTGTCACCGTGGACGAACTGGCGGGTGCCGTCGACCGGGTCGACGATCCAGACCGGGGCCTGCCCCTGGATCGCCTCGTACGTCGCCGGATTGGCGTGGACCGCCTCCTCGCCGACCACGACCGAGCCGGGCAGCAGCTTGGCGAGCACCTCGGTGAGGTACTCCTCGGCCTTGCGGTCGGCGTCCGTGACCAGGTCGTGCGGGCCGCTCTTCTCGTCGATCTCATCTGCGGTCAGCTGCCTGAAGCGCGGCATGATCTCGGCGGCGGCCGCCTGCCGGATCGCTTCTTCGACGTCGGACGTGCGGTGCGCGAGAAACTCGTCGATGGTTTCGATGTCTTCGATCATGGCTCCATGACAACACGCGCCACTGACAATCCCCGCACCTCCGGTGCACTCCGGGTGGAATCGCCGTGAATTCCCGGAGTTGCTGATCAGCGGCCCACCGCGTACCCCTGCATCCCCCGCGGGTTCGCCGCCGCCGACAGCACACCCGTGTCCGGATCCCGGGCGACCGCGCACAGCCGGCCCTCGGACCAGGCCTCCGCGACCTCGACGTCATGGCCGCGACGGCACAGCTCCTCGACGACCGCCTCGTCCGTGCGGGACTCGACGGTGAGGCTGCCTGGCCGCATGCCCCGCGGGTAGAACGAGCTCGGGAAGCTGTCGTTGTGCCAGTTCGGGGCGTCGATCGCGCCCTGGAGATCGAGCCCGCCGCGTACCTCGGCGCGCAGCGCCACGGCCAGGAAGAAATGGGTCTGCCACTGGTCCTGCTGGTCGCCACCCGGGGTTCCGAACGCCATGACCGGGACTCCGTCGCGCAGCGCCAGCGAGGGTGTCAGCGTCGTACGGGGACGGCGTCCGGGTGTGAGGGAATTGGGCAGCCCCTCGTCCAGCCAGGCCATCTGGAGCCGGGTGCCGAGCGGGAAGCCCAGCTCGGGAACGACGGGGTTGGACTGAAGCCAGCCACCGCTGGGGGTGGCCGCGACCATGTTGCCCCAGCGGTCGACGACGTCGAGGTGGCAGGTGTCGCCCCGGGTGCTGCCGTCCCGGGCCACCTCGGGTTCCCCCGCGGTCCTGGCGACGGTGGGTTCGCCCGCGCCCGGTACCGCCAGCGCGTCGAAGCCCGGCTCCCCGGCGGCGCCCTCGCGCGCGCGGTCACTGATCGTCGGGGTGCGCCCTCCGGGACTGCCGGGACGCAGCTCGCTGGAGGCCTTGTAGCCGATGAGTGAGCGCCGCTCGGCGTTGTACTCCTGCGACAACAGCTCGTCGAGGGGCACCTCGGCCGCGTCCCCGTACCAGGCCTCCCGGTCGGCCATGGCGAGCTTGCAGCCCTCGACGAGCAGGTGGACGTACTCCGCGGAGCCGTACCGCGGCAGCTGGGGCGGGAGCAGGGCGAGCTGCTGGAGGAGGACCGGACCCTGGCTCCAGGGGCCCGCCTTGCACAGGGTCCAGCCGCGCCAGTCATACGTCGCGGGCGCCTCGTAGCTCGCGGACCAGGAGGCGAGGTCGGTGGCTGTCAGGGTGCCGGTGTGGCGGTTTCCGCTGGTGTCCATGGTGGGCCGCCGGGCCTGCCGTACCAGGGCCTCGGCGATGAAGCCCGAGCGCCAGACGCGGCGCGCGGCCTCGATCTGCGCCACGCGGCCGGTCTCTCCGCAGACCTCGGCGAGCAGGCGGCGCCAGGTCGCGGCGAGGGCGGGATTACGGAACAGTTCGCCGGGACGCGGCGCCTTCCCGCCGGGCAGGTACACCTCGGCCGACGAGGTCCACTCCGTCTCGAAGAGCGCGCGCACCGACTCCACGGTCTCGCCGACCCGCTCCACGGGCGGGTGCCCGTCCTGCGCGTATCCGATGGCGTACTTCATGACGTCGGCGAGGGACCTCGTGCCGTGGTCGCGCAGGAGCAGCATCCATGCGTCGAAGGCGCCGGGCACGGCGGCCGCGAGCGGCCCGGTGCCGGGTACGAGATCCAAACCGAGTCCCCTGTAGTGGGCGATCGTCGCTCCGGCGGGCGCGACGCCCTGTCCGCACAGCACACGCACCTCGCCGCCCGCCGGGGCGAGGATGATCGGGACCTCGCCGGCGGGTCCGTTGAGGTGCGGCTCGACCACGTGCAGTACGAAGCCCGCGGCGACGGCGGCGTCGTACGCGTTGCCGCCGTCCTCCAGGACGGCCATCGCCGACTGCGAGGCGAGCCAGTGCGTGGAGGACACCATGCCGAAGGACCCTTGAAGCGTGGGTCGAGTAGTGAAGTTCATCTCTCACCTCGGTGTTTGCGCGCGTCGGCCGGTACCCATCGGTCCTCCGGACTCGCTGTGGGAGGAATCCGGGGAGTTCCGGCTCGGCTCCGGTCGCCCTGATCAGGCAGCAGACTACCGATCGGACGCGCTCTCACTTCGGCGCCCACCGGCGGGCAACTGTCGCCCCCGTCCGCGGGGGGGGGGGGGGGGGGGGGGGGGGGGGGGGGGGCGGCCCCGCGGGGGGGGGGGGGGGGGTGGGGGGGGGGGGGGGCCGGCGGGCCCCCCCCCCCCCCCGCGGTTCTCGTCGGGCGGAGACTCTCGGTCAGACGACCGGCAGCTTGCCCTTGGCAGTCGTCACCGTGCCGAGGTAGGTCGCCGTCTTGCCCTTGACCCAGTACACCTTGACGCGGACCTTGTGGCCCTTGGCGATCCGGGGCGAGATCTCGCAGTCCTTGACGGAACTGGTCTCACAGGTGTTCCGCCGCTTGCCCGTGGTCGCGTCATAGGTGACCGCTCGGATCGAGTGCCCGTCCTTGGCCGAGTCGATCACGTCGGTGAACTGAGGTCCCCCGGAGGAGTTCCGCGGCTCGAACACCACGGTCGCGACAGACTTGCCGTTCTTCTTGAACGAGCCGACGTAGTTGCCGCCGGCGAAGGAGGTTCCCGTGCCCAGTGCCAGTGCCAGCCCGGTGGCGGTGACGGCTATACCGACGCGGGCCATGATGTGCCGATTCATTGCTCTCCCGTTGATGTGCTGTACCGCTGAGTACGCGGCTCGCGGACTGTAGCTCACACATCTTTGTGAGTCGGAATCAACTCGAGCCACGTCGAACCGGCGGCGGTACCAGGAGATGGACCGTCAGACATCTTAGGACCGGGACGAGTTGACCATGTTGATGAGGTCGTCGATCGCGATGTCCGCCTCGTCACTCGCGACAAGGTCGCGGACCGAGCGGATGATGTCGTCCGCGGAACTGTTCATGTGCGCCGCCTGCGTTTGTACGGCGCCAACGCGGCGGGGGGTCAGGTGAGTTGAGCTTGTGCGCCCCTGTTGCTGACGACCAACACCGGGGGTACAACTTGACATCGACCAGCAGCAAGCTGATCGCTACGACCGCGACCTTGCTACTCGCCGCCACCGGCACCACCGCCGCCTCCGCCCCCCACAGCGGGTCCGGTGGAGCCAGCGGAAGCAACGAGATCATCGTCACCACCAGCGCGGCGAAGTCCGACTTCGCCGCCGGCAACTCAAAGACCTGGCTCTCGGCGTTCGTCAGCACGCGGAGAGCCCGCGGGAGCGTCGTCGCGTGTCGGGCGTTCATGCGGACCTGGGCACCGACCGGGGCGACATCAGACGGATTCAGTCATGTCCTCCATGAGTTCCGGTAGCTTGCGCAGTCTGGTCAGCGTCTGGTGGAGCAGACGCACGGTCACGTCGGACCGCTGCCGGCCGATGGGCTGGGCGATGGACGCCGCGCGGCTCTGTTCCGCCAGCTTGTTCAGGAGGTCGCCGATCTCCGAGGACGCCGTGTGCAGTCTGCGGACTTGGTCCTCAACGCGTGTCACCAGTGCGTCCACGGTGGGCTGTCCGTCAGGGCCGGGATCGATGACGTCTTGGGGAGGTCCGGGGACGGGCAGCTCAAGGTCGAGGCTCGGTGGCAGCGTCGGTGCGCCCGCAGCGGTCAGCGAGGGTACGGCTGGGCTCCCGGCACCGTCCGGCACATCAGTCCTGGTGGGAGCCCCGAGCGCGGACGCGGACACGGGCGGCGACAGGGACGCGAAGGTACCCGCTGTCCTGCGCGGCCTCGTTCCGGTGTCTTTCGGGAACTCCATGTCGAACCAGAGAGGCGTCATCTCACGGCCTCGCATCTCCTTCCCGGAATGGCTGACCCGCCATGGCCGACGGTCCCCGTCGGCCATCGCTGCGGCGAGTGCTCTCAGCACCCCGACAGCCATCATTCGGCCATGAAGATCACTTCCACCGCTGTCTCCCTCACCGTCGACGACGTCCCCGCCTCCGCCGCATTCCTGACCAGGCACTTCGGCTTCCAGGAGGCCATGGCCGCCGAAGGCTTCGCCTCCCTGGTCCGCGAGGACGCCGTCAACGTGATCTTTCTGCGGCGCGGCATCGAGGTCCTGCCCGAGGGCATCAGGGACCAGCACGCCGCGGGTGTGATCACCGCGTTCACCGTGGCTGACCTGGACGCCGCATACGAGCGACTGCAGAGTGAAGGCGTCTCCATCACCATGCCGCTGCGTGAAGAGCCGTGGGGTGAGCGCCTCTTCCAGGTCACCGACCCGAACGGGGTCATCCTCCAGCTGGTCGCCTGGGCCACGCCCGGCGACCAGTGAGAAGAAGCGATGCTGCCAGAGGCCCCGGGGGTACGTGCCGTCCACGGCGGCCGTCACGCACCCCTCAGTTCGCGCTCCCCCGCGCTGTCACCAAGCCCGACTCGTAGGCGAACACCACCAGTTGGGCCCGGTCACGGGCGCCCAGCTTCGTCATCGCCCGGCTGATGTGGGTCTTGGCGGTGAACGGGCTGATGACCATGTGCGCGGCGATCTCCTCGTTGGTCAGACCGCGCGCGGCGAGTGCCGTGACCTCACGTTCGCGGGGGGTGAGGCACTCCAGGCCGGGCGCGGTGGCCCGGTCCGGGGGCCGGGCGACGAACTCGCCGATCAGGGTGCGGGTCACGGACGGGGACAGCAGCGCCTCTCCCCGCGCGACGACCTCGATGGCCTGGAGCAGGTCGGCGGGCTCGGTGTCCTTGAGCAGGAAGCCGCTGGCCCCGGCCCGCAGCGCCTCGAAGACGTACTCATCCAGGCCGTAGTTGGTGAGCATGACGACGCGTACGGCGGACAGCTCCGGGTCGGCGGCGATACGGCGGGTGGCCTCGATGCCCGACATCACCGGCATCTGTACGTCGACGAGGGCGATGTCCGGCAAGGAAGCGCGCACCAGCGCGAGGCCCTGCCGGCCGTCGGCGGCCTCGCCCACGACCTCGATGCCGTCCTCGGCGTCGAGCAGGGCGCGAAAGCCTGCGCGCATCAGCGCCTGGTCGTCGACGAGTGCGACCCTGATCACGGCACCTGCTCCGGTAGGCCCAGCGGCAGTTCGGCGCGCACCGAGAAGCCGCCCTCCGTGCGCGGTGCGGCGTGCAGGGTGCCCCCGAGGGCCGTGACGCGTTCACGCATGCCGGTGAGGCCGATGCCGGGGGTGTGCGGACGGGACGGGTCGGCGCCGCCGTCGTCGTCGACGGATATCGTCAGGTCGTCGGTGCTGTAGTCGAGTTGGACGGCCACCTTGGCGGGTCCCGCGTGGCGCGCGGCGTTCGTCAGGGCCTCCTGGACGATGCGGTACGCGGCACGGTCCACCGTCGCCGTGAGCGGACGCTCGTCGCCGCACACCGTCAGCTCCACGGCGAGACCGGCCGCGCGGGCCCGCTCCACGAGCAGCGCGGGGGTGCCGGTCGGCTCGTCGGTGCGCAACACCTCGAGGGTTGCCCGCAGTTCGCGCATCGCCTCTCCGCCCGCCTCCTGGATGGCGAGCAGGGCGGGCGGGACCTCCTCACCGCGTTTGCGGGCGAGGTGGACGGCGACGCCGGCCTGGAGCTTGACGATCGAGATGCTGTGCGTGAGCGAGTCGTGCAACTCGCGGGCGATCCGCAGCCGTTCCTCGCCCGCCCGACGCAGGGCCGCCTCCTCACGGGTGCGTTCGGCTTCCATCGCGCGCTGTTCCGTCTGGCGCAGATACGCCTGCCAGTTGCGGTCGGCGAGGCCTGTCACCAGGGCGCAAAGGAACCAGCCGGCCAGCAGGAGGGAGCGCTCGGCGCTTGCGCGTGCCGTGAGGTCGGTGGTCACGAATGCCGCCAGGAACAGGGCACTCGCGAGCGCCGCCACTCCTCGGTGACCCGCTCGGGCCGCCGTGTGGACGGCGCTCAGTACGGGGAGGGCGGCGAGGGTGCCGGGGTGGGCGTGCAGGACGTACGCCGTCGTGGTGACCGTACTGACCGCGAGTACCCGGCGCGGGGCGCGGCGGTAGGCCGCGAGGGCGAGGGAGCCCACGGTGATCAGCGCGTAGTCGGCGGGGCTCGCGCCGTCGTCGACCGCGGCCGCGGTCATGACGAGGGCACCGACCACGACCGCGAGGGCCGCGTCGGTCAGGTGCCTGCGCGTACCCTGGTCCAACGCCATGTTCCGCACGATAGACGGCTGTTCGGACCGTGGCGTCAGACCTGTGGAGGGGGCCCGGCGTACTCCGGCTGGAGTAGATCACGGCGCGCGGGGGGCGGGTGGGGGTAGCTCGGGATGCCTTCGGGTGGGCGACGACCGGAGACGGCTCCCTGAAGGAGGGTGGCGTTGGCGGCCGCCCCGGCGGCCCCGCGCTCATTCCCCACCAGGAGGTGTCCCATGCCCAGTCCCTTCCGTTACACCACCCCGTCTCCGCCCGGGTCCGCCACCGGCCGTGTCGCGGGCGTCTACGCCCAGCTCGCCGACGACTTCGGCATCGAGCGCGCGGTGACCTTCGTCGTGCTCTCGCCCGCTCCCGGTCTCATGGCCTCCGCCTGGGCGTTGATGCGCGAGTCGCTGATCGCGGGCGAGGGCAGCCGGACGGGGAAGGAACTCGCGGCGCTCGGGGTGTCCGTCGCCAACCGGTGCCCGTTCTGCGTGGACGCGCACACGATGTTGCTGCACGCGACCGGGGACCACCGGCTCGCGGAGACGGTGGCGCGCGGGGACACCCCCGCCGACGAGGAGCACGCGCGTGTGCTGGCATGGGGCGGGGCGACCCGGACCCCGGGGGCGCCCGAGTTGGCGCCGTACCCCTTCCCCGTCGCGCACGCCCCCGCCTACATCGGCACCGCCCTGTCCTTCCACTTCATCAACCGCGTGGTGTCGGCGCTGCTCACCGAGAGTCTGCTGCCCGGCAACGTGCAACGGTTCCGGGCGGTGCGGAGTCTGGCCGGGCGGTCCGTCGCCCGGACGGTGCGTCGGCGAGCCGCGCCCGGTGCTGGCCTGGAACTCCTCGACGACCCCGGGCCCGGTCCGGACTGGGCGCGCGGGACCACCGTCGGCCCGGCCTACGCCGCGCTGCGGGCCGCCGCCACCGAGGGGGAGGGTCTGCTCGACGAGGCCGACCGGATCCTCGTACGTCAGACGCTCCGGGACTGGGACGGCTCGCACCCGCCGCTCGCGTGGGACGCACTGCCCGACCGTTCGCGCCCCGGGGCGCGGCTCGCGCTGCTGGCCGCGCTGGCCCCGTACCGGATCACGGACGAGGACGTGACGGCCTGGCGTAAACCCATCCATACCGACCACTGTCTGGTGCATCTGGTGGCGTACGGCGCGTTCGCCGCCGTCGACCGGATCGAGAGCGCGCTTCCCGTCCGCACCGCCGAGGAGACCTCATGACACAGATCGCCGACTCCGCTCAGGCGCGGGCCTGGAACGGCACTCTCGGCAACCACTGGGCGAGCCGTCACGAGCGCTATGACACGCTCGTGTCGGGCCTGAACACCGCGCTCTTCGACGCGGCGGCGATCGCTTCGGGCGACCGCGTCCTGGACGTCGGCTGCGGGGCCGGTGCGACGACCCGGATCGCGGGCCGGCTGGCGGCGCACGGGCACGCGGTCGGGGTCGACATCTCGGCCCCCCTGCTCGACCAGGCCCGGGCGACGACCGCCGCGGAGGGGGTCACCAACGTCGCGTACGAGCTCGCCGACGCCCAGATCCACCCCTTCCCGCCCGCCGGATACGACGTCCTGATCAGCCGGGGCGGAGTGATGTTCTTCGCGGACCACGCGGCGGCGTTCCGGAACCTGGCGCGCTCGCTGCGGCCGGGCGGGCGGCTCGCGTTCGTCTGTCCACAGGCCGCCGGTCCCGAGGTGGAGGAGTCACGCGCCCTGAGCCTTTTCGGAAAACTCCTGGACGAACCGGACGCCGCGACGATCGCCGTCCAGGCCGCCATGGCCTCCCTGTCCGACCCGGCGCGCATCCGCGAGGTTCTGCGCGGGTGGGACGACGTGACGGTGACTCCGGTCGCGGCGGCGACGACATGGGGGCGCGACGCCGCGGACGCCGTCGGCTTCATCCTTTCCCGCACGCCCGGCCGGACGGTCGACGCCGACACGCGCGCCGCCCTGGAGGACACCTTGCGCCCTTATGAGACGGATCGCGGCGTTCGACTCCGGGCGGCGGTGTGGCTGGTGACGGCGAAGTGGCGGACAGACGGTTCCCAGTGAGTCACTGTCACCACACAGGCACGGAGTGAGTTGGCACTTCCGCCCCACAGTGAGTCATGTGAGACTGGCGTTCCGTCCGCAGTGTGGACTCCCTCCGCACCGTCCCCCACGAGAAGTGCGCCGTGCATTCTCTTCCTCTGCCACTCGCCCTCACCGCGCGCCTGCTGCCGGTCGCGGTCCTCGCCTGCACGGGCTGGGTCATGTCGTCCGGCACGTCGACGACGACTCCGGCCGCCACCGACCACAAGTCGCCCCAGGCGACGCAGTCCCCGTCGGGCCCCGCGGCGACGGCGGTCGCGAAGACGTTCACCGCGGCCCCCGCGCCCTGCACCGGCGTGACGGAGAAGACGATCAAGTCCCTTGTCCCGGGCGCCAAGACGGCCGGCCAGGAGATTCCGTCGACCGACAAGTCGGTGCGCCGCACCTGTTCCTGGAACGCGCTCAAGGGCTTCGACTACCACTGGCTGGACGTCTCGTACGAGATCAAGGACTCGGACGAAGCGGCACAGAAGTCCTATACGGGGCGCGTCGCGGACAAGAGCGGCGGCGGGGCGGTTCCCGGCCTCGGCGACTCGGCCTACTCGGTCGTGAACCTCACCACCACGGACAAGCAGCAGACCCGCGAGGGAGTGGTGATCGTCCGCGCGTCCAACGCGCTGGTGGTCGTCACGTACAACGGCAGCAACTTCGAGACGAAGAAGGCGCCCAGTACGGACGAGATCAACAAGGGGGCCATCAAGGCCGCCAAGGACGTGGTGGCGACGCTGGAGAACGGCCAGAAGGGCTGACCGTTCTCCGACGGCTGTCCTCGCTCACGCGTCAGACGGCGGTCTTCTCCTTGCCCCGCAGCAGCATCAGCGTCAGGTACAGGACCATCGACGTACCGAGTCCGACCGCCCAGCCGTAGGCGGCTGAACTGCCGGCCTTCTCGGAGAGCGGCGACGCCGGTCGTCCCGGAGCCGGTGAAGGGATCGAGGACCGTACCGGCCGGCGGGCAGATCCTCACCAGTTCCTGCATCACTTCCACGGGCTTCTGCGTAATGTGCACGCGGTCCTTCCGGGGCTGGCTCGCCGTGTAGAGGCCTGGCAGCTAGACCGGGTTCCGGTTGGCGTCAACCGGCCCCTTGGTGCCCCAGACGATGCACTCGCATGACTGCTTGAGCCTGCCCTTCTGCGGGCGGGAGACCGGCTTGTGCCACGCCGCGATGCCGCGCCAGGTCCACCCGGCCGCCTGGAGCGCGTCGGTCGTGGACGGGAGCTGCCTCCAGTCCGTGAAGACGAGCGCGGTGCCGGACTCGACGGTCGCTCGGTAGGACTCCGTGAGCAGGAACGTGAGCCAGAAGCCGTAGCTGCGCTGGTCTCGGTTCTCACCGGGGAAGTTCGCGAGGTCGTGCTCGGCGTCGGCCGACGTGTACTTCGCGCGCGCAGCGGCCCGTGCGCTCGCCGCTCGTTCGGCGACCGCTGTTGTAGGGCGGATCGGTGATCACAGCGTCAACGCTGTTGTCTGGGATGCCGGCGAGGGCGGTCAGCGCGTCGCCTCGGTGCAAGGTGTACGGCATTGCGCGGTTCTCTCATTTCGGAGGGATTGTGCGCGTGCTTCCCCTTTGACGGAACGCAGCGCACGTAGGCATGGGCCGCTCCGGGAAACTGCATGCGCAGCCGCATGGGGCGAGCAATGCGCTGGAGGTCAACGCCGTTTTCCGGCCGCACCCAATAGCCCCCCTCCCACCATGAACCCCGCAGGAAGGGTCGTTCGGTGCGGTCGGAATTCGTCTCCACAGTCTCGCCGTGTTCGCAGGACGGGATCTCGTTCCGGCCCCGTTGAGCTGTGCTGGTGTGTGTTGTCCCGTACAAGCGACAGCACACCTGGCACCCCGTCAACCGATCTCCAACCCGGGTAAGGGGATTTCCCATGTGGCGCGTGAGATTACGAGTGCGGCTGGCTGCCGCACTCCATTGAGGGTCCAGCGACCGGGAGTCAGCAGCTAAGCCGCCCTCGGCGGGAGTACAGCATGGTGTCCGCAGCCAAGGACGCCGACGTCCTGACCGCGGAGGCCACCGCGATGTTCTTCGACCCCCTTGCACCGCTACCAGAACGGGGACAGCGGGTCGGTGTCATCCGGGACGATCTCGTTGTCGACGACCTCCGCCGGATCATGATCATGCTTGTCGGAGTCCTGTGGCCGCTGGAACCCGCCGAGGGCGGCTGGCGACGCTACGCCACGCTGGTCCTCGACGCACTCTCCCCGGACGGAGCCACCCCCCTGTCGCCGGCCGCTCCAGTGGTACTTCGCAAGCCGAGCAGGAACAGACATCAGACGGGGAGCGCTCCTGCGCCAGCGAGGAAACGTGCGCTCTGCCTTCAGCCATGCACGGTTCTGCTACCCGGACACCCCGATGGCGGGCAGCGGGCACACCGTCACTGCCCCCGTATCGCATCGGGTAGTTCGTCACCCGCACGTGCGTCCGCCAAGCGGATCACCACACCATCTCGTTACACCGGTCAACGACGTCGCGGGCGGCCATGGCCCGTCCTCGGCCGAGGACGTGCACCCGGGCCCGCCGTGGACGACAGAGCCCGCCAGGGAGGTCGGTTGACACCGACTCAACAGCCCCAAGAACCGAGGTGGACTTGTGAGCCCTCAGAACCCGGATGCGCGCCCCTTGGCCACGTCGTAAGCCGCCCGCGACTTCTGCACATCGTCCATCCGCTCATTGGTCCACAGCGCCAGCGCACGGACCTGCTCGGCGGCCTCCCGCCCCAAGTCCGTGAGCGAGTAGTCGACATGAGGCGGGATGACCGGCTTGGCATCACGGTGCACCAGCCCGTCCCGCTCCAGGTTCTGCAGGGTCTGCGCGAGCATCTTCTCGCTGACCCGGCCAACCGTGCTGATGGACCGGCGCAGTTCACTGAAGCGGTGCGAGCGCTCCAGCAGTCGGATCAGGACCATCACTCCCCAGCGGCTGGTGAGGTGCTCCATGACCATGCGTTGGGGGCAGAGGGGCTCGCCTGCGATGGGCTCGCCGGCTACCGCGCTGCCCGCTGCGGTACTAACAGCCATGTCAGTACCGTACTTCAAAGTGCGTACTCACGCTGAGTGATCAAGGCTCCTAGGGTTGACCGCACAACCCGTGACAAGGAGTTACCTCATCATGAGCATCGTCGTCACCGGCGCCGCCGGACAGCTGGGCCGTTTCGTGATGGAGGGCCTGCTGGAGAAGGTCCCCGCCGATCAGATCACCGCCGTCGTCCGCACCAACGAGAAGGCCGCCGAGCTCGCGGCCCGCGGTGTCAATATCGCCGTCGCCGACTACAACGAGCCCGAGACCTTCGACGGCCTGTTCTCGGCCGGCGACAAGGTGCTGCTCATCTCCAGCAGCCAGATGGACAAGGACCGGGTGGCCCAGCACAAGGTCGTCATCGACGCCGCCAAGGCGGCCGGAGTGGCGCTCTTCGCCTACACCAGTGCCTTCGGCGATCACGTGGACCCGCTCTCGCGGGCCCATCGTGACACCGAAAAGCTCGTCGTGGAGTCGGGACTGCCATACGCCCTGCTGCGCAACGACTGGTACAGCGAGATCTTCGCCGATCAGCTGCCCCAGGTGCTGGAGCACGGCGCCGTCGTCCACGCGGCCGGTGACGGGCGTATGGCGTCCGCCACGCGTGGCGACTACGCGGCCGCCGCCGTCGCGGTCCTGACCGGCGCGGGACACGAGAACCGGACGTACGAGCTGAGCGGCGACTTCGCGTGGAGCTTCGCCGAGTTCGCCGCCGAGGTGAGCCGGCAGTCCGGCAAGGAGGTCGTCTACCGGGCGCTCACCACCGACCAGTTCGCCGAGATGCTGATCAGCACGGGAATGCCCGAGCTGTACGCCAGGATCATGGCGGGCACCGGCGAGACCATCGCCCAGGGGCACCTGGCCGGGACGCCTGGTGACCTCTCCCGGCTGATCGGACGTCCGACCACGCCCATCGCGGACTCGATCGCGTCCGCGCTGAAGTAATGAGCGGCCTGGGGTTCGTGCTCGTGCACGGTGGCGGGCTGGACGCCCGGTCCTGGGAGTGGCTGACACCGCGCCTCGATGGCCCGGTTCTCGCCATGGACCTCCCGGGACGGAATGCGCGTCCGGCCGATCTGACCAGGCTGTCGATCTCCGATTTCGTCGAGTCGGCGATCGCCGATCTGGACGCCTTTCGCGAGGCCGACCGCGTCGTACTGGTGGGTCATTCGATGGCGGGCCTCACCATTCCGGGGGTGGCGGCCCGGCGGCCCGACCGGATCGCGCACCTGGTGTTCCTGGCGAGCTCCATCCCCCGCGAGGGGGGCTCCATGGAGGACGAGATGCCGTCCCTGATACGGCTCGCAGCCCGACTGCGTCCCCGGCCGCGCGCCGGGGCGCAGCCGAAGCCCATGGGCCCCAGACTGGCCCGCCGTATGCTCTGCAACGGCATGGATGCAGAACAGACGGCCTTCTTGACGTCCCGCCTGGTGCCAGAGGCACCCCGGCTCAGCGCAGAGCAGGTGTCCCGCGACGACCTGCCCTCCGACGAGGTCATCCCGCGCACATACGTCAAACTGCTGCGCGACCGGGCCGTGCCACCGAAGACGCAGGACCGGATGATCGACAACCTCGGCGTCTGCCAGGTCCGCACGCTGAACAGCGGCCACGCCGTCATGGCCGGCCGCCCCGCCCAACTGGCGACCCTCCTCAACGAGATCAGGAGTTACGCCGCCTAGCCGGATCATCACCACGGGGTACGCCGTTCAGACGGCGTGCCCTGTTCCGCCGTTCGTACCCAACCCCCCTTCATCCAAGTGGATTTGGGGCAATCACCCATACCACCGCCGCCCTCGGCGGGGAACATGGGAAACACACAGTAATGCGATGTGCATCACAAAGAAAACGGTGCCGTTTCTATAGCGCGACGGCTAGCCTGTCGACATCAGATGAAACGGAACCGTTTCGGAACGATTCCGTTTCGATGCAAGGAGGAGCGATGTCGGAGCCGGCGACCACTCGTCGCAACCGTATGACTCCCATGCGCGCGGCCGAGCTCTACGAAGCCGTCCTTCACCTCTTGCGCGAAGTCGGTTATGACGGGCTCTCCATGGAGGCCGTCGCCACCCGCACCCGGTCCAGCAAGGCCACTCTCTACCGGCAGTGGGGAGGCAAGCCGCAACTGGTCGCCGAAGCCCTGCGGTACCGCACGCCGATCACGTTCGACACCATCGACACCGGTTCACTGCGCGGCGACCTGAGCGAGCTCGTCGCGCAGACGGACGAGACGGAGATCGAGATGGATGCGGCACTTCGCCTCGGTGTGGGCCGCGCGATCTACGACCAGCCGGAACTGCGCCGCACCATGAGAGAGGTGATGATCGCCCCCGCGATCGAAGGAATCAGCGGCATTCTGCTCAGGGGCGTCGCCCGAGGCGAAGTCCCCGAGGACAACCCCGCGATCGACCTTGTCCCGGAGATGCTGGTCAGCATTGTCATCTCCCGCCCCATGCTCACGGACGCACCGATGTCGCGGGCCGAACTCAAGCGGTACGTGGAAGCGATGATCTTCCCCGCTCTCGGCGTCTGACCCCTCCTCCGGCCGTGTCGGCCGGGGCTCCTCTCCTCCGCGTCCCCGCACAGCCGAAGACAGCCACCCGGCGCGCACCATTCACGTCGCCGGGTGATCCCTCGACGCCGTCCTGCACATGGCGCACGGCGCCGAGCCTCTACCGGGACCTCGGAAGCTTCACAGTCCGTACGCGTCCGACGATCACAACCCATGCCCCGGGTATGCACGGTGAGCGGCCTGCGTACCCGGTCCGCGCCGCCCGTGGGGACGGGGATGGCGCGGGGAACGGCCCGGCCGCGGTTCCTCCTGCCCCGGGGGTCCGCGGCCGGGTCATCGTCCCAGCCGCTGTCCGGCTCAACTGAGGGATTCCGGTTGACCTCTCGACGTGTGCCGTCGGCACGACGGTCCACCACGCCATGGGCTCCGCCACGGCGTGCCGCCCACCTCGGCGCCGGGGCCACCGGCTCCGCCCCATCGCGATCGCCCCCTCCCTTCGCAAGGAGCACCCCCATGTGCAGCATCATTCTGGTCGACGACCAAGGCCTTCGGCGCATCGGCCTCCGTATGCTCCTCGAGGCCGAGCCCGATCTGACCGTGATCGGCGAGGCAGCCACGGCCGCCACCGCGGTCCGCATGGCCGCCGCACTGCGTCCCGATGTCGTCTTGATGCACGCCGGCATGGACGTCGTCGAGACAACTCGCGCCATCATGAGACCCGGCAGCCCTTCCCGTGTACTGATCCTGACGGATGGCGGTCCCGACTCCCATGCTTTCGCGGCTCTGCGCGTCGGCGCCGGAGGCGTCCTGCTCCAGGGGACGCGCCCTGCCGAACTGAGCTCGGCCATCCGTGCCGTGGCCGCGGGGGACGCCGTGATCTCCCCCAGACTGACCCGCAAGTTGATAGAGGCCATTCGCGCGCAGCCGCCGGTCGAGGCCGCCCCTGAACGGGAGTTCCAACTTGCCGCACTGACCGAGCGTGAACGCGACGTCCTCACCGCCGTGGCCGCCGGCTGGACCAACGCAGAGATCGCCGACCGGCTCTCCATCGCGCAGACCACGGTCAAATCCCATGTCAGCCGCATCTTCGCCAAGATCGGGGCCCGGGCCAGGGTCGAGGCCGTCGTCTTCGCATACGAGTCGGGAGTGGTCCAGCCACCGTTAAGGCGGTCCACGAGCGCCGCGCCTCGACCGAGTGGCGCCGACACTGTGCCGAGCCTGCGGCAAGGACACTCTCAGGGCCGAGCGGTCAATTCGTCCACGAGCCCCCACCGCGCAGCCGTGGCCGCGTCGAGCCCCACACCCGACAGCGCGAGATACAGCGTGCGCCAACGGCCGATCCGGCGCGGAATGCTGACCGTACCGCCCGCGCCGGGGATGAGGCCCATGCCCACTTCGGGAAGCCGAATGACCGTGTCCCGGGTGGCCACCACGCGGCCTGCGAACGCAGCCAGTTCAATACCGGCTCCGACACACGCGCCGTGAAGCCGCACCGTCGTCCGCCGGGACGTCCGGTGCATCAGCTCGGCCGCTCCGGCGAACCTGCGGACGAAGTGTCCGGTCGTCGTGTCCGGGACGGTGCCGAACTCGTCGAGATCACCTCCCGAGCAGAACGCGGGACCCGCGCCTTCGAGCGTCAGCGCGCTGATGCTCTCGTCGAGCACCGCCACCCGCAACGCGTCGACAAGCGCGTCGCGCAGTTGACGGCTGTAGGCGTTGCGCCGCTCGGGCCGGTTGAGCGTGATCGACAAAAGATCCCCGTGCCGCTCGACCAGGACCGGGGGCGTCTCCACGGTCGGCGGCAGTGGGCGGGGGCCTCGGTGGGCCAGCCAGCGGCGGAACTCGTCGCCGCCCAACGCGGTCGAGTAGGCGAACGACTCGAGATCCAGGGCCGGTCGTACGCCGAGTTCCGTGCCCGCTCGCAGCACCTGCGTCAATACGAGGGCGGCCTGCGGGTTCACGGCCGCTGCGGATTGCAGCCGGGTGGCCTGGATCGCCGGGTCCGCCACCAGGACACACGGAGTGGACGGCGCGACGGCCGCTTGCGGCAGCAGGGTCATGTCCAGGGCGGTGAGAAGCTCACGCCAGGCATCGGTGGGGGGTTCCTGCGAACAGACACCGACAAGGATCCGTTCGGTGGCGTACGCGGCGTCGCGCGCCGCGCGCAGCAAGGTCGGCCCGGCGGGCATGTCGAGATCCACGAGAAGCAGGGGATCCGTCACCCGGCCCTCGGGATCGAGCTCGGGCGCCGCAGCGGCTCCGTCGGCCAGTTCCGCGACAGACATCCGGCCTGCCATGTCTGAACGTGTTGGTGAGAGCGATGGCCTCACGTGTCCTCATCCGGCAGTCCCAAAACTCCGGTACGACAAGAACATCGGAGTCTGTGATCAGCGTAACATCGGCGTCGTGGCGGCTGAGCAGTTCGAGGCCAATGTGACGGAGTGGGCCCGCAGCGGTGTGATGACAGCGGGCGCGGGCCTCGTGGCGTACGACGTGGACCGGGCGCCGGTGTTCTGCGGCGACGCCCTCGCCGACCCGCTGACCGGTCTGGTCGCCGCCGAACTCGCCCTGTCCGCGCCCGAGAACGGCCGGGGACGGCTGTTCGACGTCGCGATGTCCCAGGTGGTCGCCTCGACACTCACGGCGCCTCCGGACACCCCCACTCCGGCGGCCCGACGACACGGTGGGGGCTGGGCGGTCGAAACCTCCAGCGGACTGATACCGGTGGCCGCGCCGCGCCGCCGGTCCGTCACCGGCCGCGCACCCGAACCGGGCGCGCACACCACCGAGGTGCTGCGCGAGTTGCGGATCCCGCTGCCATGACGCCGGGACTGCTGATCCGCAATGCCGAACTCCACGGTCGGATCACGACGGACGTGCGGATCCGGGACGGAGCGGTGCTGGAGATCGGTGCGGGATTGACCGTCCACCGCGGCGAGGACGTGCTCGACGCCCGTGGCGGGGCCCTGCTGCCCGGTCTCTGTGACCATCACCTGCATCTGCACGCCATGGCGGCCGCCGACCGCTCCGTGCTCTGCGGGCCGCCGTCGGTGACCGGCAGGGAGGCGCTGGCCGAAGCGCTGTCGCGGGCGCCGTCCGACGATCGCGGATGGGTGCGCGGCATCGGGTACAGCGAGGAGGTCGCCGGTCTCCTGGACTCCGCCGGCCTGGACCGCCTGCACCCCGACCGGCCCGTGCGCCTACAGCACCGCAGCGGCGCGTTGTGGGTGGTCAACAGCGCTGGAGCCCGGTCGCTGGACCTCGATCGTGCCGTTCATCCGGGCGTCGAACGGGACGCCCGGGGCCGTCCGAGCGGCCGACTGTGGCGCGCCGACGACTGGCTCCGGTCCCGCTGGCCCGCCACCGCGCCGCCCGAACTACGGCCCGTCGGCGCACGGTTGGCCCGCCTGGGCATCACCCACGTCACGGACGCGACTCCTGACCTGGACACAACGGCGCTCGACGCCATCGGTCAGGCCATGCGCACCGGTGCCCTCCCCCAGCATGTCCGCCTGTTGGGCGCGCCGCTGGGCTGGACCGAGCCGCGCGCCCCGCGTGCTCCGACCGTCGGGCCGTACAAGATCGTCCTCGCGGACTCCGGACTGCCGGACCTGGACCTGCTGGTGGACCGGGTCCGTACGGCCCACGGGGCGGGCCGGGCGGTGGCCGTGCACTGCGTGACGCGCGAGTCCCTCGTCCTCCTGGTCGCCGCCCTGGACCATGCCGGTACGGTGCCGGGTGACCGGATCGAACATGCCTCGCTGGTGCCCGCCGAGCTGATTCCCCGTCTGAGGGACCTCGGTCCGGCGGTGGTCACCCAGCCGGGTTTCATCGCGCACCGAGGTGACGACTACCTGCGCGACGTTCCTGCCGCGGACCAACCCGACCTCTACCGAGCGCGGTCACTGATGGACAGCGGAGTCGCGGTCGCGCTGTCGAGCGACGCTCCGTACGGACCCGTCGACCCGTGGACGGTGATCGACGCGGCGGTGCGGCGGCGTACCGGGTCGGGGCAGATCGTCGTCCCGGGCGAACGGCTCACCGCCCAGCGGGCGTTGGAGACCTACTTCTCCTCGTCCGCGACGCCGGGCGGGGCCCGGCGCAGGATCGCACCGGGGTCGCCCGCCGACCTCGTCCAGCTGCACGTGCCCCGTGCGGAGGCGCTGGCCCAGCCATCGGCCGACCTCGTGGCCGCCACGCTGATCACCGGTCGCGTGGTGTGGTCGGGCCAAGGAGTGTCCGGCTGAGGGCGACGGTCTCGTCAGGGAGCCGTGGGCCGTCAGTCGTTGTCGGGACGGGTCCTGTCGGGTCAGGTTGTGCGGTGGGCATGCGGTATCACGCGCACAGCCGTGTCAGCGGTCGTCAAGTCGGGACAGCCCAGGGTTCGCGGGGCCCGCGAAAGGCGTGACACGCGGCCTCTCCTCCGCGGTCGTGCCGGACGGGCCGGTCCTCGTCGCCCCGGGCGGCATGACCGTGCCGTCGGTGCTGCCGCTGTCTCGACGAGAAACCGCCTGTCCGCGAGCCGACGGCTGATCGGCCCGGCACCCGGGGCCCGTCGGCCCTGTGAGCCTTGGTGGGCGGTCAGAAACAGTGCCACCCGGGCGCCGGTCAGGTGGACGGGTTCGAACGACCGGACCGCAGGGCTGCGATGACGCCTCCGTCGACGAGGAGGTCGGTGCCGCTGATGTAGGTGGAAGCCGGACCGAGCAGGAACGCGGCCGCGTCGGCGATGTCCCCCGGTGTGCCCAGTCGTTTGGCTGCCGAGTTGGCGATCATCGCGCGCATCGCGGTGCCGCTCTCGCCGGTCAGTTCCTGTTGTCCCATGGGCGTGGAGATGACCCCAGGGCTGATGGAGTTGATCCGGGCGCCGCGCTCCCCCCAGTGCGCGGCGGCGGCTTGGACGCGGAGTTGGTTGGCACGTTTGGCGAGAGCGTAGTTGCTGACGCCGGTGGCTTCCGAGTCGATGAAGGGCAGGTCGAGCAGGTCGTCGGCGGGGACGTGGGCAAGTTCCCGCTCCTGCGCGGCATCGAGGGGCGGGGCCATGTGGCCGGCCATGCTGGAGATGACCACGCCCGCCCCGCCAGGAGCGACGACCCGCCCGAACTCCTCCAGGACCAGAGCCACGCCCAGCAGGTCCACTTCAAGGATGGCAGCGGGGGCTGCCTGCACCGGGGAGAGCCCCGCGGTGTGGACGACCTCGGTGACGCTGCCGAGGTCCGCCGCCTCTTTGGCCAGGGCCGCCACCGACGAGCGGGACGAGACGTCGACAGGGCGCGTGACGACCCCGTATCCCTCGCCTCGCAGCGCTTCGGCCACGGTGTTCAGTACGTCCTCGTCGAAGTCGGCGAGCAGGACCTCCCTGCCCGCACCCTGCCGTCGGGCGATGCTCTGCCCCATCCCACCGACACCGATGACGACCAGCACGTTGACGCTCATGGATGTGCCCTCGCTTAATTACTTTACGGTCCGTTCCGTAAATGAATGCTACACCCGGCATATACGGTGGAGACATGGGAGAGGTACGTCGGCGAGGCCGACCACGCAGCGCGACCGCGGACCAGGCCATCCTGGAAGCCACACGGGAACTGCTCGTCGAGAACGGGTACGCCCGGCTGTCGATGGAAGGTGTCGCCGCTCGGACCGGAGTGGGCAAGCCGACCGTGTACCGGCGCTGGCGCTCCAAAGGCGCCCTCGTGGCCGATGCGGTCCGCGACGGCCTGCTGTCGACCACGCCCGGCCGTGACCTCGCCCCGCCCAACACGGGCAACGCGGAGCAGGACCTGCGCGCCTGGCTCCACCGGTACACGTTGGTGGCCACGGATCCACGCAATGTCCCGCTGGCCCTCGCTCTCACCGCCGCGGCAGCAGAGAACCCCCACGACGCCGAGGTCCTTTACCAGCAACTGACCGGTCCTCAGCACGCAGCACTCGTCGAACGGCTCCGCTCCGCCGCGGATTCCGGACAGCTACGTGCCGACGCCGACGTCGAAGCCGTCGCTGACGCCGTCATCGGCGCCGTACTCTTCCAACTCCTGACCGGCAACGCCGCCGCCTCCCCACAGCGAGCCGACGCACTCTTCGACATCCTGCTCGCAGGGCTCCGCCCTGCCCCCTCCCGGAACTGAGGGGCAGAGCCGGGCAGGCCGGAGCCGGGGCCCGGGGCGGATACGTCGACGCCCGCGGCGCGTCAGTCGCTGCTCGGCAAGGGCTTGGGTCCTTGCAGGTTCAGCGGTTCGCCGTCGACGGCGAGGGTGCCGTCGCCGGCCTTGGCGCAGACGACCTCAAGGCCGCTCGCCTCGTGGAGGTAACGCTTGCTGAGCAGACTTCCCCCGGCGAGGGCGGGGTCCGGGGAGCCGTCCGGCGCCGTGGGCGCCTTCGCCAGCATCGGACGGCCGCCGCACGTCAGCCGGACATCGCTCCTGGGCGGACGCACCACGATCACCGCGGTGCTGCAGACCGCGCTGTAGAGCTGCGTTGCCACTGTGAGGGTGGTGGTTTCGGCACTCATCATCGTTCTCCGAGGGGTCCGGCGGCGATCGTGCGCGCCTGGGCGACGACGCCATTGTCGAGGAGTTGCTCGATTCGCTGCGGTGCGATGCCGAGCTCGTGCAGGACGGCGCGGCTGTGCTCACCCGGCACGGGTGGCCGCCGCGGGGGGTCGTCGGGGGCGGCGGAGAAGCGCCAGGGGCGCCCGACGTCGAACATCTCGCCCCTGACCGGGTGCCGGTGCGCGACGAGCGGCCCGATGTGCGCCGCGTCGGTGTGCAGCAGCATCTCGGGGATGACGAACTGCGGTTCGGCGCAGGCCACGCCGGCTTCGCCCAGGCAGGCCAGCGCGCCGGCGGTGTCCAGCGCGGCGAACGCCTGGGCCAGGGGGCCGTTGTCGTCCTCGGCCGAGAAGGCACGGCCGCGCGCCTGGACGTAGCTCTCCCGCCGCTCGGCGCCGAGCGCGTCCTGCGCGGCGGCCCACTCGCGCTCGTCGTGGCAGGCGAGCAGCAGCCAGCCGTCCCGGGTGCGGTACAGCGCGTTGGTCGGGGCGTGCCCGCGCTGCTGCGCGTCGAGCGGGTAGGTCTCGACGATCTTGCCGTCCGCACGGTAGGGGTCGCAGATCCACAGCATCGACGCGCCGAACTGCGGGGTCTCGACGAACTGGCCCCGGCCGCTGCGCTCCCGCTCGACCAGCGCCGCCAGCACCCCCGCGGCGCCGTTGAGCGCCGCGCCGTAGTCGGCGTGGCTGACGGCGTGGACGGGCTCGTTCCCCTCGCCGCCGCTCCTGCGGAAGGCACCGGCCAGCGCGTCCGGCATCGGCCCGAACACCGGCAGCGACGCCCACGGCCCGAGGTTGCCGTACCCCGAGGCATGGCAGTAGATCAGCTTCGGATTGACCTCCCGCACCGTGTCGTAGTCCAGCCCCAGCCTGTCCATCGCTCCGAACCGCTGGTTCTGGTGGAAGATGTCCGCCTTCTTGGCCAGTTCCAGCACCAGCTCCCGCCCGTCCGGTGACTTCAGGTCCAGGGCGAGGCTCTCCTTGCCGCGGTTGTTGCCCATGGAGTGGCCGGGAATGTCCTGACCGGTCAGTGCCGTCTCCTCGACCTTGATCACTCGTGCGCCGAGGTCGGCGAGCAGCCGCATGGAGAGCGGTCCCTGGATGAAGACGCCGAGGTCGAGCACCGTCACCCCGTCCAGCGGGCCCCGGCCGCTGGGCCGCTGCCGCTCCCCCTCGCTCGGGCGGGCCGCCGCGCGGACGGGCGGCCGGTGGTGCGCGCTGTTGTGCGCGCCCACCTCGGCCGGCGGCGCACCGACCCGGCCGGGTGTCCGCTCGAACCGCCAGGGCAGGCCGAACTGGGCGCCGTCCGACGTCTCGTGCGCGATGCCCTGGACGAGCGCCTGCTCAAGGGAGAGGGCTTCGCCCGGATCGAGCAGCGGCATCGTCGACACACCCGCGTCCGACAGCGCCTCCCACCACTCCTGCACGGTCCGCTTCTTGAACTCGCCGGGCATGAACTCCCAGAACTCGTCCGCCATCTCATGGCTGGGGAAGGGGCTGTAGGGGTTCAGGTCCGTCTGGGGATCCACCAGGTCCTCGCGGCCGAGCAGCCGGAAGAAGTTGTTGGAGGCGCCCTTGGCTCCGGTGTTGAACTGGATCCAGCCGTCGGCGCACTCCATCATCGCGAGGATCATCCGGGAGTCACCGAGCCGGGTGAAGGTGGAACGGTTCGGCCATGCCTCCAGCGGCGGCTCGCCCCCGCCGAGCCAGCGGTGGTTGTTCAGGAATGCCAGGGCGTCGACGAGCGAGGTCGTCAGGACCTGGCCCCGGCCCGTCCGCTCCCGGGCGTACAGCGCCCCGAGGACCCCGATCTGGATGAGCCAGGCCGCGCCGAACACCCCGTGCGGCACACCCACGTAGACCGGTGGCTCGCGTATGCCGTCCTGGATGTACATGTACCCGTACTTGGCCTCGGCCAGCTCCCCGTAGACGGGTTCGGCGGGGCGCACTCCCGCCGCGACGTCGTCCGCGCGCGCGGGCTCCGCCGTCAGCAGGCAGTACACCTGCCGTTCCGGGACCGGCGGCCGGTAGGCGAAGCTCTTGCCGGACCAGGCCTGGGCGGTGTCGATCACCACGTCGGCCGAACGGCACAGCTGTGCGAGTTCCGCCTCGCTCAGGCCGTCCTCGCTCACACTCTCCTGGCCGCGCAGCCACACCCGGGCGGCCGGCAGCGCCCGGACCGGGTCGCCGCCGGGCGGTTCCACGCGCACGACCCGCGCGCCGTAGTCCGCGAACACCATGCCGGCGATCGCCGCCGCCGCCGAGCGTTCGGACAAGTCCACGATCAAATAACCGTCGAGAGGGCCCATGGGACCAACCTCCTGGCTTGGGTCCGCAGATTGGATCCAATTATCGTATCCGGTGAAGCTAACAGTGGCCCCTTGGTGCGTCAAAGCCCCGTGCACGCTTTCCCCTTCAATAGCCCATGAGCGTTGACGTCACACAGGTGGCGCCATAGCGTGAATCCATAATTTGGATCCATACAGCGCTGAGCGGAGGAAACTGTGACCTATGACCTGGAGCAGCACAAACGTGTCGTGAAGGAGTTCGTGGAGCTCGCGTTCAACGAGGGCGAGCCGCAGCGGGCGGTGGACCTCTACGTGGGCTCGCGGTACGTCCAGCACTACCCGGGCGAGCGGGACGGGGTCGAGGCGTTCGTCGAGTTCGTCGGAAAGCAGGTCGCCGACGGCCAGCAGGTGCACCACGACATCCGGCGGCTCATCGCCGAGGAGGACATGGTCGCGGCGCATTCCCTGGTGACCCGGTCGCCCGACGACCTGGGCATCGCCGTGGCCGACTACTTCCGCCTTGAGGACAACAGGATCGTCGAGCACTGGGCCGTCTTCCAGCCCGTCCCGGAGTCGGCGGCGAACGACAACGGGATGGTCTGACCGCGCGGTCCGCGTTCCAGGGACGGTAGCCGTGGGCCGGGGGGCCACGGCTACCGTCCCTGGACGTTCGCGGAGGCGGGGCCGGGCCCGGCCGCGCCGATGCCGCCCTCCCCCGCGAGCCGCGCGGCGATCCTGCGCCGGAGCAGCTTGCCGGTCTCGGTGTACGGCAGTTCGGTCCACACCACGATCTCGTCCGGCGTCCGTGACGAGCGCAGGTACCCCTTCGCGAACGCCCTCAGCTCCTCCGCCGTGACCACGGCGCCGGGATGCAGGACGACCGCGGCCGCGATCCGCTCCCCCCACTCCTCGTCGGGTACGCCGACGACCCCGACGTCGCCCACCGCCGGATGCCGGCTCAGGACGTCCTCGACCTCGGCGGGCGCGACGTTCTCCCCGCCCCTGATGATGGTGTCGTCCGAGCGGCCCTCGATGAACAGGTATCCCTCGCCGTCGAGCATCGCCCGGTCCCGCGTGGGGAACCAGCCGTCGGCGTCGAGGAGGCTGCCGATGCCCGCGTACTCACCGGAGATCTGGGGCCCCCGGACCCACAGTTCGCCCAGGACGCCGGGGCCCAGCGGCTGCCCCTCCTCGTCACGGATTCGGAACTCGACACCCGGCACCGCGCGCCCGGCGCTGCCCAGCCGCGCGCGCACCGCCGGATCGTCGGACGTGCCGGCCGCCCGGTGGTCCTCGGGCCCGAGGAGCGCGATGGTGGAGCTCGTCTCGGTCAGGCCGTAGGCGTTGACGAATCCCGTGCCGGGAAACAGCCGCAGGGCCCGCTCCAGCGCCGTCGGCGACACGCGGGCGCCGCCGTAGGCGATCGTCGCCAGCGTCGGGACGTCCACCGCCGCGTCGCCGAGGTGGTCGACGATCCGCGTCAGCATCGTCGGCACGAGCATCGCGCTCGTCACGCCCTCGGCCTTGACCAGGTCGAGCCAGCGCTCCGGGGCGAAGGAGGGCAGGTGGACGACGCGGCGCCCGGCGTAGACGTTGCTGAGCACGGAGGCGACACCCGCGACGTGATACGGCGGCACGCTCGCCAGCGTGCACTCGTCCTCCCCCGCCCCGAGCAGGTCGACGGTCTGCAGCACGTAGGCGAGCAGGTTGCGGTGGCGCAGCAGCACCCGCTTGGGGCGGGAGGTGGTCCCGCTGGTGAAGAGGACGACGGCGACGGAGTCGTCCGTCACCTCGGCCGGCTCGGCCGCGGGGGTCGCGGCGGCCCGGCTCAGCCACTCGTCGGCGGCGATCACCTCGGCGCCACTGGAGCGCACGCGGTCCACCATGTCCGGATCGGCCAGCACCATCGGCTCCTGGAGCTCCGCCAGCAGCTCCAGCAACTGGTCGTCGGGGAGCCGGTAGTTGAGCGGCGTGATGGGCACACCGCTGAGCGCGGCGGCGAACACGGCGCAGGCGAAGGCCGGGCCGTTCACGCCGAGATGCACCACATGGCGGGCGCCCGTCGCGCGGATCAGCGTGGCACCTCCCCTCGCCCGCGCGGCCAGTCCGGCAAAGCTCATGCCGTCCTCGCGGGTTCCGAGTGCGATGCGGTCCGGAGCGACCCCAGCCGTGACGTCAAGGAGCGTTTCAAGACCCATTCGCTCGGGCCTCCCTCAGTGGTCAGCAAGTGGCGCGGAACAATTTTGGATCCAATTTTAGGATGCCACACGCCCACCAAGATGAACAGAAAAATACTGTGAGCTGCAATTTTGCATGATCAGGAGCGTCCATACGACCTTTGACCTTGACGCGAACATCGAGCATTTGTAGCCTCATCAACACGATTGTGGATGTGACACTTGGATCCAATCAGCAGGCCACCCGCAACGCAGCGAGGAAGAGGAGCCAGCGATGGGCAGTGATGAGTACCGCGACAAGTTCGCGATCGTGGGGATCGGCCAGACGCCGACCACCCGGACCCATGGCGAGGGGAAGAGTGCCCAGCAGCTGGAGGCCTGGGGCGCCCGGCTGGCGATCGAGGACGCGGGCCTGAGGCGCGAGGACATCGACGGAGCCATCCACGTCGGCCCGCGGGGCAACGGAGTCGACGGCTACTCGCGCAAGATCGGCCTCCGGACGAACTTCTTCATCCCCATCTTCCGGGGCGGCGCCAGCACGATCGAGGCCATCCTGCTCGCCACCGAGGCGATCTCCACCGGCAACGCCACCAACGTACTGATCACCGTCGGTACGACCGCCTACTCGGACACTCACTCCGCGACCAAGGGCGAGGGAAACCAGATCATCCGCTGGTCGGTGGGCGGCGACTCGCAGACCGGTCTGGAGGAGCTCGGCTTCTACGCGGCACCGGGCGCGGCCACGGTCCACGGCTGGTGGGCCTCCCGCCACATGCACGAGTACGGCACCACGCCCGAGCAGCTGGGCGCGGTCGCGATGGCCGGGCGGGCCTGGGCCAACCTCAACCCGGAGGCCCGCTTCTACGAGAAGAAGCTGACCCTGGACGAGTACATGAACTCACGGATGGTCGTGCATCCGTACCGGCTCATGGACCACTGCGTCATGGCCGACGCCGGCGCCGCCTTCATCGTCACGTCCGCCGACCGGGCGAGCCACATGAGGAAGCAGCCGATCTACATCAAGGGCGTCGGTCTGGGCGACGGGGTGCGGGAGATCTGGTGGAACAAGACCAACTACACCCAGAGTGACGCCCGCCACGCCGGACAGGTCGCCATGCGGCAGGCCGGCATCAAGCTCTCCGACATCGACCTGGCGAACTTCTTCGACCCCTTCACGATCGAGATGATCTTCTGGGCCGAGGACTACGGCTGGTGCGAGAAGGGCGAGGGCGGGGCGTTCATCGAGTCGGGCGCCACCGCACCCGGCGGCTCGATCCCGATGCAGACCTACGGCGGCCTGCTCTCCGGCTACCACATCGGCGACATGGGCAACATCATCGAGTCGGTGCGCCAGCTGCGCGGCGAGCGCGGTGACAACCAGATCGAGGGTGCCGAGATCGCGATGGCCAACGGCAGCGGAGGCGAGTACGTGCTCCCCTACATGGCCCCGATCAACGGAACCGCCATCTTCGGCAACACCCTGTCCTGAACCCCGCCACCCCCGCAATCGGCCGTAGAGGAGACGCACCATGGCAACCGTACTGACCCAGAGCGAGGCCAAGCTCGGCGACTGGGTGCACCGGAAGATCCAGAACATCGATCCCGACCTGGCCCCCTTCTGGCAGGGCTTCAACGAGCACGAGTTCAAGCTGTGCCGCTGCTCGCGCTGCGGCAGCTGGTGGTTCCCGTACGCGGTCTGCGACCGGCACCCGGAGATCCCCGACTTCGACGTGATGGAGTGGGTGCCCAGCAGCGGCCGCGGCACCATCTTCGCGATGCTGGTCATCAACCAGGTCGTCGACATGGCGTTCGCCGGCGAGGTCCCCTACGCCATCACCATCGTCGCCCTGGACGAGGGCCCGCACTTCCCCGCCCGCATCATCGGCGACCCCAGCCAGGTCGCGATCGGCTCGCCGGTCGAGGTCGTCTTCCTCGACAGCGCCGAGTCCGGCCAGACGCTACCGCTGTTCCGGCTGCGCCAGGACGCGGCCTAGAGCGCGCGAGGAAGGCCGTCGAATGAGTGCCACCCCGAACACGCAGAACCCGGCGCCGGCCCGCACATCGAGCGACGCCCTGGAACCGGAGATCTTCCGCTACTCGGTCGCCTCGATCGGCGAGGAGCTGGAGATCAACATCACCCGGACCGCGTACTCCCCCCTGGTCTACGAGTGCAAGGACTACAGCGTCGGCTTCCTGACCCGGGACTTCCGGCTCTTCGCACAGTCGCAGGCCAGCATCCCGATCTTCGTGTCGGTGCTGGGGCGTCCGGTCCGTGACGCCGTGGAGATCATCGGCGAGGAGAACCTCGACCCGGGCGACGTCCTGGTCACCAACTTCTCCGACGTCACCGGCGAGCACATCAACAACACCATCCTCGCCTCACCGCTGTACGACGCCGAGGGCCTCGTCGGTTATGTGGCGATCCTCGTGCACTGGGCCGACCTGGGCGGGATGGTGCCGGGCGGCATCTCGTACGCCTCGCGCAGCGTCTTCCACGAGGGCACCCGCTACCGCGGTCTGCGCGTGATGCGGCGCGGGGAGATCGTGCCCGAGGTCCTGGCGACGATCCAGGCCAACACCTGGCAGAAGGAGGCCCTCACCGGCGACCTGATGTCACAGGTCGCGGCCTGCAAGCTGGCGACCCTGCGGTGGACCGAGCGGATCGCCTCGCGCTGGACGCCCCGGCAGGTCCGCGAGCTGATCGAGAACAGCCTGCTGGCCAGCGCGGCCTACGCGCGACGCCAGGTGGCCGCCTTCCCCGACGGCGCGTACGAGGCCACCAAGCCCTGGACCTTCCAGGCGGACGGGATCACGGTCGACCTGACCTCCACGATGCGGCTGACCATCGCCGGCGACCGCGTCACCGTCGACCTGTCGGGTCTGCCACCGCAGACGGTGCTGCCCATCAACTGCGGTGCCGACGGCGGCGGCGCGGCCTCCATCCGCGTCGCCTTCAAGCTCCTCTTCGGCCCCGACTGGCCGGTCGACGACGGCTTCTTCGAACCGCTGGACGTGGTGATCCCGGACGGGACGATCGCCAGTGCCGGGCCCAACGCGCCGATCTGCCAGTGGAACGCCATGGTCCCGCTGCTGATCGACCTGTTCCTGCACGCGATCGGACAGCAGCACCCCGACCTCGTGCCGGCCTCGCACTTCGCCTCCCAGGCGGCCGCCGGCATCCTCGGACAGCACCCCGACGGCACCCGGTGGATGGCCCACGCGGGCGACTTCTCCGGCGGTCTGGGCGCGGACCGGCACGCCGACGGGTTCGGGCCGGTGAAGAACCTCATGTTCGGCGACTTCCCCAGCGTCCCGATCGAGATGATCGAGAAGACCGCCCCCGTGGTCGTGCACAGCTTCCGGCTGCGCCGCGACTCGGGCGGGGCCGGACTGCACCGGGGCGGACCGGGCGTGGAACGCGTCACCGAACTGCTCGCCGACGCCGGCTACATCAACCTCGGCGAACAGACGCATCCGGCGCAGGGGCTGGCCGACGGGCAGCCGGGCGAGCTCGGCGGGGTCCACATCCTGCCCGCCGGCGAGACCGAGTGGCAGTCGCCCCCCGAGCGGGACTCCGACAAGCGGCTCTCCGCGGGCTCCCTGCTGCGCTTCCGCAGCGGCGGTGGCGGCGGCTGGGGAGCCCCGCCCGCGGCCGCCGGCTGACGGCCGTGCCAGACACCTCCCCGAACCGAGGCTGGAAGAGAGCCGAGATGGGATCTGACAAGCAATCAGGATCCGTCAGCCGCGTCGGTTGCGACATCGGTGGCACGTTCACCGATGTCGCGGCCGTCGACGAGGACGGACGGCTGGTCGTGGGCAAGCGACTGACCACACACGGAACCGAGTCCCAGGCGGTGCTCGCCGCCGTACGCGACACGGGCGTGGACCTCACACGCGATGGAACGATCGTCGCGCACGGGACGACACTCGTCATCAACGCACTGCTGGAGCGACGGGGTTCCGCCGTCGGCCTGGTCACCACCGAGGGGTTCTCCGACGTCCTCGACATCGCCCGCGCGAACCGGCAGGAGGGCTTCAACCTCCGCTTCGTACGCAACCCTCCTCTCGTGCCGCCGGAGCTGCGCTTCGAGATCCCGGAGCGGACCCGGGCCACCGGAGAGATCACGCGCCGGCCGACCGAGGCGGAACTCGACGCACTCGCCGAGAAACTCAGGACCGCGGGCGTCGAGGCGGTGGCCATCGCGCTGCTCAACGCGTACGTCGAGCCCGCGAACGAGACCTATGTCGCCGAGTACCTCACCCGCGTCCTGCCGGGCGTCCCGGTGACGACGTCGTCCTCGCTCAGCCGGCAGTGGCGGGAGTACGAGCGCTTCACGACCGCCACCGCCAACGCCTATGTCGCCCCGGTCGCCGACCGGTACCTGCGGCAGCTGCTGTCCGGGCTGGGCGAGGACGGGTTCGACGGCCAGTTCGTCGTGCTCGACTCCAGCGGGGGCGCGATGACGGTGGACGTCGCCACGCGCTTCCCGATCCGCGCCGTCGAGTCCGGTCCGGTCGCGGGCGTCATCGGTGCGCGGACGCTCGCGGCGGGCCTGGGCATCAAGAACTTCGTCGTGTTCGACATGGGCGGTACGACGACGAAGGTCTCGTTGGTGGAGGACGGTGACTACGCCACCATCGACCAGTACTGGGTCGGCGGCAGCTCGCGCGGCCTCCCCCTCCAGGTCAACACGGTCGACGTGGTCGAACTCCCCATCGGCGGCGGCTCGATCGCCTGGCTCGACGACGCCGGCCGGCTGCGCGTCGGCCCGCGCTCGGCGGGCTCGCAGCCCGGGCCGGCCTGCTACGGCCTGGGCGGCACCGAGCCCACGGTCACGGACGCCAACCTCTACTGCGGCCGCCTGGACAAGGACCACTTCGTCGGCTCGCTCACGCTCGACGTCGGCGCCGGGGCGGCGGCGATCGAGCGCCTGGCGGCCAAGGCGGGCATGACGCCGATGCGGCTGGCCCTGGGCATCCTGAAGCTGGCCAACCTCCAGATCGCCGCGGGCATCCGCCGCCAGACCCTCGAACGAGGGCGCGATCCGCAGGAGTTCGCGATCCTGGCGACGGGCGGCGCGGGGCCGATGCACGGCTGCGAGGCCGCCATGGAGGCGGATCTGGGCGAGGTCCTGGTCCCCCTCTACCCCGGTCACTACTCGGCCTTCGGCATGCTCGGCGCGAATCTGCGCCTCGACCGGCGCGAGGTCATGCTCGGCCTGCTCCGCGACGTCGATCCGGCGAGCCTGACCCAGACCCTGGAGCGGATCTCCGGCGAGTTGGCGAGCGAGCTGACGGGCGGCACCAGCGGAGTCTTCGACATCCACGTCCGGCACTCGCTGGCCATGCGCTACCGGGGCCAGGACCACACCGTCAAGATCGACGCCCCGTACGAGGGACAGAAGCCCCCCGCCGACGTGGCCGACCGGTTCCACCGCGCCTTCGAGGAGGAGTACGTCCGCCGCTACGGCCACCTGGACCCGTACTCCGACGTCGAGGTCGTCGAACTGGAGGTCGTGGCCGAGCGGGAACTGCCGCAGGTCGTCGCCGTGCACAAGGGCGGCACCGAAGGGACCACGGGTGAGATCGAGTCGCGCTGGGACGACAGCGAGGACCCGGTCGTCTCGAAGGTCGTGCCACGCGGCACGCTCACCGTCGGCGACCGCATCGAAGGCCCCGCAGTCGTATACGAAGAGGGGTCCACCACCGTCATCCCGCCGGCCGCGACGCTGGAGGTCGTCGAGGGCGGCACGCTGCGCATCCGTTTCGCCGGGTCGCGGGTGCTCGCCCCCGCGGAGGGAGAACAGCGATGACGAGGCTCAACAATTTCATCCGGGCCCTCGATGCGGGCACGTCGCAGGTGGTCGGCGTGCACGCCGAGAACAGCGACCATCACCGGATACGACGGCTCGGCGAATCGGATCTCGACTTCGTCTGGCTCGACATGGAGCATGTGGATTTCGATTTCCCGATGCTCGGCGAGAGCCTCCAATGGCTGATCAGCCGTCGTCATATCCGGAACACGGGTGATCCACTCGCCGGACCGACACCACTGGTAAGGGTCCCGACAAACGCGTCGGAGCACAATCAGTGGATTATCAAGCACGTACTGGATTACGGCGCCTTCGGGATTGTTCAGCCACGCGTCCAGACCGCCGACCAGGCCGCCTCGTTGGTCCGGTACAGCCGCTATCCGCAGGGGCTGGAAGGCTCAGGCCCCGAGGGTGAGCGCGGATTCTACGGCGGAACCGCCGCGCGTTATTGGGGCACGTCTCTGTCCGACTACGTGAAGCTGGCGGACCTGTGGCCGCTGAACCCTGACGGCGAGGTGATTCTGAAGCTGACCATCGAGGACCATGTCGGCGTCAAGAACATCGAGGACATCGTCAAGGTGCCGGGTATCGGTGCCCTGATCTTCGGGCAGGGCGACCTGAGCCTCTCCATGCTGGGGCGGCTGGATCCCAATCATCCGGACCTTCGCGAGTCGCAGGAGATCGTGCTGCGTGCCGCTCGGAAAGCAGGCGTGGCGGTCGGAACCACGGTCATTCCGCAGGCGACTCTCGCGGGCAGGCGCATCATGCCGGGCGACGGCTACGAGGAGGACGTCGCGCGGGAGTTCGAGCGCGGATTCCAGTTCGTACTCATCCCCGAGGACGAAAGGCCCAACGAAGTCACCTCGCCCGCCCGTCCGTAGCCGGCCGTGCGGGGCGACCCGGTGTGAGACGGCGCGGGACGCGCACGGGTGAAGTCCAGGGCGGTGCGGAGCCGTCCTGGACTCATTTGTTGCATATAGATGTCGTATCCAATCGTTGGATGACCCATGCTATCGTTTCCAGATCGTTCCCTCCCGCGTCTGGGGTGGGTCAAGGCCTAGTGACGAGTTGCGATGGAGATATGAGCGGGCATCGGGCCAACAAGGCCGCGGAGATTGCATCCATGCTGGAGAAGGCGATCGTCGGTGGCGATCTCGCCCCGGGTACCGTCCTGCGACAGGACCAGCTCTCCACAGAGCTCGGCGTGAGCCGGACGCCCATCCGCGAGGCCCTTCAGCAGGTGGCTGCCCTCGGTCTCGTCACCATCGAACCCAACCGCGGCGCGCGCGTGCGGATGCCCACCCGCGAGGAGGTCACCGAGCGCTGGCTGATCCGCTCCGAGCTGGAGGCGCTGGCCGGTGAGCTGGCCGTGGAGCGGATCACCCGGACCCAGCTCAAGGATCTTCGCGCGACCGCCCGCCAGGTGGCCAAACTGACAGAACAGATAGCGGCGAGTCAGAGCGACCGCGAACTGCAGTGGCTCGACAGCGAGTGGAACGCGGCCAACATGGCGTTCCACGACCTCATCCTCGAAGCGGCAGGCGCACCGCTGCTCGCGCGGACGGTGCGGTCGATGTACAACGTGGTGCGCAGTCCGCTCATGTGGACACCGGACTCCCGCCTCACGGAGCTGGCCCGCAAGGCCGACGAACAGCACAAGGCGATCGTCGAGGCGTTCGCGTCCAAGGACCCCGATGTGCGCGACCTTCTGCGTCGGCACATCCGCGACTCGCTCGACTTCGTCACCGAGTCGCTCTTCGACTCCAGCAGGCATCAGCCCCGGTTGCTGCCGCCGAACCTGGCCCAGCTCTCGGCGCGCTGAGCGCGAGTACGTTGCAGCGAATGCCCTCCTCCCGTTCCTGGTGCTCACCGGCTCGTTCTGCAACCAGGGAAGCCCTGGTCGCAGACCGAATGGCGAAACGATCCGACGAGCTAGTGCCGCTGACGCGGCACTAGCTCTCCATTTCCGCCAGGCGGGACTTGAGTCGCCACTTGCCGTCGTCACCCCGCACGAAATCGTCGGTGAGACGGCCGAAGGCGACATTTGCCGAACCCTTCTCCTCAGCGCCGAGGCGGATGAGGTAGGACGTCACCTTCGCGGTGTCGCCGGTGACGACGACGGATGGATTCGTGACGACGTTCTTGTGCCAGACCGCGGGCGCGTGGGTGTGACGGTCGAAGTAGGCACCGATCTCGTCCTGGCCGTGCACACGGACGTTGTATTCGGGGCGGGTGCGCACTTCGACGGCGTAATCGGCGTCGGACGTGAAGGAGCCCAGGAACAGGTCACGGTCCCCGTAGTCCATCGCCAGAGCCGTGCCGTTCATGGTGTCGACAATCGCTCGTTCGTCCTCAAGCCGGCGCAGACGCTCGGACAGCTGGGCAGGCGAAAGATCGGACATGGGTCCTCCTCGGACAATCGCGTGGGACGAACGTCGGTTTGCGGTCGACTTGTCGGCAGAGGTCGCGGCGGCGGCGCCGAGTCCGGTCACCGCGGCTGCGGTAAGCAGCAGTACCGCCATCCTTCTCAGCCGTCTGTTCCGTTTCTGTGTGGCCATGACTTTCCTCCGCTTCCCTTTCTCCACCGCTGCAGGCAGCAGCTCATACTCATGTCGACAAGGCGGCCGGTATGGGATGGCTCGTTTTCGATGACCGCAGCGCCGACAAGCGCCCCTCATGAACTCGCCGGGGCCGCACTCGCGTCCGCGACGGGATCAACTCCCAACGTCGGAAAATGCGATCGGCCGGCGCGGCTTCATGTCGCCCGCCCACGAGGAACACTGCGGAAAGCCCGCCAGAGCTGATCCGCAAGGCGACGTCCACCGCCTCGCGCACTCCACTCTATTCACTTCACGCTTGTAACCACAATAGCGCACGATCACTTCAACCTTGTAGCCATCCAAGGATCGCGAAGCGCCGCGGGGAGCCGCGCCGGCCGGATCACGGGCAGCCCGCGATGACGGCCAACTCCCTCCGGCAGGAAGCGTGTTGATGTGCCAGGCGGTCGACGATCCTGCCGACGGCAGCCGTCGGCATCGACGGGAACGATCACCTGGTGGCGAGGCCATCCATACGTCCCTGGTGGTACGGGATCTGGTACCCCGGCGGTATTCAGCGGCGGCTGATTAGTCCTGTGGTCCGTCGCGCCGGACACTCCTGCTGCCTACCCTGAGGGGATTCCGGCAGGCCGCACGAGGCCCACGGTTTGCCGTCTCTTACACGGGTCTCCGTATCTGTCGCCGAATCGAAAGAGCGGTATGGCCACCGAACTTCCCGAGCCAACCGATATTCCCTCCACTGAATCCGCACCGGATCCGTCCCGGCGCACGTTCCTCGCCGCGGCCGGCGCTGTCGGTGGTGCCGTGGCGGCCGGTGGTGTCGTCGCGGGACCGCCCGCGTTCGGCGCCGAGGACACATCGAAGGTTCCACCCGGCGCAGGAGGCAGGATGAGAGTCATCGGACTCGAAGAGCACTACATGTCCGAGGTCATCTGGGACGCGAACGGAGACCACCCGCTGAAGCGGCTGACCAGCCCGGAGACCCAGCGCAGGCTTCACGACCTCGACGGACAGCGGATCGCCGACATGGACGCCGCGGGCATCGACGTCCAGGTCCTGTCACAGACCGCGCCCGGACCCGAGAACCTGCCGGCGGACCTCGCCGTACGCCTGGCCGCCGAGGCCAACGACCGCGTGGCGCAGGCGGTGGCCGCTCATCCGGACCGTTTCGCGGGCTTCGCCACGCTGCCGATGTCCGATCCGCGGGCGGCCGCCGGGGAGCTTGAGCGTGCGGTGGACGAGCTCGGGTTCGTCGGCGCGCTGATCAACGGCAACATCGGCGGCCGGTACCTGGACGACGAATCCTTCT
Source organism: Streptomyces sp. NPDC096311 (assembly GCF_044763085.1). NCBI lineage: Bacteria > Bacillati > Actinomycetota > Actinomycetes > Kitasatosporales > Streptomycetaceae > Streptomyces > Streptomyces sp. NPDC096311. The sequence goes on from NZ_JBIWFN010000010.1 coordinate 64,290, forward strand.
GGCCGGTGTTCGAACGCGCGGAGGCGCTCGGAGTGCCGATCTACCTGCACCCCAACATTCCGCCTCAGCCGGTGGTGGACGCCTGCTACGCGGGCTTCCCCGAGGCTGTCAGCCTGACGCTGGCCACTGGGGGGTGGGGATGGCACGTCGACACCGGGCTGCACTCGCTGCGACTGGTCATCGCAGGGGTCTTCGACCGGTTCCCACGCCTGCAGATCGTTATCGGGCACATGGGTGAGTCACTCCCGTCGATGATCTGGCGTGCGGATGCGACGCTGGGCCGGGTCGTGAACCTGGCACGGCCCTTCAAGGACCACTTCTACGACCACTTCCACATCACCACCAGCGGCTTCTTCGACCACGCCCCCTTCGCCTCCGCCCTGCAGACGTTCGGCGCGGACCGCATCCTGTTCTCCGTCGACTACCCCTTCAGCAGCAACACCCAGGCCCGCGCCTTCCTGGACGACCTGCCCGTCACCCCCACGGACCGGGCCAAGATCGCTCACGCCAACGCAGAGCGGCTGCTGAAACTGGGAGCGTGACCCGCGGTCCACCGTCGTCACGGACCACGTCGGACCCGCAGCGCCGTCCGGCCGGTCCACCGCCTCCAACTGCCGGTCCATGCCCACACGGCGGACCGAACCCCGGCCGGCGTGCAGGCATCCACCCAGAAATGTATCCATTATTCGGATACAATCGACGCATGCACCGACAACGCCTGATGGCAATCTTCGTCGGACTCCCGCTGGTGGTTGTGGTCGGCTGCACACGTAGCGACAACGGCGGCACCACTCGCGCCGGCGAGACGCCGACAAGGCGGCCCGCCAGCGCGGAGGCCAGCACATCCACCCCCGCGCCAACCTCCGCGCGCGTCGATCCCGTGTCCATTCCAGGGCTGATCAAGCGACCGCATCATGGATCCGATCTGCGACTCGGATCCGTCCTCGCCCGTAACGACGCCTACACCCGCTACGCCATCACGTACCGGTCCGACGGACTGACCATCTCCGGCATCATGAACATCCCCCGGGGCAAGGGGCCGTTCCCGGCCGTAGTCCTGGCGCACGGCTACATCGACCCGGCCACCTACACCACCGGCCAGGGAACGCCCCGGGAACAGGACCTCCTGGCCCGCCGCGGGTACGTCGTCCTGCACACCGACTACCGCAACCACGCGGGCTCCGGCAAAGACCCCGACAACGACGTGGACCTGCGCCTCGGCTACACACAGGACGTCATCGGAGCCGTGCTGGCCCTGCGCTCGTCCGGCCGTCCCGAGATCGACGGCAACCGCGTCGGTCTGCTGGGCCGGTCGGAGGGCGGGGGCGTGGTGTACAACACGCTCGTGGTGGCACCGGGGCTGGTGGACGCCGCGGTGGTCTACGCGCCGGTGAGTTCGCGCCCGGCGCAGAATGTCGAGCGCTTCCAGCGCCACCCGCAGCCCGGCTGGGGCCCGCCCGACCCGGTGGTCCGCGAGATCGACAAGAAGCACGGCACGCCCAGGGGGATTCCGGCCTTCTGGAAGGACGTCGCCCCCGTCACCTATGCCGACCGGATGACCGAGCCCCTGCTGATCCAGCACGGCACCGCCGACAACATCTGCCCCGTCGCCTGGTCGGAGCAGACCGCCGCCGCGTTCAGGGCCGCGGGCAAGGACGTCGAACTGCGCAAGTACCCCGGCGAGGGGCACACGTTCGGGCCCCGGTGGCGGGCCTCGATGGATGTGACGCTCGACTTCTTCGCCCAGCACCTGCATTGACCGCCGCGGCTCATCGCGTCCCACGCGCAGGAGTCGGACGCGCGAGGTCCGGCCGGCCCTTCGGCCGGCCGGATCTCGTTCCGCGCCCGGTGTAGGACCTGCCGGGTCAGACGGTGACCGGCTCCTCCTCCGGCGCACCCTGTCCCGCGGCCGCGGGTACGGCCTTGTTCAGGCGTTCGCCCTCGACGTCCACATTGGGCAGCGCCTTGTCGACCCACTTCGGCAGCCACCAGGCCCGCTCGCCGAGCAGGGCGAGGACGGCCGGGACGATGGCCATGCGCACCACGAAGGCGTCGAAGAGGACGGCGATGGCGAAGCTGAAGCCGAAGAGCTTGGTCATCCCGTCGGAGGAGGCGAGGAATCCGGCGAAGACGGAGATCATGATGACCGCGGCGGCCGTGACCACCTTCGCGCTGTGCCGGAAGCCGGTGACGATGGCATCGCCGGGGCTCGCGCCATGGACGTAGGCCTCACGCATGCGGGTGACCAGGAAGACCTCGTAGTCCATGGCCAGGCCGAAGACCACGCCGATCATGAAGATCGGCACCAGGCTCATGATCGGGGCGGTCTCCTCCACTCCGAACACCCCGGAGAGCCAGCCCCACTGGAAGACCGCGACGACCGCTCCGAGGGCCGCCAGCACCGAGAGCAGGAAGCCGAGGGCGGCCTTGAGCGGGACGAGGATCGAGCGGAACACCACGATCAGCAGAAGGAAGGCGAGTCCCACGACGACGATCAGGTAGGGGATCAGCGAGTCGCTCATCCGCTGCGAGAAGTCGATGTTCACCGCGGTCAGGCCGGTGACCAGGACACTGGCCCCGGTCTGGGAGGTGATGGAGGCGCCGCTCTGACGGATGGCCTTGACCAGCTCGGTGGTCTCCTCGGAGGACGGCCCGGACTTCGGTATGACGGTGATCACCGCGGTGTCGCCGGCCTTGTTGAAGGTGGCCGGGGCGACGGAGGCGACGTCGTCGAGTGCCCGCACGGCGGCGACGACCTCGCCGGCGGCGGCCTTCGGGTCGTCGCTCTTCTTGGCGTCGACCACGGTGATCAGCGGACCGTTGAAGCCGGGGCCGAAGCCGTCGGCCAGCAGATCGTAGGCGCGTCGTTGCGTGGTGGAGGTGGGCTGGGTGCCGTCGTCGCCGAGGCCCAGTTCCAGCGAGGTCATCGGTATGGCGACGACTCCGAGGCCCACGACACCGGCCAGCAGGACGGCGACCGGGCGGCGCAGGACGAACCGCACCCAGCGGGTGCCGATACCGGGCTTCTCGGCGCCGCCCGCGTTCGAGGCCTTCGCGGGGGCCTCACCGTTCTTGCGGGCCTTGCGGACCTTGCGGGGCAGCACCTTGTCACCCGCGATACCGAGCATCGCCGGGGTGAAGGTCAGGGCGACCAGGACCGTGAGGGCGACCGTGGCGGCCGCGGCGATGCCCATCTTGGTCAGCACCGGCACATTGACCACGGCCAGGCCGACCAGGGCGATGATGACGGTGAGACCGGCGAAGACGACCGCGGAACCCGCCGTGCCGACGGCTCGGCCGGCCGCCTCCTCGCGTTCGTGGCCTTCGGCCAGTTCACTTCGGTAGCGGGAGACGATGAACAGCGCGTAGTCGATGCCGACCGCCAGGCCCAGCATCATTCCCAGGGTGCTGCTCTGGGTTCCCAGGCCCACGGTGTTGGCCAGCGCGAAGAACCCGGCCAGTCCGATGCCGACGCTGAGGATGGCGCTCAGCAGCGGGAGTCCGGCCGCGACCAGCGAGCCGAAGGTGATGAACAGCACGAAGGCCGCGATCACCACACCGACGATCTCGGTCGCGCTGCTCGCCGGCCCCGCCGCAGCGGCGTCGCCGCCGACCTCCGCGACCAGGCCCGTGGCCCGTGCCTCGTCGACCGCCTTGAACAGGGCGTCCTTCGCCGGGTCGCCGAGTTCGTCGCCGCTGACCTTGTAGGAGACCGAGATGTACGCCGTCCTCCCGTCCCGGCTGACCGCCTGGGTGGTGTACGGGTCGTTGACCGTGGCGACCTCCGTGGAGCTGCTCTTGAGCTCCTCGACCAGCTTGCGCACCTCGGCCTTGTTCGCGGCGTCGGTCATCTTGCCGCCGTCCGGCGCCTCGAAGACCACGCGGGCGGTGGCGCCGTCCGAACTGGAGCCGGGGAAGCGCTCGTCGAGCAGGTCGAAGGCGCGCTGCACTTCAGAGCCCGGGATGGCGAAGCCGGAGTCCTTGGGAGAGGCGGCGGAGGCTGCGGCCGCACCCGACACCGCCAGGACCGCCACCCAGAAGAGGGGGACGAGGAAGCGTCGCCTGAAGGCAAATCGTCCTAGTTTGTAGAGATACACAGCCACGAAGACATACTCCGATCAAGTCGTGCATAGCCAAAGGGGTTGGTGAGGTTGTTCCGACGACATGAGCGGTGCGCGTCAGGTGATGAGGTGGAGCTGTGGGGACACCGGCAGGGGCGGCGACCCGGCCGGAGGCGAAATCAGGAGACGATGTCCTTCCTGCTGAACCCCCGGAAGGCGAGGGCGAAGAGCACCAGGGCGTACGCCACCGAGACCGAGGTGCCCTTGATCATTCCGGCCCACTCCAGCTGCGGCTGCGTCGCGTCCGCCCACGCGTACTGCCAGTGCGCGGGCAGGAACTCCCGCCAGGACCCGAGGGCTGTCACCGCGTCCAGCACATTGCCGACGACGGTCAGTCCCACCGCCCCGCCGACCGCGCCCAACGGCGCGTCCGTGACGGTGGAGAGCCAGAACGCCAGCCCGGCCGTGACGAGTTGGGAGAGGAAGACGAACGCGACGGCGATCGCGAGCCTGCCCACGGCGCCGGTCGGCGGCACCGAGCCACCCGCCGGGCTCTGCAACGGCTGCCAGCCGTAGGCGATGATGCCCACCACCAGTGACAGCAATGCCAGCAGCACGATCGCCGCCAGGCTGAAGGCCAGGGCCACCACGAGTTTGCTCCACAGCAGCCGCCGGCGGGGCACCGGCGCGGCGAGCAGATAGCGCAGGGACGACCAGTCCGCCTCGGAGGCGACCGTGTCGCCGAAGAACAGCGCCACCGGTACGACCAGCAGGAAGCCGGCCGAGGCGAACAGCGTCGCGGCGGCGAAGTTGGGCCCGGACACGGTCGTGGTGTCCATCAGATCGACCCGGTCCGCCTGTCCGGCGGTGCTGGTACCGGCGATCGCGAACGCGGCGACCAGAATCAGGGGGATGGCGGCGAGCACCACGGCCATCACCATCGTGCGGCGGCGCCTCAACTGCCGCACGGCCTCCACCCGCAGGGGAAGCGTACGGCCGGCCCGGTAGCCGGACGCAGTCTCCGTCGGCGCCGTCACGAGGTCCGTCCTCCGGCACGTGAACCGTGGCGCGACGACCGGCTCGACGGTCGCCCGGGCCGGTCGTCGCGGGTGGCTTCCAAGTTCATGCTTGAACCGTAAAAGCCGTGAGCAGGCAATTCCTGCGGCCTACAGGTGGATTTCGGGGACGCCTCAGGGTGTAGACCGACGCATCCATGTACCACTGACGGAGTACGGCGGAGCCCGGTCGGTGACCGCGGCCCGCCGAGCGGGGCGCGGTGCAGGCCGACGAGTCACGCCCACCGCGGTCGCGGGAACGGTGCTGCGGATGTGTGGCGGCAGACGAGCCTTGCATCACTACCCCCTTGGGGGTAGTGGCCCCACTCCCCAGTGGTAGCCGGTCACCGTCAGGTTCGTCCCGTGGACCCTCGCGCCGGGAGCGCCCTGCTCCGTAATGTGCGGACATGGTTCCCGGCCACGTAGCCGGCGCCGCGATCGTCGTACACCGACGACGCGGGTTGCGCCTACGGGCACGCCCACACATGGGCCCCTATCTGTCGCCGAAACGAGAGAGCGGGCATGTCTGCCGAACCCCCCGAGTCAACTGATTCTTCTCCTGCCAGGCCCGCGACGGCTCCGTCCCGGCGCACGTTCATCGCCACGACCGGCGTTGTCGGCGGTTCCGCGGCGGTGGGTGGCCTGGTGACGGCGTCGCCCGCGTTCGGCGCGGAACCGGCCGCCGCCCCGCAGGCCCCGCCGGGCAGCCGTCTTTCGCTGAGCGTCAACGGGAAGCGGTATACGGTCACCGTCGACAACCGGACCTCGCTGCTGGACCTGTTGCGCGAGCACCTGGGCCTGACCGGTTCCAAGAAGGGCTGCAACGCCGGTGCCTGCGGGGCCTGCACGGTCCTGGTCGACGGACGGCGCGTCAATTCCTGTCTGACGCTGGCGATACGACTGGAAGGGGCCGAGGTCACCACCGTCGAGGGCCTGGCCGACGGGGACCGACTCCATCCGCTGCAGCAGGCGTTCATCGACCAGGACGCCTTCCAGTGCGGGTACTGCACCCCCGGCCAGCTCATGTCCGGCGTCGGCTGCGTCCAGGAGGGACACACCGGCTCCGCGGAGGAGATCCGTGAGTGGATGAGCGGCAACATCTGCCGCTGCGGGGCCTACGTGAAGATCGTCAAGGCGGTCCAGCAGACCGCGCACGGCAGGGGATGAGGCGGCCACCATGTATCCCTTCTCCTTCACCAAGGTCTCCGACATCCCAGGCGCGCTGGCCGCCGGGCGGCGCGGCGGACGCTACATCGCCGGCGGCACCACGCTCGTCGACCTGATGCGGGAAACGGTCGAACGCCCCGGCGCCCTCGTGCGCATGGCGGAAGCCGCGGCTCATCCGAAGGTGCGCGCCCTGTATCCGGTCGTCTCGCAGGCGCTGGAACTGAGCGCATCGGCCCAGTTGCGCAACATGGCCACCATCGGCGGCAACATCATGCAGCGCACCCGCTGCACCTACTTCCGCGACGTGACCGCGGACTGCAACAAGCGTGAGCCGGGCTCGGGTTGCGCGGCGCTGGACGGCTACAACCGCACCCACGCGATCCTCGGCACCTCCGACCACTGCGTGGCCACCCATCCCTCCGACGCGGCGGTCGCCTTCGCCGCGCTGGAGGCGACCGTCGACCTGCTGGGTCCGGACGGGAAGGAACGCAGTGTGCCCTTCGCGGACTTCCTGCTGAAGCCGGGCAGCACCCCCGATCACGAACAGGCTCTGCGCCAGGGTGAGTTGATCACGGCGGTGGCGATCCCGGCCCATCCGCGCCCGCTGAAGTCCGGTTATCTGAAGGTGCGTGATCGTCAGTCGTACGAGTTCGCGCTGACCTCGGCGGCCGTCGCCCTGCACATCCGGGGCGGAGTGATCCGGGAGGCGAAGGTGGCCGCCGGCGGCGTGGGCACGGTGCCGTGGAAGCTGCCGGCCGTGGAGCGGCACCTCATCGGTGAACGGCCCTCCAAGTCCCTCTGGACACAGGCCGCCGAGCAGGCCGCCGACGGGGCCCGCCCTCTGGAGTACAACGGCTTCAAGGCCGAGTTGCTCAAACGCACCGTCGAACGTCAGCTGCGCATCGTGGGAGGTGCCGCATGAGTCCCCAGCCGCAGGCGGCCGTCGGTGCGCCGATGTCCCGGGTGGACGGGCGGCTGAAGGTCACCGGCCAGGCGACCTACGCCGTCGAGCACGACATCGAGGGTGTGGTGCACGCGGTCATCGTCGACAGCGGCATCGGCCGCGGCCGGATCACCGCCATCGACACCCGCTCCGCACTCGCCCAGCCCGGTGTCCTGAAGGTCATCAGTCACCTCAACGCGCCCACGCTGCCCTATCTGCCCAACCAGGACCTGAGCAACCCGCGGGGTGAGCGGCTGCACGTCTTCCAGGACGATCAGGTCCGTTTCCACGGTCAGCCGGTCGCGGGCCGGATCGTCAGCCCCAAACTCGCCGACAGCCAGGCCCACGGCGGGATGACCGGCGGTATCGGTCAGGCCCTGCTGGAGCACACGGTCACCGACCACCGCGACGGCCGGATCGTCAACGCCAACCTCGCCGACTACCTCGTCCCCGTCAACGCCGATGTCCCCGACCTGCGGGCGATCTACCTCGACCGCGAGGACGCGCACCTCACCCCCATCGGCGTCAAGGGCCTGGGGGAGGTGGTGATCGTCGGTGTGGCACCGGCGATCGCCAACGCGGTCTTCCACGCCACCGGGCGTCGTGTCCGCGAACTGCCCATCACGGCCGAGGCCCTTCTCTGAGCCTGGGCCGCCGCCGCGCACCTCCCCCGGCGCGGCGGCGGCCCGTCCTGCCCTCACTTCGGGAGACCCCGCCATGCTGAACATCGCGGACACGCTGCACCGTTGGTGCCACGAGGCCCGTCCCTTCGCCCTCGCCACCGTCGTGCAGGTGAGCGGCAGCGCACCCCTGCCACCCGGCACCGCACTCGCCGTGGACGCCGGCGGCAACGTGGTCGGCAGTGTGTCCGGAGGCTGCGTCGAGGGAGCCGTCTACGAGCTGTGCCGGCATTACAGACCCCGAGCGGCATGCCGATGACCGTCCACAGAAACTCCCCGGATGTTGGAGCGCGCTGGGTGACGGCAGGTTCACAACACGACGCACGTCACCGGCCACCACAGCCACTCTGACTTCAACCTTGTACTGAAGTTAGCAACTTTAACTTCAAGCAACAAGTGATCCAGCAGGTTTCTTACTTCACACTTGTAGTGTCGGCGAGCTGTCGGAGCGCACCGGCCACCCGCGTCCGGCCGCCTGCGCAACCGTGCCATCGAGTCTCCCCAACACGCCCCTGACCTGGCCTTCTTATTGGATCTCGGGCGCCTGCGGGGCGCCGCCGCACACCCGCCGAGACAGCCGATCGGCGCCTCGTTCACACGTCGTTGAGCGTCGGCCGCGCAACCGCGCCGACAACATCGGACAGTTGACGGCTCGCCGCCGGTATGTAGTCTGTGCCCAGATGACGCGCCGCTCACAACCGGCTCGTTCGCTCACCCGAGACCGTCTGGTCACAGCCGGCTCGTCCTCTCCTGCATGACGTTCCTCTCGGGGCCGCCGCCCTTCTCACGGCGCAAACGTCTGCGTTCTCTCCCAACCCACTTTCACGGAGGCTCTCCCATGCCCCGCACGTCCCCCGTCACGTCCCGCCGCGCCGTCCTGGGCGGCATGGCCGCCGCCGCGCTCACCGTGGCCGCCGCCGGTACGGCATCGGCCGGCACCGGCGCGGCCCACAACCGCACGAAGGGCTGGCCGGCCGAATTCCCGCTGCCCAACGGGTTCTTCCCCGAGAGCATCGCCATCGGCAGGAAGCCGTACGCCTACACGGGCTCGCTCAGCACCGGCGCCATCTACCGTGCGGACCTGCGCACCGGCAAGGGCAAGGTCATCTACCCGGGTGAGGTCGGCACTGTCGCCCTCGGCATGCAGCTGGACCACGACGGGCTGCTCTACTACGCCGCGGGCGGCGGCACGGCCCGGGTCCTCGACACCTCCACCGGCAAGCTCGTGAACAGCTTCGAACTGGCCCCCGCCAAGGGCCACATGATCAATGACGCCATCCTGCTGGGCGACCGGGTCTGGTTCACCGACTGGAGCGACGCCGCGCTCTACGGAGTGCCCCGTGGGCACCGCGGACGGGTGCGCAGGCTGCCGCTCAGCGGCGACTGGGTCCAGGTTCCCGACGTCCTCAACGCCAACGGCATCGTCTCCGCCCCGGACGGGCGTGGCGTGATCGTCGTCAGCAGCCAGCCCGGCAAGCTCTACCACATCGACCTGAGCACCGGGTACGCCACCAAGATCACCCTCAAGGGCGCGGACGACGTCGTCAACGGTGACGGCCTGCTCCGGGTGGGATGCCGGCTCTACGTCGTGCAGAACCGGAAGAACCTGGTCAGCGTGTTCGACCTCGACATGAGGGCGCGCAAGGCCACGCTGTGCAGGACCATAACCGACCCCCGGTTCGACGTCCCCACCGCCGTGGCCCGTTTCGACAACCGCCTCTACCTGGTCAACGCCCGCTTCAACACGGCCCCCACGCAGGACACGACGTACAACGCCGTCTCCGTCCGGCTCTGACACCCGGCTGGGGCCGCCCCGGTCGCAGACGGGGCGGCCCCGCCCTTGATCGCCACCCACCTCTTCCGCTCATATGTGAGCAGTATGCTCATACGTGAGGCCCTCGAACGTACACTGGGCCGCACGGAGGGCCGACGGACCTCCGCAGGAAGAGGAGGTGGCGTTGGTTTCTCAGCGTTCCGCGGGTTCGCAGGACCCCGCGGATGAGCATCGTGTGCGTCCGGCGGTGTCACTTGAGGCGGCGATCGTCGCGCGCCGGTACTACATCGACGGCATGCAGAAGAGGGAGATCGGCGACGAGCTCGGCCTCTCCCGGTTCAAGGTCGCACGCCTGCTGGACGACGCCCTGGCGAGCGGGATCGTCCGCATCTACGTGGACATGCCCGCCGACATCGACCTGCCGCTCGGCGAGGAACTCGCCCGCGCCTACGGCATCTCACGTGCCCTCGTGGTGCGCACGGTGCCGTCCGCACCCGAATCCACCGGCTCGCTCATCGGTACGGCGGGCGCCGACTACCTCAGGAGCATCCTCGACGGCAGGGACGTGCTCGGCATGTCATGGGGCGCCAGCCTCACCAGCGTCGTCAACGCGGTGACCGAGCTGCGGCCGGTGGACATCGTGCAGATGGTCGGCGGCGTGCGTGCCGCCGGACTCGATGTCAGCGGATCCGAGCTCGTGCGGCGCCTCACCGCCAAGTCCGGCGGCCGCGCGTTCCCGCTGCACGCGCCGCTGTTGGTCCGCTCGGCGCGGACGGCGGCCGCGCTGCGCTCCGATCCGAGCCTGTCGGACACCATCGCGCGCTTCGCCGACGTCACGGTCGCGCTCGTCGGCATCGGATCGTGGAATCCCCCCCGCTCGTCCCTCCATCAGGAGGTGACCGAGCCGGAACGGGCGGCCCTGCGGCGGGCGGGCGCGGAGGCCGACATCTGCGGCCTCGTGCTGGACGCCGACGGCAGCCCGGTGGAGTCGGAGCTCAATTCACGCACCATCGGGATCACCCTGGAGGAGCTCCGCAAGGTGCCGACGGTGCTGGCGGTGGCCAGCGGCGCCGACAAGGCGGGGGCCATCGCGGCGGCGTTGCGCAGCTCGCTCGTCTCGGTGCTCGTCACCGACAGCGACGCGGCCGCCGCCCTGCTCGACCGGTGACGGACGGCCGGAGCGACGGCCGGGCCTCGCGGGCCCGGCCGCGCCTGCCCACCGGCGCCGTTCAGAGGGTGATGACGACTTTGTGCGCCGCACCGCCGCGCACCGTCTCCAGCGCGAGGCCGTAGTCGTCGAGGGGGAAGCGATGCGTGATGAGGTCGTCGGTTCGCGCACGGCCCGAGCGCAGTGCGGCGAGGGCCGCCGGGAACGAGTCGATCTCCGCGAAGGATCCCTTGATCGTCAGCTCTCGCCTGAAGATCTCGTACGGCGAGACCTGGATACGGTCGTTCTCGTCCGCGACGCCGTAGAGGAGGGCGGTTCCGCCGTTGCGCGTCAGTGCCACCGTCGCCTCGCTCACCCTGGCGACGCCGGTGGCGTCGACGACGATGTCGTACCCACCGCCGCCGCTGAGTGCGAGCAGGTCGGCGACATCGCCCGCCAGCCGGCCGCGGTCCATCTCGTAGGTCGCGTCCACGCCCAGCGCCGTCGCGGTCTTCAGCTGGAAGTCCACCGGCGCGGCCACGGTCACATGAGCGGCACCGGAGCTGCCGAGGAGCTGAGCCAGCAGCAGCCCGGTCGGCCCGGCGCCGAGGACGAGGGCCTTGCTTCCGGGCGTGGGGCGCACCACGTCCACGCCGTGCATCGCGCACGCCGCCGGCTCGGTGAACACCGCGAGGTCGGGGTGCATGCCCTCGGCCGAGAAGACCGACTCGACGGGCGCGACGACGTACTCGGCGAACCCACCGGGACGGTTCGAGCCCATCCCTTTGATGTGTTCGCACATCAGCGGGCGGCCCTCGCGGCAGAACGGGCAGTTCCCGCAGCTCGTGTTGGGGTTGATGACCACCTGCTCTCCCAGCTGGAAGCCTTCCGCCCGGTGGCCCAGGCAGTCGACCACTCCGACGGTCTCATGGCCCGGGATCATGGGGTAGGCGGCCAGGAACTGGCCCTCGTGCAGATGGAGGTCCGTTCCGCACACCCCGGTCTGGGTGACCTTGACCCTGACCTCGCGAGGGCCCGGCTCCGGGGTGGGAACATCCCGGACGGCGAACTCACGGGGGGCGCTGTAGACGACTGCCTTCACTGGGTTTCTCCTCTGCGTGAATGGTGACGGGGCGGGTCGGCTCCGGGGCGGGTGCAGGTGTCGGCGGCGACGAGGGACGCCCCGCGCAGCAGACCGGTCAGCGCCTGGCCGTCCAGAGCCCGAAGCGTCTCGCGTCCGAGCAGGCCGTGCTGGTGCAGGTGGGCGAGGGCGCCGGACGCTGGCCAGCAGGGCCACCGGAACGTCAAGACGCCCCAGGCCGACGGCCACGTTGAGGCACGACCCGCCGGGGTGCGGCTCGTACGCGGCGGTGCCGTGGACGCTCGACGTCGGGGTGAGGTCGACGAGCGCGTCTCCCGCGACGACGACGGCCGGCACCGCGGCGGGTACGGCACTCACCTGGACGTCTCCCGCACCGCGTCCTCGAAGGTCGCCGCCGCTTCGGCGGTCAGCTCATCGGTGAAGAGCTGTTCGGCGACGATCGGCGCCATGGTGAAGCAGTCGACACCCTGACGGGCCAGGGTCACCATCGACGGCACGTCCGGGATGCTCGCCAGCAGCACCTTGGTGCGGCTTGCGGTGGCGGCGAGGACCTGGTGCATGGCCAGCACATCCGCGGGGCCGTCCCGTCCCTCGGCCGTGAGACGGCGCAGGTAGGGCGCGATGTAGGTGGCGCCCGCGGCCGCGGCGACCAGGGCCTGGCCGGGGTTGTACACGGCGGTCAGCAGGGTCGGGATCCCCTCGGCGACGAGCTGCGTACAGGCGGCCGTGCCGGCGCGGGTGGCGACGAGTTTGACCACCACCTCGTCACCGAGCCCGCGCAGTGCCCTGCCGCGTTCGACCAGCGTCGGCGTGTCCTGGCCCCAGGCCTGGAAGAACACCTCCCGGGCGCCGGCGGCGGTGGCCCAGCGGTAGATGTCCGGGATGTCGGCGACGCCGCGGGAGGCGCGCTGAAGGATCGTCGGGTTGGTGGTGAGACCGGTGAACACTCCGGTGGCCAGCAGCGCCTCGGCGGCATGTCGGTCGGCGGTGTCGACGTAAAGATGCACGAGCGGTGTACCTCATGAGTTGGTCGGACCAGGACCTGTCCGGCGGATCAAGTCGTAGGAAAGTGGCGGGGCTGATGGGTGCCGGTGAGCGGGGTGTGGTGCGTGCAGCTGCAAGGCGGAGGAGGGCGTCGAAGCGATGGGGGTCCCCGCGCCCTTAAGGCAGTGGGGGAGTGCGTGCCACACCCCGCGCCTGCGGCATGATCGGCCGGACAGGTCCTAGGAGAACCACATGCCGCCGTCGACCACGATCGACTGACCGGTGATGTAGGCGGCGTCGGGCGAGGCGAGGAAGGAGACCACGCCGGCGACGTCGGTCGGCGTTTCGAGCCGCCCGAGCGGGATGGCCTCGATCATCGCCTGCATCGCGGTACCGGTGGGCTGGCCGAGGCGACGGGTCATGGCGTCGTCGATGGAATCCCACATCGGCGTATGGACGACCCCGGGGCTGTAGACGTTGGCCGTGATGCCGTGCGGGGCGAGTTCCTGGGCGACGGACTGGGTGAGGCCCCGGACACCGAACTTCGACGCCGCGTATGCCCCCTGCCACTTCCCGCCCCGGTGGGAAGAGACCGAGGCGGCCCCGATGAGCCGTCCCCCGGTGCCCTGGTCGATCATCCGCCGGGCTGCCGCCCGGTAGCAGTGGAAGACCCCCGCGAGGTTCACCTCCATGGTCTGGCGCCACTGCTCGGGCGTGGTCTCCAGCAGCGGTGCGGTGATCGCGACCCCGGCGTTGGCGACCATGACGTCAATGCCTTCGTAGGCTTCGGCGTGCGCCGCGGCGGCAGCCTCGACATCCGACAGGACCGCCACGTCCACTACGGCGCAGCGAGCGGTGCCACCGGCCTGGACGATGTCGTGGACGACCTGATCGGCCGCGTCCTGGGCGGACGGCAGGTCGGTGACGGTGACGGCGAAGCCGTCCAGGGCGAGTCGCAGCGCGATCGCCCTGCCGATGCCGCGGGCGGCGCCGGTGACCATCGCGGACTTCGCGGTGGGCGCGCTCATGGGTTCACTCCCAGGTGGTGGTTGTGGTCGCATCTGCCAGTGCCTCTCCGGTGAGCGCGCGCAAGGTCGGCGCCAGTTCGCGGTAGGCGCGTCGGAACATCGCGAGGTGCGCGGTGTAGGCCGAAGGGCTCGTGGGCTCGACGACGTCGATCGTGCGGGGCTCGGCGGGAGCGAAGGCACCGTTCCCGCGGCCGATCCCCTCAGCGGCCAGCAGTGCCGCTCCGGTCGCGCTGTGCTCATCGACATCGGTCACGCGCACGGGTACGCCGATGACGTCCGCGAGGATCTGCCGCCACAAGGGGCTGCGCAGTCCGCCGCCGCCGGCGACGACGGAGCGCGGCACGGTTCCCGCCGCGCTCACGGTGTCCAGGCAGTCCGTCAGCGCGAACGCGACGCCCTCCATGACCGCGCGGGCCAGATGGCCGGCGCGGTGGTCAAGGGTGAGGCCGAGGAAGCAGCCGCGCGCCGCGGCATCCATATGAGGCGTGCGTTCACCGGCCAGATACGGCAGGAACAGCAGCCCTTCGGCGCCGGGCGGGACGGCCTCGGCCGCACGCGCCAACTGCCCCACGATGTCGTCCTTCACCAGGTGCGCGCTGTCCGGCTGTGCGTCGGGGAGTGGTGCTGTCATGGTGTCGGCCAGCCACTTCAGGGCCAGGCCCGCCGTGAGCGTGGCTCCCATGAGCAGGTAGCCGCCGCTGGCGGCACAGAGGGTGTGCACCCCGGCCGGCGGGTTGTCGGGCGGCGCGGTCGCGGCCTGGACCACGGTGCCTCCGCTGCTGATCGCTATGGAGGTGTCCCCCGGCCGGGTCAGACCGAGAGCGAGAGCCGAGGTGGCCTGATCACTGGCGCCCGCGACCACCGGTGTCCCGGCGCGAAGCCCGAGCGCGTCGGCGGCCGCGGCCGTGATCCCGCCGACCACGGTGGCGCTGTCCACGACCGGCGGCAGTTTGTCGAGGTCGACGCCGAGGGCGTCGGCCATGCGCGGCGACCACGCACGCCGCTGAATGTCGAACAGCAGGGTGCCGCAGGCATCGGAAGGCTCCGTGTGGACCTGGCCCGTCAGCAGGTACCGCAGATAGTCCTTCGGCAACAGTGCGCAGCGGCTGCCCGCATAGATCTCGGGTTCGTGCTGCCGTACCCATGCCAGGTTCGGCCCGAGCAGCCCGGTCGAGGCTGCTGTTCCCGTCACCGCGCGGACGGCGTCCGCCGCGAGCGCGGAGTCCAGCCCCCGCAGTTGGGGCACGCAGCGCCGGTCCGGCCAGATGATCGCCGGCCGGAGCACTGCGCCCAGCCCGTCCACGAGCACGAGCCCGTGCATCTGCCCCGTCACCCCGATGCCCGTGACGTCCTCCGGGCTGATGCGAGCGCTCCGGACGGCCGCGCGCACCGCACCGGCGACGGCGTCCCACCACGCACCGGGATCCTGCTCGCACCACCCCGCCCGCGGCGAGGACAGCTGGTAGGGACCGGATGCCGAGCCGAGCGGCTTGCCGGAGCCGTCGAGGAGCAGCGCGCGCACGCCGGACGTACCGAGATCCAGGCCGAGCCATATCGCCAACGCAGACTCCTCGTGCTCCTATGAGCAAAACTCGCTCGTATGCGTATCGTACGATGCGGTATCGAGCAGCGCGCAGTCAACACCCACGTCACACGACGAGGCGTCGCCCGGATCCGGTCACGCGGGGCGCTCGGCAGCGGTCGGCGAGACCACCCCGGGCGCCTGGGCGTCCCGGCGCGCCGGGCTGCGGGCAGGCCCGGCCGGAGCCGGCGGCGAAGGGAGCGCCGAAGGCGGAAGACCGGCCGGCTCGCGGAGCCACACGCCCGGTCTCACGGCGGCCATGACGCCCGATCCGCGTCCACGCCATCGAAGGCGGCTCGTGCGGGCGCCGCGGCCGGAGGCGGGGGCGGGGTCGTCGCCATGGCCGGGGGCGCCTTGTGAACATCAGACCGTGCCGGCGAGGCGCCCCGGGGCGTGGACGGTCAGCGGCGGGGGGGGGGCGCCCCCCCCCCCGGGGGGGGGGGCGCCGGGCCCCCCCCCCCCCGCGGGGGGCGGGGCGCGACGGCGTGGCGCGCCGCCGGGGGGGGGGCGCCGGCCCGGGCGGGGGGGGGGGGGGGGGGGGGGGGGGGGGGGGGGGGGGCGGGGGGGGGGGGGGCGCCCGCCCGGCCCCCCCCCCCCCCCCCCCCCCCCCCCCCCCCGCCCCTGTTGCGCGGTGCTCAGTCCGTGAGGAACGGCGGCCGGGTGAGCGCGGCGAAGACGGACTTGGTCTGCAGGTAGGGTTCCAGGCCCTCCGCACCCAGCTCGCGGCCCCAGCCGGACTGCTTGTAGCCGCCGGCGGGCAGGGAGTTGTCGAGAACGTAGTGGCAGTTCAGCCAGACGAAGCCGGCCTGGAGTTTCTTGGCGATGAGGTGGGACTTGCCGATGTCCTTGGTCCAGATCGCCGCGGCGAGTCCGTAGGTGGTGTCGTTGGCCATGGCGACCACCTCGTCGATGTCGTCGAAGGGGACAGCGGTCAGCACCGGGCCGAAGATCTCCTCCTTGAGGACGCGGGCGCCGGGGTTCGGGTCGGCCAGGATCGTGGGCTGTACGTAGTAGCCCTGGTCGCCGACTCGCTCGCCGCCGGTGATCAGCTCGGCGCCCTCCTCGATGCCGCTGGCGATGAGGGACATGACACGGTCGAGCTGCTTCTTCGACACGATCGGTCCGATCTGGGTCGTGGGATCGGAGCCGGGGCCCAGCTTCAGGCCCTTGGCGATCTCCGCGACACCGCCCACGACCTTGTCGAAGACCGAGCGCTGGACGTAGAGCCGGGAACCCGCGGCGCAGATCTGGCCGGAGTGCATGAAAATGGCGTTGGCCGCGCCCGCGATCGCGGCTTCGAGATCGGCGTCGTCGAAGACGATGACGGGAGACTTCCCGCCGAGCTCCAGAGTGACCTTCTTGAGGTTGCCGGCCGCCGCCTTGACGATCATCTTGCCGACCTCGGTCGACCCGGTGAACGCGATCTTCGCCACCTTGTCGTGCGCGGCCAGCGCGGCGCCCGCGGTCCCGCCGTACCCAGTCACGACGTTGATGACGCCCCTCGGGACGCCGGCTTCCTCGAAGAGTTCCGCCAGCCGCAGCGCGGTGAACGGTGTCTCCTCGGACGGCTTGACGACCACGGAGCAGCCGGCCGCCAGGGCGGGCCCCAGCTTCTGCACGGTCAGCGTGCTCGGCGCGTTCCACGGGATGATCAGCGCGCACACGCCGACCGGCTCGCGCAGCGTGTAGGCATGGAACTGCGCCTCGGGCGAGGAGATCTCACTCGTGACGCCGTACAGCTTGGTCGCCCAGCCCGCGTAGTAGCGGATCGTCTCGGCGGCGGTCATGAACAGGGCGTTCGCCATGGATATGACCATGCCGTTGTTCAGCGACTCCAGCGCGGCCAGCTCTGCCGCGTGGTGCTCGATGAAGTCGGCGGCGCGCAGCATGATCTTCTGCCGGGCGGCGCCGGACAGGCCCTGCCAGACCCGCTCGCCGAACGAACGCTCGGCAGCGGCGACGGCGCGGTCGACATCGGCCGACTCGCCGTACGGCGTCGTACCGATCGGTGCGCCGGTGCTCGGGTCGTAGACGTCGATCGTCCTGCCCGACAGCGCGGGAACCCGCTCTCCCCCGATCAACATCAGCTGGTCGCCCGCACCCCGGACGCCGGTTTCCTGGATCGTCATAGTCATTGCGCAGTCCCTTCGAGAGGAGTGACTTGAGGAAATTTACTGCACTGAGTGCAAGTTCGCAAAGAGTGCATGCTTGCATCGCGCGCAACGAAGGTATGATCAGATCCATGACGGACGAGGAGGCCGCCCCTGAGGGCCTGCGCGAGCGGAAGCGGCGGGAGACACGCCGGCGTATCGCCGAGGTCGGCATGCGGCTCTTCCTCGCCAACGGCTTCGACGCCACGACACTGGACATGATCGCGGCCGCCGCCGACGTCTCCCGCCGGACCTTCTTCCACTACTTCGACTCGAAGGACGCCGTTCTCGAAACCTGGGAAGGCGGCCTGGAGGACGCCCTGCGCACCGCACTCGGCGAACAACCACCCCTGGACACACCGTTGTCCGTCGTGCGCCAGGGGCTCGCCCGGCTGTCCGCTCGCTACGAGACGGATGAAGCGCTCGCCATCGACCGCCTGATGCGCTCCACCGAGACGCTGCGCTCCCGCAAGAAGGCCCATTACGAGCGCCAGGAACGGATCGTCGCCGCCGCCCTGGCGGAGCGGTGGCCGGACCCGGAGCGACAGCGGGCGCTCCGGCTCATCGCCATGGTCGGTATCGGCACACTGCGCCTCACCTTGGAGGCCTGGAGCGGCGCGGAATCTCGCGGTTCCCTTGCCGACCACCTGGATCAGGCATTCGTCGCAGTGCGCTCGGAGATGGCGCGGTGACCCGGCCCGGCGAACTCGCTCAGCCACCGCCCGCCGTCCGGCTGCGCCATGCGGCGGACAGCGGCGCCGGCCACGGCGGGGTCTCCATGACGAGGCCGGCTTCGGACAGTTGAGAGCGAGGCGTCACCGGCGGGCCACCGGTGAACTGCCGATGCGGATACGTTACGAACTTCGAGGCACCCCTAATCGCGGCGCGCGCCGGCGACCGCCTGGTCGTGGTGCCGGTCCGGTCGACCCGCGGACCTCCAGCGACGGCGCCAGGAGATGTGTCTCCCCCGGCCTGGCCATCCTGCAGCGGGCCGAACCCGGCCGCGCCGAACGCACCGCCTACCTCCTGGAGCACGGCTATCCGGCATACACCACCACCCCCGGCTGGCTCGGCTACGACGACACGAAGCTGGTACGGCGGGCCAAGGCGGCGGTCGCCGAGGGATTCGGCCAGATCAAACCGAGGGTCGGCGCCGCCCCCGAGGACGACCGGCGCCGCCTACGGCTGGCCCGCGAGGCGGTAGGACCGGACATCAGGATCGCCCTCGACGCCAACCAGGAGTGGGGAGTCCAGCAGGCCATCGACCGCACGGCCGCACTCGCACCCTACGACCCGTACTGGATCGAGGAACCCACCTCACCGGACGACATCCTCGGACACGCCGCCATCCGCAGAGCACTGGCACCCATCAAGGTGGCCACCGGCGAACACACCCACAACCAGGTGATGTTCAAGCAGCTCCTCCAGGCGGACGCACTCGACATCCTGCAACTCGACGCCGGCCGCACCGCCGGCGTCACCGAGAACGTCGCCATCCTCCTGCCGGCCGCCAATTTCGGCGTCCCGGTCTGCCCGCACGCCGACGGGGTCGGACTGTGCGAGATGGTGCAGCACCTGGCGATGTTCGACTTCGTGGCCGTCAGCACCACCACCGACAACCGCGTGACCGAGTACGTCGACCACCTGCACGAGCACTTCACCGACCCCGTACGGAACCATGAAGGCCGCTACCCCGCACCGACCGCCCCCGGCATCGGCGCCGAACTGCGCCCGGACTCCCTCGCGGCCCACCGCTACCCCGACGGCCCCGTCTGGAGCGGGCGGGCGACCCTCTGAGCCGCCGCACACTCTCGCCCCTCGGTCAGTCGCCCTGGAGCAGACCCGGGGATCGCATGGCGGGTCCCGGTGCGGACGGCGCGTTCGCCTCGGCCAGGCCCGGGAAGCCGAACCCGGCCGGATGGCGCTGCCGGCCGGCAGGGACGAGGCGCAGGCGGGCCCGGGTTCGCCAGCCGGACGGCTGCCGGCGTATATCGCACTCGTCCGAGAGCGCCTGCACGATGCCCAGCCCGCGGCCGTGCTCGCCGCTGGTGGACGGCGGGCGGCTCCAGGAGGGCCGTTCCACGTCCGCGCCACGGTCCGCGACGTCGATGTGGAGGGTGTGATCTCGCAGGGAGAGGAACACCGTGAGGTCGGATCGCCCGTGCTGGGCGGAGTTGTTCGCGAGTTCAGCGACGATGAGGACGCAGGAGTCGAGGTCGTCGTCCGCCAGTCCCCACTGCGCCAGCACGGCCGAGATGTAGCGCCGGACGTCACGGATCCGACTCGCGTCGGCCGGCACGGCGACGACGGCGTGACACGCCTCGGTCGCCGCGGAGGTGCGAGGTGCTGCCGGGGCCGGACGGCGATGCTGCCTGCCGAGAGGGTCACCGAGCGCCGTGGGGTGCGGGATGCCCGGCGCGGAGATTGCGCTGGTGGGGGTCATGGGAGGCGCTTCCCGGTCTGGGAGGGATGTGAACGCGCCGCCACCTGCAGAGGGGTGCGGGAAGCGACCGCGGGATGCCATTTCTGTGAACAGATGCACATAAAGTTGCCTTTAATTGGTTTTAAGTGTGTTTCGTTGGAGTGTCAAGGGGTTACCGGCGTAAAAATCGCCGAGGCCGTCGGGCGGCGTCCATGGAGGCGCCGCCCGACGGCTCGGGGATACATCGGATCCAGACCAGTACCAGGACGAGGAGAGCGGCCTCGGAGGCGACCGTGCTCAGGTGGCACCGCCCGATGTCGCGCAGGGGGGCGGTGTGCGCGTCATGGAGGCGCTGCTGGAGGTTGTTGCCGTCGCCTGCCAGTTCTTCACGAGACCGACGTCGGAGTCGTCGAACTTGTACCCCTCGCCCGGAACGGTCTGGCCCGGTGGGCCGCGTCGCTGAAGTAGCGGTAGGCCCTGGTGCTGGGCTGGTAGAAGACCTGGACGTAGAGGTCATGGCGCCTGATGACGAGGAACGCGTCGGTGAGGGACTGCGTGGTGCCCAGGCGGAGGGTGAAGTAGTTGTTGCTGACGTTGCCGGTGTCCGTGGGTCTGGTGGTCCACACCTGTGTCGGGCCCGAGCCGTAGATCTGCTGTTGCCTGGCCTGGTAGCGGACCGATTTGATCATGCTTCGGTAGGCGTTCGGCCCGCCGTCCAGCGTCCACAGGACGTCACCGCCCGTCGTGTTGGTCGCGTGCGCCTTGGTGACTCCGAACGGGCTCAGCAGCGCGAGGATCAGCCCGGCCGGCACCGCGCCGGCGAGGCGATGCGCGTCTGCGGCCGCGCGCTTCTTGGAGGACTTGTGTCGATGACGCCAGTGGTCACATCTGCTCCCTGGTGAGGCCGAGCTTCGCGCGGATGTTCTCGACATGACGGTCGACGGTGAGCGGCGACAGCACGAGCTCGGCGGCGATCCTCCGGTTGCTCAGACCTTCGGCGACCAGGCCCGCCACTTCGCCTTCCCGGCGTGTCAACGGGCAGGTGGGCGTCGCCGGGCGGACGGTGAGCCGAACCGGTGCGGGCGGCGGTCAGGGCTCAAGGCGGTACCGCCCGCACCGGGGTCTTGGGGGGTCTCTATACGGCGGGCACGGGGTGCAGGATGCCGAGAAGGCGGGTGACCTCGGCCGCCACGGCGTCGCGGCCGGCCCCGAGGTACTTGCGGGTGTCGACGGTGGCGGAATCCGCGGTGAGGTGGTCACGGACGGCGGAGGTGAAGGCGTTGTTGAGGTGCGTCGCTATGTTGATCTTGGTCATGCCGCGTGCCACCGCCTGGACCAGGTCGGCATCGGACACGCCGGAGGATCCGTGCAGGACCAGGGGGACGGGAACTGCTGAGTGCAGGGCTTCGATGAGGTCAAAGTCCAGGCGGGCGTCCCGGGTGAGCATCGCGTGGGAGGTGCCGACCGCCACGGCCAGGGCGTCCACGCCGGTGGCGGCGGCGTAGGCGGCGGCTTCGGCCGGGTCGGTGCGGGCACCCGGGGCGTGGACGCCGTCCTTGCCGCCGACCTCGCCGAGTTCGGCCTCGACCCAGACCCCGTGGCCGTGGCACAGACGGACGACGTCCGCGGTGGCCTGGACGTTGTCGGCGTAGTTGAGGGTGGAGGCGTCGAACATGACCGACTGCACGCCGAGCTCAAGTCCCTCCTGGACCAGGGGCAGGCGAGTGACGTGGTCGAGGTGGATGGCCACAGGTATGCGGGCGGCCTCGCCGGCGGCCAGTGCGGCCCGGGCGAGGGGAGCCAGCGCACCGTGGTACTTCACCGCATTCTCGCTGATCTGCAGGATGACCGGTGCATCCGCGGCTTCGGCACCGGTGATGATCGCCTCGATGTGCTCCAGCTGGATGATGTTGAAGGCGGCTGTCGCACAACCACGGGCCTGGGCGGTCGACACGATGTCGCCGGTACCGGTGAGGGGCATGATGTCCTTCCAGGGAAGTCAGGGGGAGGGATAGGGCGACGGTGCCCGATGTCAGTCGGCGCGCAGCTGGCGGTGCAGCTGGGGGCGGTCGTGGAAGACGAGCTTGAAGCTGTCCTCGTCGATGTCGGCTCCCAGCAGGGTGCCCGGCTGCTGAAGTGCGGTGGCCGCCCATGCCAGAGCCGTTCGCAGCGCCGTACCTCCCGAAGCGCCGCCCGCGAGGAACCCCGACAGCAGGGCGTCGCCTGCGCCGACTGCGCTCTGTGGGTTTTCGACGATCGCCTCGGCGTGCTGGACCAGGTCTTCTTCGACCAGGAGCGCGCCGTCCGCTCCCAGGCTGGCCAGGATGGTTCGGGCCCCTCGCTCTTGGAGGCGACGGGCTGCGTCGACGGCCTGGCCGACCGTGGTGACGGGCATGTCGGCCGCCTCCGCGAGTTCGTGCGCGTTCGGCTTGATCAGATCGGGGCCGGCGGGCAGCGCCGCCAGGAGCGGCGGTCCGGAGCTGTCGATCGCGATCCGCAGGCCGGCGTCGTGCGCTCGGTGGACCAGCCGGGCGTACAGGTCCGGGGAGGCACCGTGCGGGAGGCTTCCGGAGCCGACCAGCCAGGAGGCCTGCGACGCGGCTTTGAGCGTGGCGTCGAGCAGCGCCTCGACCTCGTCTGCCGACAGGGTCGGTCCGGGTTCGTTGACCTTGGTGACTTTGCCGTCGGGCTCCAGGAGGCTGACGTTGGTGCGGATGTTGCCTGCGATGGGCACGTTCACATGGTCGATGCCGGCCTCGTCCAGCATCTCTGCGAGACGTCTGCCGTTGGGCCCACCGATGGGCAGTACCGCGCGGGTGGCGATGCCGTGGGTACGCAGGGCGAGGGAGACGTTCACGCCCTTGCCGCTGGGCTCGCTCCAACCGGAGCTGGCGCGTTGCACGGCGCCGTGGGCCAGCCGCTCGACCACGAGGGTACGGTCGACGCTGGGGTTGAGGGTGAGAGTGACGATCACGTGCGGATCACCTGCTTGAGCCCAGCAGCCTCCAGACGGCGGGTGTCCGGTTCGGACAGGCCGTCGTCGGTGATGAGCAGGTCGATGTCGGAGAGGTTGCCGTACTTGAACAGGCTGGTGCGGTCGTGCTTGCTGTGATCGGCGAGCAGGATCCGGCGGCGCGCCGCAGCGAGCATGAGCCGTTTGACCGTGGCCTCGGACTCGTCCGGTGTGCTCAGCCCGCGTTCGCTGGAGATCGAGTTGGTGCCGAGGAAGGCCACGTCGACCCGAATCTCCGACAGGGCGCGGACGGCCCAGTTGTCGACCTCGGCGAAGGTACGGGCGCGCACCCGGCCACCGAGGGTGTGCACGCTCAGACGAGGGCGGTTGACCAGGGCGAGAGCGATGGTCAGGGTGTTGGTGAAGACCGTCAGCTCACGGTCGGCGGGGAACAGCTCGGCCAGCATGGTCGTGGTGGAACCGGCGTCTATGAAGACAGCCCCTTCGCGGGGCACCTCGGCCAGTGCCGCCTGGGCGATACGGCGCTTCTCCGCCTCGTTGCTGGTGCGGCTGGACACCGCCGGCTCGAACGCCAGATCCTCGACGGCGATCGCTCCGCCGTGCACACGGCGCAGCAGGCCCTGCCGTTCAAGGAACAGGAGGTCCTTGCGGATCGTCTCCGTGGACACGCGCAACTGCTCCGCCATGGCTCCGGCATCCAGGCGCCCCTGGCTGCGGACGGTCTGCACGAGAACCTGGTGGCGCTCCTCGGCGTAGTGCGCACGTCCCGAGGCACCGGAGGGCTCTCGGGCCGACATCGCGTCCGTGGTCATATAGGAGTCCTTCGTTTTCGGTTTCGGCGGCCGGCCCCTTGGTGAAGGGGACGACTTCGTCATGTCGGCACCTCGTCGTGCTGAGCCGGCATGAGGCCCGTGGGACCCACCGGATTGTGCCGGACGAACGCCCTGCCGCGGTCTGCCTGCGGTGGCCGGGTCATCGGGTGCTGCCAGGCATGGCGGTCGCGGTCAGGAGCCGATGTCCGACGGCTGGTTCCGCTGCTGTCACAGGCGCAGGCGGGAGATCCTCGGGGCCCGCGTAAAGTCCGGCGGCGCACCCGCCCAGCAGGGCGGCACCGCGGCCTCCGGCTTCCTGCACCTGAGCCACGGTCACATCCTTCCAGGCGGCCCCGCGCAGTTGGCGTACCGCTCTACTGCGCGTCCAGCCGCCGGACATGACCGTGCGCTGGTGCGCGCCGAGTACGGCGGACATGTCCGAGTCCATCTGGATCGCACGATCGGCGGCCGAGCGCAGAGCAGTGTGCCAGAGCTGGGCCGGACTGGCGTCCCGGCCGATGCCGCGCAGGACCACGTTGCCGTCGTCCTCCAGATCGGCGGTCAGCGAACCCGTGGGGCAGGCGAGCGCCCGCTCGTCGAAGTCGGCGAGTTCCGCGGAACCGAAGCCGAGCAACCGCTGGACGTTCTGCATCAGCAGCCCGCCACGCCGGTCACCGAGCACCGAAAGCCGCCCGGGCAGAACGTGGTGTCCCACCGTCACTCCGGCCTCCACAAGGCGCCGGACCGGATCGGGCGGCAGGGGTGCCGACACCGTGCGCACGAGAGCCTCCGCGGTACCGCACGAGTCGAGCTGATCGCCGTCGCGGACGGCGCCGGCTCCGACCGCGGCGGCGAGGTGGTCGTGCCCGGCAACGGTGAGAACGGCACCGGTCAGACGCGCGGGAGCCCAGGAGGCGTTCACGCGTCCCAGCGGGGATCCCGCTCGGACGAGCGAAGGCAGCAGTGAGGCGCGCGCCCCCGACCACTCCAGGGCCTCCGGCCACCACTCTCCGGTGTCCAGCCGCAGCCAGCCGGTACGAGAGGCGAGCGAGTACTCGCTCGCCTCCTCGCCGCCCAGCGCGCGGACCACCCACTCGGCGATGCCGAGCCTGCGAACGGCACCGGCCGAGTGGGAATGATGCTCGACCAGCCAACGATGCTTGGAGAGCGACCACTGCGAGATGACGGGCAGACCGGTGGCGCCGGTGAACTCGGTCTCTCCCAGCTCACGACCCATCCGCTCGGCCAGAGCGCGATCGCGGTCGTCGTGCCAGGCGATCACCGGGGCGAGCGGTTCACCCCGTTGGTCCAGCAGGACACCTGCTTCGCCCATGCTGGCCACGCCGACGGCCAGTACTTCACCGGGCGGCGCCTCGGCGAGGGCGGCCCCGGTGGCTGCGGCGACCGCATCCAGGATCGCAGCCGGATCAACCTCGACTCCCTCGTGCGTCACCTGCCAGGTCAGCGCGGCCTTTGCATTCGTGACCTCGCGGCCATCAGTGGTGCACACCGTGACCTTGCACGACGTGGTGCCGACGTCCACGCCTACTAGCAGAGCCTGTGACATGAGTGTCCCTCTCGATCTCACCCTCCGTGAGGTGAGTGCGCTTGCTTGTCATCAGTTGTTTTTAGTTGTGTTTACGTGGAGTGTCAATGGCCTCGGTGAAGTCGTTGCAGGCAGAAGGCATGTTCGCAGTGGAGGATACGGGCAGGCAACGATCCGAAAACTTCCCGTCAGCCCATTGACGCCCCACGTAAACGCAACTAAAAACAGGCTTTAACAAGTTCGACACACGTTGCTCCAAGCGAAATGTTGCGCAGCGTAACGATCAACCGGCCGGACGTCGACAGAGCGGAACCCCGCACGCCGCCGTCGTGGTCCTCCCTATCTCACGCAACAGAGGGGTCTCTCTCATGGCATCGCGCAGAATCGTCTTCGTGGCCGGCTCCGCGGCCGTCGCCCTGATCGCCACCGGTTGCGCCGGTGCCGGCGGCAGCTCCAGCAGCAGTGACGGCAAGTCCGTGAACGTCCTGATGGTCAACAACCCGCAGATGCTCGACCTGCAGAAGCTGACCGCGAAGTACTTCACGAAGCAGACCGGCATCAAGGTCAACTACACCGTGCTGCCCGAGAACGATGTCCGCGACAAGATCAGCCAGGAGTTCTCCAGCCAGGCCGGCACCTACGACGTCGCTTCGATCAGCAACTTCGAGGCCCCGATCTACGGCAAGAACGGCTGGCTCGCCCCGCTGGACGGCACCGTCGCCAAGGACGCCTCCTTCGATCAGAGCGACATCCTGGGTCCCATCGCGGCCGGGCTCAAGGGTTCGGACGGCAAGCTCTACGCCGAGCCCTTCTACGGCGAGTCGTCGTTCCTCATGTACCGCAAGGACGTCTTCCAGAAGGCGGGGCTGACCATGCCCGCCCACCCCACCTGGCAGCAGGTCGCCGACCTGGCCGCCAAGGCGGACGGCTCCGAGTCGGGAACGAAGGGCATCTGTCTGCGTGGCCAGCCGGGCTGGGGCCAGGTGTTCGCGCCTCTCACCACGGTCGTCAACACCATGGGCGGCACCTGGTTCACCAAGGACTGGAAGGCCCAGGTCAACGGCGAGGGCTTCACCAAGGCCACGAAGTTCTACGTCGACCTGGTCCGCAAGCACGGCGAGGCCGGCGCCCCGCAGGCCGGGTTCACCGAGTGCCTGAACAGCTTCACCCAGAGCAAGACGGCGATGTGGTACGACGCCACGTCGGCCGCCGGCTCGGTGGAGGCCACGGGCTCGCCCGTCGCGGGCAAGGTCGGCTACGTCCCGGCGCCGGTGGACCAGACCAAGAGCTCGGGCTGGCTGTACTCGTGGGCCTGGGCCGTCCAGAAGGCGTCGAAGCACCAGGACGCCGCCGCCAAGTTCATCGAATGGGCCTCCAGCAGGCAGTACGAGGAGCAGGTGGGCAAGGACCTCGGCTGGGCGAGGGTTCCGGCCGGCAAGCGGGCCTCGACGTACGAGAACGCCGACTACGTGAAGGCCGCGTCCGCCTTCGCCAAGCCCACCGTAGACGCGATCAACAGCGCGGACCCGAACAACCCCGGCGTGCAGCCGCGGCCCACCGTCGGTGTGCAGTTCGTCGACATCCCGGAGTTCCCGGACCTCGGCACCAAGGTGTCCCAGGAAGTCAGCGCGGCCATCGCCGGCCGTGAATCGGTGAGCTCGGCACTGGACAAGGGACAGAAGCTCGCCGAGGACGTCGCCTCGAAGTACCGCAAGGGCTGACTCCGGCGAGCGGAGATGAGCAAAAACGAGCGGAGAGACACTCCCCCATGACGAGCACATCCACCCATCGGACCTGGCAGTCCCGGGCACCGCGCCACACGGCGGGGCCCGGGTCCGCCCGGCAGCGCAGGCAGCCGTCGGCCAGGGCACGCGCCTGGGCCCGCCGCGGTCCGCTGCTGCCCGCGCTGATCTTCATGATCATCGTCACCCAGCTGCCCTTCGTGGCCACGCTGGTGATCTCCTTCATGAACTGGAACGCCCTGGCACCCGACGATCGCGGTTTCACGGGCTTCGGCAACTACACGCACGTCTTCAGCGATCCCGACCTGCGTAGCTCCGTCCTCACCACCATCTTGCTCACCGCCACGGTGGTCCTCATCAGTCTCGTCCTCGGGCTGGGGCTCGCCCTCCTGATGGACCGCCACTTCTTCGGCCGCGGGCTCGTGCGCACCCTGCTCATCGCGCCGTTCCTGGTGGTCCCGGTGGCCGCCGCCCTGGTCTGGAAGCACGCGCTGCTCAACCCCGTGTACGGCCTGTTCAACGGGGTTCTGACCTGGGTGTGGAAGCTCTTCGGCTCCAGCCACCCACCGCAGCCGGACTGGATCACCGAACACCCCCTGGGGTCCGTGTCGGCTTCCCTGATCTGGCAGTGGGCCCCCTTCATGATGCTGATCCTCCTCGCCGGCCTGCAGAGCCGCCCACTGGAGGCGATGGAGGCCGCCCGCGTCGACGGAGCGAACGCATGGCAGGCCTTCCGCTACATCACGCTGCCGCACCTGCGCAGGTATCTGGAGCTGGCCTCGTTGCTCGGAACGATCTACATCGTGCAGAACTTCGACGCCGTCTTCACCATCACCTCGGGCGGCCTGGGCACCGCCAACCTGCCCTACACCATCTACGAGAGCTTCTACCAGGCACACGACTACGGTCAGGCGTCCGCGGCCGGCGTCATCGTGGTGATCGGCAGCATCGTCGTCGCCACGCTCGCCCTGCGTCTGGTGTCCTCGCTGCTCAAGGAGGAGACGGCATGACCGCCAACGTCCTCGGGCGCCGGTCCGCCGGCCCCCGCACTCCCCAGACGGCCAAGGCCCGTCGCAACAACACTCTGTGGGGGCTGGTGGCCTGGGGGGCGGGAATCCTCTTCTTCCTGCCCATCGCCTGGATGGTGCTCACCTCGCTGCACAGCGAGACGGACGCCGCCACCAACCCGCCGTCCCTCGGTGCCCCTCTCACGCTGCAGGGTTACCGCGAGTTCTTCGGTTCCGCGACCGGAGCCAGTCCGTGGCCGGCGCTGCTGAACTCCGCCATGGCGAGCGTGTTCTCGACCCTGTTCGTGCTGGCTCTGGCGATCCCGGCCGCCTACGCCCTGTCGATCCGCCCGGTCCGCAAGTGGTCGGACGTGATGTTCTTCTTCCTCTCCACCAAGATGCTGCCCGCCGTCGCGGGGCTCCTCCCCATCTACCTGGCGGCCAAGAACCTCGGCATGCTGGACAACATCTGGCTCATGGTCATCCTCTACACCACGATGAACCTGCCGATCGCGGTGTGGATGATGCGCTCCTTCCTCGCCGAGATCCCCGTCGCGATCCTGGAGGCCGCCGCGATCGACGGCGCCGGCCTCCCGACCGTCTTCCGCCGCATCATCATTCCCCTGGCCGCCCCCGGTATCGCCGCCACATCGCTGATCTGCTTCATCTTCAGCTGGAACGAGATGCTGTTCGCCCGCGTCCTCACCGGGGTGCGCTCGACCACCGCACCTGTCTTCCTCACCAGTTTCGTCACCAGTCAGGGCCTGTTCCTGGCCAAGGTGTGCGCGGCCGCCGTGGCCGTCTCCCTGCCCGTGCTGATCGCCGGTTTCGCCGCCCAGGACCGCCTCGTCCAGGGCCTGTCGATGGGAGCCGTGAAGTAGTGAAAGCAGTCGTCATCACCGCACCCGGAAAACTCGAAGTGACCACCGTCGACGATCCGGCACCCGGTCCTCGTGAGGTGGTCGTCTCCGTGACGGCCTGCGGCCTGTGCGGCACCGACCTGCACATCCTGCAGGGCGAGTTCGCCCCGACTCTCCCCGTCATCCCCGGCCACGAGTTCGCCGGCGAGGTCGTGGCGACCGGGCGCGACGTCACCGAGATCGCCGTCGGAACACGCGTCGCCGTCGACCCGTCGCTGCCGTGCCACGAATGCCACTACTGCCGCCTCGGCAGGGAGAACCTGTGTGAACGCTGGGCCGCGATCGGCGTCACCCGCGCCGGGGCCGCCGCCGAGTTCGTCAGCGCCCCGGTCGCCAACTGCATACCGCTGCCCGACCATGTACGTACCGCCGATGCTGCTCTCGTCGAGCCGCTGTCCTGCGCCGTACGCGGCTACGACGTGCTCCGCAGCAATCTCGGCGCGCGCGTTCTCGTCTACGGCGCCGGAACCATGGGGCTGATGATGCTCGAACTCGCCAAGCGCACGGGCGCCGTCAGCGTTGATGTCGTCGACATCAACTCCGCACGGATTCAGACCGCACGAGAGCTGGGCTGCTCGGAAGCCGCGGAGACCGCCGACGCCATGGACCGCCCTCGCGGCTGGGACCTCGTCGTCGACGCCACCGGCAACGCCAAGGCCATCCAGGACGGCTTGGGCCGGGTGGCGAAGGGCGGCACGTACCTGCAGTTCGGCGTGGCCGACTATGCGGCCCGTGCCGTCATCGAGCCGTACCGGATCTACAACCAGGAAATCACCATCACTGGGTCCATGGCCGTCCTGCACAGCTTCGAGCGAGCCGCCGAACTGTTCGCCGCCGGAGTCATCGACCCGGACGTCTTCATCAGCGACCGCTACCCGCTCACGGACTACGCCGAGGCCCTCGCCCGTTTCCAGTCCGGACAAGGCCGGAAAATCCAAGTCCAGCCCGCTCTCGACACCGCTGTCTGACCGCGCAGAACGGAATCCCAACGCCATGACCGAATCGATGCGCCGAGTGGTCGTCCGCTCCATCGACGACATCCAGCTCGAGCAGGTGTCCGCGCCCGCTCCCGGAGACGACGAGCTCCTCGTCCGGTCCACTCTGGTGGGCATCTGCGGCTCCGACGTCCACGCGGCGCTCGGTGACCACCCCTTCATCGACCTGCCCTACCGGCCCGGCCACGAAGTCGTCGGCGCGGTCGTCGCCGCGGGACCAGGGGCGGAGGACTTCAAGCCAGGGGACCGCATCGTCGTCGAACCCAACCTCTACTGCGGCCAGTGCCCGCAATGCCTCGCCGGCCGCTACAACATCTGCGAGCAGCTGAAGGTCTTCGGCTGCCAGACCGCGGGCGCCATGGCCGATCTGTTCACCATCCCCGCCGACCGGGTCCACCGCCTGCCCGACGGCATGACCGACCGCCAGGCCGCGCTCATCGAGCCGCTCGCCACCCCGGTCCACGCCGTCGCCAAGGCCGGAGACCTCACGGGCCGCAGCGTCGCCGTCCTGGGCGCCGGTCCCATCGGCCTGCTCACCCTTATCGCGGCCCAGTACGCGGGGGCCGCCCGCACGGTCGTCACCGATCTGCAGCCCGGCAAGCTCGAACGCGCCCAGCGGCTGGGCGCGGACATCATCCTGCCGGCCGACGCCCCAGACCTCGTCGCCGACGCCCGCAAGGCGCTGGACGGTCCGATCGACGTGGTCTTCGACTGCGTCTCCCGCGCCCAGTCGATGGCGCAGGCCACCGAGCTCGTGGCCAAGGGCGGTCAGATCATCGTGGTCGGGGTCGGAGCACCGGGCGCCACCCCGATCCGCCTCGACCTGGTCCAGGACCGTGAGATCCGCATCGAGGGCACCTTGATGTACACCGCGGACGACTACAAGACCGCCATGGCCCTCATCTCATCCGGCGCCGTCGACACCAATGAGGTCATTACGGGCGTCTTCCCCTTGGCGGAAGCGGGCCAGGCCTTCGCGGCCGCCCTCGACCCGGACCAGGTCAAGGTCCTCGTGTCCGTCCCCTAGACCTGAACAACGGGCGCCCGACACAAGCCGACCACCGGCATTCAGGCCCTGGCCCTTCCTGGGCCAGGGCAGTCGACGGACACTCTCTACTCCGCTGAGCGCAAGGGAAGCCCATGAAGGTGCAATCGAATGCGCACAGCTTGCGCCCGGATCGCTTCCGGCATCTCGTCCAAGTAAATCCTCCAGAATGACGCTTTCGCTGTAGCCGTCTGCGGCCGTCTCGGGTGTGAACCGACCAGCAGCGCGCCTCCGTTGTCCGCGCTGGTGATGACCAACAGACAGGCCAGTGCTCTGACCAGCCCTTTTACGGAAGCACTTCCGCCTGAAGGAAGCCGCCTTGCGTGGCGGTCACACCCGTCAGGACCCTGAGTCCAACCACGGCACGCGGGGCGACGGCGCCCCGCCGACAGGGACGGGAACGCCGTGCCTCACATGGCCGCCTTCGCCAAAAACCAGTGGTACAGCTAGCACATCTTTCTGACGCGTAAATAGAACCTGGTCAGGGTGGGTGTGGGCGCGCTGGGTGCCCGGTGGCCGCGGAGGCAGTCAGAGGCAACGCCCTCTGCAACAGGCCTCTGGGGGACCTGAGTTGGCCGATGCAAATCAAAAGTAAACCACTCTGGCGGGGCTCTGTTTCGACCTCGGTCGAGCTGCGATGGGGACGCCTGCCTCCACTCGGGGCCAGGCATACGAAGGCCTCCAGGACGGCCATTCTGGAGACCCTTTCTGGCGCCGATGGAGGTCGGTTCCGGACGCCACGGGCTTGTGGGCCGGGGCGCAGACAGGGCTGGCCGGGCAGCCCAAAGGCGACGCCGGCCGGGTGCCGGTGTTGACGACGACGCCAGGCTCCAGGACCAGGAACTGGCTCAAGTTCGGACGATCCCGGCGACATCGAAGATCATGTCCCTGGGTGTGGTCGGACCGGCGGGCACACCGTCGACCCAGAAGCGCAGGCGTCGGCGCTCGCTCACCGTGCGGTGAAGCTGATCACGGTGGGCAGAGACGTCCCGAGGCCGCCGGATGTGACGTGGACGCCCTCCGATCCGGCTTCGGCCTGGACGGGACGGCCGTCCAGACGCTCCGCCGTGACCGGGTCCACAAGGCCCGGCTGAGTCTTCAGTACGACATGTCCCCTGGCCTCGTCAGGAACATCGGCCACGAAGGCGTAGACGTGGCGCTCGTCGCGGGTCCAACGGACCCACGGGGAGCCGTCCTGCGGCTCGACGGCACCGGGCTCCGGAGGTCTGGTGGCGTGCACGGCACGGGCGTGGGGGGCCATCCAGGACGCCATGCCCTCCAGGACGTCGCGCTGCTCCTGCGGCAGAGTGCCGTCGGCCTTCGGTCCGACGTTGAGCAGCAGGTTCCCGCCGCGCGAAGCGACGTCGACCAGCAGGCGGACGGCGCCCGTCGCAGTCAACAGGTGCTCGGGGCCTTCAACCTGGTTGTAGCCGAAGGAGAATCCGATTCCGCGGCAGTTCTGCCAGCAGGCGGCCGCTTCATTGCCCCGGCCCGACTCGTACTCGGTGGTAAAGAAGTCGACGTGAGCGCTGTCCCAGCGGTCGTTCACCACGCCCTCCGGCACGGTTGCGTAGTAGTGGGAGAAGAGCTCCGGCAGACTGGCCCAGCCGGCTCGGGGCCAGCCCATGTCGTTCCACAACATGTCCGGCCGGTGGCGGTCGATCAGGTCGAGGACCTGCCGGCGCGCGTAGGCGGCGTACGCGGCCTCGTGGGGCCGCCCGTCATCCATGCGATCCTCGTGGAGCACGGGGTCCCGGCGCCCGGCATACCAGTCGATACCGCCGGAGTAGTACACGCCGAACCGCAGGTCACGGGCCCGGACGGCGGCGGCGATGTCGTCGATCAGGTCTCGGCGCGGACCGCGGTGGACGGTGTTGCGGGTACCGGTACCCGGCGCGTCCCACAGGGCTATGCCATCGTGGTGCTTGGTCGTCGGAACGACGTAGCGTGCACCCGCCCGGGCGAACAGGTCCACCCAGTCCGCGGGGTCGAAGAGTTCGGCCTTCCACTCGTCGAGGAATTCATCGTAGGGACGTCCGCCGTGAACGGTGCGGTGATGCTCCTGGGCCGGGCTGCCCTCGATCCGGATCGTGTTCCAGTACCACTCGGCGTACGGGTTGTGCTTGAACCACACATCGGGGTCCACGACGCCGAGAGCGCCGGTGGGCTCAGCCCATGCCGGGACCGAGTACGCACCCCAGTGGACGAAGATGCCGAGTTTGGCTTCGGGGAACCAACCGGGGATCGGCCGGCCGGTCGGAGGGGAATCGCTCATGTGACGGGTCTCCCATGCATCGAATGTGTCTGCCGAGCGGGAACCTTCGCCCGGTCCGGGGCATTTCGGGTCAGGGCCGGGTTCGGACGGCGAGGTCGGCGCCGTCCGCCTCGGTGCCGTAGGCGCCGGTCAGCCGGTCATGCTCGGCTTTCGTGATCGGAAGCACGCAGCCGTGCCGGGGAGTGCGTGGCAGTGCGTAGTCGGAGCAGGGTCTCCAACGGCCTGAATCAAGGTCCTCGGTCTCGAAGGGGACGTAGCCGCGACCACCGAACTCGTCGATGAACAAGTACCACTTGTCTTCGGTGTTGGACTTGAAGACCGCCGGTCCCTCGCCGCGTTCGATCACGTCGGCACCGATGCCGGCCGAGACCGGTTCGTAGGGGGCCGCACACCATCGGTGTGACCGCTGGGCGGCGATGAGCTGTGTGTCGGGCGCATCGACGCCGGAAGGGCGCTCGTCCTTGACGAAACGGTGGTAGACGCCGTCATGGCGGATCACCGCGGCGTCGATGACGTCATGGCCGGGGTCGTACCAGACCTGGGCCGGACCAAAGGTGCGGAAGTCGGCGGTTGGGGCCCAGAGCATGACGTTGTGGGCCAGGCCGGTGCGTTCGGCGTCCGTCTCGGGCCACAGCCGCGACGCCCAGTAGATGACGTACATTCCGGACTCGTCATCCCCATGCGCCTTGGGTGCCCAGGCGTTGCCCGCAGTCCTCGGCGCGACCTCTGCCAGTCGGCCACCGGTCCACGTCACCAGGTCCGCCGAGTCCCACACAGCGATGTGCCGGCTGCCATGGCGCTGCGCCCGCTCCCATGCGTCGCCGTCCGCGTGTCGCGGGTACATCCGGAGATCGGTGGCGAGCAGGTGGAAGCCGGTCCCGAGCGGCGAGCGGACGACAAACGGGTCGCGCAGGCCACCGGTACCGAATGCAGAGGTGATGACAGGTCGTCCTCGGTTCAGCTCATGCCAACGCAGTGGGTCGTTGCCATGGCTGAGCGCGAAGCGGATCTGCTCGCCGTCGGGAGTGTCGTCGCCGGCGAAATACACCAATAGATAACCGGCATATCGGGTCTCGGAAGGAGCGTTCGTCCGGGGTGACGGCTGGGCCATGGGGTTCCTTGGATTGTTCTGTTCCGAGAGGTCCGGTCACGAGTGCGTCCGCGCATCCTGTGGACGCGTCAGACGGATCATGTTCCAGGAAAGGGGTTCGAGTTCGGCGCGGAGCACGCCACCGCTGAGTGTGGTGCCGGTGGCGGTGTGCGGGGTGACACGTTCGGGATCGTGGAGGGTGTTGCGGGCCTCGGGGTCGGCGTCGGCGAGCACCTCGTGCTCGGCAACGGCCAAGGCGTCGAAGCCGCGCAGTTCCACCTCCAGGGGCAGTGCGGACGTCTGGCCGCGGTTGACGGCGAAGACGGTGACCGCGCCCGTGGTGTCGTCGGTGACGGCGGTGGCGTGCAGCAGCGGCACGTTGCCGAACTGTGCCGTGGCGTAGGTGGGGCTTTCCGCTTCCACCCGCAGCACCCGCCCACGTGCGTGCCGGGCGGCCTGGGCGAAGGGGAAGAAGGTCGTCTGCCGCCAGGCCGGGCCTCCCGGCTCGGTCATGATCGGGGCGATGACGTTGACCATCTGCGCGAGCGAGGCAGCGGTGACCCGGTCGGCGTGGCGCAGGAGCGCGACGAGCAGGGAGCCGAGGACGACCGCGTCGGTGACGGTGTAGACGTCCTCCAGCAGGCGCGGTGCCTGTTGCCAGTCCTCCACCGGATGTGGATTGGGGCGGCTCTGGTACCAGACGTTCCACTCGTCGAAAGAGAGGTTGATCCGCTTCGTGGACTTCAGGCGCGCGCCCACATGGTCGCAGGTGGCGACGATGCTTTCGATGAAGTGCTCCATGTCGACGGCGGAGGCCAGGAAGGAGTCGCGGTCGCCCTCCTTCTCCTCGTAGTAGGCGTGCAGCGAGACGTAGTCGACCTGGTCGTAGGCCGCCTCCAGGACCGTGGACTCCCAAGAGGCGAAGGTGCTCATCGCCGAGGAGGAGCTGCCGCAGACGACGAGGTCCAAGTCGGGCTGGATCATCCTCATGGCGCGGGCCGTCTCGGTGGCGAGTCGGCCGTATTCCTCGGCGGTCTTGTGACCGATCTGCCAGGGGCCGTCCATCTCGTTGCCGAGACACCACATCCGGACGCCGTAGGGTTCCTTGCCGCCGTGGGAGACGCGCAGGTCGGACAGTTCGGTGCCGGCGGGGTGGTTGCAGTACTCCAGCAGCCTGACGGCGTCTTCCACCCCGCGGGTACCGAGGTTGACGGCCATCATGGGTTCCGTCCCCGCCTTGGCGCAGAAGTCCATGAACTCGCCGAGGCCGAAGTGGTTGCTCTCGGTCGTCTTCCACGCGAGGTCCAGCCGGGCCGGCCGCTGCTCGGGCGGACCGACGGTGTCCTCCCATCGGTAGCCGGAGACGAAGTTGCCGCCCGGGTACCGCACGGTGGTCACCCCCAGTTCCCGGATCAGTGCCAGGACGTCCTGGCGCAGGCCCTCACGGTCGGCGGCGGGGTGGCCGGGTTCGTGGAGGCCGGTGTAGACGCAGCGGCCCAGGTGCTCGACGAACGATCCGTAGAGGCGTGGATGGACCGTGCCCACGCCGAAGGCAGGGTCGAGGACGATCCGGGCGCCGGCGGTCTTCGGGGCTGACATGTCTGCCTTTCGTTCATGATGAGGTGGAAGCGATGGGCCGACGCCAGGCCTCCCCCCTTCCGGTTGCGGGAGGCCGAGCTGCAGCGTGCCGTGAGGCTGGTGTGCCTGGGCAAAAGGTCCTCACATGCGGTGGACCAGCGCTTCGGCTCGTACAGGGTCGTGATCGATGAGGACCGTCCGGCGCTGCTCGTGCAGGCGGATCGCGGCATGGTCGTCGCTGTGGTCTGTGTGCCTGCCGGACCAGGGTGTACGGGGTTTCGTCATGGGCGGAATCCGAGCGCGAGGGTGATGGGGCGGGCGTTCAGTTCGTACTGGGGCTGGACCCGGGGCCCGCACGATCCGCTGCCGATGCCGTGCTGGGCCGCGTCGAGGTTGACGTAGACCCGGTTGCGGGGCCGGAGATCGGTGGTGTGCCGGGCGGCGTCGAGATCCTCGCTGGTCCAGCGGCGCACGGTCAGGTCCGCGTAGGGGGCGGCCGTGACGGTCAGGCCATTGCCCCGGTCGTCGGACAGTCGGGCGCGCCGTACCTGGCGTCGGTTGCCGTTCTCCTGTGGGAAGGCGTACGGGGTCTGGAGCTCGTCGATGTCGGCGCGGTGCCGGCCGACTCGGACCGCGGCCGTGGTGTCGGCGTATGCCTCGCCCGGACCGAGTCCGAACCAGTCGACGGTCCGGATGTCGGCGGGCAGGGCGAGGCGGATGCCGATGCGGGGCAGCGGGCAGGGCCATGACCCGACCGGTGACGTGTCGAGGAGCAGCAGGAGCTGACTCGGGTCGTCCGCGTCGGCGGTCCAGACGTAGTCGGCGAGCATGGCGAAGTCGGCGCCGGCCGGAGCGGTGCGCGTGGTCACCCGGATCTCGGTGGACGTGGTCCGGACGGTGACGACGCGGTGTTCGAGCCGGTCCAGTCCTGCCTTGCGCCAGTCGTCGGCGACCGGTCCGCCGAAGGTGAGCAGGTCGTTGTCGGTCGGCGCCCGCCACAGATCCAGGGCCGGGCCTTCGACCTCGAGGTCACCGATGCGTCGCAGGGCTCCGGAAATGCTGTCGAACCGGGCGGGTCCAAGCTCCAGGGCCGGCTTCCCGGTGACCGGGGGCAGCAGGCGGGCCGGGCCCCCTGTGGCCGCACGGGCATGGCCCGCGATCTCGGCCTGCGCCCAGGCGATCTCATGGCCGGCCGGGGCCCATGGCTCGTCGGTGGCCAGTTCCGCGGTGACGGTCAGCCACCGCTCGACGTGATCCGCGCGGGGCAGCCGGCAGGCGGCGGTGAGTGCGTCGGGCCACGCCACCTCCACCGCGGCACCTGCCGGCAGGACCGGTACGTCGAGCCGGCCGTCCGCCTGGTGCCGCCCGTCGTCCTCGATCCGCCAACGAAAGCGCAGTCGCCCGGTGTCCCACGTATGGAACAGGTTGTGGACACGCACCGCGCGCTGGTCCGAATCGACGCTGATGCGGACGGGTTCGACGGTCTTCTGGTACTCCAGCAGGCCGGGCGAGGGTGTGCGGTCGGAGAAGACCAGTCCGTCGCAGACGAAGTTGCCGTCGTGGACGGGCTCTCCGAAGTCTCCGCCGTAGGCGATGTAGTCGCGGCCGTCGGCGGTCCGGCGGCGGATGCCGTGGTCGATCCACTCCCAGACGAACCCGCCGTGCATCCGCCGGTGGTTCTCGAAGATCTCCTGGTACTCGCGCAGCCCGCCGGGGCCGTTGCCCATCGCGTGGGCGTACTCGCACAGGATGAACGGCAGCCGTCTTCGTCTGGCGTCCAGGGCCGGGTCGCGGGTGACGGCATCCTGGCCGCGGGCGATCAGGCCCAGCTCGTCGTACTCCACGTACATGCGGCTGTAGACGTCCGTGTACCCGCAGTTGTCGTCGCCCTCGTAGTGGATGAGCCGCTCGGGGTCGCGGTCGCGCGCCCAGGCCGCCATCGCCTCCAGGTTGGCACCGTGGCCGGATTCGTTGCCGAGTGACCACATGACGACGCTGGGGTGGTTCTTGTCCCGCTCGACCATGCGGCGCATGCGGTCGAGGAACGCCTCGCGCCAGCGCGGGTCGTCGCTGGGGTTGCCCTGCCAGCCGACGAGGAAGAAGCCGTGGGTCTCCAGGTCGCACTCGTCGATCACCCACAGGCCGTACTCGTCGCACAGGTCGAGGAAGGCGGAGTCGGGCGGGTAATGACTGGTGCGTACGGCGTTGATGTTGTGGCGCTTCATGAGCAGCACGTCGGCCAGCATGTCGTCCTGGGTGAGGGTGCGCCCGGTGTCCGGGTGCCACTCGTGCCGGTTGACGCCGCGGAACAGCAGGGGCCGGCCGTTGGCGAGGATCAGGCCGCCTTCGACCTCGATCCGCCGGAACCCGATCCACAAAGGGATGCGCTCCCCGTCCGTCACCAGCTCGCCGTGGTGGAGCCTGGGCTGTTCCGCGGACCACGGCTCGACGCCGGGCACGGTGTGCGGGCCGGCCGGGTCGGCGTCGGCGATGCCGAGTTCGGGGACGAAGAGCCTGGCCGGGCTTCCGCTGGTGTCGATGGACAGCACGCCCGTGCCGGTGAGGTGGTCGTAGTCGGCGTGGACGTGGAAGTCCAGCAGGGATCCGTGCGGTCGGGACAGCAGGGTGACCGGCCGGAAGATGCCCGACAGCCACCACATGTCCTGGTCCTCCAGGTAGCTGCCGGCCGACCACTGGTGCACCCGGACGGCGAGGAGGTTGCGCCCGGGCCGCAACGCGCCGGTGACGTCGAACTCGGTGGGCAGCCGGCTGCCCTTGCCGTCACCGAGCAGGACGCCGTTGAGCCAGACCGCGAAGCAGGAGTCGACGCCCTCGAAGCGCAGTACGGTGCGCCCGTCCGGCCAGTTCTCGGGGCGGTCGAACGCGCGGCGGTACTCACCGGTCGGGTTGGCGTCCGGGACCTGCGGCGGGTCCAGCGGGAAGGGGTAGATCTGGTTGGTGTAGGCGGGAGACCCGAACCGGGGTGCGTCGGGAAGCCCGTCCAGCTGCCAGCTCGACGGTACGGCAATGGTCTCCCAGCTGCTGTCGTCGAAGTCCGGCTTCTCGAAGCCTTCCGTGGTCCGTGGCAGATCCGGGGCCAGGTGAAAACGCCATCGGCCGGTCAGGTCGAGCAGCGACGCGTCGGAGGTGAACGCGGCCCGGGCCGGTTGCCGGCCGTTGCCGGGCGAGAAGCTCTCGACGTAGGCGTGGGGGGTGGAGTCGTTCACGGACTCGCTGATGGGCGGCAAGGATCATCCTTGGGTCGTGGACTGGGACGCGGGCGGTCCAGCAGCCCGTAGAAGCGCACAACGCCGGAAAGGCGGGGCTCAGCCCTTGAGGCCGGAGGTGGCGACGCCCCGGGCGAAGGAGCGCTGGGCGACGAAGAACAGCACCAGGACGGGCAGGACATAGAAGATCGTTCCTGCGGCCAGGACGTTCTTGAGCACGATGCCGTTCTCGCTGTAGCCGGCGGCCATGGCCACGCCGAGGGTGGTGTTGTCGCCCTGGAGGAAGATGCTCGGGGTGATGAAGTCGCCCCACACCCAGGTGAAGGAGAGGATGAACGAGGTGGCGATCACCGGCCTGACCAGCGGCAGGAAGATCTGAACGAAGATGCGGAAGTACCCGCAGCCGTCCAGGATCGCGGCCTCTTCCAGTTCGCGGGGCAGACCGGCGAACGCCTGCCGGAAGAGGAAGACGTTGAACGGCGAGGACGCCAGCCCCCACAGCACCCACGGCCAGTAGGTGTTGATCAGGTCCAACCTGGTGAAGATCACATAGGTCGGGATGACGGTGAGGATCTGCGGCACCATCGTGGTCGCCAGCATGATCGTGAACAGGGGCCCCCGTCCGCGACCGCGTAGTCGGGCGAAACCGAAGCCGACCAGGGAGCTCGACGCGGTGACCAGCACCGCGGAGATACCGGCGAGGAAGATGGTGTTGCCGGTGTAGCGCGCGAAGTCGATCATCGTGAGGGCGGAGTGGAAGTTCCCCCACTCCGGGTGCTGCGGCAGGAGGTGCACGTGGACGCTGGAGTTCTCGGCGCCGCTCTTGAGCGCGTACAGCGTGTTCCATACCAAAGGGGCGAGGAACAGCACGGACAGCGTAATGAGGACGCCGTACAGCAGTAGCCGGCTGCGCCGCCGGGCGAGGGCGTTGCGGTTGGCCAGGGTCACCTTGGGAGTCGTCACTGCTCTGCTCCGTCCTGGTCGACTTCGTAGTAGACCCACCGTGCGCTGGAGCGCATCACCAGCACCGTGACAGCCAGGATGACCAGGAAGAGGATCCACAGCAGGGCGGCGCCGTAGCCGAATTTCTGGTAACTGAAGAATTGGGCGTACACATTGACCATGTAGAGGTGGTTGCCCTGCGGGACGCCGGTGTCGACGGCGCCGCCGGCGTTGCCGCCGGTCGCCGGGGCCATCAGCAGGGGCTGGACGAGGGTCTGCAGCGTGCCGATCAGGCTGAGCACCAGCTGGAAGAAGATCATCGGGCTGAGCAGCGGCAGCGTGATGTGCCAGAACCGGCGCCATGGGCCGGCTCCGTCCATCGAGGCGGCTTCCAGCAGCTCGGCCGGAATGGCCTGCAGCCCCGCCAGGAAGACGACCATGCCTCCGCCGAGTCCCCACAGGGAGAGCAGGACGAGGATCAGGAAGGCGTGCGGGTCGATCAGCCAGGAGACCGCGTCGATCCCGAACCAGGAGAGGATGCCGTTGATCAGCCCGGTGTCGCGGTCGAACATCAGCTTGAACATCAGCGCGGTGGCCACGATGGGCACCACCGACGGCAGGTAGAAGATGGTGCGGAAGACGCCGACCGCGCGAATGCGCTGGTTGAGAAGTACCGCGAAGGCCAGACCGCCGGCCAGACTGAGCGGTACGACGATCACCGCGTACAGTCCGGTGCGGCGCAGGCTGGCCCACACGAGCGGATCGTGCAGGGCGGTGGTGTAGTTCTGCCAGCCCACCCAGCTCCAGTTGCCCGACAGCCCGTCGAAGTTGGTGAAGCTCAGCAGCAGGGCGTACACCATCGGTACGGCTGTGAGTGCGAGGCAGCCGATGATCCATGGTGAGACGAACGCGTAGAATTTCCAGGTGGGATAGCGCTTCCAACCTCGGCCACGGGACCGTGGGGTTCGAGCCGGGGCCGTCGGGTGGCGCCCGGCGGTCGTCCCTTCCTGTGCGAGCACTGACATGTTCCTGCTTCCTGTGTGCGGGCCCGGTGTCAGGCGCCGAGCTGCTGCTTGCCCTGCTGAACGATCCCGTCCACGGCCGTCTGCAGCTTGCGGATCGCGGCGTCCAGTGACGTCTGGCCCTTCATGGCCGACTCGATGTTGGTGGTGATCGCGGCCTCGACGGCTGTGAAGTTCGCGTAGGGGGAGAACTGCAGGACGGTGAGGTTCTTCAGGTTGTCCATCTGCACCTGGTAGTGCTGCTTGTCGAACGCCGTGGTGTGCGGCAGCAGGGAGCGGAAGTGCTTGACCGCGGGCAGGCCGGCCCCGGCCTTGAAGTGGGCCTCGGCCGGTGCGCCGCCCCGCCAGAACTCCAGGAACTTGAAGGCGAGGTCCTTGTGCGCGGCCTTCTTCGGGATCCACACGCCGGTGCCGGTCATACAGGCGTCCACCCGGGTCGATCCCATCTGGGGCGCGGGCAGGAATTCCGACGCGGCGGCGATGCGAGCACGATTCGCGCCGGCGTCGGCGCCGTTGATCTCCCCGCCGAACCAGTAGCCGTAGGAGACGATGGCGATGCGGCCGGCGTCGTACAGCGGACCCTGCCAGTCGGTGGTCGGATCCAGGGGTCCCGGGCCGACCCGGGCCTTGCCCCAGTCCACGTACCACTGCAGGGCCTTGCGCGCTTCCGGGGTGGTGAAGTCGGCCTTGGTGAAGTCGTCGTTCCACAGGGAGCCGCCCTGCTGGGAGACCATCTGCATCAGGTGGGCCTGGTTGACGAAGTTCCACACCGGGTCGAAGCCGTAGACGTCGACCTTTCCGCCCTTGCGGACGGTCAGCCGCTTGCCGAGGTCCAGCAGTTCGTCGTAGCTGACGGTGTCGGTGGCCTTGAGGTGGGGGACCTTGGCCTTGTCGAACAGATCCTTGTTGAACCACAGCATGGCGTCCTGCGAGAAGTCGCTGGGGAAGCCGTAGAGGGAGCCCTTGCCCTGCCGCTTGCCGTCGAAGCGGTAGATGCCGACGACCGGGTCGAGGTCTGCCGCCTTGAAGACGGAGCTCTTGGCGAAGTACGGGTCGAGGTTCTCCACCAGGCCCCGGGCGATGAGGTTGGGCATCTCCGAGGCGCCGTTGGTGCGCACCAGGTCCGGGGGGTTGCCCGCGGTGATGGACGCGTTCAGCTTGACCTGGTCGTACTTCGAGACCACGACCTTGCAGTCGTTCTGCTGCTCGAACACGGCGAGCTGCTTGCCGAGCTCGGTGTCCACACTGTCGACCATGACATGGAGCGTCGGGTGGGAATCGCTGCCCGAAGACCCCGAACCGCAGGCGCTGAGCACGCCGCCGCCCAGGATGGCGCCGCCGCCGACGGCGGCGGATCTGCCGAGGAAGCCTCTGCGGGAGAGGGGGTACTGGTGCATGAGAAGAACTCCTTGCGGGTAGCTGGCATTGCCCCGAGCCCGGCGTCGTCGGGTGAACGAGTGCGGTTGTCCCACGCGGGGCGACAGGGGGAAGGCGGACGGCTGCGAGAAACTTCAGGCACGGCAGGTGACCGGCGAGGGCAGCGGACGGCCCGGCACGGACCAGCCGAGGGGCGCGGAGGAAGGTTTCTGCGAGGCGGTCCGGCCGGCGGGGAGGCAACCGAAGGCCGGACCGTCCCGGGTCTTGCGGCAACAGCGGGACGGCTGCCGGGAGAGGCTCAGCCGGCCGGTGGCGCGCACGTCGCGCGCACCACGACCTCCGGACTGAGCAGGGAGACATCGGGGGGAACGGGCTGCTTGTCACGGATCGCGTTGAGCAGCAGTCCGGTGGCGTCGCGGGCCATGCGCCGCTTGGGCAGGCTCACGGTGGTCAGGGGCGGATGGGCGTGCGCGGCCTGCGGAATGTCGTCGATGCCGATGACCGCGACGTCCTCCGGGACCCGTAGGCCCTGATGACGCAGTGCCTCGGTGACGCCGAGCGCGATGGCGTCGGTCGAAGTCAGCACGCAACTGGGCTTGTTGCCCGAGCCGAGCGCACGCAGCATGGCGGCGTACCCGGATTCGGAGGTTGCCTCAGGAGCCGCCAGCACCGAGTCGTCCGGCACGGTGACACCCACTTCCGCGAACGCCCGGCGCATGCCCTGAACGCGGATCTGGTGCGCCGGAAGGTCGGCGATCACCACGGGCCGCCGGTGGCCGAGCTTGTGCATGTGGCGGCCGGCCAGGTAGCCCGCCTTCTCGTAGTCCACGGTGACGACGGGGAGACCGCCCGGTGGAGTGGTCTCCCAAGCGCAGAGAACCACGGGTACTCCCATGCGCTCCAGCAGCGGCACGTCGCCGAGATCCCGGTCCTCCGCCACCAGCACCGCGTCCACGGACCTGCTGGAAAGGCTGGCGAGGTGGCGCCTGGCCCGCTCCCCGTCGCCCCGGGTGGTCGCGAGCAGCAGATGGTAACCGTGCATCTCGAGCAGGGTCTCCACCTCCTCCACCACGGCCGAGTAGAACGGGTTGGCCACGGTGGGCACGATGAAGCCGACCGTCATGGTGGTACCGGTGGCCAGACCCCTCGCGACGAGGTTCGGCTGGTAGCCGAGTTCCGCGATCGCGGCCTCCACCTTGGCCTTGGTGCGAGGACTGACGACCGCTCGGCCGCGGACGACGTTGGAGACCGTCTGCTTGGTCACCCCGGCGCGCCGGGCGACGTCATCCATCGTGACCATGGGCTCACCTCCCTTCCCTTTGACCGGTAAAACCTTGGCGGCGAGTGGAAAGTAGCCAGGCCGCTCCAGAGAAGTCAAGAGGGATGAAGAGGATCTGTTGAGCGACTCGACGGGCCGCAAACCCGGCATTGTCAGATGTCTTGACGGTGACGACACGCAAAGTTAGCGTCCGTCCCGAACTTCATTTGACCGATAAAAACGGTCGGAGTCCAACGACCCCATCCCCTCACCACCAGCGCAGCTGTCGTTACATCGACGCCGGGGCTCTCGGCCGGCCTACCCACGCCGTCACGCCGTCCTGTCCCCACCTCCGGGCCTGACCGAGAGGGAAATGGTCATGCCACCGGCCAACCAACCACCCACCCACCGAAGCCCAGGCGCCCGGAAGAGCGGCGGAGACCGAGCACATCGTGGTTGCTGTCGACCGTCCTCGCCGTCGGACCGGCGGGTACGGCCGGGGGAAGCACCGCGGTGCCCTGCACGCCCGGTCCGGACCGGCCACCCTGACCGTCCGACCTGGGGATCACCGTCGCAGAGAGCGCGGTCCGCGCCGCCGTCGAACCCGGCCTCCGCTGGTGCAACCCCCTCCAGCGCAACGCTGACAGCTCGATCGCCGCCCGGCAGCGGCACCCCCGCAACGTACAGGTACACCCGGCTCGGAACAGCACTCATCTCGCACCCTGGCGTACCGGCGGTGCCCCTGCCGCGGGGTCCCCGGCTTCGCACCGGCCCTCGCAGCCTTTTTCCTGATGCCCGGCGCGCCCGCCATCGGACGGCCCGCCCGACCGCATTCCCCAGGAGTCGCGCATGACGACCG
The DNA here is from genome assembly GCF_044763085.1 of Streptomyces sp. NPDC096311. NCBI lineage: Bacteria > Bacillati > Actinomycetota > Actinomycetes > Kitasatosporales > Streptomycetaceae > Streptomyces > Streptomyces sp. NPDC096311. The sequence continues at coordinate 109,054 of NZ_JBIWFN010000010.1, forward strand.
CCATGCCGAGAATCGGCAGCCCCTCCCCCGACGTGAACGACCGCCCCTGGACAAGACCGCCCTGTCGACCGGCCGGCGCGTCGAAGCGTTCCTCGACCGCCTCACCCCGGAGGGAGGGGCCGAGCAGTCGGGCAGCGTCCGGCAGGACCTCGACCCCGACCGCCTGGCTGCGGCCCTTGGCACAGGCGGCCGACGTCCATGCCTTCCGCCTCGCCTTCACCTGTCTTGAAGGCAGAATCATCGGCGAGCCCGGCGAGGTCCGGCTGCACGGCGGCCGCTCCGGCGAGGCACACGCCCCCGTGCCGCTCCGGCTCGTGGGAAAGCCGCGGTACGAATCGTTCCTGCACCGCCGCTGCGCGCCCTTCGGCATCGAGCGTGCCGGATGATCCGCATCCTCCTGCCGCGCGGGCGGCGTCTCGTCCTCACGATCGTCAGCTGTCTGGCCGTCCTCGCCACCGGCGCCGGAGCGGCAGCACTCCACCACCGCGGTACCCGCCCCGCGGCGACGAGCGCTTCCCGGCCGGGCCTGATCGCGGTCCGCACCGGCGATGCCTACCCGCTCGCGGCCGGCCGCGGACGGCTCACCCTGGTGTCCTTCCTGACCGTCCAGCCCGACACCGCCGCGTCGCCCTCGCGCAGTCAGGCCGTGGTGCTCACCAGCCTGGCCACGCAGTACGGCGCCCGCGGGCTGCGCGTGGCGATCGTCGCCGCCGACCCCGCCTCCGTGCCGCAGGAGACCCTGCTCAACACCTCGTACGACTGGGGCCTGGAGTCCGTCGCTCTGCTGCAGGATCCCCGTCACCGCGCAGCCCGGAAGTACGCGGTGACCGCGTCCCCGACTTCCTTCCTCATCGGCGGCACCGGCCAGGTGCTTGCCCGCTGGGACGGCTACCTGCTGACCGCGAAGGCCGCAGCGGCCATCACGTCCCACCTCGACTCCCGCTCGTAGCAATCGCAGCACGCGCAGCGGTGAGACCATCCCCACCCGTCTCCAGGAGTGATTGTGCAAAGACGCATGTCATCGCTGTTCCGCGGCTGGCGAAGAGCCTTCGCTGTCACCGCGTCCGTGCTGGCTCTCGGCACCGCCCAGTTGGTGGCCACCGCAGGACCCGCCACCGCCGCGACCACCACCTACTACGTGGACTGCTCGGCAAGCACCAACGGCTCCGGCACCCAGGCCAGCCCCTGGAACGCCACCTCCCCCGTCAACGCCGCCACCTTCCAGGCCGGCGACTCGATCCTCTTCAAGCGCGGCACCACCTGCTCCGGTTCCCTGGCCCCGCAGGGCTCGGGCAGCAGCAGCGCGACCATCACCGTGGACGCCTACGGCACGGGAGCCCGCCCGGTCATCGCCGCGGGCAGTACCGCAAGCGCCGCGTTCAAGCTCTCCGACCAGAGCTACTGGGACATCCAGAACCTGGAGATCACCGGCGGGGTGAGCTACGGCGTCTTCGTCACCGGCAGCACCGCCGGGGCGACCCTCGACCACATCCACCTGACCAACCTCGACGTGCACGGCGCCACAGCCACCACCTCCACCCGCGGTGACTCCGGCGAGGTGTACGTCTATCCCACCGGCAATCAAGAGGTCATCGACGACGTCCTGATCGACGGTGTCACCGCGCACGACTCCAACGTCTCCGAAGGCATCTTCGTCGGCGGCACCTGCGGCGCCTTCTCCCCCTGCTCCACCACCTTCGGCGCCCCCGGCACCATCCCCATCGGGCAGAACATCACCATCACGAACTCGTCGAGCTACAACATCGCGGCCGACGGCATCCTGCTGACGATGGCGCAGAACAGCAGCATCGAGCACAGCACCGCCTACAACTCGGGCTCCTGCAGCTCGTGCACCAGCACGCCCAGCGGGCTGTGGGAGTGGTACTGCCAGACCTGCACCTTGCAGTACAACGAGGCGTACGACAACCACACCTACAACGCGAACGACGGCGGCGCGTTCGACATCGACAACTACAACTCGAACAACACGCTGCAGTACAACTACGGGCACGACAACGACGGCTACTGCCTGGCCGTGTACGACAGCGGCGGGTACAAGGACACCAACAACATCTTCCGCTACAACGTCTGCGCCAACAACGTACGCAAGGCAGCGGCACGCTGGGGTGACGTCTACATCACCAACAACGTGCAGAGCATGCAGATCTACAACAACACGTTCTACGCGAACCCCGCGAACAGCGCGCAGTTCCTGGGCGTGGAGGGCGGCATCAGCGGATACTTCCGGAACAACGTCGTCTACTCGACCAACGCGAACCTGCTCAAGAGCAGCACGCCGGGCTTTGTCGACGACAACAACGTCTACTACGTGACCACCGGAGCCACCCCCACCTTCAACCTCACCGGGACGTCCTACAGCGGGCTCGCCGCCTACCAGTCGGGGACCGGCCAGGAAGAGCACTCCGTGGTCGCGGACCCACTGCTGAACACTCCGACGTACCACGGGACCGGCATGTCGCTCACGGCCGACACGCTCCAGGCCGGATCGCCCGCGTACAACCTGGGCGTGAATGTCTGCCAGGGCAACCCCAGCTGCTCCATGGGCTCCACCGACTATTTCGGCAACCCCGTCACCACCGGCGGCGTCCACAACGCCGGCGCCTTCGACGCCGCCGCCCCCCACACTCCGCCGAACAACACCGGCTTCGAGAGCGGCAGCTGCTCCTCGTGGCACTGCTACGGGGGCGGCTCGGCCGTCACCGGCAACGCCCGCACGGGCAGCTACGCCGTCCGGCTGCCCCAGAACATCGACGCCGGCGCCGAGCAGACCATCACCGGACTCTCCCCCAACACCACGTACATCCTGCGCGGTTTCGGGAAGGCCGGCGTGTCCGGGCAGTGCGTCTACCTGGGCGCCAAGCAGTACGACGGCACCAGCAACCAGGTCTCGACCTGTCTGGGCAGCACCACCTACACGGGCGGCTCGGTCACCTTCACCACCGGCGCGAGCAACACCAGCGCGGTCGTGTACTTCTACAGCCCGTCGGCCAACTCCGCGGCCGGCTACGGGGACGACCTCTCCCTGAGCGCCACCCCGGCCCCGCACACCTACGGTTCGCTGCAGAACACCGCGTCGACGACCTGCCTCGATGTCCCCGGCGCCACCCACACCACGGGCACCCAGCTCGACATCTGGACCTGCGGGTGGGGCGCCAACGGGCGGTGGACGAAGGGTTCCAACCATTCGCTGCAGGTCTACGCGCCCACCGCGCTCTGCCTGGACGTGCAGAACGGCGCCACCACCTCCGGCTCGGCCGTGATCATCAACACCTGCTCCGGCAGCACCAGCCAGCAGTGGACCTTCAACTCCAACGGCACCATCACCGGAACAGCGTCCGGTCTGTGCCTGGGCCCAGCGGGCGGCGGAACAGCCAACGGCACCAAGACGCAGATCCAGACCTGCTCCGGAGCAGGCAGCCAGAAGTGGACCATGGTGTGACCGCGTAGCCGCGCAGCCCGCACAGCCCGCACAGCACCACCATCCGCTCCAGCCCAAAGACGCCCGGTCACCTCGCGACCAGGGCGACCGAACCAACTCTCGTTCGATCACAGTGGAGGAGTTCACCCGTGGGTGCTCGAAAGTGGAGACTCAAAGCCAGGAGAACGATCCTGGCCTTCGGCACGGTCGCCGCACTGGCCATCAGCGGCGTGATCAGCACGCCCATGGCATCACAGGCCGCCACGCAGGAACCCTGCGACATCTATGCCGCCGGTGGCACCCCGTGCGTGGCCGCGCACAGTACCACCAGGGCGCTGTACAGCTCGTACGACGGAGCGCTTTACCAGGTCAGTCGCGCGTCGGACAACACCACGATGGACATCGGCCCGGTGAGCCCGGGCAGTTACGCCAACGCCGCCGCGCAGGACTCCTTCTGCGCCGCCACCACCTGCCTCATCACCGTCATCTACGACCAGTCCGGGCGGGGCAACGACCTCACCCAGGCGCCCGGGGGCGGCGCGGCCGGCGGCCCGGACAACCTCGCCAACGCCGCCATCGCGCCCGTAACGGTCGCCGGCCACAAGGTGTACGGCGTCTACGTGGCGGCGGGCACCGGCTATCGCAACAACAACACCTCGGGCATCGCGACCGGCGACCAGCCGGAGGGCGAGTACGCGATCTTCGACGGCACGCGCTACAACAGCGGCTGCTGCTTCGACTACGGCAACGCCGAAACGGACAACACTGACGACGGCAACGGCACCATGGAGGCCATCTACTTCGGCAGCAACACGTCCTGGGGCCGCGGCGGCGGCACCGGACCCTGGATCATGGCCGACATGGAGAACGGCCTGTTCTCCGGCGTGAACGCCGGCACCAACTCCAACGACCCGACGATCAACTACCGGTACACCACCGCCCTGCTCAAGGGCGGGCCGAACCAGTGGGCGATCCGCGGCGGCAACGCACAGTCCGGCGGCCTGTCCACCTTCTACAACGGAGTGCGTCCCAATCCAGCGGGCTACAACCCGATGAAGAAGCAGGGCGCCATCGTCCTCGGCATCGGCGGCGACAACAGCAAGGCCGGCGTAGGCACCTTCTACGAAGGCGTGATGACCTCGGGCTACCCCTCCGACGCCACCGAGGACTCCGTGCAGGCCAACATCACCGCCACCGGCTACAGCACTCTTGCGACCGGCTGGACGAAGATCGGCAACGTCACCAGTGGCCTCGTGGTCGACGGCGGTGGGAACGTCGCCGCCGGCTCCGCGGTCAAGCAGTGGAACAACATCGCCAGCGCCAACCTGCAGTGGCATTTCATCGATCTGGGGAACGGGTACTACGAGATCGTCAACGACACGAACGGCCTGGTCATCGACAGCGGGGGCAACACCACGCGCGGGTCGTCTCCCATCGAGGAACCATGGAGTGGCAGCGACAACCAGGAATGGCAGGTCAAAAGCGTCGGTAGCGGCAACTACCAGATCATCAACCGCGGCACCAGCCTCTGCCTGGACGGTGGCGGTGCCACCACCGCGGGGTCCGCGCTGAAGATGTGGTCGGTCGGCCCCAGCAACAACCTGCAGTGGACCATCACCTCGGTCTGAGCCCAACTCTTCCGGTGCCGGTCCGCCCGCCCGACCGGGCGGCCAGCACCGCACGGCTCAGTTTGTGGCGATGGCGGGCTGTCGGTCACCGTCCGTGTGGTCGAGGTGTTCTTCGAGTCTGTCGCCTTCAACGTCGGGATCGGGGACGAGGCGACCATACCAGCGCGGGTGGTACCAGATCCTGGCGCCGACGAGGGCCATGACGGCGGGGACCAGGGTGAGGCGGACCACGAGGGCGTCGACCAGGACTCCGACGGTGAAGCTGAAGCCGATGGCCTTGAGCGTGGGGTCGGGGTCGAGCAGGACGGCCACGAAGATCGAGGCCATCCTGGTCGCCATCGCCAACTCGGGCGTCCAGACCACCACTGGCCCGGACTTCGTCCACGGCCTGCGCACCGCGCGATTCACCGCCGCCACCCTCACCCTCCTCGGCGTCGGAATCGCTATCACTCTGCGCCGACCCACCCCCACCCCAACACCCGCCGCGACCAGCACGAAGCAGCGGACGGAATCCGGCATCTCCGCCTGAGTCAAAGATTTCGCCGATCGCCCCACCCACCGCGGGGGCGATCGGCGACGTCCGGCAATCGGCCACGACCGGCCCCGGCTGTGACGGGACGCGGTAGTTGGAACCCGGATCAGCTGGTGACCTGCTGGTTCGAGCCACGCGGGTAACGCTTGCCCAGGTCAGAGACGGCGAAGGGCCCTGTCGACCGCCCTGTTCAACCTGGAAGCGACGCTCTTCCACTGCGAGTTGACCGACCAGCTCCCGTGTCGTCACTCGCCGGACCGGGCCGACATGCGGGCCCGGGAGTGGGCCCGTGTCCCGGCAGGGCTGGCGGACACGATGCAGCACCACCTGCAGCAGATCGCCGGAACAATGCGGCCGGGCACCGTGAAGAAGGCCGAGCTGACGCTGCGGGAGTTCGCCCTCCTGGTCGCCGCGGAAGACACGGACGTCAGCTTTGTTGCCGAGCTCAAACGGCGGCACGTCGAACGCTACCGGCAGTGGCTGCTGGAGCGGCCGGCTGCCCGCGGCGGACCGCTGCACCGGCACACCGTCCGCGACCGCCCCAGCAAACTCCGCGGCTTCCTCCGCCGCCTGGATGGTGGGACGCCGCCGACCGGCCGCCCCGCCAGCTGATCTTCGGCAGCGACTTCCCGATCGCGGACGAACCACTGCCCCGTTTCCTGGACGACGCCGCGGCCGCCGAACTGCTGGCAGCCGCCCGCCAGGATCCCGATCCGTTCGCCCGGCTGGCCATCGAGATCCTCGCCCGCACCGGGATGCGCCGCAGCGAGATGCTCGGCGTCACCATCGACGCGGTCATGCAGATCGGCTCCGCCTACTGGCTCCGCGTCCCGGTCGGCAAGATGCACACCGACCGCTACGTCCCCCTGCATCCGCAGCTCAAGAGGCTGCTCGACGACTGGCTGCTGCACCGGCCCGAGGGCCTGCGGAGGACACCTCGTGGGTGTACTTCCGAGTGCATCAGAATCCGAGATGTCTCCTCTGGAACGGCACTCGACCACGGCTGTACGCCGGGTACTGTCGCGCTCCAAAGTGCGGGAGCCGGCCGACGTCGCGCCCTGCCGTGCGTGGCGTGTTCGTCGGCCGGTCCGCGGTTCAGCTGTCCTGGTTCTGCCTGCTGCCGAGGCTGAGCAGGGTGTAGACCAGCAGGGCGGAGGCCAGGCCGACGGCCCAGCCGTAATCGGCCAGGGGCTTGAGGAACGGAATGACGCCGTCGGCGGGGAAGGGGCCCTGCTTGACGCCCTTGACCACGGTCGAGTACGAGCCGCCGACGGCCAGGACACCGCCGATCACGAAGGCGGCCACCGCGCGCAGGTTCCAGCCGCCGGTGTACCAGTAGCGGCCGTCGGACTGGTACAACTCCCCCAGCGCCAGGCGCGTACGGCGCATGATCCAGTAGTCGGCGATGAGGATGCCGGACACGGTGCCGAGCAGACCGCCGACGAAGCCGAGCCAGGTGAAGATGTACACGTGCGGGTTGGCGATCAGCTTCCACGGCATGATCAGGATGCCGACCACGCCGGTGATCAGCGCTCCGGTGCGGAAGCTGATCAGTCGCGGCAGCAGGTGCGACAGGTCGTACGCCGGGGAGACGACATTGGCGGCGATGTTCACCGACAAGGTCGCCACCATCACGATCAGCAGCGCGAACAAGGCTCCGACCGTGTTGCTCATCTTCGCACTCAGCGCGATCGGATCCCAGATCGGCGCCCCGTAGACGGCCTGGGAGCCGGACGTGACCAGCACCGACAGGATCGCGAACAGCGTCATCGTGGTCGGCAGGCCCAGGGCCTGGCCCCACAGCTGGGCGCGCTGACTGCCGCCGAAGCGAGTGAAGTCGGGGATGTTCAGCGACAGCGTGGACCAGAAGCCGATCATGCCCATCAGAGAGGGGAAGAACACCTTCCAGAACCCGCTGCCCCAGCCCAGGCGCGAGGGCTGGTCCAGCAGCGGACCGAAGCCGCCCGCCTTGGCCGCCATGAACCCCAGCAGCACCAGCGCGCCGACGATCACCAGCGGCGCCGCCCAGTTCTCCACCCTGCGCAGCGTCTCCATGCCGCGGGTGATGATGGCGACCTCAACCAGCCAGAACACCACGAACGACAGCCACTGCGTCCACGGCGTGCCCGATATCGCGCCGGCGTTCAGCCAGCCGTGACCGAACAGCTTGCCGGCCAGCAGGAAGATGCCCTCTCCACCGATCCAGGTCTGGATGCCGAACCAGCAGCACGCCACCGCCGCCCGCACCATCGCCGGCAGGTTCGCCCCGCGCACCCCGAACGACGCCCGCGCGAACACCGGGAACGGGATCCCGTACTTGGTGCCGGCATGACCGGTCAGCAGCATCGGCACCAGCACGATCACGTTCGCCAGCGCGATCGTCAGCACCGCCTGCTTCCAGTCCATCCCCAGCGCCACCAGCCCCGACGCCAGCGTCCACGACGGAATACAATGCGCCATTCCCACCCAAAGGGCGAGATAGTTGTAAGTCCCCCAAGTCCGGCGCGCGATCGGCACCGGCACCAGGTCCTCGTTGGCGAAACGCGAATCATCCAGCACCGCCGGATCGGACAAGGCGACCCGGCCGTCCGGATACGCATGCTCTACAACGGCCGGATCGGCCGGGGTTCTTCCACTGGAGGACATCGGGACCACCTCGTATCGCGAAGGCTCATCTGGGGATGCGGACTCCGGGAAGCTCAACTCACTCCCGGGAGTACGACGAACGATGGACGAGCCGACCAGCCGCGCGAGCAGACGCACCGCCGCCGTGGGTCGACCCACCCCGGTATCAACCGCGCACAGCGGACACATGCTCGCGCGACCAGCGCGACCGGTGACGAAAACGCTGGTCAGCGCCCTGCCACGCCGTATGTGTTCTCTCGTGCGCGACCCACAGCGCCGAGAAGTTGTACGTGGTCCAGGTGCGCTTCTCGACCGGGACCGGCAGCAGGTCCTCGTTGGCGTAGGGGCCGCTGGGCGCGGGCGCGCCAGGCGCGATCTCCACCCGGCCGTCGGTGAGCGTGACTTGAGCGACGGGCGGGCCCTCGCTGGGGACGGTCTCGGTCATGGGCAGGCCAATCAAGTGAGGAGTGACGGGAGAGGCCGTGCGGGTGACGCCGTGGGGGGTTGTGCGGGTGCGGTGGTGCGGTGATCCCCTTCCCGGGACGGAGGGAAGGGGACGTATGGGGAGGGGGAGCGGTGGCCGCAGTAGGGCCGGGGGGCGGCCGGAGGCCGGCCGCCCGGAGCGGGCTTGTCAGCCGTTGACGGCCGGGATGACCTTCGACCCGTACGCGTCGATCACGGCCTCCTGCGCGTCGTGCATGTCGTACACCGCGAACTGGTCCACGCCCAGGGCGCGCAGCGCCTTCAGCTTCTCGATGTGCTGCTCGGCCGTGCCGATCAGGCAGAACCGGTCGACGATCTCGTCCGGCACGAACTTGGTGTCGGGGTTGTCGCTGCGCCCGTGGTGGGAGTAGTCGTAGCCCTCGCGGGCCTTGATGTAGTCGGTGAGTTCCTCGGGTACGGCGGCGGAGTGCTCGCCGTACTTGGAGACCAGGTCGGCCACGTGGTTGCCGACCATGCCGCCGAACCAGCGGCACTGTTCACGCGCGTGGGCGAGGGCCTCCGGCGAGTCGTCCTCGGTGATGTACGCGGGCGCGGCCACGCAGATCTTCACCTCGGCGGGGTCACGCCCGGCCTCGACGGCCGCGTCCTTCACGGCCTTGACCATGTACTCGGTGAGATAGAGGTCGGCGAGCTGGAGGATGAACCCGTCGGCCTCCTCGCCGGTCATCTTCAGGGCCTTGGGACCGTACGCGGCCATCCAGACCGGGAGTTCGGCACCCGGCTTGACCCAGGGGAACTTGACGACGGTGCCGCCGAGGTCGGCCTCCTCGCCTCGGCCGAGGGCGCGGATGACCTTCATCGCGCCGCTGATGCGGGCGAGCGTGTTGGGCTTGCGTCCGGCGACGCGCATCGCCGAGTCGCCGCGCCCGATGCCGCACACCGTGCGGTTGCCGTACATGTCGTTGAGCGTCGCGAAGGTGGAGGCGGTGACCTCCCAGGTGCGGGTGCCCGGGTTGGTGACCATCGGGCCGACCGTCAGCTTCTCGGTGTTCGCGAGAATCTGACTGTAGATCACAAAGGGTTCCTGCCACAGGACGGCCGAGTCGAAGGTCCAGCCGTACGTGAAGCCGTTGCCCTCGGCGCGCTTCATCAGGTCGATGACGCGGGAGGCCGGGGGGTCGGTCTGCAGGACGAGTCCGAAGTCCATGGCGCCACTCCTAGTCGCTCAGAGAAGGTACTGACAGGTGGAACGGGGGGTGTAGACGCCGTGCCCCGCGCGTCCGGTGAACTCCCGCTCGGTGATGACCGGTTCGCCGCGCGAGAGCACGGTCTCGACCTGTCCGGTGACGCGCTTGCCCTCGTAGGCCGAGTAGTCGACGTTCATGTGGTGGGTCTCGACCGACATGACCTGCTCGGCTCGCGGGTCGTAGATGACGATGTCGGCGTCGGCGCCCGGCGCGATGGTGCCCTTCTTCGGGTACAGGCCGAACATCCGGGCCGGGGTGGCGCAGGCGATCTCGATCCAGCGGCGGCGCGAGATGTGCCCGTCGACGACGGCCTGGTGGAGCAGGTCCATGCGGTTCTCGACGCCCGGAAGGCCGTTGGGGATCTTCGAGAAGTCGCCCCGGCCGAGCTCCTTCTGGCCCACGAAGCAGAAGGGGCAGTGGTCCGTCGACACGACCTGGAGGTCGTTGGTACGCAGGCCCCGCCACAGGGCGGCCTGGTGCTCCTTGGGCCGAAGGGGCGTGCTGCACACGTACTTCGAGCCTTCGAAGTCCGGTTCCGCGAGGTTGTCGGTCGACAGGAACAGGTACTGCGGGCAGGTCTCGCCGAAGACGTTCAGGCCCTCGTCACGCGCCCGTGCGATCTCGGCGACCGCCTCCTGCGCCGAGACGTGCACGACGTAGAGCGGAGCGCCCGCGACCTGGGCGAGTTTGATGGCGCGGTGGGTGGCCTCCGCCTCCAGGAGCGCCTTGCGCACCTCGCCGTGGAAGCGCGGGTCGGTCTCGCCGCGCGCCAGCGCCTGTTCCACGAGGACGTCGATCGCAATGCCGTTCTCCGCGTGCATCATGATCAGGCCGCCGTTCTCGGCGGAGCGCTGCATGGCGCGCAGGATCTGGCCGTCGTCGCTGTAGAAGACGCCGGGGTAGGCCATGAACTGCTTGAAGGAGGTGACGCCCTCCTGGACCAGCAGGTCCATCTCCTTGAGCGTCTCCTGGTTGACGTCGGAGACGATCATGTGGAAGGCGTAGTCGATGGCGCAGTTGCCGTCGGCCTTGGCGTTCCACGCGTCGAGGCCCTCGCGCAGTGAGCGGCCGACGCTCTGCACCGCGAAGTCGACGATGGTGGTGGTGCCGCCCCAGGCCGCGGCCCGGGTGCCCGTCTCGAAGGTGTCCGAGGCGAAGGTGCCGCCGAAGGGCAGCTCCATGTGGGTGTGGGCGTCGACGCCGCCCGGGATGACGTACTTGCCGGTGGCGTCGATGGTCTTCTCGGCCGTCCACGACTCGGCCGCCGGGGTGCCGGTCGCGGCGAGGGCGACGACCCGGCCGTCCTCGATCAGGACGTCGGCGTGGATCTCGTCGGACGCGGTGATGACGAGGCCATTACGGATGACGGTACGGCTGCTCATGCTCCCTCTCTCCTGCCGTGCGCTGGATGCGGTGCGCTGAAAACTGCGGGTCACTCGTGGCTGGTCGCGCCCACGCGGCGGAGCCGCGCCATGCCACGGCCCCGCGCCCCGTCCGGGGCGCGGGACACCCGGCGGACTCCAGGGCCCCGCCGGGCTACGGCGCGGTCAGCGGCTCGTACGCGTCGGGGCGGCGGTCCCGGTAGAACTGCCAGCGGTCGCGCACCTCGCGCAGCTTGGCCATGTCGAGGTCGCGGACGACGAGTTCGGTCTCCTTGTCGCTGGCCACCTCCCCGACGAACTGGGCCTCCGGGTCGACGAAGTACGACGTTCCGTAGAAGTCGTTGTCGCCCAGTTCCTCCACGCCCACGCGGTTGATGGCGCCCACGAAGTACTCGTTGGCGACGGCCGCCGCCGGCTGCTCCAGCTGCCAGATGTAGGAGGACAGTCCGCGCGAGGTGGCCGACGGGTTGAACACGATCTCGGCGCCCGCGAGACCCAGCGCACGCCAGCCCTCCGGGAAGTGCCGGTCGTAGCAGATGTAGACGCCGATCCTGCCGACGGCGGTGTCGAAGACCGGCCAGCCGGCGTTGCCGGGACGGAAGTAGAACTTCTCCCAGAAGCCCTCGACCTGCGGGATGTGGTGCTTGCGGTACTTGCCGAGGTACGAGCCGTCCGCGTCGATCACGGCGGCCGTGTTGTAGAGGACGCCGGGCTGCTCCTCCTCGTACATCGGCAGCACGAGGACGATGCCCAGTTCCTTGGCCAGGGCCTGGAAGCGCCGGACGATCGGGCCTTCGGGGATCTGCTCGGCGTACTCGTAGAACGCCTTGTCCTGGACCTGGCAGAAGTAGGGCCCGTAGAAGAGCTCCTGGAAGCACAGCACCTGTGCGCCCTGTGCGGCGGCGTCGCGGGCCGCCTGCTCGTGGACCTGGATCATCGACTCCTTGTCGCCGGTCCAGGCAGTCTGGAAGACGGCGGCGCGGATCACTCTGCTCATCGGGACCTCCGGTCGCTCGGTGTGCGAGGAGCCTAGGAAGCCCGGACTGCTGGATTGAGTTGCACCGTGTCACGTCTGAGGCGCTGTGCCGTTCCACGGTGTCACCCCCGCGTTGTCCCATGTTTCACCTGAGCCGTCCCGTGTTTCACCGTTGTTGCGCGTCGTGTGCGAGCAGTGCGATGTGTACGGAGGCGGCCTGCTCGAAGTCGTCGAGGTCGACGCCGAGCCGGGCCTCGATGGCCTCCAGCCGGCGGTAGAGCGCGGGCCTGCTGACGTGGTGGAGCTGCGCGGTGCGGGACTTGTTGCGGCCGGTCGCGAGGTAGGTCCGCAGCACGGGCAGCAGCTCCGACTCGGCATCGGCCCCGCACAGCAGCCCGTCCAACTCCCGTTCGGCGAACGACTGGACGTTCGGATCGTCACGCAACAGCCGTATCAGACCGCGCAGATGGACGTCACGCAGCCGTACGAGCACCGGCTGGTCCTGGTCGGCGGGTGCGTCGGCGGCGGCCTCGGCGACGTGCAGGGCCTCGCGCAGACCGCCGGGCACGTCGTCCCAGGCGGTACGGGGCGAGGCCGCCGCCACGGTCGTACGGGTGCCGGTCTCATGGCGCAGCCGCAGCGCGAAGTGGGCGGCCAGCGCCTCCGCGTCCTGGTCGCGGGCGAGGCTGAGCAGCACGGCGGTAGCCCCGTCGGCGAGCTCGGCGACCAGTCCGGGGAGCCCCAACAGACGCAGTACGCGGTCGAGTTGGGCCGGGTCGCCGTCCCGTACCACCAGCGGCACGAAGGCCCGCCTGTTGACCGGCAGCCCGGCCGCCCTGGCCCGCGGGAGCAGCTGCCGCGCCGGTACGACCCCGCTCACCAGGTCCGTCAGCAGGCTCTGCGCGGACTCCTCCTCCCAGGTGTGCACGGAGCCACCCAGCATCCGGTGCAGGACCAGAGCCTCGGCGGCACGGTCCGCGAGCAGCCGTCCGGTGGCGGCGTCGCCCCGGTAGCCGCACAGCACGATGCGGCCCCATCTCTCGCCGCGCCCGCCCAGCTCGGCGCGGATCCAGCCGTCGCCCGTGCTGCCGCCCGCCTGCCGGGCGATGCGCTCCCAGTCGCGCAGCACGTCGTCCACCGCGGACCGCTCCCCCGCCGTGGCCAGGACGCGGTGGGCGAGGTTGGTGACGACGACCGGGCACGCGGCGTGCACGGCGATCTCGTCGAGCATCCGTTGCAGGGGCGCGCCCGTGGTGATGAGCCCGGTGAGCGCGGTCCGTACGGCCTCCGAGAGGCTCACCGCCGCGAACTTGCTGCGCACGAGCCGGGACTGGACCTCCTCCGTCAGCTCGGCGAACGGGAACGGCCGATGGAGGACCACCATGGGCAGCCCGCAGCGCTCGGCGGCCCGGCGCATCACGTCCGGCGGGGTCGGGAAGGCCCGGCCGAGCCCGAGGACGACGGCCGCGGCCTCCGCGCGGTGCAGCGAACGGATGTACTCGGCCTGCGCGTCCGGGTCGCCGGCGAGCAGGACCCCGGTGGTGAGCACCATTTCCCCGCCGCTGAGCATCACGCCCACGTCGGCGGCCTCGGCGACGTGCACCCAGCGCACGGACCGGTCGAGGTGGCCCGCGCCGGCCACCACCTCGGGCTCTCCGGCGAGCACCCGGTCCAGGGCGAGGACCTGGCGTACCGACAGGGCGGGTTCCAAGGTGGTGGCGGTGGTCATGGCACGTTCCCTTGCTCAGAACTTCTTACTGGATACACCTCAGCGCGTGCTCGAGAATCGCCGCGCCCTCCTCCGCCTCCGCGACGGTGAGGGAGAGCGGCGGTGCGACGCGCAGCACACTGGTGTTGTGACCGCCGCCCTTGCCGATCAACAGGCCGTCCCGGCGGGCCGCTTCGAGCACGGCTGCGGCGCCTTCGGGGTACGCCTCGTCGGTGCCGGGCTTGACCAGCTCGACGCCGATCATCAACCCGCGCCCGCGCACCTCCCGTACGTAGTCGAGCGGCACGGAGATCGCCCGCAGCCGCTCGCCGAGCAGACCGCCCACGCGCCGGGCGTTGCCCTGGAGGTCGTGTTCGAGGAGGTACGTGAGGTTCGCCAGGCCCGCCGCCATCGTGATCGGTGAGCCGCCGAAGGTCGAGATGGAGTTGGAGTCGAGGCAGTTCATGATCTCGGCGCGCGCGACGACGCCGCCGATGGACATGCCGTTGCCGATGCCCTTGGCGAAGGTGAGCAGGTCCGGCGGGCCCGCGGCGGCGTGCGCCTGCCAGCCCCAGAAGTGCTCGCCGGTGCGGCCCCAGCCGGTCTGCACCTCGTCGGCGATCCAGAGGATGCCGTGCTGGTCCAGGACCTCGCGGAAGGCCGCGTACAGGCCGTCGGGCGGCGCGGTGAAGCCGCCGACGCCCTGGATGGGTTCGGCGATGAGGGCGGCGGGCGGGCGGACGTGACCGAGCAGGTCCTTCAGGTCGTCGACGCAGGCCGCGATGAACTCCGCGTCGCCGAGACCGGCGTACGGGCCGCGGGTGCGGACGCCGCCGTGGACGTACAGCGTCTGGAGGGGCGAGAGGGAGGTCGGTGACCAGCCCTTGTTGCCGGTGATGCCGACCGCGCTGAAGGAGCGGCCGTGGTAGCTGTTGCGCATCGCCAGGATCTGGTTGCTCTGCCGGTAGGCGGTGGCGAGCAGCAGGGCCGTGTCGTTGGCCTCGGTGCCGGAGGTGGTGAAGAAGACGCGGGCGTCGGGGATGCCGGACAGCTGGGCGATCCGCTCGGCGAGCTCGACCATCGGCCGGTTGAGGTAGAGCGTGGAGGTGTGGATGATCCGCCCGGCCTGCTCGCTGACGGCCTTGGTGACCTCGGGCAGGGCGTGCGCGGTCATCGTCGTCAGGATGCCGCCGAAGAAGTCGAGGTACTTGTTGCCCTGGGCGTCCCAGACGTGGCGGCCCTCGCCGTGGGTGATCTCGATCGGGTCCTCGTAGTAGAGGGCCAGCCAGTCGGGCAGGACGGCCTTGTGGCGCGTGTAGAGGTCGCTCACGGCTGCACCAGCCCCTCGTAGGCGTCGGGCCGCCGGTCGCGGTAGAACGCCCACTGCTGCCGGACCTCCTCGATCAGGTCGAAGTCGAGGTCGCGGACGATCAGCTCCTCGGTCTTGTCACTGGCCGTCTCCCCCACGAACTGTCCGCGCGGGTCGACGAAGTAGGAAGTTCCGTAGAAGTCGTTGTCGCCGTACTCCTCCTGCCCGACCCGGTTGATCGCGGCGATGAAGTACTCGTTGGCGACGGCCGCGGCGGGCTGTTCCAGCTGCCAGAGGTAGGCGGAGAGGCCGCGGGAGGTGGCGGAGGGGTTGTAGACGAGCTGGGCGCCGTTCAGGCCGAGCTGCCGCCAGCCCTCGGGGAAGTGCCGGTCGTAGCAGATGTACACGCCGATCCTGCCCACCGCGGTGTCGAAGACGGGCCAGCCCAGGTTGCCCGGTTTGAAGTAGTACTTCTCCCAGAAGCCCTTCACCTGCGGGATGTGGTGCTTGCGGTACTTGCCGAGGTAGGTGCCGTCGGCGTCGATCACGGCCGCGGTGTTGAAGTAGAAGCCGGACTGCTCGACCTCGAACACGGGCACGACGATGACCATGCCGGTCTCGCGCGCGAGCTCCCGCATACGAGTGACGGTGGGCCCGTCGGGCACCGGCTCCGCCCAGCCGTAGTGCTCGGGTTCCTGGACCTGGCAGAAGTAGGGGGCGTTGAAGACTTCCTGGAATCCGATCACCTTCGCGCCCTGCCGGGCCGCCTCGCGGGCGTGCTCCTCGTGCTTGGCGACCATGGATGCGGTGTCGCCGGTCCAGGTGGCCTGGACCAGAGCGGCGCGTACGACGTTGGCCATGAGCTGCTCCTTCGACGAGACGTCAGAGAGCTTCTACGCCCGTAGACAAAGGCGGTAGAGGCTCGAAAGTAAGCCCAGCGGACAGCCTTGCCAAGACCATCGCCGTTAACCCGCTGAGTCGATCACGTTTCGCACCCCTGTGGGTGATCTGTCGATCCGGTGGGCGAGGGCTCGACGGGCTCGGGGATGCCTTCCCGGATCGCTCGGGCGGCGAAACCGGCCGCGCTCCCCGGCCGTGCAGCGGCTCCCCGCTCAGGCCGTGAGGCCGCCCCCCTCAGGCAGGCCGTGAAGCCGCCCGCCTCAGGCGGTGAAGCCAGCCACCCTCAGCGCGTGCACCAGGTCCCAGTGGCGCTCCTCCGAGACGCCCTTGGCGGCCGCCAGCAGCAGCGGCACGAGGCGTCCCGGGTCCGCCTCCGCGCTGCGGGCCGCCTCCTCCGGGGTGCGGACGCGGACGTACGCGTCGAGCAGCGCCCGGATCTCGCGCTGCCGCCCCTCGTCGGCCAGGCTCAGCACGGCGGTCCCGATCTCGGGAGCGGGGCGGGCGACGCCCTGGCGCAGCATCTGCCGGCCGTCGGCGCTGCGGCCCGCCGCGACGAGCGCGTCCGCGGCGCCGACCAGCCGGTCCGCGGGGAGCGAGGCGGCCTCCCACAGCAGGGTGGCCCAGTCCGCGTCGAGGCCCGCCCGGTGCAGTTCGGCGGCGAGCAGCGGGAAGCGGGCGGCGGGCCAGTGGGCGGCCTCCACGAGCACGGCGTGCGCCTCGCCGCTGCGGCCCTCGCGGCGCAGCCGGGTCAGGGTCTGGACGGTCTCGGCGGTGGCCCGCCGCGCGTCCTCGTCCAACGCCTCGGCGCGCGGCTGCGCGGGCTCCTGGGCGGCACCCGCGAAACGGGCTCCACGGGGGCTACGGCCGCTCGGCGCGGCCGGGGTGTACACGGGCGGCGCCGCCGTCTCCGGGACGGCCACAGGGGCCGCCTCGGCCTCCACCATCCCGGCGAAGCGGGCGCTGCCGCGGGGGCGCCGTTTGGAGCGCTGCTTGGGGACGGGGGCGGTGCTCGGAGTGGGGGCGGGGCCCGGGCTGGGGGCGGGGGCGGGGCTGGGGGCGGGGGCGGGGCTGGGGGCGGGGGCGGGGCTGGGAGTGATGCCGGTACCGGTACTGGGACTAGTACCAGTACCGGCATTGGTACCGGTACCGGAGCCGGCCTGGTCGTACGAGGCGATACGGGCGGCTGCCCAGTCGCTTCGGGCGGAACGGGCGGCCGCCGGATCGTACGGCCCGGAACCGGGGGTCGCCAGGTCGCTCGGCGCCATGGGAGCGGGGGCGGGGAGGGGGACGGGCCCGGAGTGGTCGGGCCGCGTCTCGAGCGCGCGCCGGTCGGCCGGCTCCGTGACCCGGACGACGTCCCCGTCCCCCGAAAAGTCGAACGCGCCCGATACGTGGGTACGCAGGGCGCGGTGGTCCAGGTTCTCCATCCGGTGGCGGAGTTCGACACATCGGGCGGTGGCCCGTTCGTGATCGTCGTGGGCCCAGGCCAGGTCGAGCCGCACGGTGTCGGCCTCCTCCTGGGTGGTGGCCGCGTGCAGTTGCCGGCTCAGTTCGGTCTGACGCTCCGCGGCGTAGCGCTGTTCGCGGAGCATGACGTCGAGACGGTCACCGAGGGCGTCCCGGCCGCCGGGCCGGCCGTCGTAGGCGGTGAGCGAGGCGCCGTGCAGGGAACGGGCACGCTGGGCTTCCTGGGCCGCGATCTGGGGGCCCTGCTCCGCGGCGAGGTCCTGGAGGAGCGCCTCCACGACGTCCCACGGGGGCACTTCCCAGCCGTCCAGACAGGCCCGCATGCCGTCGGGGTCGCGCTGCCAGAACACTGCGCACCAGCCGCCGTCCTGATCGAGCCGTTTCATCAGCCCGCTCAGGTAACTCGCGAACTCCCGTACCTGACCCGGGAGTTGTTCCACAGCCATCACACAACTCCCCGCCCGACTGGAGTACTCCGGTCCGGTAGAAAACACCCTTCGTGTTACGGGACGGCTACAGGGAGTTTTCGGACTGGACGCAGAGTCCTGTGATCAATGTCGTCCATGGACAGTCCGAGCGCCCGCGCCAGCGCCGCCACGGTGAAGAAGGCGGGGGTGGGGGCCCGTCCGGTCTCGATCTTGCGCAGGGTCTCGGCCGAGATCCCGGCGGTCGCCGCGACCTCCACCATGCTGCGGCCACCGCGGGCCTCGCGCAGCAACTGCCCGAGACGCTCGCCGCGTTCGCGCTCTTCGGGGGTCAGGGGGTTACGCACCATGACCCCATTCTAATACCGGTATAGTAATTGGCATGGTGGAACTCAAGACGGACACGTCGATCGACGAGATGTACGAAGCGGGTCAGGTCGTGGGCCGGGCGCTCACGGCGGTGCGCAAGGTGGCGGACGTGGGGGTCTCGTTGCTGGAGCTGGACGAGGTCGCCCACCAGGTGCTGCGCGACGCGGGCGCCGGCTCGCCCTTCCTCGGCTACCGGCCCTCGTTCGCACCCACCCCCTTCCCCGCGGTCATCTGCGGCTCGGTGAACGACGCGATCGTGCACGGCATCCCGACCGGTTACCGGTTGCGGGACGGCGACCTGGTCTCCATCGACTTCGGGGCCGAACTGGGCGGCTGGGTCGGCGACTCGGCGATCAGCTTCATCGTGGGCGAGCCGCGCGTGGCCGACGTGCGGCTCGTGGAGACCGCCGAGCGGGCCCTCGCGGCGGGCATCGAGGCGGCGGTCGTCGGCAACCGGATCGGGGACATCGCGCACGCCGTCGGCACGGTGTGCCGCGCGGCGGGGTATGGCATCCCGGACGGCTTCGGAGGCCACGGCGTGGGCCGCCGCATGCACGAGGACCCGTCCGTCCCGAACGAGGGCCGCGCGGGCCGCGGCCTCCCCCTGCGCCACGGCATGGTGCTCGCGATCGAGCCCATGCTCATCGGCGGCGGCACCGACGGCTTCCACGCGGCCCCCGACGGCTGGACGCTGCGCACCGACGACGGCTCCCGTGCGGCCCACACGGAACACACGGTGGCCATCACCCGGACGGGCCCACGCATCCTCACGGCACGCTGATCGCCACCGGCGCACCGACGTCGACGAGCGCGAGGACACCGCTCGCTACGACGCCGGTCGCACCACCATCGCCGAGCCTCCACCGCGCCGTACCGTCTCGGCTGCCGCCAGCCACTGGCCGTCGGGGAGGCGTTGGACACCCGTCGCGGCGCCGATCTCGGGGTTGAGCTTGAAGGAGTGCCCGAGGGCTTCGAGCCGGGTCCGTAGGGCGCTGTCGTACAGGCCGGGTTCGAGTTCGGTCTGGGCCGCGTTGCGCTGGCTGGCGCGCGGGGCGGCGATGGCGTCCACCAGCGGCAGCCCCCGGTCCAGGAACTCCGTCAGGGTCTGCAGGACGGTGGTGATGATGGTCGCGCCACCGGGCGAACCGAGCGCCACCACGGGCTGGTTGTGCCGGTCCAGGACGATCGTCGGGGAGATCGACGAGCGCGGGCGCTTACCGGGGCCGGGCAGGTTCGGGTCGTGGACGGCCGGGTTGGCCGGGGTGAAGGAGAAGTCCGTCAGCTCGTTGTTGAGGAGGAATCCGCGCCCCGGGACGGTGATTCCGCTGCCGCCGGTCTGTTCGATGGTGAGCGTGTAGGAGACGACGTTGCCCCACTTGTCGGCCACCGTGAGATGGGTGGTGTTCTCGCCCTCGTACGTCGTCGGGGCGGCCGTTCCCCCGGTGGAGCAGGCCGCCGGACGGCGCGGGTCGCCCGGTGCGAGCGGGCTCGTCAGGACCGCGTCGTCCTTGATCAGGCAGGCGCGCGCATCGGCGTACTTCTGCGAGAGGAGTTCCTTGGTGGGGACGTCCTCGAAGGCGGGGTCGCCCACCCAGCGCCCCCGGTCCGCGAACGCGATCCGGCTGGCCTCGAGGTAGTGGTGCAGGTACTGGACCTCACTCGCCTTCGAAAGGTCCGTCTTCTCAAGGATGTTGAGGGCCTCGCCGACGGTGGTGCCGCCGGAGGAGGACGGGGCGATGGAGTAGACCTTCTTGCCTCGGTACGACGTCTCCGTCGGCGCCTGTCGCTTCGCCCGGTAGGCCGCCAGGTCCTTCGACGACAGCTTGCCCGGGCGGGCGTTGTAGCCCGAAGCCGGGTCCACCGGGGGCTTGTTCACGGTGGCGACGATGTCCTCGCCGAGGTCGCCGTGGTAGATCGCGCCGACGCCCTTCTTGCCCAACTCCTCGTATGTGCGGGCGAGATCGGGGTTGGTGAAGGTCGATCCGACCACGGGGAGCGAGCCGCCGGGCAGGAACAGCTTCGCGGTGTCGGGGAAGTTCTCGAAGCGCGCCTGGTTGGACTCGGTCTGCGAGCGGAAGGTCGCGTCGACCGTGAACCCGTCGCGCGCGATCCGCTCGGCGGGCTTCAGCACGCTCCCGAGCCGCTTGCTGCCCCAGCTGTCCAGCGCCGTCTGCCAGGTCGCGGGCGTGCCCGGCGTGCCCACGCTCAGCCCGCTGGTGACGGCGTCCGCGAAGGCGAGCGGCTGGCCGTTCTCCAGGAACAGCCCCGAGTCGGCGGTCAGGGGCGCGGTCTCACGGCCGTCGATCGTGTGCACCGTACGGGACTTGGCGTCGTAGTAGACGAAGTAGCCGCCCCCGCCGACGCCGGAGGAGTACGGCTCGGTGACGCCGAGGGCCGCCGCGGTGGCGACCGCCGCGTCCACCGCGTTGCCGCCCTTCTTCAGGACCTCGATCCCGGCGGCGGAGGCGTCGGCGTCGACGCTGGCCACGGCACCGCCGTAGCCGACGGCGACCGGCGCCTTCGCCGGGGTGGCACGGGAGGAGGCCGTCCCGGCGGTGGGTGGCGCCGCCGCGCCGACCGACACCACCGCGGCCGAAACCGCCAAGACCGCCAGATTCCGCGCAACAGGGCGACGCATCCGTACCTCCAGTCAACAGCCGTCCGCGCAGCGTAACTTCACCGCACCCCTCCCGTCAGGACCCCCTCGAACACCGGTCCGCACTCCCGATACCATGCGCGCCCATGAATGACGACGTGCGCAACATCGTCCTCGGCGTGGTCGCCGCCGCCATCAGTGCCGCGCTCGGCTGGCTCGCCCGCACCTACCTCTGGAAGCGCAGACTCCGGCGCAAACAGGCGTTCTTCGGGCTGCCCGACAACTCCGAGTCGCTTCTCGTGGTGAACCGCGAGGCGGGCGGCCCGGAACTCACGGTGATGCGCTTCGACGTGTTCGCGCTCCTCGAACTCGCCGCGCTGATCAAGGACTGCGGCGCGCACGCCCAGGTCGTCGCGCACGACGCCGCGCAGCAGGGGTTCGGGGAGCGGACCGAGTTCTGCGTGGGCGGGCCGTCGTCCAACCGGCGGATGGCCGCGCACCTGCACTCCCTGCTGCCGGGCATCCAGGTGAACACCGACGCCGAACCGGGCCCGGACCGCGGCGCCTTCCAGATCGGCAGCGAGCGCTACCTCGTGGAGTCGGGAAAGGTCGAGTACGTGATCCTCGCCCGGCTGATCGCGGGACAGGAGCGCGGGACGCGGCCCGTCTTCCTCTTCTGCGGGCAGCGCGCGATCACCAACCAGGCGGCGACCCGCTATCTCGCCCGCAACCACGAACGGCTGGCACGCAAGCACGGCGGCAACTCCTTCGTCCTGCTGCTGAAGGTGGTGAACTCGCACGCGTACGGGCCCGATGTCGTCGAGCTCGTCGCGGATGTGACCCGGGCCGCCCAGACCCCGCTGCCCACACCGGCGCCGGCTCGCAACTCCCACCGCGCCTCGTAGATTTCACCTCGCCTCGTAGATTTCACGGCCCTCTAACAATCTTTACCCGTGCGTAACTTACCGACGGGTTACTTCCGGTAAGGCAACGAGGTTACCGTCGGGTCACATTCTACTGACACGAGTGAGGAGTGGCCCGTGGGACACCATCGTCATGCCCTGCGCACGTCCGCCGTCGGTGCCGTATCCGCAGCCCTGATCGCCGGTACCGCCCTCGGGCTCGCCCCCACCGCCCAGGCGGCCTCAGCCTCCGTCCGCTTCGTCGACATCGCCGGAGACGGCGGCACGGTCCTCAAGGCCAATGTCGTCACCCCCGCGGGCGCCGACGGCAGCCGCACGTACCCGCTCCTCGTCATGCCGACGAGCTGGGGCCTGCCCCAGGTCGAGTACCTCGCACAGGCCCAGAAGCTCGCCGACTCCGGCTATGTGGTGCTCACGTACAACGTGCGCGGCTTCTGGCAGTCCGGCGGCGAGATAGAAGTGGCGGGACCGCCGGACGTGGCCGATGCCTCCAAGGTGATCGACTGGGCACTGGCGAACACCCCGGCCGACGCACAGAAGGTCGGCATGGCGGGCGTCTCCTACGGCGCCGGGATCAGCCTGCTCGCCGCCGCGCACGACAAGAGGATCAAGGCGGTCTCCGCCATGAGCGGCTGGGCCGACCTCATCGACTCGATCTACTCGGGCCGCACCCAGCACTCCCAGGCCACCGCCCTGCTCGGCGTCGCGGGGACCATCACCGGGCGCCCGAGCGCCGAACTCCAGCAGACGCTCAAGGACTTCTTCGCCTCGAACCTGTCGAAGGAGCAGGAGATGATCGCCTGGGGGAAGAAACGTTCCCCCGAGACCTACGTCGACCAGCTCAACAAGAACGGCGCGGCCGTCTTCATGGCCAACGGCTGGGGCGACACGATCTTCCCGCCCAACCAGTACGCCAGGTTCTACGAGGAGTTGACCGGCCCCAAGCGCCTGGAGTTCCGCCCCGGCGACCACGCCACCGCCGAGGTGACCGGTCTGTTCGGGCTCCCCAACGACGTGTGGACGGACACCGGCCGCTGGTTCGACCACTACCTCAGGGGCGTCGACAACGGCATCGACCGTGAGCAGCCCGTCCAGCTCAAGCCCCGCACCACGGGCGCCTACGAGGGCTACCCCGACTGGAAGTCGGTCGGCGCGACCAGGAAGAAGATCGCCCTCGCGGGCACCACCACGATCCACACCAACGTCGACTCGGGCGCGGACGGCGGGATCATCTTCCTCTCCAGCATCCTCGACCAGATCGCCCAGGTCCCCCCGATGGCGTCGATCCCGCTGCTGCCGCGCCGCTGGGCGGCCGTCTGGCAGTCGGAGAAATACGCGAGCGTCCAGCAAGTGCGCGGAACGACCACGCTGCACACCACGCTCACTCCGACCAAGGAGAGCGGCACCCTCGTCGCCTACCTCTACGACGTGGGTCCGCTCGGCCTCGGCAAGCTGGTCAGCAACGCGCCGTACACCTTCCACGGGCAGACGCCCGGAGAGCCGTTCGGCGTCGACCTGGAGCTGTACTCCACGGCCTACGACGTCCCGGCAGGGCATCGGCTCGCCCTGGTCGTCGACACGGTCGACCCGCTCTACATCGAGCACAACCCGTCCGGCGCGCAGCTGACCTTCTCCTCACCGGCGAACGACCCGTCCTACGTGTCCGTTCCCCTGCGCGAGCAGTGATCTCCGGCTGCTGGCGCCGGCCGGGTCTGGCCCTGTGAGCTGCTGCTCCCCCTACAGTCGCGGGGCTGTGGGGGGACCCCCACCCGGCAGCAGCGTCCCTGGTTCGGCCGGTGCCACGTTCACGGCCTCGGTCTTGGGACTGCGCTGCTCCCGCCGGGACACCCACTGGGCGAACCAGGAGAGCAGCATGCACATCCCGATGTAGATCGGCGAGATCACCATCACCACGGGGATGAACGGCAAATCGTAGTCGAGGTTCGAGGCGATCAGTTTCCCGGCGTGGAGAAACTCCTCGTAGGTGATGAGATATCCGAGCGAGGTGTCCTTCAGGGCCACCACGAGTTGGCTGATGATGGCGGGCAGCATGGCCCGCACGGCCTGCGGGACGAGGACGTAGGTCATGACCTGGGTCTTGCGCATGCCGAGCGCGAACGCGGCCTCCCGTTGGCCGCGTTCGACGGAGTTGACGCCGGAGCGGAAGACCTCGGCGAGCACCGAGCCGTTGTAGAGGGTCAGCCCCGCGACCAGCGCGGGCAGCGGCTGCACCTTCAGCGCCACGAAGATGAAGAAGATCATCACCAGTACGGGCATGGCGCGGAAGAACTCGACGACCAGCGCGGAGATCCAGCGCACCGGACGGTGGTCGGACAGGCGTCCTGTCGCGAGCACGGTGCCCAGCGCCAGCGAGAGCACCGCGGCCATCGCGAAGGCCTTCAGCGTGTTGCCCAGTCCCCGCAGCAGCAGTTCCTGGATGCCCTTGTACTCGAACGGCATCCACTTGGTGTAGGTGAACTGGTCGGTGTCGAAGAGGAGATAGAGGATCCAGCCGACCAGCGCGAGGATCAGGGCGGTGGAAACGGCCGCGTAGAGCCGGTGCCGCTGACGGGTCCGGGGTCCGGGAACGTCGTACAGGGCGGTCGATTCGGGGGCGGTGGTGGTCATCGGGCGACTCCCCAGCGCTGTTCGAGGTAGTTGAAGATCGCGCTGATGGTGAGGGTGATGATCAGATAGCCGACGGCGATCCAGACGAAGGTCCAGACGATGTTGTAGCCGAGCTCGCTCAGCGTCTTGTAGGTCCCGAGCAGTTCGTTGACGCTGAACGCCCCGGCGATCGCCGAGTTCTTGGCGAGGGCGATGAGCGTGGAGCCGATGGGCGGGATCACGGACCGGAACGCCTGCGGCAGGACGACCACGGACAGCGTCTGGCTGAAGGTCATGCCGAGGCTGCGGGCCGCCTCACCCTGTCCCTTGGGCACGGTGTTGATGCCCGAGCGCAGCGCCTCGCAGATGAACGCGGAGGTGTAGCAGCCGAGCGCCAGGACCGCGAACACCTTGAAGGGCAGCACGAGTCCGAACCGGGGCAGCCCGAGCAGCACGGCGAAGAACAGCAGGGTCAGCGGGGTGTTGCGCAGCACGGTCACCCACACCGTGCCGAAGGCCCGCAGGGAGCCGACCGGCGCGACCCGGAACGACGCCATCAGGAAGCCGAGCACGAGGGCCAGCACGCTCGCGTAGACGGTGAGTTCGACCGTGCCGAGGAATCCCTGGGCGAAGGTGTGGAAGTTGTCGATCAGTACGTTCACATCGGCCTCGCTCAGCTCGCCGGGTAGCGGTCGATGGCGGGCGGGGTGGGCGCCGGCACTCCGGAGAGCCCCAGCGTCGCCTCGTACGCCCTCTTCCAGTCGCCGTTCTTCTCGCGGGCCTCCAACGCGTCGTCGAGCGCGAACCGCAGCGCGTTGTCGTCGCGCGGCACGCCGATGCCGTACGGCTCCTTCGAGAACGGCTTGCCGACGACCTTGAGTTCGTCGGGCACCTTCGCCGCGTAGCCGATCAGGATCGCGTCGTCGGTGGTGACGGCGTCGACCTGGTAGGTGAGCAGGTTGTCCACGCAGACCGAGTAGGTGTCGTAGGCGACGAGCGTCGCCTTCGGATAGTCGGTCTGGATGCGCTGGTACGGCGTCGAACCGGCCGCCGAGCAGACGCGTTTGCCGGCGAGGTCCTGGGGGCCGCGGATGTCCTTCTCGTTCTTGCGTACGAGCAGCGACTGACCTGCCATGTAGTAGGGGCCCGCGAAGCCGACGAGTTTCTTGCGGTTGTCGTTGATGGTGTAGGTGCCGACGTAGAAGTCGATCTGACCGTTCTGCAGGGCGGTTTCGCGGTTGGCCGAGGCGATCGTCTTGAAACGGATGGTGCTCGGGTCGAAGCCGAGCGAGGCCGACATCATCCTGGCGATCTCGATGTCGAAGCCGGAGTAGGTGCCGCTCGCCGGGTCCTTCTCGCCCAGGTACGGCTGGTCCTCCTTGACGCCGATGTTGAGGTAGCCGCGCTTTCTGGCCCTCTCCCAAGTGGGCGAGGAGGGGAGCTCGAAGCCCTCCGCCACCTGGTAGTGGGGCAGTTTGCCGGCGGCCGGTCCCTTGACGGGCGGGCTGCCCTCCTTGCCGCAGGCGGCCGTCAGCAGCGCGACGCACACGAGGGCGGCCACGGCGAGGCGCATACGTGTCGTACGGATCATGGTCGTACTCCCCCGCCTAGTGCTTGAGGATCTTGGAGAGGAAGTCCTTGGCGCGGTCGCTGCGCGGGTTGGTGAAGAACTCCTCGGGGGTGCGGTCCTCGACGACGCGGCCGTCGGCCATGAACACGACGCGGTTGGCCGCGGAGCGTGCGAAACCCATCTCGTGGGTGACGACGACCATGGTCATGCCGTCGCGCGCGAGCTGCCGCATGACTTCGAGGACCTCGTTGATCATCTCGGGGTCGAGTGCCGAGGTCGGCTCGTCGAACAGCAGGGCCTTGGGGTCCATGGCGAGGGCGCGGGCGATGGCCACGCGCTGCTGCTGGCCGCCGGAGAGCTGCGCCGGGTATTTCGGGGCCTGGGAGGCGAGGCCCACGCGGTCCAGGAGTTCGAGGGAGCGCCGGTCCGCCTCCTCCTTCTTGCGGCCACGGACCTTGATCTGGGCCAGTGAGACGTTCTGCAGGATCGTCTTGTGGGCGAAGAGGTTGAAGGACTGGAAGACCATCCCGACCTCGGCGCGGAGCCTGGCGAGCGCCTTGCCCTCGTCCGGCAGCGGCTGCCCTTCGAGCCTGATGGCGCCGGACTCGATGGTCTCCAGCCGGTTGATCGCCCTGCACAGGGTCGACTTGCCCGACCCCGAGGGGCCGATGACCACGACCACCTCCCCCTTGCCGACGGTGAGGTTGATGTCCTGGAGGACATGCAACGCGCCGAAGTGCTTGTTCACGTCCTGCAGTTCGATCAGAGGATCGACAGCCATGCCCGGCCCTACCCACTCTCAGCTGTGTCGCAGAAGCCGCAAACTATCCGGGCAGGGTGACCCCCCATACGCGACACGCACTTTTCGGGCATTAGCCGTATTTATGAATTTTCTGGTTTACGGCGTCCTGGCGAGACGGGCTACCCCTCCGCCACCTCGGCGTACAGCTGGGAGAGTTCGGGGGCTCCGCTGGACGCCCAGGTGTGGCCGGAGGCGACGACATCGATCTCCCGGCCGGAGGCCAGCCGCACCGCCGGGTGGCCGTTGGGCCAGACCTCCCAGCGGGCGCCGGGCACCGTGCGCACGATGACCGAGCCGAGATAGAGCCCCGCGTCGTTGCCGAGCCATGGCAGGCTCTCCTCGTCGTCGCGCCAGCGCGGCAGCAGCTGGTCCAGCGCTTCCAACGAGGCGACGGAGTCGTCGAGTTCGACGCCCGCTTGGTGGGCCTGCGAGCGCAGCAGCTCGCACTCGGAGAGGAGTTCGGCGACGCCCTCGGAGTCGTGATCACCGTCGGAGAACACCGCGACGCCGAAGGCGGGACCGTGCTTCTTGCGCCAGGTGCCCAGGAAAGGGATGTTCATACGCCCAGCGTGACATTCACACTCCGGGTCGCACCACAGGCGCGCCCCGGGGGCACTCACACGTCGAGGTCCACCACGACCGGCGCGTGGTCCGACGCGCCCTTGCCCTTGCGCTCCTCGCGGTCCACATAGGAGTCGGTGACCGCCTTGGCGAACGGCTCGTTGCCGTAGACCAGGTCGATGCGCATGCCGCGGTTCTTGGGGAAGCCGAGCTGACGGTAGTCCCAGTACGTGAACGGGTGGTCGTACTTCAGGGGCCGCGGGACCACGTCCGACAGGCCCGACTCGCGCAGCGCGGCGAGGGCCGCCCGCTCGGCCGGGGTGACGTGGGTGGCCCCCTCGAAGAGGGAGACGTCCCAGACGTCGTCGTCCGTCGGTGCCACGTTGTAGTCGCCCAGCACGGCGAAGGGACGGCTGCCCGCCGCGTCACCCGCGACCGCGGCCTTGAGGGCCTCGAACCACTGGATCTTGTAGGCGTAGTGGGGGTGGTCCACCTCGCGTCCGTTCGGCACGTACACCGACCAGACGCGGACCGGGCCGCAGGTCGCGGAGACGGCCCGGGGCTCCTCCACACCCTCGTAACCGGGGTCGCCGGGCAGCCCCTTGACCACGTCCTCCAGGCCGACGCGGGAGAGCACCGCCACGCCGTTCCACCGCCCGGTCGCGTGGACCGCCGCCTCGTAGCCCAGCTCGCGCAGCTCGTCGACGGGGAACTGCTCCGCGGCGACCTTGGCCTCCTGGAGGCACAGCACGTCCGTGCCGCTGCTCTCCAGCCAGGCCAGCAGCCTCGGGAGGCGAGCGGTGATCGAGTTCACGTTCCAGGTCGCGATGCGCATGCCTCACAACCTACCGGGCGGGTACGACAGCGGGTCGCCGTGACCGCCCGGCGCACCCGCCCTCGGGTGCTCAGACGTCCGCCGACGCCCCCGGCGCGAGCCGCAGGTGCTCGGAGCCGCCCAGGGAGCCGATCTGGTGGTCGTAGATCGGGCGTGCGAGGTCCGTCAGGAGCGCGTCGTGGATGTCGTACGCGCGCTGCGGCTTCACCTCGCGGACGTAGTCGATGACCTCGGCGATCTTGTTCCACGGGGCCATGACCGGGAGCATCAGCGTCTCGACCGGCTGCTCGGGAACGGTGAGGGCGTCGCCCGGGTGGAAGACGCGGCCACCGTCGATGAGATAGCCGACGTTCGTGATGCGCGGGATGTCCGGGTGG
Organism: Streptomyces sp. NPDC096311; assembly: GCF_044763085.1. NCBI lineage: Bacteria > Bacillati > Actinomycetota > Actinomycetes > Kitasatosporales > Streptomycetaceae > Streptomyces > Streptomyces sp. NPDC096311. The sequence continues at coordinate 137,776 of NZ_JBIWFN010000010.1, forward strand.
ATCACGGCGTGCAGTTCGCCGTGCACCTGGACGTCGAAGCCCGCGGCGGTGAACGTGTCGCCGTGACCGACGGTGTGCACACGGCCCGGGAAGGCCGCGGAGATCTTCTCCGCGACCGACTTCAGGGTCCAGATCTCGGCCGCCGGGTTGGACTCCAGGCCCGCCCGCAGCCGGTCCTCGTTGAAGTGGTCGAGGTGCTCGTGCGTGACCAGGATCGCTTCCGCGCCGACGGCCGCGTCCTCCTCGGAGAAGGTCCCCGGGTCGATGACGAGCACACGCCCGTCCTTCTCGAGACGGATGCAGGCATGCGACTTCTTCGTGAGCTTCATGGGTCCATCCTCCCCCTCCCGGTGCCACGCAGGGCCCCCGAGACAGGTGCTCCCACTACCAGGCTCAAGATCACTCCTGGGGGGTGGTCTCCTCCCGGATGACCTGCTGCGCCACCTTGAAGGCGCTGTTCGCGGCCGGGACACCGCAGTAGACGGCCGCCTGGAGCAGCACCTCCTTGATCTCGTCCGGAGTGAGGCCGTTACGGAGGGCGGCGCGGGTGTGGAAGGCCAGCTCGTCGAGGTGACCGCCCGCGACCAGCGCGGTCAGCGTGACACAGCTGCGCGAGCGCCGGTCGAGGCCCGGCCGGTCCCAGATCTCGCCCCACGCGTAGCGCGTGATGAACTCCTGGAAGTCCCCGGAGAACTCGTCCGCCGAGGCCAGCGCCCGGTCCACATGCGCGTCGCCCAGCACCTCGCGGCGCACCTTGATCCCGGCGTCGTAGGGGTCCGGCCTGCCCAGGACCGCGGGCCGGACGACGGGCGGGGCGATCTCGGCGACGGGGCCGACCGGCGGGGGTGCCGCGAGCACCGGCTTGACCGGGGCCGCCGGAATGGCCATCTGGCCTGTGGTCGAGTCGTAGGCGGGCTGCCAGGCGGTGGAGAAGTGCCGTACCAGCAGGTCGGTGACCGCTGCCGGCTGCTCCACGGGCACCAGGTGCGAGGCTCCGGGGACGACGGCGAGGCGGGCGTCCGGTATCCCCGCGACCAGCGTGCGGGCCTCGGCGGGTCCGGTGACCTGGTCGTCCGAGCCGACGAGGACGAGGGTGGGGACGCCGATGCGGCCCAGTTCGACGCGCACGTCGAACGCGGCGAGCGCCTCGCAGGCCGCGATGTAGCAGCCGGGGTCGGTGGTGCGCACCATCTGCACGGCCCACTCGGTGATCGCGGGCTGCGCGGCGGCGAAGCCGCTCGTGAACCATCGCTCGGGCGAGGATCGCGCGATCGGGTCAAGACCGTTGCTGCGCACGATCACCCCGCGCTGGCGGAACTCGTCGGCCGATCCGAAGCGGGGCGAGGCGGCGATCACGGCGAGCGAGGCGATCCGCTCCGGGTGCCGCAGGGCCAGCTCGATACCGATGGCCCCGCTGAACGCGCAGCCCGCGTAACCGAAGCGCTGCACGCCGAGCCCGTCCAGGGTGGCGAGCAGCCGCCCCGCGAGTTCGCTCACGGAACCCGCCGGGTAGGCCGGTGCGCCGCCGTGGCCCGGCAGGTCGAACCGGAAGATCCGCCAGTTCTTGGACAGCTCCGGTATCTGCCGGTCCCACATGTGCCAGGTGGTACCCAGTGAGGGACCGAGGATCAGGACCGGGGCGTCTTCTGGCCCGTCAAAGCGGTATTGGAGGGTGTTCTTCGGTGTCTCACTCACCCGCCTGACCCTCTCATCTGTCACGACAGCCCCTATGAGCGGGGTCCTGGCTGTAGCTGTCCGACCAGGTGGAAGACCTCCCGGGCCGCGTAGCGTTTGAGGCAGCGGACGATTTCGCGCCGAGTCCTGCCCTCGTTGATCCGGCGCTCGTAGTAGTCCGGGGTGCGCGGGTCGACCCGCAGGCGGGTGAACACGATAGGCGATCTCGAAGGCCATCGCGGCGGTGAAAATTCGCGCCCTTGCGGAACAGCGAGCGGGCCAGCGCGACCGCCGCGTACGAGCAGGATGACGACGCCGCGCCCAGGCCCGCGGCGACGGCGAGGGTGCGGGGCCGGTCATCGCCCAGGAGCGAGACCCCAGTGAACTTGTGGACCACGGCCTGAACGACAGCAGACAGGGCGAAGCCCAGAATCAGGGCCCAGTGATCTCCCAGGTCATCGACCCGGCAATCGACAGTGCGTGCAGTACGACGTGCATCTGTGAAGCCTTCCTCCATCAGGGTGCGGGCCGCCGCACACGGACACGCTCTCTTTGGGTGCGTGTCCGTGTGCGGCGGGGTGCGGGGCGCCGCCGTGTTGGCGGGGCCCCGCCGGGGTTCAGCCGACGCGCAGGGTCAGGGCGGCGGTGTGGAGCTTGCCGCCGGTCTGGAACTGCAGGAACAGCCGCCAGTTGCCGGAGGTGGGCAGTTGGGCGTGGAAGGACAGGTCCGGGCCGCCGTGGTCGCCGGTCACCTTGGTGGTCGGGTGGAGGTGGGCGAACGCGGCGTCGCCTTCGTGGAAGGCGGTCAGGTGGGCGTAGGTGTCCAGGTAGGGCTCAAGGTCGGTGACGGCCTTTCCGTCTTTGGCGATCGAGACGATCAGCGGGTGTGCCATGCCCGCCATGGGCTCGCCCTTGACAGTGACGGTGTACCCGTCGGCCTGCGTGCTGGTGGCCGGTGCGGGCAGCGGGGTCTTCGCGGTGTCGCCGGGCACCGTGACGGTGCGCGAGAGCACGAAGTCCTTGGCCTTGCCCGTTCCGGTGTTCGGGGTGAAGGAGGCGAACATGCGCCAGGAGCCCGGAGTGAGGGAGGACAGGTCCGCACTCCAGGTGCCGCCGGCGGCCATGGTCGGGTGGACGTGCTGGAATCCGGTCAGGTCGGAGCGGATCGCGTAGAAGTGCATCCGCTTGGTCTGGTCGAGGGCGAAGCCGGTGACCGGCTTGCCGTCCGGGCCAGTCACCGTGAACCGATAGGCGGTCTGCTTGCCGGACGGCAGGGTCGCGTCCTTGGAGGTGAGGCGGTAGCCGTCCTGGGTGTCGGACAGGCCGTTGCCGGAGGCCATGTGGTCCATGCCGGGCATGTCACCCATTGCTTGCGACGCGCTGGGCGAGGAGGACGCGGAGGACTTGCTGCCGTGGTCCATGCCCGGCATGGATGAGGAGTCGCTGGAGGAGCCGCAGGCGGCCAGGGCCAGTGCGAGAGCCGCTGCAGCACCGGCCGCGGCTATCGCGCGGCGGCCCGCAATGAGACGGGAAGAGGAGATCATCGAAGCGGGGGTCTTTCCGGGTGGGCGCACCACACCGGTGGCGCGCGGAGAGGGCAGGGCACGGTGCCGGTCCCGGCCGGTGGCCGGGCCTCGGCGTGTGCCTGTCACGTCCGCGCGATGCACGCCTTCAGCAGGTGATCTCTTCCGCCGGCCGGAGGCCCGCGCAGCCCGCTCCCGCCCAGTGCCCGCAGTCGGACCGGCGTCGATGCGGCCGGAACCGTGACGGCGGCCATGGAGAGGAGGCCGGGCGCCGGCAGGGGGATCCGCTCGTGGGCCGGGGTCGCCATGCACAGCGCCCCGGGCATCCCGGCAGCCCCGGCGGCCTGGAGGGCCGGGCCTGGATGATGCGTGGCGGGCGCGTGAGCCGTGGTCATCGGGGAGGCGTCGTGGCCGGTGGGCATCGGTGCGGGTGCGGGCATGGAGCCGTGGCAGCCCTCGGCGGCACTCGCCGGGGAGCCGTGCATGAGGAACAGGCCGAACAGCACCGCGCACACGGCCAGCAGCCGGGCGATGCCCCACCTGCCCGCATGTCCGCTGCCCACGTTGCGTTCCCTTTCTTCCTCACCCTTCGGCGCGCCGCCTGCGGTCGCCCACCCTCACCATACCCGGGCGGGGTATCAACCGGTTCCGCGGCCGGGGAGCTGGCGAGGTGACATAAGGGCAATGAGATGATCTTTAAGTCCTGACGGGCGAGCCAGCAGCCAGACGAGACCCCTCCCCACAGCGGGGGTGCGCCTGCGGTCACCAGTCAGGATCGCGTCGTGATTCCGCTCAGGTATCGGTCGATTGACGAGCGTGGGCGGTATGGCGCCACGGGCCATGCGGCGGGCTAGACGATGAGCCGCCCGCCGCGGCGACGCGTTGAGGAGGCTGGTTGGCTCCGGTGGCATCGGGCACCGGCGGCGAGGGACGCAAGCCGGCCAACGTGACTGTGACCAGCCGGTCAACGGCAGCCTTGGAGGGCAGGCTGCCGGCGGCGCCCAGGGCGTGCAGGCAGTAGGTCGCAAGCTCGCCGGGGGCGACGTCATCGCGGATGTCTCCGGCCTGCGCGGCTTCGGTGATGAGGTCCCGCACGAGGGCGTTCAGGTGCTGCTCGGCGTGGGCGAGGTGCTCGCCCCGGTGCACCAGCGCCGCGAGTTCGGTGTGCTGGGGGCGCTCGTGGGTGATGTCCGCGTAGGCGTGGAGGACGGCTTCGAGTTGTTCGCCGGGGGCGCCTGCCTGGTCGCGGATGCGGGCGAGGTGCTCGAGATGCGCGGTCACGTGGCGTTCGTGCCACGCGGCCAGGATCGACTCGACGTCCGGGAAGTACTTGTACAGCGTTGCCCGGCCGATGCCGGTCTCCTTCGCGATCTGCGACATCGTCACTGACGCCAGTCCGTGCTCGGCCACCAGCGCCGCGGTGGTCTCCAAGGTCGCTTCGCGGACCGTGCGGCGGTGCTCGGCGATCGTCTCATTCCACAGCTTCGGCACCTGTGCAGCGTACGCGATGACGATAGTCAGACACTCTGGATTGACATAGACAGAGTGTCTCGATAAAGCTGAGGGTGTCGCGGAGATCCGTCCTTCCACGCGACGGAGAGGAGTGCTTCTCATGGCACAGCCCGCTGACGAACCGACCGCCGATCCCGAGTTTCGCGACGTCGACACCGCCCGGCCCGCCCCGCACCACGGCCCCGGCCGCCAGGGCGCGGCCGACGCCGGTTTCCGGCACGAGGAGCTGTACACGAACCCGCCGCCGTGGGACATAGGCCGCCCCCAGCCCGCCTTCCTCGCCTTCGCCGACGCAGGGCTCCTGCACGGCCGGGTGCTGGATGTGGGCTGCGGCACCGGCGAGCACACGCTCATGGCCGCACGGCTCGGACTGGAGTCCACCGGCATCGACCTCGCCACCAACGCCCTGGATCTTGCGACGAAGAAGGCGGAAGAACGCGGCGTGATGGCGCGGTTCCTGCGCCACGACGCCCGGCGCCTGGCCGACCTCGGCGAGCGGTTCGATGTCGTCCTGGACTCCCTGGTCTTCCACGGCTTCCGCGGCGAGGAGCGTCCGGCCTACGTAGAGAGCCTGCGCGCCGCGGTGAAACCCGGCGGGCGCTACTTCATGCTCTGCTTCCGCGACGAGCCGCCGACCCCATCCGGGCGGGTGCACCGGCTGACACCAGACGAGATCCGCACGGCGTTCGCCGACGGGTGGCGGATCGACGCCATCGAACCCATCACGATCGACAGCGCCCTACCCGCCTACACCAACGGCATCCGCGGCTGGCGCACCACTCTCACCAGGGACTGAAAACCTCCGCAAGGCTCCCACCCGTGCGCGAAACCTGTCAGTGCCCACGCCGACGGAGCCCCCTGCGGTCCAGAAAGGAAGGTCATGCCGACCGCCGAAGCCCACATTCCCACCGAGCGTGCCAGCCGGTACCTCGTGCAATTCTGCCGCCACCTCGGACAGATGAGCCGAATACGTCACCAGCCGCCCGCCCGCCACGGCAGTGGTGACATGCCACCGACGGTGCGGGACGTCGACTACTCCGACACGCGCGGCGTGATTCGCTTCGATGAGGGCCAGTTCACCCTGCAGGCCACCTCGGACACACTGAGCCTGCGCGTCGATGCCGACGACGAGGACACTCTCCAGCGACTCCAAAACGGCATCACCGCACGCCTTGAGAAGATCGGCCGACGCGACCAGCTGACAGTGACCTGGCAGCGGCGCCAAACGCCTCCAGGCCCACCCGGCGAAGGAGCCGGCCCAGCCTCCGCTCCCGAAACCGGGACTGCAAAGCGCCCGGGCCGCGGCACGACCATAGGACTGATCGCGGTCGGCGCCGTCGTCGTCGCCGTGCACCTGGGTCTGAGCGGAGCCGCACTGGCCGCCTCGACATGGACCGGCTGGGCCGTCAACGCAGTCTTGGCGATCATCCTGCTGAAGGTCGTGTTCGTGGCCGTCCACGTTGTACTGGGCCGCTTCGCCATCCGCCACGGCAAGTCGTTCCGGCCCCGATGGACCTTGCGGCACCCGCACAAGTCCATAGCCGCGACTCCACAGACAGCTGACATCGCGCCGGGCAAGGAGTGCACCTGACCGTTCTGGACGTTCCCGGCGCCCGGTTCCACTACGAGACGCGCTGGCGGCCCCTGCTGCTCATGCCGACGATCGGACAGATCGTGGCGAGTCAGCCCCCACCTCCGGCGATCAGGCACATTGGTGGAGAGCTTTGGCGAGCTCGCGGTTGGCCGTTCACGCAGAAGCAAGGGCCTCGCCGACGGCGCCCAGAACCTGCGCCTGGACGTGACCGGCGACCGCGACGACGAGATCACCCGGCTCGGCCACACCCTCAACCACATGCTCGACCGCCTGGAAGCCGCTGCGGAACGCGAGCGCCGGTTCGTCGCGGACGCCAGCCACGAACTGCGCACCCCGCTCACCCTGATGCGGGCCGAACTCGACGTCGCCCTGTACCGCTCACGCTCCGCCGGCGAACTCACCGAGACCCTGCGCTCGGTGGACACCGAGGTCCAGCGACTGATCCACCTCTCCAACGCGCTGCTGGAACTGGAGGAACTCGGCAGCAGCGACCACATAAGCCGGGCTCCCGTACGCCTGACCGACCTCATCGAGGCCGCAGTCGCCCCCCATCTGCGCACCGCCGAACGGACCGGGCGGGTCCTGACCGTCGAGGCGCCCGACACGGCCGTCGACGTCGACACCCGCTGGCTGCAACCCGCCCTCGGCAACCTGCTCGACAACGCCCTGCGCCACGGCACCGGGGCCGTCCGCCTCACGGCCACCGTCCACGAGGGCAGGCTGCGCCGGTGCGTCACGGACGAGGGAACTGGCTTCCCCCCGGAGTTCCTGCCCCGGGCGTTCGACCGGTTCGCCCGCGCCGAGGCCAGCCGCACCGGCAAGGGGTCCGGCCTGGGGCTCGCATTCGTCCAGGCGGTGGCCATCGCCCACGGCGGCACGGCCCACGCCGAGAACACCGGGCGCGGATCCTGCGTCATCCTCGCCCTGCCCTGCTGACCGGCACGCGGACTCGTCGGCCGCGTACGGTGGGGGCATGGCGCCGCCTCTTCCGGGCCCGCTGGCTCACCTGGCCCCGCTGCTCACCCACTACGGCTACTGGGCCGTCGGTGCCGTGGTCCTCGTGGAGGACTTCGGAGTCCCCGCGCCGGGAGAGACCATCCTGATCGCCGCGGGGATCTACGCGGGGGCCGGGCAGCTGAACATCGTGACCGTGGCGGTCATCGCGTTCGCCGCCGCCGTCGTAGGGGACAATGTCGGCTATCTGATCGGCCACACCGGTGGACGAGCCTTCGTGCACCGGTGGGGCCGATATGTGTTCCTGACCCCTGAGCGCTTCCAGGCGGCGGAGGAGTTCTTCAGCCGCCATGGCGGCAAGATCGTCACCGTCGCCCGCTTCGTCGAAGGACTGCGCCAGGTCAACGGCATCATCGCGGGCACCAGCGGCATGCCCTGGCGCCGTTTCCTGGTCTTCAACGCCCTCGGCGCCGCACTGTGGGTCGGCCTGTGGGCGAGCCTGGCCTATGTGGCGGGCACCCACATTACCGCCATCTACGACGAGATCAGCCGCTACCAGCTCTACGCACTCATCGCCCTCGGCGCCCTGGTCGCCGCACTCGTCCTCCGGCACCTGCTGCGCCGCCGACACCAGGACTGACCCAGAGACCCGTCACCTTCCCGACTCGGGCTCGGGTACAACCGACGCCGCGCGACGGCGAACGAGCGCGACCACCGCGCCCAGCCCTATCAGGAACGCGAGCGCCCCATAGCCGTAGGTGAGCGTGGCGAGCGAGGCGACGGCGGCGACGAGCAGCGGTCCGCCCGCGTCGCCGAGTTCGCGGCCGAGTTCGGCGGCGCCCATGGTCTGGCCGAGGCGCTCCGCAGGCGTGCTCGCGGCCAGCGCGGCGAAGCCGAGCGGCGTGATCAGCCCCGTACCGGCTCCGATCAGAACGGCCCCGACGAGGATGCCGATCAGTCCCGGCAGCATCGCGCAGGCCAGCCCCACCGCGGTGACCGACAGCCCCGCGGCCAGACCGGTCCGAGTGGTCAGGCGCCCGTCGTCCAGCGCGCGTCCGGCACGCGGCTGGACCAGCGCGGCGGTCGCGGCGAGCAACGACACGGCGGCGCCGGTGGCGACGGCGCCCAGCCCGGCGGCGCGGCCGGAGACCGGCAGGAAACCGACCCCGACCGACAGCGCCGCGGTCGCCGCCGCGAGCCCGGCGGTCGGGGCGAGGAACACCGGGTCGGCCAAACGGCGGGCGAGGTCGAGGACCGTCTGCCGGGCCTTGGGCAGCGGCGGTACGGCGGGGACGGCGAGCCCGGCCCAGACGGCGACCACCACGCCCAGCACCGCGAGGACGGCGAACAACAGCCTCAGACCGCCGGTCCACACCAGGACCCCGCCCAGCAGCGGGCCGAGGGTGTAGCCGATGGACTTGTGGAAGCCGTAACTGCCGAAGGCTCGCCCGTGCTTGGCGGCCGGGTTGAGCCGAGCGACCAGCGCGGAGGCGGACGGCGAGAAGGCGGAGGCCGCGGCTCCCTGCCCGAGGCGTGCGGCCCAGAGCCAGCCGGGGCTGTCGGCGAGGACGTACAGCGCGGACGCGACGGCGAAGGCCCCGAGCCCGCCGAGCAGCACCGGGCGGGCGCCGATCCGGTCGGCGAGGGTGCCGAACACCGGCTTCAGCAGCACCTCGGCACCGTCGTACAGGGCGAGCAGTCCGCCCAGCACCAGCAGCGAGATGACCGCGTCACCGCCGAGGCTCGCGGCGATGCCGTGCGCCCCGAAGGCGGTGGTGAACCCCGCCGCGTACAGCGGCCACATCTGCCGGGCCGGGGCGGACCGCGCGGTCACTGCTGCCCCTCCGGAGCCTGGTGCAGAGCTGCGAAGACCCGCTCGGCGTAGTCCTCGCAGGCGGCGGTGGACTGCTTGAGCCGTTCGCCGGCCTCGGCCGCCTCCGGAGCGCCGAACACATCGCGCACGGTCAGGTCACGGTGCCAGCGCCGCAGCCGCTCCAGCGACTGCTCCTCTTCCTCCAGCTCGGCCAGCGTGAACTTGGCGATCCGGATCTCCTTGGCCAGTTCCGCCTCGAACTTGCCGCAGTCCGCGAGGAACTCCGCCCAGTCCGCGGACCGCGCGGCGGTGAACATCGCCTGGAAGCGGGCCGCGTCCTCGGGCCCGCGTCCGGACGCGTTCAGGGCTACCGCCTGTCCGCCCGCCTGTTCCGTGAGCGCGATCGCCCGGCCCACGCCGTCGGCGAAGACCGGCACGTCCGGAACGGCCCACACGCCCTGACCGAGCGAGAGCGCACCGATCTTGCGCAGCTCCCGCCAGACCGCCACCCGGTGCCGCGACGGCTCCGCAGGCACCTTGACCACGAGAACGAGCCACTGACCCGTTGGTTGCTTGCTGGACACAGAAGGAAATGTAACGCCCGTTACCTGCAATTGAGTAGCGGTGACTGGAACAGAAGCAGGTACGACAGTGCCGATCGCCCGACCGCCCGGCCGTCAGGCGAACTGGGCGATGCTGGCGACCCCGGCCACCAGGCAGTACACGGCGAACGGGGTGAGGGTGCGGGTAGTGAAGTACCGGGACAGGAAGCACACGGCGGCGTACGCGGCGATCGCGGCGGTGACCGCAAAACGTTCGATGATCACCCCAGGCACAGCGCAACGCACCTGTGCGAAACCCTGATCGACTGGCCCGTCGGCCAGATCACCCGGCCCCCGCGATGGGGTGCGGCTCAAAGGTCTCCCCATGACCGCGACGAGGTCGAGCGCAGTGATCCGCGCGTACGTCGCTCCCTGCCTCTTCGCCGTCCCCCGCTCTCGTACTGCCGGGCCGCGTTGGGCCGGTCGCGGACCGTCTCGGACACCTTCGCCGTACTCGAGTGGCCGGGGGCGGGCCCCACGCCAGCGCCCAGAACATCGCCGTCGGCACCTGCCGCGGGCGCGGTCGACGTCAGCGAGGGCGGCCTGACGCTGGCCAGCGTCAGGCGAGGGCTTCCAGCTCCCGGTGCTGCTGCGGATCGCGCTCTCCGACGTACCGGCGGACCGGGCGGGGGTGGGCAGCGGGGTGATGGTGACCGCGCAGCAGTTCTCGCTGGCCGTGGGGGTGGCGACGCTCGGCACGCTCTTCCTGGCGGTGTCGCCCGGGCTGGGCACAGGCAACGCGCTGGTGGTGACGCTGCTGGTGCAGCTCGGGGTGGTGGCGGTGACGGGGCTGCTGAATCTGCGGCTGCCCCGGTTGGTCGGCTGAGACGCGGGAGCTCGGCCGAGAGCTGAGCGGGGCAGGCCGCGCCCGGTACGGCAGCAGGGCCCGGACCACGTGTCGCGGTCCGGGCCCTGCCCCGTGCGGTGCCACCTGCGGCGGCGGTGCGTCAGCTCTGTGCGGTGTCGTCGCCCGTCTGCCCGGCGCCCTCGGCTGCGCGTGCCTTCTCGCGCATCTTGCGCACCAGCTCCGCCTTCTGGTCGGCGGCACCCTGGCGGTCGAGGTTGCGGTGCGGACCGTTGTTCTGCCGTTCGGCGCGGGACAGCTTCTTGCGCTGGCCGCCGCCCATGCCCACGGGGTTGTTGATGTTCTTGCTCACGGGTTCTCCCGGAATGATGTGAAGTGATCTACGGATTCATCGGTGGGGGACGGGCGCGGCTACGTCGAAGGACGTCAGCAGGGGCCCATCACGCTCTCACTCGTAAATCGGCGTCTGGAAGAACATGACCAACACGTTACCCGGTCCCGTCGGCTCCGCACACCAAGTTCTTCGCCGTCCCGGCGTCGGCCGCGGCGACGCGGTAGGCAGGTTCGCGGGCGCTGTCTTTCGCTCGGCGCTGGCCGCTGCGGCCACTTTCGGGTATGCGTCGAGCAGCGCTCGTGCCGCAGCCGCACGCGCTGCCTTACGAGCTTGACTCTGTCGAGGATCTTGGAGTTCTTCGGTGCGCCAGCATGATCAGCGGGCACGCTCGGGCTGTTTCGAAGACCGATGCAGTTGTCGAGGTGTCCGTTGTCGCTCCGTCCCCGTTCCGGTGAGCAAGTCCCGTCTCTGACCGCGCAGATCGCGCGGGCGAGCAATCCGGACGGTACGACGGCGATGTGGGTGAGAGACCGCCTCGACGGACTGTGGCGCGACGAGGACTTCGCCGGCTGGTACCCACGCGACAGACGCACCGGCATCTCGCCCGCCCAACCGGCCACTGTCTGCGTGCTGCAGTCCCTGCTGGGTCTGTCGGACCGGCAGGCGGCTGAGGCGGTCCGCTGCCGCATCGACTTCAAGTACGCCATGGCCCTGGAGCTGGACGATCCCGGTTTCCACCACAGCGTGCTGGCCGACTTCCGCAACGTCTCGCCGCAGGCGACCGCCCCGACCGCCTCCTCGACCTCGCGCCGGCCCGTCTCAAGGCGGCCGGGCTGGTGCGCGAGCGCACCACGCAGCGCACCGACTCCACCCATGTCCTGGCAGCGGTGCGTGACCTGACCCGGCTGGAACTGGTCACCGAGGCCGTCCGCGCCGTGCTGGAGGAAGTGGCCCGCACCGCTGATCACCTGCTGACCGGACGGGCCGATGAGGACTGGAGGCGCCGCTACGGCCGTCCGGTCCGTCTGGGCAAGAACCCCACCCGGCCCAAGACCAGGATCCTCGCCGTCGGCGACGACGCGTGTCGACTGTTGGAACACCTCCACAGGCAGGGATCGGGCTACCGGCCTGGGCCTCAGGCCGAGGCTTTGCGGCAGATCGTCGTGCAGCACTACTACCGTGACGCGGCCGGCCGCCTGCGCTGGCGCACCGCCGACGACGGCGGCCTGCCGCCCTCCGCCTCGGCGATCGTCTCGCCCTACGAGACCACGGCGCGCTACGTCCGCCATGGGCACATCATGTGGGCAGTCGAAGGGCTTCCGGTCGAACCGGCAAGGAAAGACTGTGCGTGATCTCCGGCGGCCGCGGCGTGGCACCACCCGGGGAGCGGCTCGCCCGGTTCGCCCATGAGCCGCCAACCTGCCCACTTTTGCCCTCTTCATGAAGTATCGGGGTTGACGTAAAGGTGACTTGACGCCTGGTGGACAGGGCAAACTGCTGACCTCGGCACCGGACGGCACCACGCTGTCCTCCCATGAGAGACATGAACAACAGGTGGCGCCGCGCGGTCCGCCCGCCCCGGCCTCGGCTTACGGCGGTGGCCGCCGCCCTCGTGGCGCTCGTGGCCGGTCTGACCGCCGCCCCCGGCGCCGCTCAGGACCTCGGCCCGCACACCGGGCGAACGGAAGCCGCCGCGCAGACCGGAGCGGCCCGGTCGCCGATCATCTCCCGGCATCAGCTCACCCTGATCACCGGCGACCGCGTCACGCTGGAGACGGACACCTCGGGCAAGCAGAGTGTGTCGGTCGAGCCCGCCGAGGGCCGCGAACGAGTCGCGTTCATCAAGCGCCAGGCCGGTCGCGACTGGACGGTCATACCCGCCGACACGCTCCCGCTGCTCGCAACGGGCCGCCTCGACAAGGCGCTGTTCAACGTCTCCGCCCTGGTCCGGGGCAAGTACGCGCGGCGGTCGAGCCTGCCGCTGATCGTCGAGTACGCCGGGGACGCGGGCACCGCCCGGCGACAGCTGACCGCCGCCGGCGCCGACACCGTCCGCCCCATCGGCGGGACCCCCTTCGCGACCCTCGGCGAACACCGCGCGGACGCCGCCGGGTTCTGGAAGGGCATCGCCCCCGGCCGGGCGGACGCCACGTCCTTCGGAGCGGGTGTGCGCCGGGTCTGGCTGGACGGCCACTCCAGGATCCAGCTCGACAGCACGGTGCCGCGCATCGGCGCCCCGCACGCCTGGGAGAAGGGCTACACCGGCACCGGCGTCAAGGTCGCCGTGCTCGACACCGGTTACGACCCCGACCACCCGGACCTCAAGGGCCTCGTCACCGAGTCCGCGAACTTCACCACCGAGCCGAACACCGACGACCTGAACGGTCACGGCACCCATGTGACCTCCACGGTCGCCGGTTCCGGCGCCGCCTCCGACGGCAAGTACAAGGGCGTGGCACCCGGTGTGCAGATCCTGTCCGGCAAGGTGTGCACCGTCGACGGCAACTGCGACAACTCGGACATCGTCGAGGGACTGGCCTGGGCCGCCCAGCACGGCGCCAAGGTGATCAACCTCAGCCTGGGCGACACGGACACACCGGAGACCGACGCCCTCGAGGCCATGGTCGACACCGTGACCCGTGACGACGGCACGCTGGTCGTGGCCGCGGCCGGCAACAGCGGTCCCGGCAAGGTCTCCTCGCCCGCCTCCGACGACCGGGCGCTGGCCGTCGGCGCGGCCGAGGAGGACGACGACCTCGCCGCCTTCAGCTCGGTCGGCCCGCGGGTGGGCGACTCCGGCCTCAAGCCCGACATCATCGCCCCCGGCGTCAACGTCGTCGCCGCGAGGGTGGGCGGCACCACCGCCGACGACGGCTATGTCGCGATGAGCGGTACGTCCATGGCCACGCCCCATGTGACCGGAGCCGCCACCATCCTGTTCCAGCAGCACCCCGACTGGACGGCGGAGCAGGTCAAGCGCCAGTTGATGCAGTCGGCGACCGGCGCCAAGGAGCACGGCGCCTACTTCCAGGGCGCCGGACGTGTCGACGTCGCCCGGGCGGTCGACCAGGACGTCACCGCCGACACCGACGCACTGGACTTCGGGCTGATCCGCTGGACGGATGGCAAGCGGCCTCCGGTGACCAAGAGCATCACCTACCGCAACCCGGGCGCCGCGCCGGTCACCCTTCAGCTGAAGGACAACCCGAGCAGTGGGAAGAAGGACGTGGCCGCCCCCGCCGGGCTGTTCCGGCTCAGCGCCGACACGGTCACCGTGCCCGCGCACGGAACCGCGGCCGTCACCCTGACCGCGACCCCGGAAGCCACCACGACGTACGCCGCCTACAGCGGTGTGGTGATCGCGAGCACCGCGGACGACCAGGTTTCGGTGCGCGTCCCGTTCGGCATGGACGTCGAGCAGCCGTCCTACGACCTGCGCATCGGCATGAAGAGCCGCACGGGCGCCGCCCCCGACAACGCCTACCTGCTGGTCAACTCGGCCGACGGCAAGGCGTACGAGGTCGAGGCGCTCGGCAAGAGCAGCACGGTGGTGCGACTGCCGAAGGACACCTACTCGGTGAGCGGCTTCTTCTTCGACGCCTCCTTCACCGAGGGCACCATCGTCGGCGTGCCGGAGGTCGAGATGAAGGCCGACCGGCAGGTGACCATCGACGCCCGGAAGGCGAAGCCCGTCACGGTGTCGGCGCCGAGCCGCTCGGCGCGCATCATGTCGGCCGAGATCGGCACGATCAGCATGGCCGACCAGCTGCTCTCGGTCACCATGAACAACGCGATCGGCACCGACCACATCGACGGCGTGTACGCGGTGCCGACGGCCCGCTACAAGGACTCGAAGTTCACGTACCTCGTCACCAGCGTCTGGGGCGACCCGGCCGGCGCGGACGGGAATCCCTCCTCCATCTACTACCTCACGCGACCCGTGCACGGCGCCATCCCGGCGGATCCTGCCTACCACCCCCGCAAGTCGGAGCTGGCCAGGGTGAACACCACGTTCGCCGCCACCACGCCGGGGACCACGGCCATGCGTATCGTGTGGACGTACGTCGACAACATCCGTTTCAGCGGACGGGCGTTGGAGGGGATCCCGGTCCCGGCCCGGCGCGTCGACTACTTCTCGGCGGCAGACGGCCTGCGCTGGCAGACGGCCTTCGACCAGAACAGCTTCCTCGACCCGAACGCGCACGGGCAGAGCTACCTGAGCGACCTGCACGGCTACCACGCCGGTTCCCAGGTCGAGGAGCGCTGGAACGGCGGGATCCAGGCCGTGGGCCTCTCGTCCCAGATGGCCGCCTTCCGCGAGGGCGACACGATGTTCCGGCCCTTCCAGTCGGCCGCGAACGGCAACCTCGACCTGGTGGCCGACACCACGTCCGGCCTGCCCGAGGTGAAGCTGTGGCGCAACGGCGAGCTGGTCTCCCAGGACTGGAGCATGAGCGACGTCCCGGCCGACGCCACCCTCGCCGACTACCGTCTGACGGTCGAGCACGACCGTGACATGGCCCCCAGCTCCGTCTCCACGAGTGTGCGGGCGGAGTGGCGGTTCCGGTCGCAGACCACGGCGACCCGGCAGGCGCTGCCGCTGTACGCGGTCCGTATGTCGCCGAAGTTGGACGAGTGGAACCGGGCCGAGGCCGGCCGTGGTCTCGACATCCCGGTCCTGATCCAGCGGACGGCCGGTGCCCCGGCGTCGCCCGTCCGCGTCTTCACCACCGAGGTCTCCTTCGACGAGGGGAAGACCTGGCAGTCGGTGCGGGTCAAGGGCTCCGGCATGGAGCGCACCGTGACCGTGGAGCACCCGCGGCGCGCCGCGGGTGGCTCGGTCAGCCTGCGCGTCCACGTCGAGGACGCGGCGGGCAACTCCTTCAAGGAGACCGTCATCAAGGGCTACCTGCTCAAGTAGCCGCCTTCGCGGAGTAGCCACGTCCTCGAGTAACTGCTTCCGCGAGTAGCACAGCCCGGCCGCAGTGGCCGGACGGACGGGGACAGGGCCCGCCGGACACGTCCGGTGGGCCCTGTTCGTGTGCGTTGTGGCGTCCGCCGTGCTCAGAGCCAGTCGCGGCGGGCCGCGTGCCAGCCCAGCTGCATACGGGTCGCGACGCCCGCCAGGCTCATCAGGCCCTGGATGCGCCGCTGGACGGTGCGCTTGCTGACCCGCAGCTGTCCGGCTATCGCCTCGTCCGTCATGCCGGCGACCATCAGGGAGAGCAGGTGCCGGTCCTCCCCGACCGGCGAGGCGGCATCCGTGGTGCCGGCGCCGCCGATCTGGCCCTCCTCGGTCACCCGGAGCGGGGCACCGATCTCCCAGTGGTGTTCGAACAGGGCGATGAGCGCGTCCAGCAGGCTGCTCTCCCGCACCACCGCGGCCCGCAGTTCCCGGGGGTTGCGGGACGTGCCCGAGGCGGCCAGCGGCAGGATGGCCACCGAGCGGTCGGCGATCGCCATCCGCAGCGGCAGCAGAGGCACCGCCCGGGCGACCTCTCCGGCGCACACGCCCTTGACGACGTAGTCCACCGAGTCGGGGTCGTCGAAGTACGCCTGCTCGTACAGGGCCCTGTAGAGCACGCCCCGGTCCAGCGCGTCGAACTCCTCCTGATTGCTCTCCGGGGACATGGCCACGTACTGGGCCTTCACGAACCACATCATCTCCCGGCCGGCGCCGTGCTGGAGCTGGCGCAGATGCTGGCGCAGTGCCGCCGCGCCGGTGATGATCTCGACGGCCTCGCCCGTGTTCCGGGCCCATGCGCTGCGGCGGTGTGTCTC
Source organism: Streptomyces sp. NPDC096311 (assembly GCF_044763085.1). NCBI lineage: Bacteria > Bacillati > Actinomycetota > Actinomycetes > Kitasatosporales > Streptomycetaceae > Streptomyces > Streptomyces sp. NPDC096311. The sequence goes on from NZ_JBIWFN010000010.1 coordinate 154,368, forward strand.
CGCAAGTTCGTAGACGGCGGCCCGGGTCTGTTCCAGGGCGTCGAAGTGGCGTTGGAGCCGTGGCATGAGGGCCACCTGCGGCGGCACGGCCGTGAACCATTCGGGACTGTCCTCGACCGCCGACGCCAGGCCCTTGTGCTCCAGCGCGCGCAGCAGCAGCCGCGCGGCCACGACGTCGAGGGCCGAGCGGCCGGAGATGTCCTGAGCGGACGCCGTCCCGGTGGCGACCAGAAGGCGGTACACCTCGCTCTCGTCGGCCGTCAGGCCCACCGTCTCCAGCATGTCGCCACCTTTCTCACCGTCCGGCCGCCTCCGCCCGGGTTTCCGCGGGAGGAACTCAGTCGTCCCGGCTGATGATTCCACCAGCCCCTGCGACCAGGCACCACGACGGTTGTCGCCGGCGATCTGGTTCACCGTGACGGGACGGTGCCGTCAGCATCCGGTGGACCCCGGGCGGGGCCGCTCGAGTGTCACAGACTGTGGAGCTTCGCCTTCGACGGCTACCCTGCCCCGTTCGACCGGCGGCGGTTCGTCTCCCCGGCCGCCGCCGCCAGCGCGGGCACCCGTGCGGTGGTGGTGTGGAGCGGCCTGAGGACATGGCACGGTGAACCGTTCTTCCACCTTTCGGTGGCGCGAGACGGTGCCGAGCAGTACGCGTTCACCTACGCGGACGGAGAGGTCCGGTCAAGCGGGGAGATACCGCAGGCGCTGGCCCCGAGCCGGTTCTTCGGTGACCTGGAGGACGGCGCCGAGGAGGAACGTTCGCTGCTGGAAGCGGTGGCCGGGGAGTTCGGTGCCATCTGCCGCGTCATGCCATCACGAACGGGCGGCTGCACACATTCACCACCCGTTCATGGACGCGGCCGCCGAGAGACGGCGAGACGTACGCGGTGATCCGCATGCACCGGGCAGCCGCGCGCCGGCGGACGGGGGAGTACGGGCCGGGGAGCAGGTAGAGACCGGCCAGGCTGCGCACATTCTCCATACGGTGAGAGTCGAGAGCACGTAGACCTGGGATGTCGGAGGACGATCACCGGCTACCGGATCGACCGCCCGACCGGGATGCTCTCCGTCATCGGCCACCAGCCACGGCGTGAGCGGTCCGACCAACTTCGTCATCGACCCCAGTGGACGAGGGCTCTACGTCAACAACAGCACAGCCGACAGCATCGCCCAGTTCGCCGTCGGGCCCGAGAGGGGCGAGCTGACGCCCGCCGGCGGGACGACTCCCGTCCCCGTCCCCCTGATGATGGCGCTGCGCCACCAGGACTGAAACGGCAGTACCCGACGTCAGCTGCTCGGACCCTCGCAAACGAAAGCCGCTTAAGCCCTTGCCTTAACCAGCATGCCGGAGGTTCTCGGCCTCCCTCCGGTGTCCAGCCATGGTCTGGGCTATTTGCGTCGGCCTGGGGCGTCGGGGTCAGCTGTCCGATGTGGGTTTCGATGGCGCTCGCTTCGATCAGGAACGGCCGGTCGAACTGCCAGAAGATCTCCGTCACATCGCGTGCCTGGGTCTCGAACAGGCACGCGGTCCGCAGGGCGAGCTTGGGTACTGCGCTCACGCGCGTGCGGCCGTCGAGGGCCGCTGCGGCGGCGTACTGTCGGCCGGTCAGAGGCTTGGGAGAGGGCAGGTTCCACGCCCGTCCCCCATGACGCCTCGCTGTCGGCCAGCATCACGAGTGCCCGCGCGAGATCCGGCAGGTAGTGCAGGGCGTGCGGTTGGTCGAGCTTGCCCGGCCAGAACATGCGCCTCCCGGCGACCGCCCGCGCGAACAGGGGTGTTCCCGGGGACCGAGATCAGCCCCCCCCGGGGGCCGAGGCCGTAGTCGTCGGCACCCCAGCCGCCGCAGCGGAGTCTTGCCGCCCGGCAAAGACCCCTTCGCTGCATGGGGCTGCCCACCATGAACACCCCGTCCGACCGGCCCGAAGACGGCCGGATACAGTGCGCGCGACGGCAGCCCGGTTGCTTGAGAAGGGGAAGCGTGACCGACACCAGCGAAACCCGATCCGCCGACAGTGCAGCGCACGAGACCCAGCGGAGCCGACTGCACGGCCTGATGCGCTACCTCCCCCTGGTCGCCCCCGTCCTGCTGTGGGCCGTGCCCTGCTGGGTGCTGCTGCACACCGGCCAGCACTGGCCACTCCCCGTCACGCTGGCCGGCACCGCCCTGTTCGCCCTCGGCCTGATCGGCATGCCGCTCGCGATGGTGCGCGGCCACGGCCGACGCCAGCAGGACTGGGCGGCGATCATCGGGGACACCCTGCTGGGCACCATCTGGGTCCTGTTCACCTGGTCCGTTCTGCTCGGCGTCCTGCTGCGGCTCGCCCTGACCGTGACCGGCGTCGGCGACAGCCAGGACCGGGCCCGGATCGTCACCTGGGCGGTCCTCGGCGCAGCCGCCGTGCTGCTCGCCTGGGGGTACGCCGAGGCCCGCCGGGTACCACGGGTACGCCGCCTGGACGTGCAACTTCCGCGCCTGGGGGCCGGGTTGGACGGCATCCGCGTCGTCCTCATCACCGACACCCACTACGGCCCACTCGACCGCGCCCGCTGGTCGGCGCGGGTCTGCGAGACGGTGAACACTCTGCAGGCCGACCTGGTCTGCCACGCCGGAGACATCGCGGACGGCACGGCCGAACGCCGCCGCGCCCAGGCCGCCCCACTCGGCACCGTGCGGGCCACCCGGGCCCGGGTCTACGTCACCGGCAACCACGAGTACTACAGCGAGGCCCAGGGCTGGGTCGACCTCATGGACGAGCTGGGCTGGGAGCCACTGCGCAACCGCCATCTGCTGCTCGAACGCGGTGGCGACACCCTCGTGGTCGCCGGCGTGGACGACGTCACCGCCGAGTCCTCCGGCCTGGCAGGCCACCGCGCCCACCTCGCCGGAGCCCTGCACGGCGCCGACCCCGACCACCCCGTCCTGCTCCTGGCCCACCAGCCCAAGTTCGTCGACCGGGCGGCAGCCGACGGCGTCGACCTCCAACTCTCCGGCCACACCCACGGCGGCCAGATCTGGCCCTTCCACCACCTGGTCCGCGTCGACCAGCCCGCCCTCGCCGGCCTCAGCCGCCACGGCACCCGCACCCTCCTCTACACCAGCCGCGGCACCGGCTTCTGGGGCCCGCCGTTCCGCATCTTCGCCCCCAGCGAGATCACCCTGCTCGTACTCCGCTCCCCACGCCTACCCACCCTGCCGTAGCACTGGGCGGACCAACACATCCGCTTGGAGCAGTCCCCGAACCGAGGGGTACGGCGTCGACAGATGGCCAGGCCCGTCTCGCCGAGGACGAGATCCGGACCATGCGAAGAACCTGCTGCCGCGCAGTCCGCCAGGCCCGCCGGATGACGGAGCAACGATCGGCGCCGAGCCACTGGGCGAGCACGGCGGCCTCACTGTGGCCGAGGTCCTTGGTGGCGGTGAGCAAGGTGACCTTGTCGTGGGCGGCGAGATCACGCAGGTGCTGCGCGGCTGGCCGGTGATCGGCGACCTCCAGTTCGCCGATGTAGCGATTCCGGAACTCCGCGAAGCGCTCCTGGTCGTGATGGTGCCAGTGGCGCAGGTCCGCCGACGGCGCCACGTCGCGGAGCCATTCGTCCAGGTGGGCCCGTTCCTTGCTCATTCCGCGGGGCCACAGGCGGTCCACGAGCACTCGCTTGCCGTTCCGCGACGAGGTGTCCTCGTAGATCCTCTGACACCTGGGAACGCCGCGTGGGTGGGGCCGCCGGCTGCGGTCCCACCCAGGCGGTGCTGTCCCAGGTGACCTCCCGGGGTGTGACGTCAGCGCAGGCCGAAGGCCCGGGTGATCGTCTGCGAGACGGTGTTGCCCGCGCTGTCCCGGGCGCCGACCCGGAGGGTGACGAAGTCGGCGGACCGCGGCGCGCGCAGGTTCGTCCGCCATCCGTCATCGCGCCGGCTCAGGTCGGTCCGCTGCCAGGTCGCACCGTCGTCGTACGACACCTCGACGGTCGGCTTTGCGATGGTGGCGGTGGTGCCCGGCAGGTGCGAGGCGGTCACCGTCAGGCCGGCGTGCCGGTCGGCACGGCCGGACCTGTCGGTGTCCACGCCGTAGTCGAGCTGGATGAGCGGCAGGGACACCGCCGCATCGCTGCCGGTGACCGCGGAGGTGAAGTCCCACTCGGTCAGCGTGTGCGTCGAGTACGGGTCGGCCCAGGTGCCGCGGTCGTTGTCGAGGACCAGCCGGTAGGGCAGGCGCTCGGCGCCGAGGCCGGGAACCTGCAGGTACTCGGCGTTGCCCCAGTCGAGCTGCTGGTCGCCCTGGTAGAGCGACATCCAGTCCTTGACGTCGAAGTTCGCGCCGGCCTCGCCGACGTGGCCGGACCCCGAGTCACCCCAGCCGGGCGCGGTGATGTACATCGTGTCGAGGTAGCGCACCGGCTGGTAGTTGATCGGGCCCATACGGGGCCGCTGGATCGGACCGAACCAGCTGACCTTGCCGGTCTTGCGCGCCAGGTAGTTCAGCGGGTCGATCGAGTGCTGCCCGGTCTCGCCCTGGATGAATGCGTCGTCAAGCCACGTGGTGCCGGCGGTGACCCAGTCGGTGCGCTCGCCCTGGGCGGGCGCGGTGAGCTGGTTGCCGACGGCCCAGCCGCGCCAGACGTCCGGACGGAACTCCATCGCCTTGCCCTGCCGGTAGTTCCGGAAGGAGACGTTCACCCGGCTGAGGTCCTTGGGCTCCTCACGCCAGGTCGGGTCCGCCGGAACGGCGCCCGTCCAGTGGTGCACGACGTCGTAGACGTAGTCGGTCGTGGGGTGCGAGGTGACCTTCAGCGAGACCGCGCCGTGCCGAAGTTGGCCGAGCAGGTCGGCGCCCTGGTCGGCGTTGAGCGTCGCCACCGTCACCGGGGCCGGGCTCTCCGGACTCCAGGGGTTCTCGTCCCAGGGCTGCAGGCGGCCGACGCCGTCGTTGACGACCAGCAGCAGCCGGGCCCCGGCGGCCGCGGCGGCCTCCGCCTGGGCCTTGATCCCTTCCGTGCCGGCGCCGCGCACCACGACGGCCTTGCCGCGCACGTTCTGCCGCGCGAGCTCCTCGGCCGTGCCGTCACCGGCGAAGACCGCCGTCAGGTTCCGGGTACCGGCGGGCAGCGGCGTGGCCGCGCGCTTGACCAGCGGGTCCTTGAAGGTCGTCGACTTCGTGCTCACGGTCAGCGCGGGCTGCTCGAGGCGGAAGCGGGCGCCGGTCTCGAACTCGCCGTCGGTGACCTTCTTGCCGGTCGGGAGCGCCCAGATGCTGTCGTACGACGGGTCCGGCAGCATCGACGTCTCCACCAGGCTGTCGGTGAAGGACCGGTGGGCGTCCAGGCGCGGTGCGACGGCGGTGGTCTGCTGCGGCACGCGCGCCAGGATCCGGCGTGCCTTGCGGCCGTCCAGGGTGACGGTACGGTCCTGGTCCAGCTTCACGTCGTTGAAGGCGAGCAGCACCATGCCGCGCGAGTGCGGGCCTTCGGCGCCCTGCACGTCACCGGTGAGCCAGCCGCTGTAGCTGCCGACGGGCAGCCGCGCCGTGCCGGTGCCGGACGCGTCGAGGTCCATCACCGTGAAGAGGTGCTCGGCGGTCAGGACGACCCGGCCCTCCAGCGGCTTGCCCGAACGGTCCTTGGCGACCACGGTCAGATTCTGCCGCTGGCCCTCGCGGGCCGCGCCGATCAGGGTCCGGGCGCGGACCGCTCCGCTGCCGTCCGTACCGGTGATCATGGCGCTGACCGACTGGTCGCCGCCCAGCTTGTCCAGATCCGCCGTCAGGGTGACCGTGGCGGTGCCGTGGGCGGGCACGGTGACGTGGCCGGCGGAGAGGCTGAACAACCCTGCCGGGACGGTGCCGTTGACCGCCAGGTTGAGGTTGGCCGGTGCGTCGCCGACGTTGGTGTACGTCACCGTCTGGACGTCGGTCTGCCCCGGCTTCGGCGGCCACGTGTAAAAGCCGGAGTAGGCGCTCGTGGTGGCGAAGACCGTGGTGTGCACGGCCGCCAGCGCGTCGAGCCGGCCGGCGCCCGCCTGGTACGGGGTGTACGCCGGGGTTGCCTTGGCGCTGCTGACCAGCGCCTCCTTGAGCTGGGTGCCCGTCCAGTCGGGGTGCTCTGAGGCGAGGAGCGCGGCGGCACCGGCGACGTGCGGCGTCGCCATCGACGTGCCGCTCATCGTGGTGTAGTAGCCGGAGCCGCGCTTGTAGTGCGAGCGCGCCGCGACGATGTCGACGCCGGGCGCGGTGATCTCCGGCTTCAGCCCGCCGTCGCCGTCACGCGGGCCCTGGCTGGAGAAGTCGGCGAGCGTGTCGGTGGAGTCGACGGCGCCGACGGTCAGCGCGGAGTCTGCGGCACCGGGGCTGCTGATGGAGTGCGGGCCACCGTTGCCCGCCGCGATCACGAACAACGCGCCCGTGTCGTGGCTGAGTTCGTCGACGGCCTGGCTCATCGGGTCGGTCTTGTCACCGCTGCCGCCCAGGCTCATGCTGATGATCCTGGCCTTCTGGTCGCGGGCGGCCCACTCCATGCCCGCGATGATCCAGGATTCCTGGCCGCTGCCCTCGGAGTTGAGCACCTTGCCGACGGCCAGCCGGGCGCCGGAGGCGACACCCCGCTCCTTGCCGTCGGAGGCACTGCCCGTGCCGACGATGGTCGAGGCGACGTGCGTGCCGTGGCCGTTGTAGTCGGCGATGTCGTCCTCGCCGGGGACGAAGCTGGCGCTGTCGGACACCTGCCCGACCAGGTCCGGGTGTTCGGTGTCCGCGCCGCTGTCGAGCATCGCGACCTTCACGCCCTGGCCGGTGTCGCCCTCCGCCCATACCTTCTGCGCGCCGATCTGGGCGGTGGAGTCGGCCAGGTCGGCCTTCACCTTGCCGTCGAGCCACACGTTGGCGACGCCGCCCGCGAAGGACGGCTTCGCGGACCGGGCCGCCGCGCCGGAACCTCCGGTGAGCGAGGACCAGAACTCCGGTGCCTGCTGGTGATTCTGCGCGAGGGCCGCGCCCTGGATGCTGTCCAGGCGGCGGACGTCGGTCGAGCCGGCCATCTTCGCCCGGGTGCGGGACTTGGCGGCGGCTCCGGTGTAGCGCACGATCAGCGGCAGCCGGGAGCTGTGCGCGTCGTCGTAGCCCTCGGCGATCAGCCGCGTCACGTTGAAGAGCTGCTTGTCGAGCTTCCCGGCGCTCACGTACGGCAGCGCGGAGTCGGGGTAGACGTAAGTGGCGCCGTCCAGGACAGCACGGTGGAAGCCGGTGGTGGCTCCGCTCGCGGCCTGGAAGGAGTGCACGACGGTGCCGTCGGCGGCGGTCCCGATGGTGACCTTGTCACCCGTGATCAGGGTGACGGTGTGCGTGCCGGCATCGCCGGGGGTTTGGTGTCCAGCGTCGTTGTGCGACACCTCACCGGCGGAGTACGCGGACACAGCGGCAGTCGCCGGTATGACGCCGAGTGTGAGCGCGGCCGCCACGGCGAGGGCGATCGGCCCGGGCCGGGGGATGGGAACCTTGGGCAAGGAAGACTCCTGAGACGCGGCGAAGAGCGAAAGATCACTGGATCCTCCGGCCTCCCCTGCCGTCGTTCAAGGGGTCGCACACGTCGCTCTTGTGCCATGGCACAGTTACGCCACGCGCAGACGGGGTCGTCGGCCACCGCGCGTCCAGGGGGGCGGACCGCCCTATGAATTCGGCGTGTCGTGGGACGGAGCAACGGGCCTGTGGGGCATCCTGGTCGGCGGCTTGGCGCATGCCCTCCGCCGGGGCGGACGCCAGGTGCGGCGGGCCCGCGCTCTCACGTCATCGATGGGTGATGGGCCTTCCCGCGGGGGGCCGACAGCCCCACAGCCGGTACCCACTCCCCGTCACTCAGCGCGTGCCCTCGCCCACCCGCACTGGTTGCGTCAACTGCGGATCCGCTGGATGTCCGCGACGACGTCCACGACGCCTTCCTGACCGTCGGCTGCGCGCTCATACGCTGACCGTGCCCTTTCGTCAGCGAGTAGATCCTCGCCTGGTCAGAGGGCATCTTCCCGCAATTTGTTGACGGCCGCAGAGCTCATGAAACGATCTTGGCGATGGGGTCGTGGCATCGCGCTTTGCCGTCAGGCTTCGAAGTCTCGGGCGGCCTCCTCACGTTCGCACACGGTCACCGCCCTCTGGTTGCCGGGCCCGGCACCGTCGAGGGGTTCGCCGGTTGCCGGGCCCGGCACCGTCGAGGGGTTCGCGCAATTCCACACAGCATCGACCCGGGCAGGGAGCGGGCATCTGTCGAATCCGTGTCGAAGTCCGCTTACCGGGGCGCCCAGTTGCGGAATCGGCGCAAGCGTTCAACCTGTGGACGATGCTCTACTCGCAACGCGCCTTCACACAGCGGCCAACACAATGAGCCGAGTTGTCGGTGGGTGATGAGGCAGCAGGCGAGTTTGAGGAACGCTTCGTGGATGTCGGCTCTGCGTTCCCAACGGGTGCGTAGGCGGCGGAAGCCGTGCAACCAGGCGAAGGTGCGCTCGACCACCCACCGGTAGGTGCCCAGTCCGGTGCCGCGGCGGGTTCCGCGGCGGGCGATGACGGTCACGATGCCGCGGGCGCGGACCTGGTCGCGGTAGATGTCGTGGTCGTAGCCCCGGTCGGCGAACAGCGAGTCCGGCTTGCGGCGCGGCCGACCCGGCCGCGGACCGGCGGGATCGCGTCGAGCAAGGGGATCAGCTGGGTGACGTCGTTGTGCGGGCGTCAGCCCGGGTCCTTCGCGGCACGGTGCCGTACTTCCTCGTCGCTGTCCCGGCTGGACCGCTCGACCAGTTCGTCAGTCGGCTTCGGGCCGTCCAGGGCCAGTTGGCGCATCCGCGGGTTCGGGTCATCGGCGTACCGGAGCAGGGCGGTGCGGGGGAAGTTCGGATGACCGTGCGGGCGATCGGGCGTGCTGAGGCTGCCGGTCCACCACTGCCAAACCCTCAGCAGCATGTCCGCGGGTGCGTCATCGCAGGATTCCGCGAGGAAGAGCTGTACGACACGGTCCTCATCGCGCGCGAGGAGTTCGACAACACCTCAAGTTGACAGCGCCCACGGACCGGATCGGCTGGCATCACCGGCTCGATCCGGTCCCGCATCACATCAGTGATTACTGATCGGGCAGACATCTCCGATCAGGGACATGGCCACCTCACGGCGACGATGGTCGCGCCGGAGCTTTCGTCTGGTTGATGTCGCCGATCATCTTCCACAGCCGCAGCGCCCGCCCTCGGTGCTGGTGCGCCAGGTGGTGAACGCCGGCGGCGGCGTCCAGATCGCCGATCAGTTGCCAGCATGTGGCCTCGTCCTGGCGGTCGCCGTGCCGGTGGAACAGGCCCGCCGCGCGCTCCAACGCCGGGCTCGCCCGGTCCCGGTCGTCTTGACCGGCGTACACGCGGCCGACTTCCAGCAGCGTGTACGCGGCACACCGCTCGTCGGCCAGTTTCTCGAAGGTGGCCAACGCCTGCCACAGGCAGCGCAGCGCCTCGTCCGCATCACCGCGCCGATCGTGCAACCGGCTGAACCGCCGCAGCACGACGGCCACGCGATGCTCGTCATCAAGCGCCCTGGCCACGCGCAAGGCTCCGGTGAACCAGGACTCCGCCTCTTCGAGTCGACCCTGCATGAGTCGCATCACGGCCATGGAGCAGGACAGCTGCGCTTCGATGTGCCGGTCGCCTTCACCGACCGCGATGGCCAGCGCTTGCTCGACACGTTCGAGTGCTTCGTCGTCACGGCCCTGCACCCGGCTGACCGTACTGAGCATCGCCACCGACAACGCCTCGCCGCGCTTGTCCCCGCTGTCCCGGCACAGCTCGATGGAGGACTCCAGGGCGCGGGTGGCTCGGTCGAATTCGTCTTGGTAGATGTGCAGCTGGCCAAGTCCGCGTAGCAGCACCGATGCCCCGCGCGCGTTGCCGGCGGCCTCGGCCGCGTCCAACGCGAGTCGGTGCCCGTGCTGCCAGTCCTGATACAGACACCGGTGGTCGTAGTAGGTCGCCGTGCCGGCCGCCAGCTCCCAGGCCAACTCGTCCAGGCCCCAGTCCACGGCCAGTTTCACCGCGCCGAGCAGGTTGTCGCGTTCCGCGTCGAACCAGCCGAACGGATCGGCCATCAGCCGGTCCACGACCGCATCGGGCAGCGATCGGCGCGGTGCCGAACCGGGCGCGGCGGCCAGCAGCCCGCCCGGCAGCCGATCGGTGCCGCGCCCCATCAGCTCAAGCCAAACGGACAGCACCCGGATGATCGCGTCCCGCTTGTCCTCCGTCGGCAGCGGGGCGGCGATCTCCACGGCACAGGTCCTGATCAGGTCGTGCAACCGATAGCGCGGCTCGCCGAGCGCGTCGGTGGCGGTCAGCCGAACCAGGCTGGCGTCGACGAGGGTGTCCAGCACCTCCTCGCCGTCCGAGCGGTCCAGCAGCGGGCCGACCACCCAGCCGGGCAGGGTGTAGGCGCCGAGCAGACCCAGCAGACTCAGCGCGCGCACCGCGTCGGCCGGCAGCAGCCGTAGGCTCAGCTCTACGCTGGCTCGCACGCTGAGGTCCCCGATCCTCAGCTCGGCCAGCCGCCGGGACTCATCCTCGATGCGTTCCCGCAGCACCCTCAGCGACCAAGCCGGGCGGCCCGTGAGCTTGCCGCTGGCGATCCGGATCGCCAGCGGCAAGCTGCCGCAGCAGTCGAGGATCGCCTCGGCCTCCCCCGGTTCCCGCTCGACCCGCCGCCGCCCGACAATTCCCGTGAACAACTCCCGCGCCTCTGCCGGGCTCAGCACGTCCAGGTCGATGTGCCGAGCGCCGGGAAGTTGCGTCAGCAGAGTGCGGCTGGTGATCAACACGGCACATCCGTCGGCCGCGGGCAGTAAGGGCAGCACCTGATCGACGTGACCGGCATCGTCCAGCACCACCAGCATGCGACGGTCCACCAGCAACGACCGGTAGAGCGCGGCCCGCTCGGCCAGGCCGTTCGGGATCGCGCTGCCGGCGATCGAGAGCGCGCGCAGTGCCTCGGCCAGCATCAGCCCCGGGTCCCGCGGCTCATCCGATGTCGCCGCGAGGTTGAGGTAGAGCTGGCCGTCGGGGAAGGCGGCGCTCGCCAGCCGCGCAGCGTGCGTCACCAGGCAGGACTTGCCGACACCAGGACCGCCCACGATGACGGCCACCGGGGCCCGGTTCGGCGCCGAACCGTCGAGCAGTCCGGCGATCTCGGCCAGTGCCTCGGCCCGGCCCACGAAGTCGGATACGTCGAGGGGCAGTTGACGCACGGGCATCGCCATGGCCGACCCGGCGGCCGGCGCGTCAGGGCTCTCCGGTGCTATGTCTAAGGGCCTGCTTGCCGGGACCGGAGCCGTCAGGGCGGGATCCGCGGTGAGGATGCGCTGATGCAGCGCCTGGAGCGGCGGGGTGGGATCGACGCCGAGTTCGTCGGCCAGTGTCCGGCGCAGCCGCTCGTACACCTGCAGCGCCTCGCCTTGTCTTCGACACCGGTAGAGGGCGACTACCAGGTGTTCGGCGACCTGCTCGTCGTAGGGGTGCTCGCGGAGCAGAGCGGTCAGTTCATCGATGACCTCTCGATGGCGCCCCAGGTCGAGTTCGATGGCCAGGCACTGTTGGTGCGTGGCCGCGCGTTTCTCGTTCAGCCGTGCCGCATCGATCTCCAGGGTTTGGCTGGAAGTGTCGACCAGGGCGTTTCCGCGCCAGCAGGCGAGCGCCCGCCGCAGCGCGACTGCTCTCTCGAACGGGGCCGTGTGCTGTTCGGCGAGGTGTCGCTCGTGGTCGAACTCCAGCAGGTCGAGTTGATCTCGAGCCAGGTGGATCTCGTAGCCGCCGCGCCGCGTGCTGATCAAGGAGCCGGGTGCTCCGCAGGCCACGAGGTTGCGGCGCAGCCCGGAGACGGCGTCCTGGACCTGGCGGACCGCGGTGGCGGGCGTGTTCGTGTCCCACATCACGGCGACGAGCCGTTCCATGGCGACGATGTTGTTGGCGTCGATCAGCAGTGCTGCCAGCATCTTGGCCTGCCGCGCCCCGTTCAACCGAACCTCGCGTCCGGTGATCTGGGCGCATAACGGCCCCAGCACGCCGAATCTCATGTATCCCCCCGGCACGTGAAAATTGACACCGCCCCCCGGCTGACCTCGCATTAGGACGAATCTAGGACGGCCGACGGGCCCTCATCCGTAGCGTCAACGTAGCGGGGCTCACCGAAAGGCGGGATGTTCCCGCGGGATCCAGAAGGAGAAGTGTCTTGAACTTGCGTAGGAAGTTCCTCGCTGGCGCCTTTGCTGGAACCGTAGTACTCGCAGGCGTCGCGGCAGCCACTCCGGCCGGCGCGATCGCCAACGTCGGCTGCAACAACAACACCCTGCATGAGTGGAGCCACACCCACGACTACTGCTATGCAGGCGTCGGTGACGGCTGGGCAAACATCTCAGAGGTGTATGCAACGAGCTCGGGGAACAGCGGGAGCGTGACCGACATCAGCGTGCACGGGGTCAACTACAACGTCCCCTTGAGCGCGGGGATGAGCGTCAACTACGAGCAGCGCTACGGAACCTGGGGGAACGTGTACGGGGTTCACATCAAGTACATCCCGTAGCGGATCGCTGCCGGCGGGAGCCTCTGGCGACCGCCGGCAGCGGTGTCCACGACGTGCTGTGTTACGGGACCTGCTGAGATGAGCCAAGATGAGAAACACGGGTAGAGCAGCTGTCGGGCTCGTAGCACTGCTGCTGACTGCCGGGTGCTCAAGCCAGACACCCCGGTCCCCTGCGCCGGCACTGGGGCCGATCCCGGAGATAACCTCGGTCGACGCCATCAGTTTGCCGATCGATTCCTACATACCCACCTCGGCCCAGATCCTGGCGTTGCAGAAGGCCACTGACGTGGCGTCGGCGCATTGTATGCACAGCTATGGACTGCCGTATCACCCGCCGATCATGGAGGGGTTCGCCGACTTCGCCCGGCAGAACAAGGTACGCACTGCCCTGTACGGTTTCTTCGACCTTTCCACGGCCCGCAGCAAGGGATACGACACGCAGCTCGGCAGTCCTGACGGCACGTCCAACGAAGTGCCCTACACCATGACGGAGATGGGTGTGCTCCGCGGACAGAGCGCCTCCGGAACCACTGTGGCCACGTTCAAGGACAAGAAGGTCCCCGTCGGCGGATGCCGTCAGCAGGGCATCGACGCTATCGGAGGCCCACCTCCGATACCTGCCGCCGAAGCGCTTCCGGAGGGAGGCCCCAAGATTCCCTCGGATCATCCACACATGAAGGTGGTCAATGCACGCTGGGCGGCCTGCATGAAAGGCAAAGGGTTCATGTACCCCAACCCTTGGGCGGCATACAGCAGTCCGAAGTGGAGAGCATCTGCGGCTGGGTCACCCCCTCGACACACCGCTCACACATCAGAGGAAATCGCAACTGCCACAGCTGATGTGGAGTGCAAGCTGTCTACCAACTTGGTCGGCGTTGCCGTAGCCGTTGAGATCGCCTACGACCGTCAATACATTGAGGCTCATACGGCTCAACTTGCCAAATTCAAGCAGCGGCTTGGCGACCAACTGCGCGCGGCCGCACGACTGACAGGCTCCAGCTCGGCTTGACTCTGTCGGGAATCTTGGAGTTTCTCGGTGCGGCAGCATGATCGACCGGCATGCCCGGGGCTGTTCCGAAGGTCGATGCAGTTGTCGAGGTGTTCGTTGTCCGTACGTCCCCGCTCCGGTGAGCACGTCTCGTCTCTGACTGCGCAGATCGCGCAGGCGAGCAACCCGGGCGGTACGACGGCGATGTGGGTGAGAGACCACCTCGACGGGCTCTGGCGTGACGAGGACTTCGCTGACTGGTACCCGCGCGACGGGCGCCCCGGCCTCTCACCCGCTCAGCTCGCCACCGTCTGTGCAGTTCCTGCTCGGCCTGTCCGACCGGCAGGCAGCCGAAGCTGTCCGTTGCCGCATCGACTTCGAGTACGGCCTGTCCATGGAGCTGGACGATCCGGGCTTCCGCCACAGCGTGTTGGCCGACTTCCGCGAGCGCCTCGCGCGGGACGAGTGCCCCGACCGTCTTCTCAATCTGGCGCTCTCCCGCCTCGTTGAGGTCGGCCTCAAGGAGGCGGCCTCGCACGCGAGCGCACTACGCAGTGGACCGACTCCACCCTTGTTCTGGCCGCGGTGCGCGACCTGACGCGGCTGGAACTGGTCACTGAGGCGGTCCGTGCCACGCTGGAAGAAGTGGCCCGCGCCGCCGGGCATCTGCTGGGCGGCCTGGTCGACGAGGACCGGGGCGCCTCTATGGCCGTCCGGTCCGCCTGGGCAAGAACCCCACCCGGCCCAAGACCCGGATCCGCGCCGCCGGTGACGACGCCTGCCGGGTGCTGGAACGCCTCCACCGGAACGGCCCGCAGGCCGGGGCCCTGCGGCAGATCGTCGTGCAGAACTACTACCGCGACGCGGCGGGCCGCCTATGCTGGCGCACCGCCGACCACGGCGGGCTGCCGCCCTCTTCCTCGGCGGTCGTCTCGCCCTACGACATCACGGCACGCTATGCCCGTCACGACAGCCCCTATCCCGGACCTCGTCAGCCGGAGGAATGCTCATTCGATGTCGGCTGGTCCGGCGTATCTTCCTCCGGAGGTGGCGCCGACGATGGAGGGAACAGAAGGTTCTCCATGGCGTCCAGCATGAACATCAGCAGCAGGAGCATCTCCGGCACGAGCAGAGCTATCACGACCACGGTGCCTCCCGACGAAGTCGGTGATCACGGGTACGGTGCGGCTGCAACAGGTACAGGCTCAGCGTGGACCGAATGGGGGAACGCCGCACGCTGAACTCGGGGGCGTTAGGCCGTTCGGGCGACCCCCCTGTACGGACACTTATGGGGAGATCAAAGGTCTACCGGCGCGATCGTCACCGCAGGCAGGGAGCGGGACCTTGAAATGGCGTGACCCGTGGCACGGCGTGACCCGTGACATGGCGTGACCCGTGTTTCAGCAGGTCAGCTGGTTTCGTCGGTCTCTGCGGGCTTGTTGAGGTCGCCGCTTGCGCGTGAGTTTCGGTTCCGCCACAGGCGGCGTGCTGAACTGATGGCCTCGAGCAGCACCGCGCTCAGCACGCGGAGACGTCCCGGTGCGCGACCGCGGGGGCCGACCGTGTCGGCGGCTTCGGCACCGCTGGTGGCGTTCGTGGATCCCAGGCGTGTACGCAGACGCTGTCGGACGCGAGCGCGGAGTTGGTCCAACAGCAGGGCCGCGGCACCGGTCTGTGCCGGTTCGGTGACATCGTCGGCCAGTGTCAGCTGGACGCCGCCGAGGTATTGCGAGGACATGTTGTAGAGGTAGGCGCTCAGGGTTGCCAGGGCCGTGCCCAGGATGACTTCCAGCACGACGACGGCGGTGGTGATGGTCAGTCCCCGTCTCAGGGACGGCCACGGTTGCGGGTCTATCGCGCTCAACGTGCTCCATATGACGGCCATGGTGACGACCACACACGCTCCGAGACTTACCAGGACCAGAAAGCTCGTTGCCATGACCGACCAGGGATCAGCTTGGGTCATGCGCAGCCGTGCCATCTGCCGGCCAGGTCCGCAGCACGCCGCCCGTGGCACCGGCGCCGCCGGGTCGCAGGGGCGGCCGGCGGCCGGCAGCGGCTGTTCATCCCGGTGCAGGGGCGGGCCGTCGGCCACTGCGGTCACGGGCGCCGGATCCGTCTGGGAGCGGTCCTGCGCGTCGTTCTCGCGGGGCTGCGCCGGCTGCTGAGCAGCGGACACAGGTGCACCGTCCCTGGCGGCGTCTGCCGGTGGTCGCCCGGTGCGGCGGGGCACGTCCTGGGGGTCTCGTTGCCGGCGGCCGGCGGCACCGCCTTGTCCCGAGGTCTCTATGTTGCGGGTACCACGGGTCCTGCGCTTGGCCCGGCTCATGTCTTCCTCCCCGGGTGATCGGGCGCCCACTGGTCTCACGGCACACGTGACGCGCTGGGCTGGGTGCTTGGGCTGTGTCTGAGCGCTGATCCCCACGCGGTGGCGGGGGGCCTTGAGCGGCCGCCGGGCCTGGCCTCAAGCGACTGCGCGGACGCCGCTGGCGGCCGCTGTGCGGGTGATCCGGCCGACCTCGTGCCAGAACGGCCTCGCTGTCAGATATGCGCCCAGCACGGACAGCACGCCGAAGGAGACGTCGACACTGATGCGACCCTCGCTGGCCCAGTAGACGTCCTGCAGATCCAGCAGCAGCGCGAACTCGTCGCAGATCAGCGCGGTGCCGCATCCGTAGGCGGCCGCCACGACGGGATGTCCGATCGCCCGCTCGTCACCCCGGACGGCGATCAGGCCGAGCCCGGCGAGCGTAGCGATGCCGAAGTTGTAGTGGTGCAGATGCTCGCCGCCTGCGGAGATGTTTCCCCAGGGCAGCCACCCGCCGCGAATGCCGTGCGTGATGACCCGTACGGTGCCGAAGGTCACCCCGAACGAGATCCATGTGATCAGCAGCGACCGCTGCAGCGGCGTCAAATGCCGTTCCGCTGCCTGCCGCCACCGCCGCACCAGCAGCGGCCTGGTCCGGTCGCGGCGGCCCGCCGTGGCGAGTCTCATCACTGACGGACCTCCCATGCCGAACAGGCCCCTGCACACCGTCGGCAGATGCCCGCTTTCAACAACTCGTTTGCGAATCCGACGTTATGTGCAGGTTTGCGGTCATGCATCCGGAGCGCTTTCCACGAGGTGCGGACACCCACCCGAGCATGAGCTGCGCAACATCCCGGATGCGATCTCGTATGTGGACCGCATCGGTCACTCTGCCCGGCGCGACGATCCATGCCATGACGACCGTCACCGGGGCCCACGGACTGTGGGAGGCGGACGGTGGGATGCCGCGTGACTCGGTCGGCGCGGGCGGTCGGGTCAGAGTTCGTCCGGTGCGCCGAGGCCGGTCAGGGCGCCGACCGGGTCGAGGTCGGGGGTGCCCCGGGGCCACCAGTCCTCGTGGCCCGGTTCCGATTCGTAGGCGTACCAGAGACCGTCGTGGCCCAGGCGGAGCTGGGCGTGGCCGCGGGGGTGGGTGAGGTGGTTGCGCCAGGGGCGGAAGGCGGGGAGGTCGGCGGCGAGGAGGAGGGGGCGGGCGCGGTCGAAACGGCCCGCGGGCGGGTCCCAGGGCTCTTCGAGGACGGTGAGGCCCTCGAGCCCGCCCTGCCGCCAGGCGGCGACCGCGCGTGCCAGGTCGGCGGGGGTACGGTCGGCGGCGGAGGCCAGTGAGGAGTAGAGGGCGCGGGTCGCGGCGGTGAGGCCGGAACCGGGGCGGGCGGCGGCGAGCCGGACCGCGTCCTGCCACAGCGTCAGCTCGGCGACCGGGTCGCGGCCCGTGGTGAGCAGCGCGTGCGCGCGGGCGGCCGCGTCCGTGGCGAGCTGGTCCAGCGCGAACGGGTCGGGGTCGCCCGGCGCGCCCGGGTAGGTCGGCGGCTGCTCGGGATGCCCGGGGGCGGGCAGCGGCGCCGGGAGGGGCGGCAGCGACCGGCGCGCGAGGGCGTCACGGGCCCGTACACCGGGCAGCGGCGCCGCCTGCTGTTCCTGGGCGGCGCGGGCCGCGCGGGTGGCGTTGCGGCGGGACAGCGCGTCCAGCAGCTCGCGCTCGCCCCTGCCGCGCAGCAGAAGCAGTACGAAGGGGTCCTCGTCGAACAGACGTGCCGTCTGGTAGCAGAGGGCGGCGGCGTGTTTGCAGGGGTGGCCGTAGTCGGGGCAGCTGCACTGGGGCGCGAGGTCGCCGGGGCCGGGGAGCAGGTCGGCTCCGCAGTCCGCGAGCGACTTGGGCATCTCCTTGTCGAGGAGCGCCGCGATGTGCCCGGGGCGCTCGGCCGCCGCGTCGAGGAAACGGTCCCAGTCGCCGTCGTCCAGCGTCCGCAGTCGGACCTGGACGCGGTATGGCCGCGGGCGGCTCCCGTGGACATAGGCCAGCACGAGTCCCGGTGTGACGGTGATGGCGTCGACGTGCCCCTGGTCGGCGTACGCCCGTCCGCGCGCCAGCCGCGCCGCGTCCAGGGCCCCCTCTTCGAGGGCGCTCACCCAGGCGTTGCCCCACCAGGTCTCCGCGAAGGTGTCCGCGCGCGAGGTACGGGCGGGGAGCGCTTCGAACGTGCGGCGCAGCTCGCCGTCGCGGCGCGGGGACGCCATGGAGCGCGGCGCGGCGGCGGTCAACGAGAGCATGCTCGGCTCGCCGAGCCGGGGCTGCGTCGGGAGCATCGGCCGCGCCGGGCGCACCGACCTGCGGTGTCCCTTCTCGGCATCTGTTTCGGCGTCTGTTTCGGCGTCGGTCTTGGCCTCGGTCTTGGTGCCGCTGTTGGCGTCGGGGGCGGTCTCGGTGCTGGTGCCGATGTCGGTGTTGGTGCCGATGTCGGTGTTGGTGTTGGTCTCTGCGTCTGTCGTGGTGTCCGTGTCGGGGTGCGCCGGACGGCCGGTGGCGGTTGTGTCGCGGGGCGCTGCGGCGCCGGGCAGCTCGAAGGCCTCCGCGAGCACCTCTCGTACGTCCCGGACCCGGCCTCCCCGGTCGTGGTCCCGTCGGTCGCGCCGGGCCCGCGCACCGGCCGCCGCACGGTCTGCCGACCGGTGCGTGCCTCCGGCTGCCTTGGTTTCCGCCGCCGTCCGCGCCTGTCGGGCTTCCGTGCGCGCCGCGCGCAGTGCCTCGCGGGCGATGTCACCAGGACGCGTGCCGGCTACGGGCACGTCGGCGGACGGGGCGTCCGCCGTCTCCGCACGGGCGGAAGGCCGTACCGGGCCGGGTTGGGCGCCTGCCTCGGTCTCCGGATCCGGGACGGTGTCGGCACCCGCATCCGCACCCGCGCTCGGGTCCGGATGCGGATCGCTCCCCCTCGTGGCCGCCCGGCGCAGGGCCTGCCTGGCCGCGTCACCCGGTCGGGCCGCCGGGGAGGTCACGCCGTCGGACCGCGAACCCGGCTCGTCCCCTGCCGCCGCACCCCGGGTGTCGCGCTCCCGCGCGGCCCGCAGCGCGCGACGCGCCACGTCGGCGGGGCGCGGCCCGGCCGCGGGAGCAGACGACTCGGCGTCCGGCACGTCCACGCCCCCGGTCACCGGTGGTGTCTCCTCCTCGGCGCCGCTCACGACGACCTCCGCAGTGACACCAGGTCCGACAGCTCGCGGTCGGTCAGTTCGGTCAGGGAGGCCTCTCCGGAGCCCAGGATGGCGTCGGCGAGCGCCCGCTTCGCTTCGAGCATCTCGGCGATGCGGTCCTCGACCGTGCCCTCGGTGATGAGGCGGTGGACCTGGACGGGCTGGGTCTGGCCGATGCGGTAGGCGCGGTCGGTGGCCTGTTCCTCGACGGCCGGGTTCCACCAGCGGTCGAAGTGGACGACGTGGCCCGCCCGGGTGAGGTTCAGGCCGGTGCCCGCGGCCTTGAGGGACAGCACCAGGATCGGGGTGGCCCCGCTCTGGAAGCGGTCCACCATGTGCTCGCGTTCGGCGACCGGGGTGCCGCCGTGCAGGAGCTCCACCGGGACGGCGCGCGCGGCCAGGTGGGCGGTGATCAGCCGGGCCATCCCCACGTACTGGGTGAAGACCAGCGCCGAGCCGTCCTCGGCGAGCAGTGTGTCCAGCAGCTCGTCGAGCAGGGCGAGCTTGCCGGAGCGGGCGGAGGGTCCGAGGGCGGCCGCCCGGGCGTCCTCCTTCAGGAACAGCGCCGGGTGGTTGCAGATCTGCTTGAGGGAGGTGAGGAGCTTCAGGACCAGGCCCCGGCGGGCGATGCCCTCGGTCGTCTCGATGGCGAGCATCGACTCGCGGACCACGGCCTCGTAGAGGGAGGCCTGCTCGCGGGTCAGGGGGACCGGGTGGTCCGTCTCCGTCTTGGGCGGGAGCTCGGGAACGATCCCGGGATCGGACTTCTTGCGACGGAGCAGGAAGGGGCGGATCAGCCGGGCCAGGCGGGCGATCGCCTCCTCGTCCTCGCCGTTCTCCACGGCGCGCGCGTGGCGGGCGCGGAAGGACTTGAGGGGTCCGAGCAGGCCGGGCGTCGTCCAGTCCAGCAGGGCCCACAGCTCGGAGAGGTTGTTCTCCACGGGGGTGCCGGTGAGGGCCACGCGCGCGGGGGACGGGATCGTCCGTAGGGCCTTCGCCGTCGCCGAGTAGGGGTTCTTGACGTGCTGGGCCTCGTCGGCGACGACCATGCCCCACGTCTGCTGGGCGAGCCGGGGCGCGGCCGAGCGCATCGTGCCGTAGGTGGTGAGGACGAAACCGCCGTCGAGGTCCTCCAGGGTGCGGTCGGGGCCGTGGAAGCGGCGGACGGGGACGCCGGGCGCGAAGCGGTTGATCTCCCGCTGCCAGTTGCCCATGAGCGATGCCGGGCAGACGACCAGGGTGGGTTCGCCGCGCTCCCGGCGCAGGTGCAGGGCGATGACGGTGATGGTCTTGCCGAGGCCCATGTCGTCGGCGAGGCAGCCACCGAGGCCGAGCGAGGTCATGAGGTCGAGCCAGGCGAGGCCCCGCAGCTGGTAGTCCCGAAGCCGGGCCTGGAGACCCGGGGGCGGCTCCACCGGGGTGATGCCGGCCGTCAGACGGTCGCGCAGCGTGGCGAGGGCGCCGACCGGCACCGCCTCGACCGTCTCGCCGTCGACCTCCGCGGTGCCGGTGAGCGCCACGGACAGGGCGTCGACCGGGTCGAGCAGGCCCAGCTCGCGCTTGCGGGCCTTGCGGACGAGGGCGGGGTCGACGAGGACCCACTGGTCGCGCAGCCGCACGACCGGGCGGTGGGCCTCGGCGAGGGCGTCCATCTCGGCCTCGGTGAGCGGGTCGCCGCCGAGGGCCAGCTGCCAGCGGAACTGGAGCAGTTCCTCGCTCTCGAAGAATCCGGTGCCGTCCGTGGCCGAGCCGGGCGCGGGGCGCACCACCGCGGCGGCGCTGAGGTCGTGGGCGAGGTCGCGAGGCCAGTGGACGGCGACGCCGGCCGCGCCGAGGCGGGTCGCGGCGATGCCGAGCAGGTCGGAGAGCTCCTCTTCGGAGAGTGCGAGGACGTCGGGCACGTCCTGTTCGGACAGGCGGTCCAAAGGCGGCCAGACGCGGGCGGCGCGGCGCACGGCGAGCGCCGCGTCCACGCGCGCGCGGGGGCCGAAGGCCGTGTCGGCGTCGCCCGCCCACAGGCCCGCGGCGTCGACGACGAGAGTGGGGTCGGCGAGGCTGTGCACCTGGACGACGGCGGCGCCCGCGCGGTGCGCGCCCTCGCCGTCGTCGAAGAGCTGGTACGCCGACAGGTCCAGGCGGAGCGAGATCCGTACGCCCGCGTCCATGCCCGCGGCGACCTCGGCGGCCCAGTCGTGGGCTCCGGGCAGCCGCTGTGGCTCTCCGGCCGCGAAGGGTTTGCCTGAGGTGTGGGGAGCGGCGGGGGTGCGCGGCAGGATGTCGGCGACCGCGTCCAGGAAGGAGCGCATCAGCGCTTCCGGGTCGGGCAGCCGGAGGGGGCCCTTGCCGGGGAGCGGGACGGCATGCCCTTCGTACGGGAGAGCGGCGGCCACGGCCCGCAGGTGGGCGATGTCGTCCGGGTCCAGTGGGCCCGCGCGCCAGGCGTCGTGGCCCTCGGGGGTGAGCCCGGGCAGCAGTCGGCCCCGCGCGACGAGCCGCAGTGCGTGCAGCGCGACCGCACCCCAGCAGGTCGTGGCCGGATGCGCGGCGCGGTCGTGGCGGGCGCCGGCGAGCAGCGGAAGGGCCTCGGCGATCGGCAGGGTCAGCGCGGGGACGGTGCCGCGGCGGGCTCCCGAGCCGTGCGGTCGTACCACCGTCAGCTCGGTCGGCTCGGCGGACGACGTGTTCTCGGCGGGCGGGACGCTCCCGGCGCCGTCGCCGGAGGGCAGCGGCCCGCCGTCCGGGTCCCAGAAGGCGACGCGCCCCTGGCGGGGCACGGGTGCGGGCAGGAAGACGGCGGCAAGCCGCACCGGCACAGCCGTAACGCTCTTCACGGCCTCGTCGCCCATACGTCCGGTCACCTCCCGCCCCTCGGTCGCATCAGTTGTCTTCGACTCTACGGGCGGGCTCTGACAATCGGTCCCGACGGTGGCTCCGGCGCGGGGCCGGGGCGGCTCAGGGGATCGTGCGGGAGACGACGTAGACCATGGCGCGCCCGGGCTTCGGCCAGTTCACGACGATGTCCTGGGTGGGCGCCGGGTCCTTCTGTTCGTGGACCAGGCCCCACCACGAGCCGGGGCCCGTGAAGTCCCAGCCGACGACCTTCTGGTCACGGGTACCGATGGTGATGTCGTTCTTGCGCAGGGTATCCCGGCTGGTGCCGACCTCCGCGAGGAACTGCTCCAGCCCCACGCCGTTGGTGGCGAACTGCACGTAGAGACGGCTGGTCTTCCAGTTGTTCGTCTCGTAGTAGGCGACGGCGACGCCGTTCAACGGGATCGGCACCTGGTAGAGGCGGCGCTGGACGCGCGAGGGCCAGCCCACGGTGAGGCCGGTCGCCGAGTACTTCTCCTCCTTCTGCTTGCCGCTGTCGCGGCTCTGGTTGGCGGAGATCACCAGGTAGCCGGCCGGGACGCCGATGAGCAGCACGATGATCAGCAGCGTCAGGGCGCGGCGTCGGAACTTGTGGCGCGGGTCCTCCGGCGGGCGCCGGGGCTCGTCCGGAGGTGAGGCCTGGCGCGGCAGCGAGGCCGTCACAGCGTCCCCTGGGTCGTACGGCGCGACTCGGAGTAGCGCTCGTACCGCTCGTAGCGCTCCACACGGCGGCGCTTGGCGCGGCGGAAGCGGCGGGCGACGAGGCGGGCGAGGTCGGCGGCGCCGACCATGCCGGCCTCGGGGCCGAGCTGGGCGCGGGCGATACGGGCCTCGGGACGGTAGCCGCGGCCGGTCAGGTGGCGGCGGAAGGCGTCGCGCGCGGGGCCGATGAGGAGGTCGTCGGCCGCGCTGACGCCGCCGCCGATGACGAAGCAGGAGGGGTCCAGGGCCGCCGCCAGATTGGCGATGCCGACGCCGAGCCACTGGCCGATGTCCTGGAGCAGCTCGATGCACATGGCGTCGCCCTCGCGGGCGAGCTCGGTGATCATCGGGCCGGTGATGTCGCCGATGTTGCCCTTGACGTGCTCGATGATCCCGTACGCGACCGGGGAGTCCGCGGCGGCGAGTTCGCGGGCCTCGCGGACCAGCGCGTTGCCCGAGCTGTACTGCTCCCAGCAGCCGCGGTTGCCGCACGGGCAGCGGTGACCGCCGGGGACCACCTGCATGTGACCGAACTCGCCCGCGACGCCGAACTTGCCGCGCTTGACCTGGCCGTCCTCCAGCAGCGCGCCGCCGATGCCGGTGCCGAGCGTGATCATGACGAGGTTGTCCTCGCCACGCCCCGCGCCGAACCGCCACTCCGCCCAGGCGGCGGCGTTGGCGTCGTTGTCGACCAGGACCGGGACGGCGAGCCGCCCGGCGAGGCGGTCGCGCAGCGGCTCGTTGCGCCAGGACAGGTGGGGGGCGAAGAGGACGCGGTTGCGCTCGGCGTCGACCCAGCCGGCCGCACCGATGCCCACGGCGTGCACGTCGTGCCGGTCCGAGAGGTCCAGGACCAGCTCCACGATGGTGTCCTCGACGACCTTGGGGCTCTTGGACTTGTCCGGCGTCTCGGCGCGGAGCTTCTCCAGGATGTTGCCGTCGGCGTCGACGACGCCCGCCATCACCTTCGTGCCGCCGATGTCGATACCGACGGTGGGGACGCGGGGAGCCGTCAGGTGGGAACGGCGCTCACGCGTCCCTACGGTCCGCAGGACAGTGGCCCGCGCGGAGCCGCGGTGTGCGAGGTCGCGGTAGGTGCTCATCGGGCCGATTCTGCCTCACCGCGCCAGGGGGGCGCATGGCGGAGTCCCCCCTGAGCGCTCCAGGACGCTCCGCCGGAGCGCCCTGGAGAGCCTTGGGCCGTCTGTGAGCCGCGGGACGTGTGTGACGGGTTGCACAGTTCCCCGCGCCCCTTAAGAGGCGCTCCGCTCCAGCTCGTGCCGGAGGTCGTCCAGCTCGCTGCCGCCCGCCATCTGGCGGGTCAGCTCGTCGAGGGTGATCTCGTCGCGGGTGTGACTGCCGAACATGGCGCCGCGCTTCAGGAGGACGAAACGGTCGCCCACCAGGTACGCGTGGTGTGGGTTGTGCGTGATGAGGACCACGCCGAGGCCGGCGTCCCGCGCGGCGGCCACGTACTTGAGGACCACTCCGGACTGTTTCACACCGAGCGCGGCGGTGGGCTCGTCGAGGACGAGGACCTTGGCGCCGAAGTGGACGGCGCGGGCGATCGCCACGCACTGGCGCTCACCGCCGGAGAGGGTGCCGATGGGCTGGTCGACGTCACGCAGGTCGATGCCCATGCGCAGCAGCTCCGCGTGGGTGGTCCTGCGCATGCGGTCGACGTCCATGCGCTTGAAGGGACCGGTGCCCGTCGACAGCTCGGAGCCGAGGAAGAAGTTCCGCCACACCGGCATCAGCG
Source organism: Streptomyces sp. NPDC096311 (assembly GCF_044763085.1). NCBI lineage: Bacteria > Bacillati > Actinomycetota > Actinomycetes > Kitasatosporales > Streptomycetaceae > Streptomyces > Streptomyces sp. NPDC096311. Next base: position 178,788 of record NZ_JBIWFN010000010.1, read on the forward strand.
GGACCACGGCGAGGTCCTGGTAGACGGTGGCGATGCCCCGGTCCAGGGCCTCGCGCGGGGAGGTGAGCCGGGTCTCCTCGCCCTCGATGCTCAGGGTGCCCGCGTCGTGCTGGTGCAGGCCCGCGATGATCTTGATCAGCGTGGACTTGCCCGCGCCGTTGTCGCCGAGCACGCACGAGATCTCGCCCGCGTGCACCACCAGCGAGACGCCCTCGAGGGCGCGGATGTTGCCGTAGTACTTGCTGACGTCGTCGAGTTCGACGAGCGCTGTGCGTTCCGTGGCGGCCGCGCCGGTCGTCTTTCCCGCGTCCGTCGTCATGCCGTCGCCGTCCGTCGTCATGCCGTCGCCTCCGCGCGCTTGCGGACCCAGTGGTTGAGCAGGGTCGCCAGGAGCAGCATCACTCCCAGGAAGAACTTGAACCAGTCCGGGTTCCACTCGGCGAACACGATGCCCTTGCTCACCATGCCGAAGATCAGCGCGCCGACCGCCGCGCCGACCGCGGAGCCGTAGCCGCCGGTGATCAGACAGCCGCCGATGACGGCCGCGATGATGTAGATCAGCTCGTTGCCGACGCCCTCGCCGGACTGCACGACGTCGAACGAGAACAGCAGGTGCTGCCCGGAGATCCAGGCGCCGAAGGCGACACCCATGTAGAGGCCGATCTTCGTCTTGTTGACCGGTACGCCGACCGCGCGGGCCGCGTCCTCGCCACCGCCGACGGCGTAGATCCAGTTGCCGAAGCGGGTGCGCAGCAGGATCCAGGTGGCGACGACGACCAGGGCCAGCCACCACAGGATGGTGATCTTGAAGTCGACGCCGCCGATGGTGAGCGTCGAGGCGAAGACGTCCCTGGCCGAGGAGAAGCCCTGCATGTCGGAGATCGACTTCGTGGACACCGTGCCGCTGATCAGCTTGGTGAAGCCGAGGTTCATGCCGGTCAGCATCAGGAAGGTGCCGAGCGTGATGATGAAGCTCGGCGGGTCCGTGCGGGTCAGCATGACGCCGTTGAAGACGCCGATCGCCAGCGTGACGACCAGCGACACGAGGACGCCGACCCAGACGTTCGCGGTCATCTGGTAGCTGAACATCGAGGAGATCAGCGCGGAGCTGGTCACCATGACGCCCGCGGAGAGGTCGAACTCGCCGCCGATCATCAGCAGCGCGACCGGTACGGCCATGATGCCGATCGTCGAGGAGGCGTACAGCACCGTGCTGAGACTCGCGGCCCGTACGAAGCTGTCGGCGAAGATCGCGAAGAAGAGGAAGACCGCGATCGCGCCGACCACGGAGCCGAGCTCGGGCCGGCCCATGAGTCTGCGCAGGGGCGAGGTCTTCAGGAGGCGCTCGTCGGCCTTGGTGTCGGGCGACGGCGCGGGTGCAGGCGCAGTGGCGCTCATCGGGTCCCCCGCTTGGTGTACTCCTCGAGCGCGGCGGCCTGATCCTTGGTGATGATCTGCGGGCCGGTGAGGACCGGCTTGCCGCCGCCGAGGACATCGGCGTTGTACTTGTAGAGCCACAGCAGGTCCACGGCCTCGTACCCCTGGAGGTAGGGCTGCTGGTCGACCGCGAAGCCGAGTGTGCCGTCCTTGAGCTCCGCGGCCACCTTCGCGTTCAGGTCGAAGGTGTCGATCTCCGCCTTGCTGCCCGCGTCGGCCTTCGCCTTCACCGCGGTGTCCGCGTACGGGGCGCCGAGCGTGACGACCGTGTCGATGGACTTGTCGGCCTGCAGCTTGGCGCCGATGGAGGACTGCACGTCGGGCATGCTGGTGCCCTGGACGTAGAGGTTCTGCACGGTGCCGTGGAAGGTGTTCTTCACACCCGCACAGCGCTGCTCGTGGCCGACGTTGCCCTGCTCGTGCAGGATGCACAGGGCCTTCTTGCGGCCCCGCTTGTTCAGCTCCTCGCCGACCGCCTCACCGGCGATCGTCTCGTCCTGCCCGATGTGGGCGAGCGCGCCGAACGCCTTGGACTGCTCGGAGCCGGAGTTCACCGTGATCACGGGAATGCCGGCCTTCTCGGCGCGCGCGACGGCCGCCTTCATCGCGTCCGGCTTGGCCAGCGTGACGATGATGCCGTCGACCTGCTTGTCCACGGCTGCGTCGACGAGCTGCGCCTGCTGCTGCGCCTCGGCGTTGTGCGAGTACAGGAAGTTGATGTTGTCCTTGACCGCGGCCTGCTTGGCGCCGTTCTGCACGATGTCCCAGAACGTGTCGCCATCGCCCGAATGGGTGATCATCGCGAAGGTCCACTTGGGCGTGTTCACCGCGGCCCTGCCCTGGGCCGCCGCCGCCTTACGGGCATCCTCGGCCCGCTTCCCGCCGGTGCTGCTGCATCCCGCGAGGGACACCCCCAGCGCCCCTGCGAGCGCGATGCTTACCCAGGTCCGAGTCCGTGCCACGAGGCCGTGCCCTTCTTGCTGTGTTCTTTGGTGCGCCGGGGCCCGCGAAGCGGCCCGGCGGGCCGTTCCGCAGGCCCCGGGGGCCGACATCTCGCCGGCCCCAAACGCCCAAGTATCGAACACTGGGATCGTGCACCCCATCAGCGGGTCCCGCGCGCGGTGTACTTCTCGAGGGTCGAGGCGTCCTTCTCGGTGATGATGGCCGGGCCGGTCAGGACCGTTTTGCCGCCGCCGAGGATGTCGCCGTTGGTCTTGTAGAGCCACAGCATGTCGATGGCCTCGTACCCCTGGAGGTAGGGCTGCTGGTCGACCGCGAAGCCGACCTCCTTGGCCTGGAGGCGCTTGACCACCTCGGCGTTCAGGTCGAAGGTGTCTATCTCCGCCTTGCTGCCGGCGTCGGCCTTGGCCTTCACCGCGACGGCGGCGATCGGGGCGCCCAGGGTGACGAGGGCGTCGATGCCCTTGGTGGCCTGGAGCTTCGCCTCGATGGAGGACTGGGTGGCGGGGGCGTTGGTGCCGTCGACGTTGAGGTTCTCGAGCGTGCCCTTGAAGGTCTTCTTCACACCCGCGCAGCGCTGCTCCAGCGAGACGTTGCCCTGCTCGTGGATGACGCAGACGGCCTTCTTCAGGCCCCGGTTGTTCAGCTCCTCGCCGACGGCCTCACCGGCGACCGACTCGTCCTGGCCGAAGTGCGCGAGGGCCCCGAACCGCTTGGAGAACTCGGCACCGGAGTTGATCGTGACGACCGGGATGCCCGCCTGCTCGGCCTTGGCGAGGACGTCCTTCATGGCATCGGGCTTGGCCAGGGTGACGACGATCCCGTCGACCTTCTTGTCGATGGCGGCCTGGACGAGCTGGGCCTGCCCGCCCGCTTCCTTGTCGTTCGAGTACAGGAAGTCGACGTTGTCCTTGCTCGCCGCCTGCTTGGCGCCGCTCTGCACGATGTCCCAGAAGGTGTCGCCCTCGCCGGAGTGCGTCACCATCGCGATCTTCAGACGGGGCGTACTCGCGGCCTTGCCGCCGCTCCCGCCGGCGCTCGCCTTGTTCTCGGAGTCCTTGCCACCGGAGTTGCTGCAGCCGGCCGCGAGCGCGATCACGGCGATCACCGCCGCTGCCGTTCGGGCTGTACGCATGGTCGGAACACCCTCTTTTCCGCCGCACCTTTGCGGCTGAGGGGAGTTCTAGCTTTGCGCCCGCACACCAGTCAATGGACTTTTTAGAACATTCTTACGATTCAAATTCGGCCTCGCCGAAGCCGATTCACCACCCCTTCACGACCGCTTCACGGCCGTACGAGGAGCTGGAATTCGAAGGAGTAGCGCGAGGCACGGTACATGTGGCTGCCGAACTCCACCGCGCGTCCGGTGTCGTCGAAGGTGGTGCGCTGCATGGTGAGCAGCGGCGCCCCCGCGGGCTCACCGAGCCGCTCCCCCTCCTCCGCGGTGGCCGCGCGGGCGCCGACGGACTGGCGGGCGCTGTGCAGCGTGATGCCCGCGGCCCGCATCAGCCGGTACAGACCGGTGGCCTCCATCTGCTCACTGTCCAGCTCCAGCAGCTCCGGGGGCAGATAGTTGCAGAGGTACGCCATCGGCTCCCCGTGGGCGAGCCGCAGCCGCTCCACCCGGTGCACGTCGCTGCCCTCGGCCACGCCCAGAGCGGCCGCGACCTCGGCGGACGCCGGTACGACGGTGTTGACGAGCACCCGGGTCGCGGGACGCTGTCCGGCCGCCTCCAGGTCGTCGTACAGACTGCTGAGCTCCAGGGGCCGCTTGACCTGGCTGTGCACGACCTGGGTGCCGACACCGCGGCGGCGCACCAGCAGACCCTTGTCGACGAGGGACTGGATGGCCTGGCGGACCGTGGGACGGGACAGCCCGAGCCGCCCCGCGAGCTCGATCTCGTTGCCGAGAAGGCTGCCCGGGGTCAGGGTCCCGTGCTCGATCGCCGCCTCCAGCTGTTGGGACAGCTGGAAGTACAGCGGGACCGGACTACTGCGGTCGACGCTGAGCTGGAGCGACACGGTCGGTTCCTCATCTGGTTTCGGCACGGGCCGAGCGTAGCTCCGCGAGATGTTGACGGGAAGTTGTGTAGTTCGATTGTCCGGACAAAGCATTGACAGCGTGCCTGGTGCGCCCTCACTTTGTTCCCATGCGCATCGGACTGATCGGAACGGGTCGTATCGGCACATTTCACGCGACCGTTCTCAACCGCCACCGCGAGGTCGGCTCCCTCATCGTCACGGACGCGGACTCGGTGAGGGCACATGCGGTCGCGGACCGGTTGGGCGCCACGGCCGCGCCCAGCGTGGACGAGATCTTCACCTGGGGTGTGGACGCCGTGGTGATCACGGCGGCCACCTCGGCGCACGGCGAACTGATCGGTAGGGCAGCGCGCATGGGGCTCCCGGTGTTCTGCGAGAAGCCCATCGCCGTCGACCTGCCGGGCACGCTGTCCGCGCTCGCCGAGGTCGACGCGGCCGGCACGGTCCTGCAGCTGGGCTTCCAGCGCCGCTTCGACACGGGCTACGCGACCGCGCGCGAGGCGGTGCGCTCGGGGCGGCTCGGACGGCTGCACACGATCCGCGCGATGACCTCCGACCAGTCGCCTCCCCCCGCCGCGTACCTCCCGATCTCCGGCGGCATGTACCGCGACTGCCTCGTCCATGACTTCGACATGCTGCGCTGGATCACCGGCCGCGAGGTCGTCGAGGTGTACGCGATGGGATCCGACGCCGGGCCCTCGATGTTCCGTGAGGCACATGACATCGACACGGCCGCCGCCGTCCTCACCCTGGACGACGGCACGCTCGCCACGGCGACCGCGACCCGGCTGAACGGCGCGGGCTACGACGTGCGCATGGAGCTGGCCGGCGAGCTGGACCAGATCGGCGTCGGCCTGGACGACCGTACGCCGATCGCCTCCACCGAACCGGCCGGACCGCCGGCCGCCGACAAGCCGTGGACCGGTTTCCTGGAGCGCTTCGGCCCCGCCTACGAGGCCGAGCTCGCCGCCTTCGTCGACGTCGTGCGCGGCGAACGCGCCAACCCCTGCGACGGGCAGGAGGCCCTGCACGCACTGCGCATCGCCGAGGCCTGCGAGCTGTCGCGGCTGGAGAGACGCCCGGTGTATCTGGCGGAGATCCCCGGCAGACGGGACTGAGCGGACACGTCGGTGCCGCTCCCCACCCGAGGCCGCCGCACCACCGTCACCCCTTCACTCACCCCCACGCACCACCACTCACCCAGCGCACGGGCAGACTGCGCAGACCGCGCATCAGCATGCCCGGGAGCCAGTCACCAGGGGGCCCGTCCAGCGCGAGACCCGGGCATCTCGCCAGCAGGGAGCGCAGCGCGACCCGGGCTTCGAGACGGGCCAGCGGCGCACCCAGGCAGTAGTGGATGCCGTGCCCGAAGGAGAGATGGCCCTGCGGGGCGCGGTGGATGTCGAAGCGGTCCGGATCCGGGCAGCGCGCCGCGTCACGGTTCGCGGCGTCGAGCCCGATCATCACCGAGTCACCCGCCGCGATGGCCCTGCCACCGATCTCCAATGGCTCCGCCGCATAGCGGTACGTCGCCGTCTCGACCGGTCCCTCGAAGCGCAGCACCTCCTCCACCGCGCCGTCGAGCAGCGTCATGTCGGCCCGCAGCGCGGCGAGCTGGCCGGGGTGGGTGAGCAGGGCGTGCACACCGTTCGTGATCAAGTTGACCGTGGTCTCGTGGCCCGCGACCAGCAGGATGAACGCCATCCCGCGCAACTCGTCACGGGAGAGCCGGTCGCCGTCCTCGGCCCGGGTGCGGATGAGGTCGCTGAGCAGGTCGTCGCCGGGTGCCGTGCACCGCTTGTCCTCGATGAGCTCATCGAGATAGGCGGCCAGCTGCCGCACGGCCGCCAGCTCGGAATCCCCGTCGGTCGGCGTCACGATCTCGTTCGACATCGCGCGGAACGCCACCCGGTCGATGTCCGGGACACCCAGCAGCTCGCAGATGACGGTGATCGGCAGCGGATAGGCGAACGAGTCGACGAGGTCGGCGCCCCCCTTCGGCACCATCTCGTCCAGCAGTTCGTCGGTGATCTGCTGGACGCGCGGGCGCAGCGCCTCCACCCGCCGCATGGTGAACGCGCCCGTGACGAGGGAGCGCAGCCGGGTGTGCTCCGGCGGGTCGGCGATCAGCACATACCGGCCCATCAGCTCTTCTTCGAGTGAACTCCACCCGCCTCTCCTCGTGTCCTTGGAGAGCCTCGGGTCGGCGAGAGCGGCCCGCGCCTCCTCGTACCCGACGACGAGCCAGCCCTCGTACGCGCCCGGCTGCGGTGTCCGCACCCAGTGGACGGGGCCGCGCTCGCGCAGCGCCGCGTACACCGGATACGGGTCCCTCGTGAACCCCGCTCCGTACTCCCCCAGATCGATCATGGTCCCCCTCCCGTTGTCCTTCCAACGTGCGGGCCCCACGCTCAGTGCCCGTCCTCTCCCTCCAGAAGTCCCGCGTCGTACGTCAACAGGGCGATCTGCACACGGTTGTTGAGGCCGAGCTTGGCGAGGATGCGTGAGACATGGGTCTTGACGGTGGCGACGCTCATGTACAGCGCGGCGGCGATCTCGGCGTTGGAGGAGCCCCGGCCGACAGCCACGGCGACCTCGCGTTCACGGTCGTTGAGCGCGCCGATCCGGTCCCGGGCGCCGGTACGCCGCCCACCCGGCGCCCCACCGGCCGCGTGCTCCATCAACTGGCGGGTGACGGCGGGCGAGAGCACGGGATCACCGGCCGCGACCCGGCGTACCGCGTCGAGGATCTGCACAGGCGGCGTGTCCTTGAGGACGAACCCGGCGGCACCCGCGCGCAGCGCCCGCAGCACCTGGTCGTCGGCGTGAAACGTGGTGAGGACCACGACCTGCGGCGCGTCCTCGCGCCCCCGCAGCCGTTCGGTGGCCGTGAGTCCGTCGATCACCGGCATCCGGATGTCCATCAGGACGACGTCCGGGCGGGTGCGGTCGACGAGCGCCTCGACCTCGCCGCCGTCCGCGGCCTCGCCGACGATCTCGATGTCGTCGGCGCCGCCCATCATGAAGGACAGGCCGGCCCTGACCAGCGGATCGTCGTCGACGAGAAGCAGCCGGATCGCGTTCATGGTGCCTACCGTAGGTGCCCGCCGGGGCATTACCCACGCCTCGACCGCGACGAACGACTACCGTCGGCCGCCACGACAGTCTCGACGGGGTCTCTCCCGGGAGTGAGGAGTTCAGTGCGCTATCGGCTCTTGGGCAGGACCGGCCTGCGCGTCTCGGAGCTGTTCCTCGGTGCCATGACGTTCGGGGAGCAGGGCGGGGTGGGAGCGCCGAAGGAGGAGTGCGCGCGGATCCTCGACACGTACGCGGAGGCGGGCGGCAACGTGGTGGACACGGCCGTCAACTACCGCGGCGGCGCCAGCGAGGAGATCGTGGGGGAGTTACTCAGAGGCCGACGCGACCGTTTCGTCCTCTCCACCAAGTACACCGTCTCCCGTGACGGCACCGACCCGAACGCCGCCGGGAACCACCGCAAGAACCTGGCCCTCTCCCTGGAGACGAGCCTGCGGCGCCTCGACACGGACTACATCGACGTCTACTGGGTGCACATCTGGGACCGGAACACACCGGTCGAGGAGACCATGCGCGCCCTGGACGACGCCGTACGGTCCGGCAAGGTCCTGTACGTGGGTATCTCGGACGCGCCCGCCTGGGTGGTCTCGCGGGCCAACACCCTTGCCGAGTGGCGGGGTTGGTCCCCCTTCGCCGCACTCCAGGTGCCCTACAGCCTGCTCAGCCGCGACGCGGAGCGCGAGCTCCTCCCCATGGCGGAGACCCTCGGCATGTCGGTGGCCGCGTGGAGCCCGCTGCACAACGGCATCCTGTCGGGCAAGTACACACGTCCGGGCGGCGTGGCCCCCGGCACGGCGACCCGCCTCTCCCCCGAGGCGATCGGGGAACTCGAACGGACGGTGGCCGAAGCGGTCCAGTCGGCGGCCGACGAGCTCGGCGCCTCCCCCGCCCAGGTGGCCATCGCCTGGACCATGGCCCACTCCCCCACCGTCCACCCCATCATCGGCGCCCGCCACGTCACCCAGCTCACCGACAACCTGGGCGCGGCCCAACTCGCCCTCCCCGACCACATACTGACGAACCTGGAGGAGGCCACGGCCTTCCGCACCGGCTTCCCGACGGACTTCATCAACGAAACAGCAAGCTGGGTGTACGGCACCGCGGGCCACCGAGTAATCCCCCGCAAGCCCTGACACACCCGCACCCTCACCCACCCCACGGCAGCCACGCCCGCACCAAGAAGCCCCCACCCCCGTCGGACCCGTGCTCCAGACGCCCCCCGGCCAGAGTGGCCCGCTCGGTCAGCCCGATCAGCCCCTGCCCGGAACCCGGCACATGCGGCACCTCCCCCGGAGGAGCGGGGTTGCGCACGGACACACTCACACCGTCGCCCGGGGCCCCCGAGACGCCCACCGTGACCTCGGCCCCCGGAGCGTGCTTACGAGCGTTCGTCAGCCCTTCCTGGGCGATGCGATACACGGTCCGCCCGACAGAGGCGGGCACCGCCGCGGCATCGGCGACCCGCAGATCGAGGGCCACCTTCATCCCCGCCTCACGCGATTCGCAGACCAGCGCGTCCAACGCGCCGAGCGTCGGCTGCGGCCGCCCCGCGTCGTCGGAGTCACCCGCCCGCAGCACCCCGATGATCTCCCGCAGATCCTGCAGGGCCTCGTGCGCACTCTCCCGGATCACCCCGGCGGCCCGCGCGACCTCCTCGCGAGGCGCGTCCGGACGGAACTCCAACGCCCCCGCGTGCACGCTCAACAGCGTCAGCCGGTGCGCGAGCACATCGTGCATCTCGCGCGCGATCGCCTCGCGCGCCAGCCGCTGCGCCTGCTCGGCCCGCAGCGCGGCCTCCGTCTCGGCCCGCCGTGCCCGGTCCCGCAGACTCAGCATGAGCTGCCGCTTGGACCGTACGAACATGCCCCAGCCGACGACCGACAGGGTCAGCAGCGCGGTGACGGCGATGGCGGCGGCGTAGGAAAGATCGGGATCGGGGCGCAGCCAGAAGTAGACCGGAAGCAGGGCGAGCTGGAGACCGGCGACCCAGCCCACGTACTTGAGGGGCCGGTGCACGGCGAGCGTGAAGAGAGCGACCATGCTCGCGCCACCCGCGGTGTTCGAGAGCACTCCGACGGGGATCATCGCCACGGCCAGCCCCAGCGGCCACCGACGGCGCGACCACACGGCGAGGCAGGCGAGTCCGCCGATCCACTGGTCGACGACGGCGAGGGCGTGCGGGGTGTCCGGGTCGCGGGTCAGCGTGTGCGCGGCCATCGCCCCGATGACGACGGCCAGCACGAAGCAGCCGAAGTCGACCACCCAGTCACGCGCGGTACGCCGGGGCCGTCCGCCCCGCCCCGTCCGCTCGGGGTCGAGCTCCGCGACCACGGCCGACGGCAGCAGCCAGCGCCGCCCGGGCAGAACGGGTGCCGTCGGCACCGGATTGTCACCACTCACGGTCGACAAATCTAGGAGGCCCGCCGCGCGGGCACCTCCCCCGCGGGGGCGATCGTCGACCAAAGTAGCGGCGCCGCATACTTTCGTCCGGACGTACCTCGCCCCGCGGCCCATGAACGTGGGGGGAACCGCGGGGCGAGGATCTTCCGCAAAGCGGTCAGAACAGTCGAACCGGATGAAGCGGTCGAACCGGTCGTACGCGCAACCCTTGGCTCAGCAGCCGAAGTTGATCAGCTTGAACGTGACGTAGTGGTCCGAGGTGTAGTAGTCCTCCTGCGTCTTCTTGCCGGTCACGATGCGCTTGGCGCCACGCGTCGAGGAGCCCGGCGTGATGACGGTGTACTCGTGGTAGTACCCGGTGGACTGGGAGGGCAGGACACCCTCCCGGTTCTGGAAGACGACCCCGTCCTGCGAGTACGGGAAGGGACCGCCGGACGCGATCAGGTCCAGCGTGTCGTACGCCTGCGACGGCAGCCTGCTGTAGCAGATGCTGCCCACGGCGGTGGCCGCCGCGTTGGCGGGGACCACGGTGGTGCCGCCGATGAGCAGCGCGGACATGAAGGCGACCAGGGCGCCGATACGAGTGATTCGTGGGGGGAATCTCATGACTTTAGGATGACGCGCGTAGACCCTGGCATGTCAATGTCAAGGCAGAGGATTTCTCCCGCCAAGTCCGATGAATTTTCCGGGAGTTAACGAAGCCCGACACGACGCCGTGTGCGGTCAGCTGCTCGCGGGGCCTTCGGCGGTAGTGTGCCGAGGGACGGTGCACTGCGCACACGACGCCATCCACGGTGAGGGGCGATGATCGTTTCGGTGGTGTCGATGCCGGAGGGCGTCGTCGCTCGCACCGGTCTGGCACAGGCCCGGGAGCGTCTCGCGGCGACGACCGGCTTCGTGATCGTGGACATCGACCTGGGGGACGAACCCCCGCCCGGCGAAGAGCCGCTCTCCCGTCGGCTCGGACTGGACGACGCGGCCGGCGAGTGGCTCGGCAGAGCGGACGAACACGTCCGGGCCGAGTACCACGACGGGACTGTCATCGGCGTCGTTCCGGTGGTCAGCGGAGACGACGTCACCCCTATCCATGTCCTTGCCGACCAGCGCCGCTTCATCACGGTGCATCACGGGCCCGTCGAACTGATCGAGGCCTTCCTCGACCAGGTGCCTCAGGACCTGCCCCCCGACGCGGTGACGACGCTGTTCCTGTTTCTGCAAGGGGTCCTGGAGACCTTTCGCCGGGCCGTCACGCAGGCCCATCTGGAGGTCGAGGACCTGGAGGAGGCGATGTTCGAGCGGCGGCAGCCGGAGCATGTCCAACGGCTGGCCCAGCTGCGACGGCGTGCGGCCCGTCTGCATCGCGCGTTCCTGCCGTACGCCGCGGTCGCCCAGGAGATCCTGGTGCGCCACAGGATGGCGGCGCACCACCTCTCCGAGGAGCGGCAGGCGATGAACCGGCTGCACGAGCACACCGTGCAGCTGGTCCTCGTGGAGATCGAGGCGCTGCGGGACGCGGCCCGGCGGGCCGCGGCCAGCTACGCGTCGCTCGTCGCCGATCAGCAGAACGTCGTGATCAACAGACTCACGATCGTCTCGATGATCTTCTTGCCGCTGTCGTTCCTGACCGGCTTCTTCGGCATGAACTTCGCCTACCTCACCAACCGGCTGATGAGCGAGGACTCCTTCCTGGAGTTCGGCGTGGGTCTGCAGGTGGGTGCCGTGGTCGTCGCCCTGTACTACGTGCTGTACCGCACGCACTGGCGGCAGCTGCGCGACAGCCGCACCCGTGACGCCGCCGACGACCAGTCCTGAGCGCAGCCCGCCGGGGCCCCCCGCGGCAGCGCGGCTAGCCGCCGAGCTCCTGGTACCTGGCCGTCAGGGCCGTGGCGCCCTCCTCCGTGAGGGAGCCGAACAGACGCAGGCGGGAGATGCCTCCGTCGGGGAAGATGTCCACGCGCGTGTGCGTCCCGGTCACGGGCGCGGCGAGGACGAAGCGGTGGTTGGTGTCGGGCTGGAGGCGGGTACGGGGGAGGACCTCCGTCCAGTCGCCGTCGTCGCCGTCCTTCACCGACACCGACGCCCAGCCGGCACTGTTGCCCTTCAAGTACGCCGTGTCGATCTCCAGGGCGCGGATCTCGGACTGGGCGACCAGCCGGTAGCGGATCCAGTCGTTGCCCTGGTCGCGGCGGCGGCGGGTCTCCCAGCCGTCGTCCATCTTGCGGGAGCGTCCCGGCTGGATGGTGTTCGTGGCGGGCGAGTAGAAGAGGTCGGAGGCGTCCTCGACCCGGCCGCCGTTCTCCAGGGCGAGGACGTCGAAGGTGCCGAGCGCGCAGAGCCACTCCGGGTCGGCCACGACCTCGCCGTAGACACGCAGTCGGGCGATGCCGCCGTCGGGGTGCTGATTGACGCGGAGGTGGGTGAAGCGCTGCTCGACGGCGACGGCGAAGCCGTTGGCGGCGTGGCCGCCGACCGCCGTGCGCGGTACGAGCGTCGTCCACTTCACGTCGTCCGCGAGGAGTTCCTCCGGCGACGGGGAGCCGGGCACCGAGGCGCCCTCGACCGACACCGCCTGGGGGTAGTTGCCGCGGAAGTGGGCCGTGTCGACCACCACCCCACGTACGACACCGGGTGCGCCGAGCCGGACGAGCGCCCAGTCGTGGTCCTCGGCCGTCGGCCACGGGTGCTCGGCCGAGGCGCCGCGGCGCCGTCGCGTCTCCCAGCCGTCCATGACCTTGCCCTTGTGCCCGAAGTGCTCGGGATCGAACTCGGCGCGCCCCGGCAGCAGGAGGTTCTCGCGCTGGGCGAAGAACTCGTCGTTGGCGGCGATGACCCCGGCGCCGAGCTGCCGGTCGGCGAGGTTGGCGTACTGGGTGAAGGGGAAGTCGGCGGTGCGGTGGTCCGCGTACGGGTCGCCGCCTCCGTAGGGGTTCGCGTCGCCGGTGAAGTGAGGAATCGCCGTCACGTTGATCAGGTCTGCCTTTCGAGGTCGGCCGCTACGGGGGCGGGTGCGGGTGCGTTCGAGGACTACGGGGTGCGCGTCAGGAGTTCACCACCGGGGGCGCCGAACTCGCCGTCGGCCACGATGCGCTCGCCGCGCAGCCAGGTGGACTTCACGACCCCGCTGAGCGATCGGCCGGCGTAGGCCGTGATCCGGTTGCGGTGCTGCAGCGCGGCGGGATCCACGGTGAAGGTCTCGTCGGGGGCGAGGACGGCGAAGTCGGCGTCATGGCCGACCACGATGGCGCCCTTGCGGGAGTCGAGGCCGACCAGTTGAGCGGTGCGCGTGGACATCCAGCGGACCACGTCCTCCAGGCTGTGACCGCGCTTGCGTGCCTCCGTCCAGACCGCCGACAGGCTCAGCTGGAGCCCGGAGATGCCGCCCCAGGCGGTCGCGAAGTCGTCCGTCTTCAGGTCGGCCGTGGACGGCGAGTGGTCGGTGACGACGCAGTCGATCGTGCCGTCGGCCAGCGCCTGCCACAGCAGGTCCTGGTTGGCGGCCTCACGGATGGGCGGGCAGCACTTGAACTCGCTCGCCCCGTCCGGGACTTCCTCCGCTGTCAGGGTCAGGTAGTGGGGGCAGGTCTCCACCGTGATCCGCACGCCCGCACGCTTGGCGTCGGCGATCAGGGGCAGCGCGTCGGAGGACGACAGGTGCAGCACGTGCACACGCGCGTGGAGGCGTTCGGCCTGCGCGATGAGGTTGCCGATGGCGGTGTCCTCGGCGTCGCGCGGGCGTGAGGCCAGGAAGTCCGCGTACTTGGTGGCCTTCCGCCCGCCCATCTGAGGGGCGGCGGCGAGGTGGTGCGGGTCCTCCGCGTGCACGATGAGCAGGCCGTCGAACGCGGCGATCTCGGCCAGGGACCGGGCCAGTTGTTCCTGGTCCAGCTCGGGGAACTCGTCCACGCCGGACGGCGACAGGAAGGCCTTGAAGCCGAAGACTCCCGCGTCGTGCAGCGGGCGCAGGTGCTTGACGTTGTCGGGGAGGGCACCGCCCCAGAAGCCGACGTCGATGTGCGCCTTGGAGCGGGCGACGTCCTGCTTCGTACGGAGATGCTCGACCGTGGTCGTCGGCGGGAGGGAGTTGAGCGGCATGTCGACCAAGGTGGTGATGCCGCCGGCCGCGGCGGCGCGCGTCGCGGTCCAGAAGCCCTCCCACTCCGTGCGGCCGGGGTCGTTGACGTGCACGTGGGTGTCGACCAGACCCGGCAGGAGGACGTCGTCGCCGAAGTCCTCCAGGCGGGCGCCGGGCGGCACCTCGGCGTCGTACGCGAGCACGGCCGTGATCTTGCCCGCGGCGACCGCGACCGTGGCGGCGCGCGTCCCTTCGGGAGTGATGACGCGCGTCGAGCGCAGCATCAGTTCGACCCATCCGACGTCGGACACCCGGACCCCTCTCTCTGCCGCTGTCGACTCCCGCTGCCGCGGTTGACTTCCACGTAACGGAATTCAACGTTCTGTTGAAGGAGTCTTCACTCAAGCCCTCACGTCGTCAAGGGCTCACCCCTCCACCCTGCCCCCGAACGCGCCCCTCTGGATATTTCCACAGTATGGAATTAGAATTCCACAGAGCAGAACTTAGCTACGCACCCCCCGAGGAGTCAACCAACAGCCGGGTAGGCTGCATCACTGCCCGCCCGTCACCCGCCACCGCCCTGTTCGAGGCCCTTCGGGCCGCCCTTCTTGATTCTGAGCCGCGAAAGGACCGCGCCGTGCCTGCGTCCAGCGCCAGCACCACCGACGCCGCCAAGTCATCCGCCCCGAGCGGTGGTGTCCAGTCCCTCGAGCGCGCCTTCGACCTGCTCGAGCGCATGGCCGACGCCGGCGGGGAGGTCGGCCTGAGCGAGCTCTCCGTGAGCAGCGGGCTGCCACTGCCCACCATCCACCGCCTCATGCGCACACTCGTGGCCTGCGGTTACGTACGCCAGCAGCCGAACCGCCGCTACGCGCTCGGCCCCCGCCTGATCCGCCTGGGCGAGTCCGCCTCCCGGCTGCTCGGCACCTGGGCGCGCCCCTATCTCGCCCGTCTGGTCGAGGAGACCGGCGAGACCGCGAACATGGCGCTGCTCGACGGGGACGAGATCGTCTACGTGGCCCAGGTGCCCTCCAAGCACTCGATGCGCATGTTCACCGAGGTGGGGCGCCGGGTGCTGCCGCACTCCACCGGCGTCGGCAAGGCGCTGCTCGCGAACACTCCGGCGGACGAGGTGCGCGCGCTGCTCGCCCGTACCGGCATGCCCGCCGCGACGGAGAAGACGATCACCACCCCGGACGGCTTCCTCTCCGCGCTGGAGGAGGTGCGCCGGCTCGGTTACGCGGTGGACGACAACGAGCAGGAGATCGGCGTGCGCTGCCTCGCCGTCTCGGTCCCCGACTCCCCCACGGCCGCCGCCATCTCGATCTCCGGTCCCGCGGGCCGGGTCACGGACGTGGCCACGGAGAAGATCGTGCCCGTGCTCCAGCAGGTCGCGGCGGAGCTGTCGGAGGCGCTGGCGAGCTCGGGCCCGGGGGCCTGACCGGAGCGCCTCCGGTTCACCCGGCGGCGATGTCGGCGAAGTCCCGCGCCATGGCCCGGCGCAGGGCACGGCGTTCGCGCCGCGCGAAGGCCGGTGCGGGCACCGTCAGGACCGGGCAGCGGGCGTGCGCCGACACCTGGCGGCGGACCGCGGCCCTGCGAGCCCCGGCGCGGGCACCGAGGACCAGCAGGTCGTCCGGGTGCGCGGCCAGTCGGCACAGCGCCCGGTCGGGACGGGCCCGAACCACCCTGCGGACGACGGTGACCCCGGAGGGCGTACCGCCGAAGGCCTCCTCGAAGGCGCGGTCGAGCCGGGCAGCGGCCTCGCGGGCGCAGCGGGCGGCCCAGGCGCTGTCGGGGCTGCGGACGTAGAGGACCTCGCCCTCGGGCGGCTCCCACGCGAGTACGGCCACGAGCACGCGGCCGCTGTCGCGGGCGGCGCGGGCGGCGGTCCGCAGCGCGGCGAGGCTGGCGAACGAGCCGCTGACGCCGACGACGACCTGTCCAGCGGCGGCCATCAGGACTCGCCTCGGCGTGGCCGCGGCAGCCCGAGCCCCCCAGCGGCACGGGCCGCGAAGCGCCCCCCGACCAGCCCGCGCAGCCACTCGCGCACCGGTACGCCCGGCATCCGCTCCTCCTGGCGCCGCTGCATCTCCCGCTCCCCACGATCGGTGAGGCAGTGGTCGCTTCCCTTGGCGCTGACGCTTCCCTTCTCGCAGACGTGTCCGGCGTCGATCGACATCGCTCCGCTCCCCTTCCCAGGCCAATATGGTGGGACGATTTCCCCTGGTCCCCGAAGTCTGTACGCTGATTGGCCTGCCCCACAGGGCCAATGCAAGGGAGTTGGCATGGTGAACGGACCGGTGGTCCACGGAATGGACAGGACGCTGGGAAGCCGCCAGCTCGCCGCACTGCTGTCCTCCGTGCTCCACGCCGACGGCCGCCCCGGGTATCGCGCGCTGGCCGACGGTGTACGCAGGCTGCTCCTCGACGGCCGGATCGCGCTGCACGTCCGGCTGCCCGCCGAGCGCGAGCTGGCCTCCGCGCTCACGGTCAGCAGGGCCACGGTGACGGCGGCGTACGACCTGTTGCGGGAGGACGGATTCGCGCGGAGCCGGCGGGGCGCGGGGACGTGGACGGAGCTGCCCGCCGGTCACCGCCCGGCCAATGTGGCCTCCTTCCCAGCCGACGACGGAGTGATCGACCTGGCCATCGCGGCCCCCGGCGCGCCCGAGGCGGAGCTCGCCGCGGCCTTCGCGGAGGCGGGCGTCCTGCTGGCCCGGCGGGCCTCGACGCCCGGCTATCACCCCTATGGAATCCCGGAGTTGAGGGCCGCCGTCGCCGAGCGGTTCACCCGGCGCGGGCTGCCGACACTGCCGGACCAGATCCTCATCACGAACGGCGCGCAGCAGGCCCTCTCGCTGACGCTCGGGCTGCTCGGGCGGCCCGGTGACCGGATCCTGGTCGAGAACCCCTCGTATCCGAACGCGCTCGACGCGATGCGCCGCGTGGGACTGCGCACCACTCCCGTGCCCGTCAGCGCGGAGGGCTGGGACCCGGGGCTGATCGACTGCGCGCTGCGGCAGGCGGCGCCCCGGCTCGCGTATCTGATCCCCGACTTCCACAATCCGACGGGTCATCTGATGCCGCTCGAACAGCGCCTGGCGGTACTGGAGTCGGCGCGTGCGACCGGCACCTGGCTGGTGATCGACGAGACGATGACGGACATCGCGCTGGATGTGCCCGGGGCCTCGCCGTTCGCCTCGCTCGCACCACGCGGAATGAGCGAACAGGTCGTGACGGTGGGGTCGTTGAGCAAGACGCACTGGGGCGGTCTGCGCCTCGGCTGGGTGCGGGCGGGATCCCGGCTGATCACGGAGCTGGCGACCGCGCGGGTGCCCACGGACATGGGCGGTTCGGTCCTGGACCAGCTGGTCGCGCTCGGACTGCTGGCGCGCACGGACGAGGTGCTGCGCGAGCGGCTGCCGCGGCTGCGCGCCCAGCGGGACGCGCTCGCCGACTCACTGGCCCGTCATCTCCCCGACTGGCGCTGGCAGTTGCCGCCCGGCGGACTGACGCTGTGGATCGACCTGGGCCGCCCGATCGCCTCGTCGCTGGCCCGCGCGGCCCTGGCCCAGGGTCTGCGCATCGAGGGCGGTTCCCGCTTCGGCGCCGACCCGGGCACCCATGAGCACCGGCTGCGTTTCCCCTACACCCTGCCGTCCGACGTGCTCGACGAGGCCGTACGCCAGCTCACGACCGCCCTGGACAGCGGGCTCACCGCGGCCGGAGTGGAGGCGGGCCGCCCGCACTGGGTGGCGTGAGCGGTACTGCGGAAACGCACCCGGAGCCGGAGCGGAACTCCCGCCCCGCCCCCTCAAGGGCGCCGGGGCGGTTCCCCGAACAGCTCCACCGCGCTGCGTACGCCCGCGAGGCCGGTCGACAGCGCGCTGACCGAGCCGATCGCGCCCGCGATCAGCAGCAGGGAGCGGCGCAGCCGGGGTATCTCGGGCATGCCGCTGAGGGCCATCGCCGCGAGCGCGGCGAGCTCGTCCTCGGCGATGCCCCGGTCGGGGAACTCGGCCGGATGCGTGGCGAGTTCACGGCGCAGCCGGGAGACGGCGGTCCGCAGTTCCGCCACCCTCGGATCCTCGTCGCTGCCGGTCACTGGCCTCTGTCCCAAGCTCCGCAACACAGCTCGCCCCCTCGCACGTCCTTGTGCGCACGCCCTCGCCGCTCTGCCCCACACCCCATGGCGATGGTCGGGCGCCGGGGGACGCGGGCCAGTAAACGCCACCCGATGCGGTGGCGCCACCGCGTGGACCGAAATTCAGCCCCGTGAACCCGTGCCCCCGGCGCCGGGTCAGGTATGCAGGAGGTATGACGCACAGGGAAGACGGCGTATGACGCACACAGAAGACCAGGTGGCCGGGCTGCTCCTCGCGGCGGGCGGGGGGCGACGGCTCGGCGGGCGGCCCAAGGCGCTGCTCGAACACCGGGGGCGCCCCCTCGTGGAGTACGCGGTGGGGGTGCTGCGCGCGGCCGGATGCACGCGCGTCCACGTGGTGCTGGGGGCGCGGGCCGACGCCGTACGGGAGCGGGCGCGGCTCGACGGGTGTGTGCTCGTGGACAACCCGGAGTGGGAACACGGCATGGGTTCGTCGCTACGGGCCGGGCTCGGCTCGCTGGCCGGCACGGGCGCGCGGGCGGCACTGGTCTCGCTGGTCGACCAGCCCGGCATCGGGCCGCGGGCGGTCGCCCGGGTGCTCGCCGCCTACCAGGACGACACCTCGCTGGTCTCCGCGGCGTACGACGGCGCGCGCGGCCATCCCGTCCTCTTCGGCGCCGCCCACTGGGCCGGTGTCGCGGCGAGTGCCACCGGCGACCGGGGGGCACGCGCCTATCTGCAGGAACACGAGGCCGCGATCACCCTCGTCGAGTGCGGTGATGTGGCGCAGCCGTACGACATCGACACGGAGGACGACCTGGGACACCTTGAGTGAACGGCGTGGCACTGAGCGCCACGGTGCCTCGGCCTGGAGAATCTCGACATCAACAAACCATTGAACTTCCACTATGAGGAAACTAATATCCACTGTTCAGAAGCGCCGGGCTGCTCTCCAGGCGCTGATCGCCCTACCCGGGTCGTCTGGCACCCGGTGCCACGCTCGCTGAAGGAAGTGACAGCTCATGTCCGCACCAGCGCCGTCCCCGCTGGCCATCGTCGACGCCGAGCCCCTGCCCCGGCAGGAAGAGGTCCTCACCGACGCGGCCCTCGCCTTCGTGGCCGAGCTGCACCGGTTGTTCACGCCCCGGCGTGAGACGCTCCTCGCCCGCCGCGCGGAGCGCCGCGCCGAGATCGCCCGCACCTCCACGCTCGACTTCCTCCCCCAGACCGCCGCCATCCGCGCGGACGGCTCCTGGAAGGTGGCCCCCGCTCCGGCCGCCCTGAACGACCGCCGTGTCGAGATCACCGGCCCCACCGACCGCAAGATGACCATCAACGCCCTCAACTCGGGCGCGAAGGTCTGGCTCGCGGACTTCGAGGACGCCTCGGCGCCCACCTGGGAGAACGTGGTCACCGGTCAGCTCAACCTGATCGACGCGTACACCCGCAGCATCGACTTCACGGACCCGAAGTCCGGGAAGTCGTACGCCCTGAAGGCGAACGACGAACTCGCGACGGTCGTCATGCGTCCACGCGGCTGGCACCTGAACGAGCGTCACCTCGTCGACGCGGACGGCACCCCCGTCCCGGGCGCGCTCGTCGACTTCGGCCTCTACTTCTTCCACAACGCGCAGCGCCTGCTCGACCTCGGCAAGGGCCCGTACTTCTACCTCCCGAAGACGGAGTCGCACCTGGAGGCCCGTCTCTGGAACGACGTCTTCGTCTTCGCGCAGGACTACGTCGGCATCCCGCAGGGCACCGTCCGCGCGACCGTCCTGATCGAGACGATCACGGCGGCGTACGAGATGGAGGAGATCCTCTACGAACTCCGCGACCACGCCTCCGGGTTGAACGCGGGTCGCTGGGACTACCTCTTCTCCATCGTCAAGAACTTCCGTGACGGCGGCCAGAAGTTCGTGCTGCCGGACCGCAACGCGGTGACGATGACGGCCCCGTTCATGCGCGCCTACACCGAACTCCTCGTCCGCACCTGTCACAAGCGCGGCGCGCACGCGATCGGCGGCATGGCGGCCTTCATCCCCTCCCGGCGCGACGAAGAGGTCAACAAGGTCGCCTTCGAGAAGGTCAAGGCCGACAAGGACCGCGAGGCGGGCGACGGTTTCGACGGCTCGTGGGTGGCCCACCCGGACCTGGTGCCGATCGCGATGGCCTCCTTCGACGCCGTCCTCGGCGAGAAGCCGAACCAGAAGGACCGGCTGCGCGAGGACGTGTCGGTCGCCGCCGGGGACCTGATCGCCGTCGACTCCCTCGACGCCAGGCCGACGTACGACGGGCTGGTCAACGCCGTCCAGGTCGGCATCCGTTACATCGAGGCCTGGCTGCGCGGGCTCGGCGCGGTCGCGATCTTCAACCTCATGGAGGACGCGGCCACCGCCGAGATCTCCCGCTCGCAGATCTGGCAGTGGATCAACGCGGGCGTCGAGTTCGAGCACGCGGGGCACACCGTGAAGGCCACCCCGGAGCTGGCCCGCGAGGTCGCCGCCGAAGAGCTGGCGAACATCCGCGCCGAGATCGGCGAGGAGGCCTTCGCGGCCGGCCACTGGCAGCAGGCCCACGACCTGCTCCTGGAGGTCGCGCTCGACGAGAACTACGCCGACTTCCTGACGCTGCCCGCGTACGAGCAGCTCAGGGGCTGACCTCCCGGGCGGCTCACTTGTCCGAGTGGCCCAGGGACCTTCCCGGGGCCACTCGGTCACGTACGAGCTTCTTCACGGCCGTCGGCTCCGGGAAGTCCTGCTCGCGCCGGTCCCAGACCACCTCGTCGTTCACGCGGACGACGAACACGCCGCCGGTGCCGGGCTTCAGGGACAGCTCGGTGAGCTCCGTCTCGAAGGTGGTGAGCAGCTCCTGGGCCAGCCAGGCCGCGCGGGGCAGCCAGCGGCACTGGGTGCAGTATTCGATCTGGACGCGCTGGACGTCTGTCATCCGAGGTGCACCGACCAATCCTGTTCCGCCGCCGGTTTGCCGTGCAGGTCGGGGACCCGCTTGAGCCAGTTCGGGCGGCCCTGCTGGGTTTTCGTCGCGCGGTCCGCGTCCTCGGCGGCGAGCTGTTCACGGCTCGGGAAGTCCGTGGGGAGCCAGTCCGCTGAGGCCTTCACGCGGGCGAGGAGATAGCGGACGTACGCCTCCCGCGCCTCGTCCGGGGTCGCGAAACCGGGTTCTTCCGCGAGCCAGGCGTCCGGCACCGCGGCGGTGACCTCGCGCAGCAGTTCCTCCGTCACCTTGGGCGCCAGCTGCGCGTCGGCGGCGCGGGTGTCCGGGGCGTAGCCGCCGAGGGCGTGGCGGCGGAAGTCGTACGCCTTCTCCGGGGCCGAGGCGTCCCAGCGGTGGTGGAAGACGAGGGCGGCGCCGTGGTCGATCAGCCACAGCCGCGGGGGCGCGATGCCGAACGTCGGCCAGACCATCAGGTTCGAGCTGTGCACCGTGCGGTCCACGTTGACCGTGAGGGCGTCCAGCCAGATCACCTTGCCCGCCTCCAGCGGGTCGACGGGGAACGTCCTGGCCATCTCCGGGGTGAAGTCCTTCGCGCCCGGCAGATAGTCCATGCCGAGGTTGAGCCCTGCGCTGACGCGCAGCAGGTCCTGGACCTCCTGGTGCGGCTCGTGCTCGGCGACGGCCGGGTCGAAGTGGACGAGGACCAGCTCGGGGAAGCGCAGCCCGAGGGCGCGCGCCAGTTCACCGACGATCACCTCGGCGACCAGCGCCTTGCGGCCCTGCGCGGAGCCCGTGAACTTCACGACGTACGTCCCCAGGTCATCGGCCTCGACGACTCCGGGCACGGAGCCACCGGACCGCAGGGGTGCGATATAGCGGGTCGCAGTGACCTCGTTCAGCATTTTCTCAGGCCATACATTTTCTTGACCTTACAATCCATGACCAACCTCAGACATATGCAACCAAGGTAATCGACGTGCGCCCCTTGCCTCCATCATGATCATGCCCTGGACGACTTCGAAGAACACGGCTCCTCCCCTTCAGGGAAGAGGAGGAGCCGTGTTCTCCTCGCCGCGGAATGTCCCGCCCGGCCTCAGACCGGGTTGGAGGGCACGGAATCCCGCGGCGTGCGGGCCGGCGGGCCGATGCGCGGGTCGGTGGGGCGAGGGACGTAGACGGGGGAGTCCGACTGGTAGAAGAGGTCGATGTCGGCCTCTTCGCCGCCGACGATCAGCGTGTCCCACGCGCCGCTTTCCTGGAGCGTGCGGAGCGTGGCCGGGTCCAGCGTCACGAGGTGGTCGCGCAGTTCCTCGTCCGTGGGCATATCAGGGAGACGGGTCGCGAGGCGCTCGCGGATCGCGCTCATGCGCTCCAGCAGGACGTCGAGGGACGCGTGCTCGGGTGCGGAGCCGTCGCCGGGTTCCGGTTCCATGCTGCGGGCGATGATGTCCTTGATGGCGCGGGTGACGCCCTGTTCGTCAGTGGTGACCATGGCGTTCCAGGCCCGGCTCTTGTGCCGGTACTGGAGCATGGACATGGCCGCCTCGTGCCGGATGAAGTCGGCGTCACGCAGCGGCTTTCCCTGCCAGGTGCGGCTGAGGGAGCGAGCGAGCGAAGTGGCGGAGGCGAGACCGCTGTTGAGACCGCGACCCGGCCAGAAGTGGATGGCGTTGGCCGCATCGCCCAGCAGGAGGCCGTACGTGCCGGGGCCCGTCGCGGTCGGGCGGCTCAGCTGCGCCGTGAACCGCGGGCGCTGCACCATGTCCAGTCGGAACGACGTGATCGCGGTGAGGTCGTTCTCCGGGACGCCGAACAGCTTCAGTCCCTCCCGGATCCGCCTCCACAAGGGCGAACTGCGCAGCAGGGCGGGCAGGAAGAGGGTTCCGTGCGTGGGACAGCGGAACTCGTGGTCCTCTTCGCGGCTCATGACGCAGGGGCGAGCGGCGATGCACTCCTCGAAGACCTGACGGACCGGGTCGATGCCGATCACGTTGCGGGCCTCCTCGCGGGTGAGCCGCATGTTCAAGAAGCCCTCGCCGCGCAGCGAGTTGAGAAGAAACCTGTTCTGCGACACGGTCAGCAGGACGCTCATCCGGTCCGAGAGCGGGGACTTCACCCGGAGCCCCAGCACCACGTCCTGCAAGTGGTCGCCGTCAAGGGAGTAGATCGAGGCGTCGGCCGCGCCGAAGCGGTCGGCGTAGTGCTCCCGCGTGCGGGATCGTCCGCCTTCGCAGATCGCCAGGACGTGTTCCTGCGAGAGCCGGCCCTGATGCTCCGACGGGTCGAAGCGCTCCGGCACCAGCCGGATCGCGGCGTTCTCGTTCGCCAATTCCAGCAGGCGGTCCTCGATGTACGCGATCCGGATGTTGCGGGGAGGCAGGCCGTCCACGGAGTCCGGTCCGACGGGCCACATTTCCGAATAGTCGCCCACGTCGCCGAACAGCGCCGACTGGATGTCCTCGGGCAGAGCGAGGTACTGCCGGCTCTGGACGGTCACGACCTGTTGGCGGCGGACGTTTCCCTGGGTCTCGTCCTTCCAGACGACGCTGGAGCCGTTCTTGGTCCACCGCCCTTCGTAGACCGTGATCGAGACCCTCCCGCGCAGCATGTTCTCCAGCGTCAGCGCGAAGGCGAGGCCCACCGGGCCTCCGCCGGTGATGGTGACCCGGAGGACGCCAGGGTCCGCGGAGGCGCTCACCCGGGGTGTGTCGAGGTGGGAGAGATCCATCATCGTCTCGATGGCGTCCTCCGACTCGAAGAGGAAGGTCTCCTCACCGATTCGGATGCGGTCGCCCGAGCGCAGTGCATGCCGTGTGATGCGCTGGTCGTTGACGAAGGTGCCGTTCCGGCTGTTGCGGTCGTGGAGCACGAAGCCGGCGTCCTCCTCGAGGATTTCGGCGTGCAGACGGGAGGCGTTGGCGCTGACGATCACGACGTCGTTGTCGCTCTTGCGACCGAACGTCAGTGGAGCAGCGCTCAGGACCACGCTTTGACCAGTGAAGGGGCCCGTTTGCCCCAGGATGACCGATGGCACTGATACTCCTTATGAACGACATCCAACTGCGAAAGAGAGGCCGCACGACGCGGCTGACCCGACACGAGACCGGAGCCTTCACTCAAACGTGAACGTGACCTGGTTTAGTTCGATTCTTGCGACAAATTCGTTCCGCGCCTCGTCGCGGGGCCGCGATCCGGACACCTCGCCGCGCCGCAGAAGAACTCCGGGCACGGGGCGGCAGGGACCGAGGGCCGCCCCGATCCACGCACTCTGCATGCGGCGAAGAGCGGTGGAACCCTTTCCGCGGCGGCCCGTTGCGATCGTCGGCACCGCGGTCCGAGCCGTCGGTCGGTGCCCGGACGGCGTGCCTCAGCCCGTTCCGGCCTCGCAAGTCAGCGACAGGGGCACCGTGTTGGACTTGCCGTTCAAGGGTGCCTTGAACTCCACGCCGATGTCGCTCTCGAGCTTTCCGGCTTCCGCCCACGTGGTCAGGCTCACCGTGTCCTGCTTGCTGAGCCCTCCGTCGTCCGAGAACACCAGCGTCCTCCAGTGCGGATCGGTCACCGAGCCGTCCTTGGACACCCACCGGTAGGAGAACTGGGCCGGGAGCCGGTCCACCGTGAACGTCGCCGTAAAGGTGGGTGCCTGCTCGCTCGGTGGCGGGCACGGTCCCGAGTACGTCGTGTGCGAACCCGCCACCGTCACCCGTACCCCCAGCGTGCCGGAGGCGCCTTGGCTGTCGCCCTGTGTGCTCGCGGCGGTGGCGTTTCCGGCGTTCTGCCGATCTCCGCTTCCCTTTCCGTTTCCGCCGTTCATGAGCGCATAGCCCACCCCGGCCAGCGCCAGCACGCACAGGGACACGCCCGCGGCGACGAGCGCGACGCTGCGCCGGCTGCGCCGCGCGTCAACCGGGGGGACGGTGGGGGCGGGTGTTCCGGCGGCGCGCGGATCCGGCACCGCAGGGTCCGCGACCGCGGGCCGTGCCCCAGGATCCGCGTCCGCCGCCCGCGCCAGGGGATGCGTGACCGTGGGCTGCGCCGAAGGATCCGCGACCGCCGCCTGCACCGAGGGATCCGCGAGCGTGGGCTGCGTCACGGGATCCGTGTCCGCCGCCTGCGTCGAAGGTTCCGCGACCGTCGCCTGTGCCAAGGGATCAGCGACCGTGGGCTGCGCCAAGGCTTGCGTGACCGTGGGCTGTTCTCCGGGATCCGCGGGAGACGTTCGTGTCGTGGACTGCGTCGATACGGTCGTGGAGTCGGAGGAGGGCTGCGCGATTCCCGTGTCGGGGATGCCGCCCTGGCCGATGAGCCGCAGGTCCCGTTCCGCCTGCTCGGCGGTGAGGCGTTCGTCCGGATCCTTGCGCAGCAGCCCCTCGATGACCGGAGTAAGAGCGCCGGCCCGGCGGACTTGCGGCAACTCCGCGTCCACGATGGCCCGCAGGGTGCTGAGCGGGGTGTTCTGGCGGAAGGGGGAGCGCGCCTCGACGGCCGCGTAGAGCAGCACGCCGAGCGACCACAGGTCCGACGCGGGCCCGCACCGCCGGCCCAACGCCCGCTCCGGAGCCAGGAACTCGGGCGATCCGACGACTTCACCGGTCATGGTGAGCGCGGAGTCGCCCTCGATCATGGCGATGCCGAAATCGGTGAGCACCACCCGGCCGTCCTTGGCTATCAGCACGTTGGCCGGTTTCACGTCGCGGTGCAGCACGCCCGTCCCGTGGGCGGCGTGGAGCGCGGCGAGCACCTCGAGGCCGATGGACGCGGCACGCTGCGGGGAGAGCCGGCCCTCGGCCTTGAGCAGGTCGGCCAGCGACTGACCGCGGACCAACTCCATGACGATCCACGGGCGGCCCTCCTCCATGGCCACGTCGTAGACGGTCACCACGTTGGGATGCGCCACCCGGGCCGCGGCCCACGCCTCACGCTCCAGCCGCGTGTACATCCGCTCGATGTCGGGCGCCGCCAGTCCGCCGGGCGCCCGGACCTCCTTGATGGCAACCTCGCGGTGCAGCACCTTGTCGTAGGCGCGCCACACGGTGCCCATGCCGCCCGCGCCGAGGGGCGACAGCAGACTGTAGCGGCCGGCGATCACACGCTCGCTGCCCGACTCTTGGGACGCGGCGTCCTCATTGGCCATCGGAGCGATTCTCCCTTTCCCTACCCGAGCTGCTCGTCAGAGCGCGGACATCGCACGTGGACCATGCACCTGGTCTGCCCGGAAAGCAGGGTACGGACGGAGTGACCCCACAGCGGAGGAACCCGCGGCGACCCAACGGACCAATCCGACGGTGATCGTACCGTCGTTCACCGGACGCGGGTGCCGACGTGTGCGCGGCACCGCCCGGGTCAAAACGCTCCCTCATCACGTTCATCCGCCGTTCCCTGCTGGTCAATCACCAGGTCGGGAGCGTGAAGAGCAACCCGGTACTAGGCGCGGGCCAGCGGGTTCGGCAGCGGGAGGTAGCGGGCGTCCGCGCCGTCCGCGCCCGTCCAGCGAAGCAGCAGGTTCGTCTTGCCGGGGAGCGTCGGGGCGTCGAGCAACTCCGTGATCTCGTGCGCGATCCCGGGCAGGCCGTGGTGGGCGAGCTCGGTCCGTACGGCGGGCCACGGGTCCCAGCCCGGGTGGTCCTCCGCGAGCAGGGCGGCGAGTTCTGACACGTTGTTGACGATCAGGCAGTAGACAAGGCGCTCCCATCCGGCGGCCCGGTCCACGTCCGTGAGCAGCTTCACGCCCTCCGCGTCCCGGAACAGCGCCTGCACGGGGATGCCGTCGGCGTCCACGGCGACCACCGTGTTCTGCAGATGCGCCTCCAGAACGACTCCGTAGCGCGCGAACGCCTCCAGGGCCGGGGGGACGACCTGGCGCAGATACGCCGTCCACCAGGCGGACGGGTCGGCGAGACCGTCGAGGGGGCTGCCCTCGAAGCCCTCGACAAGGGCGGCGGCGAGGAGCGGGGTCGCGCCGGGGACGACGTGCTCGCGCAGCCCGTCGCGGACGAGGACCGCGAGTTCTTCGAAGGCGAAGTCGGCGGTGCGGTAGCCGCGGTCGCTCAGCCAGGCGGCGCCCTTGCCCGTGCTGGTCCCCGTGGTCGTGGTCGTCGTCGCGAACGCGGCGGCTGTCGCCTCGTCCGTACGGCGCAGTTTCAGCAGATCGTGGCGCCACAGCCGGCGGATGTCGTTGGTGATGCGCACGTCGAGGCTGAACTTGACGAAGACGTCGTCCTCGGGGGCGTAGAGCGTGCGGATGGCTGCCGTCGGCCACAGCGGACGCGCGGTGGGGCCCAGGCGGATCAGCCGGCCGTCCGCGAAGGCGGCCCGGATCTCCGGGCGGGCGCCGACCAGGTCGAGCTGCCAGGGGTGGGCCGGAAGCAGCCGGTAGCCCTCCGGGGACGGCCCGAAGTCGTCCAGCGCCGAGGTGTCGCCCTCCTCGACGACCACGTCCTCCCGCACGCCGAGCAGCTCCAGCGGGAAGCGGGCGTACGCCTCGGGCGCATACGGCAGCCAGCCGGCGACGGGGCCGCCGCCCCTGGCCTTGGGCGCCGGGTGGTACGGGTGCCCGGTGATCAGGGACTGCTCGGAGCGGAGGTACGGGTCCGCGGGCGGCGTCGCGCGCAGGCGGGCGGCGAGCAGTGCGGCCACCGTGTCCCGGCTGTCGATCATCTCGGCGGGCAGCTCGGGGTTGGACAGACCGGTGGATCCGCGCAGTTCCTCGGCGGTGAGTTTGACCAGTTCGGCGTGGGTGAGCCGGTGCCAGGCCCCGTCGGCGTACGCCTCGGGCACCAGGGGCCTGCGCGTCCCCCGCACCCGCAGCAGCCGCCCGCTGGAGCGGAGCCGGAACACACCGGAGCCCTCGGCGGGCTCCCCCACCTCCCGCAGCAGACAATTGAGCAGCGGCGCGGCGGCGTACTCGTCGGCGGCCTCGTCTATGTCGTCCCTGAGGTACCTGGGGGGCATGGAGTCCACGCGATCCATTCATTCCATACGGTGCACTGGTGATCAGTATGTCTGTCGGTGCGGGCGACCGCGACGCGCAGTCCCCGTACCCAAGGAGCCCGACCGTGCACCGTCCCCCCACGCCCGACGCCGAGGCAGCGCTCGCCGACGAGCTGAGCGCCGTACGCCCCGCCCTGTCAGCGCCGTACGCGGCCGGGCTCCCCGGCGCCCGGGCGGCCGTGCTGAGCCGTCTGTGGCGTGCGCTGGCGTACGAGCCGATGCCGTGGATCGCGCGCCGCGAACCGGGGGCCGACGGGCTCACCCTCCACCTCACCGACGGCCGCCGGCTGCACGGCCCGCGCCCGGATCCGTACGCGACCACCTCGTACGTCACCGAGGTCCGGCTGGACGACACGGTGTACGAGCGTCCGGCGCGGCTCATGACGGCCCTCGGCGTACCGCACGCGACCGCCTTCGCCGCCGAACTCGACGACAGCGTCGCCTCGTTGGCCCTGTCGCGCGCGCACCAGCCCGCTGTCGACCACGAGCCCCTGACCAGCTGGGAGTGGGAGCAGCGGGTGGTCGACGGGCATCCCTACCACCCCAACTGCCGTTCCCGGCCGGGGTTCTCGGTGGGTGAGCAGCTCGCTTACGGGCCGGAGCACCGGCCGGTCGTGGAACTCGGCCTGGTCGGCGTGGACGACTGTCTGGTCCGGGGTGAGTGGCCCAAGTGGCTGAGGGACGAGGACCGTTTCCTGATCCCCGTCCACCCCTGGCAGCTGGCGCACGTCCTGCGCACCGCGCCCCAGGAGGCCGTCCCCGCACACCCGTTGATGTCTCTGCGCACCCTCGCCCTGCCCGACGGACCACACGTCAAGACCGCGCTGCGCGCCCGGCTGACCTCCTCCGTGCGGGACATCTCGGTCTACTCGATCGAGACGTCGGCGACGGTGTCGGCGTTCGCGGAGGACATGGCGGCCCGTACGGACGGCCTGCTGCACGTCACCCGCACCCTGGGCGCCGTCACGGCCCACTCCCCCGACCTGGCGGCGGTGCTGCGCGAGTCCCCGGACGTGTACGCGCAACCGGGAGAGCGCGTCCTGCCCGTGGCCGCCCTCGCCACCACCGAGCTGCCCCGATCGGCCGCCTGGCTGGCCGACTTCACCCGCCTCGCCCTCACCGTCTGTCTGCGGATGCTCGACCTGGGAGTGGCCCTGGAGGCGCACGGCCAGAACCTCCTGGTCGTACTGTCCGCCACCGGCGCCCCGGTCCGGCTCGTCTACCGCGATCTGGCCGACATCCGCGTGAGCCCGGCCCGGCTGGCCCGGCACGGCATCCCGGCCCCGGCGCTCTCCGGACGGATCGTCACGGACGACGTGACCACCCTGCGCCGCAAGATGTTCGGCTCGCTGATCGGCGGGTCGCTGGGGGCGACGGCCGGCTCGTCGGCCGTACTGCGGGAGGCCCTGGAGAACGTCGTACGGGATCTGCCGCGCACCCCGGACCTGCCTGTCCTGCTCGACGAGCCGCTGCCGACCAAGGCGTTGAGCCTGATGCGGCTGTCTCCGCAGACTCCGGGGGACATCTGGGCGCGGCTTCCCAACCCGTTCGCCACCCAATAGTTCGTAGATCGTTTTGAAGCCCGGCACCTTTGCTCCATAGGATCCTGCGATGATCACAAGACAACGGCTGGCGGCAGGAGTCTGCGCCCTGCTCGCCGCCCTGACGGCCGGGATCGCCTTCCCGACCGGAGCGGTCGCCGACGAAACGGCGGAGCAGGCCGCTCCCAAGGTCGAACTCGTGCTGGACGTCAGCGGTTCGATGCGGGCGCGCGACATGGACGGCGGGTCGCGCATGTCCGCGGCGAAGCAGGCGTTCAACGAGGTGCTCGACGCGACACCCGAGGAGGTCCAGCTCGGCATACGGACCCTCGGCGCCAACTACCGCGGCAACGACCGCAAGACGGGCTGCAAGGACACCGCCCAGCTGTACCCGGTGGGCACGCTGGACCGCACCGAGGCGAAGACCGCCGTCGCGACGCTCACGCCCACCGGCTGGACGCCGATCGGTCCCGCGCTGCTCAAGGCGGCCGACGACCTCGACGGCGGCAACGGCACCCGGCGGATCGTGCTGATCAGCGACGGCGAGGACACCTGCCAGCCGCTCGACCCGTGCGAGGTGGCCCGCGAGATCGCCGCCAAGGGCATCGGGCTCACCATCGACACCCTCGGGCTCGTGCCCGACGCCAAGACCCGCGACCAGCTCAGCTGCATCGCGGACGCGACCGGGGGCACGTACACCTCGGTCCAGCACAAGGAAGAACTCACCGACCGTGTCGGTCAGTTGGTGGAGCGCGCCGCCGACCCGGTGGTGACGCCGGTCGCCGTGGCGGGCGCCACCGCCTGCACGAGTGCCCCGACGCTGAAGTCCGGGCTGTACACGGACCGCGAGGAGTTCGGGCAGCACCGCTACTACCGCGTGGACGTCAAGCCGGGCCAGGAGCTGCGCGCCTCGGTGAGCGTCGCGGCCGACCGCGAGGTCAACCCGGACTACGGGGTGCTGCTGCGCGCCGTCACCGTGCACGGACGTGAGATCGTGCGCGGCGAGGCGGCGGGCAACGGCCGTACCGACGTCATCTCGACCGGTCTGCGCTATCCCAAGGCCGACAGCGACGACGAGAACGCCCCCGCCGAGACCGTGTGTCTCCAGGTGTCCAACTCCTTCTCGGCGGCGAGCGGCGTGAAGACGACGCCGGGCATGCCGGTGGAACTGACGGTCGACGTCGTGGACGGGCCGGACCAGGCGAGCGACGTGGCCTCCTTCGGCCTCGGCCGCGGCTGGTGGCTGCTCGGCGCCCTCGTGCTCACCGGCTTCCTGGCGGGTGTGCTGTGGGGCTGGGTCTCGCGCCTGCGGATCGCGGTCTGGAGGACCAACTGATGCGTGTCACAAGAGTGTTGAGCACCGCCCTGCTGCTGCTCGGGATCGCCGCGGCACCCGCCGCGGCCGACTCCTCACCCTCCGCAAGCCCCTCGGGCGACAGCGCCGCGCCGACCCAGGCCGGCACGTCGTTCCGTACGGCGACCGAGATCGAGCAGGGCCGGCAGGCCACCGCCAGCGGGTCCACGGGCGACTACCTGTACTGGTCGTTCCCCGCGGACGCCGGGCAGCGGCCCACCGTGAAGGCGACGGTGAAGCTGCCGGAGGCCGCCACGCGGCACGCCGGCCAGACCTGGCAGCTCGACGTCTACGACGGGCTGCGGCGCCGCCAGGCCTGCCAGTACGGGGCACAGACACGGACGGCGGCGCAGGACGCGGCCTCCGTGGAACTGGCCTGCACCCTGCGCACGGTCCGTTCCTGGTCGGAGACCTGGGCCAACGACCCGCTGCCGGGCACGTACTACGTCCGGCTGACCGTCACCGGGCTGCAGGCCTCCGACCTGGGTCTGCCGGTCGGGGCCGAGGTCAAGGTCGACTCCAAGGACATCGGCGGGTCGGCGGCCGTGGACGGTTCGCTGGCGAAGCCGCTGGTGCCGGGCATCGCGACGAGCGCCGGGAAGTCCGACTCCGGCTCCGGTTCGTCGACGGCCGCCCTGTCGTCCATCGAGCCCGACGACGGCTGGTCCTCCGGCTGGTGGTCCGACCGCTGGGTGTGGACCGCGATCGGCGGCATCCTCGCGGCGCTCGCGGGCATCGGCGGGTACGCACTGACCCGGGGGTCGGGACGGCCTTCCCGGGTGCCGCCGGGTGCGTAGGCGCACGTAGGGCGTCCGTGACGGCTCCGTGACGGCGAAGGCCCGCCGTGCCCCCTCGGCACGGCGGGCCTCGTCCCCCGCCCGGGTTCCGGTCCGGTGAGGTGCTGGGGGGCGAGAGGTGTGCCCCGGCTACCAGCAGGCCGGAAGCGTGTTGGTCTCGCTGCCGATGGCGGTGTCCTTCATCCAGCCGTACTGCCCGTTGTCGGCCTCGGTCCACTCCCAGCGGTAGGGATGCGGGCCGCCCACGTACTCGTCCGGGTTGCCGCCGTCGTAACGGCACTCGAACCAGCTGGGGTTGGAGTACATGTGGCCGACGATGCGGCTGGAGTCCGGGTAGAACCGGGCCAGGTCCTTGTAGCCGTAGACCGGGGCGCCGGAGCGGTTATTGCACCACCAGTGACTCCCGCTGTACCAGCAACTGCTCGCAGCGGACGCGGAAGGCGCGGCGGTGGTTCCGAGGCCGACGGCGAGCGCCGCGGCGCTGAACAGCACCGTCAGGGGCTTCTTGATACGCATGCGAGTCACCCTGTGGCCGCCGCCCCGCCGCCCGCAATGTTTTCGAACGCGCTGGAAGTGTCTGGCGCGAGCGGCACGCGGCGGCTACGGGGACCGTAGCGGCGTCACTCCCCGCGCAGCACCTTGGCGAGGGTGCTCTCCCCCGTGACCTCGATCCGTCCCGCACGCACCGCGTCCAGCACGGTCGAGATCCCGCGGCTCACCTCCGTGCAGGTTCCGGTGTCCAGGCTCAACCGGACGTCCGGCTCCTCAGGGGCGGGCCCGTCTCCGTACACGGGCCCCTCCCCGGCGCCCAGCCACACATGGAACTCCCCCTCTTCCAGGCGGACTTCGACCAGCCCTTCGGCGCCCTCCCCCGCGAGGCCCCGCAGCAGCGGCAGCGCGAACCAGTGCGCCCGTACGGCGTCCGTGGCCCCGCGCTCACCCAGCGAGTGTGCGCCCCACTCGCCGAGCGCCTGCAGCACGGGCAGCAACTCCCGTCCCCGGCCGGTGAGTTCGTAGACGTACGCGGCGCCCGGCGGCGGCAGCCTGCGCCGGGTCGTCAGTCCGTCGCGCTCCATGTCCTTGAGCCGGGAGGCGAGGACGTCCGTGCTCACGCCCGGCAGATCCGCGTGCAGATCGGTGTAGCGGCGCGGGCCGCCGAGCAGCTCGCGGACGATCAGGAGGGTCCAGCGGTCACCGACGGCGTCGAGCGCTCGGGCCGCGGAACAGTACTGGTCGTAGCTTCGGCGAGGTGACATGCGACGCAGTCTAGACATGTTGTTGGACTTTCCAAGCACTCACTTGGTAAAACCAAGCAACACCACGAACCGGAGGGCACAGCGCATGGAGTTCCGGCAGTCGAGCAAGCTCAGCGAGGTCTGTTACGAGATCCGCGGCCCGGTGATCGAGCAGGCCGACGCACTGGAGGCGGCAGGCCACAGCGTGCTGCGCCTCAACACCGGAAACCCCGCGGCCTTCGGTTTCGAGGCACCGGAGGAGATCCTCCAGGACATGATCCGGATGCTGCCGCAGGCGCACGGCTACACCGACTCGCGCGGCATCCTCTCCGCCCGCCGCGCGGTCGCCCAGCGCTACCAGGAACGGGGCCTCGAGGTCGGCGTGGACGACGTCTTCCTCGGCAACGGCGTCTCCGAACTGGTCTCCATGGCGGTCCAGGCGCTGGTGGAGGACGGTGACGAAGTCCTCATCCCCGCCCCGGACTTCCCCCTCTGGACGGCCGTCACGACCCTGGCGGGCGGCAAGGCCGTCCACTACCTCTGCGACGAACAGTCCGACTGGTACCCGGACCTGGCCGACATGGAGTCGAAGATCACCGACCGCACCCGCGCGGTCGTCATCATCAACCCCAACAACCCGACCGGCGCGGTCTACCCCCAGGAGATCATCGAGGGCATCCTCGACCTCGCCCGCCGGAACGGCCTGATGGTCTTCGCGGACGAGATCTACGACCAGATCCTGTACGACGACGCGGTCCACCACTCGGCCGCGGCGCTCGCCCCCGACCTGGTGGTCCTCACCTTCTGCGGCCTGTCCAAGACGTACCGGGTGGCGGGCTTCCGCTCGGGCTGGCTGGTGGTGACGGGCCCCAAGCAGCACGCCCGCAACTACCTGGAAGGCCTGACCATGCTGGCCTCCATGCGGCTGTGCCCCAACGCGCCCGCCCAGTACGCCATCCAGGCCGCGCTCGGCGGCCGCCAGTCCATCCACGATCTGACCGCTCCCGGCGGCCGCCTCCACGAACAGCGCAACCGTGTCTGGGAGAAGCTCAACGAGATCCCGGGCGTCTCCTGCGTCAAGCCCAAGGGCGCGCTGTACGCCTTCCCCCGCATCGACCCCGAGGTCCACAAGATCCACGACGACGAGAAGTTCGTCCTGGACCTCCTCCTCCGCGAGAAGATCCAGGTCGTCCAGGGCACCGGCTTCAACTGGCCCCGCCCCGACCACTTCCGCATTCTCACCCTCCCGCACGCCGACGACCTGGACGCGGCGATCAGCCGGATCGGGCGGTTCCTGGGCGGGTATCGACAGTAGGCCGCCGTATGGCGCACTCCGACCTGCGCACCGCCGGGGGCGATGACACCGTACGGAAGGAGTGACAGGAGCGGAGAAGGGTGTCGGCCATGGGTGACCTGCTCCTCGTGCGGCACGGCGAGACCGAGTGGTCCTTGTCCGGACGGCACACCGGATCGACCGACATACCGCTGACGGAGAACGGCCGCGAGCAGGCCAGGCGGCTGGCCCCGCTGGTCGCCTCGCACCCCATCGCGGCGGCGTTCGTGAGCCCGATGCAGCGGGCGCGGGAGACGGCGCGGCTGGCCGGGCTCGAGGGGGCGCGGGTCGACGCGGACCTGCGCGAGTGGGACTACGGCGGGTACGAAGGGATCACGACCGTGGAGATCCACCGGACCCGGCCCGACTGGTTCCTGTTCGACCACGGGGTCGCGCCGGGACCTCCGGAGCACCCCGGGGAGAGCCCGGAGCAGGTCGGGGCACGGGCGGAACGGATGCTCGCCAAGGTCGACGCGGCACTCGCCGAGGCGGAGGGCAGTGTCGTCCTGATCTCCCACGGGCACTTTCTGCGGGTGCTGACCGCGCGGCGGCTGGGGCTGCGGGCTTCGGACGGCGCGCTGTTCCAGCTCGCCACCGGGACGGTGAGCCGGCTGAGCACCGAGCATCGGCGGCATGTCGTGGCCGGATGGAATGTCAGACCCCCGTCGTAGTCTTCGAGTGCGCCGCGGCCGAGGTACGGAAAGGGGTGCCGTCATGACACGACCGCCGACCGTCGCGCAGCGGAGTGTCATCGATGCGGCGGATCCGGTGACCGGGCGGCTGAAGGGGACGGACGCGCAGCTCGCCGCGCTGGTGAAGCGGGGGCTCGCCTTCCGGCATCCGCGGCCGCCGCACGACCACTTCCTGACGCCCGCCGGGCACCGGATACGGGAGGCGCCCGAGCCGACGGCAGCCCCTGAGTCTCCCGCCGCCCCCTCCGACTCGGGCGTGTTCGCCGCGCGGATCGGCGGCGAAGAGAACGCCATGGGCGGCCCCTCCCGCACCCGCGAGGTGCACAGTGCCTGGCAGGGGCTGCTGGAGCTGCGGCGGATGACCCATCGGGACGGGGCGGTGGACCGCCCGTGCGGATGGGAACGTACGCATCTCGTGCAGGCCGCCGCACTCGCCCTGGAAGCCGCCGGGCACCGCCCCGCGGCAGGGGAGGGCCCCGGCTATCGCGTGCGGGCGACTCCGCAGCCCGAGGCCGTCGCCGTGCGCGAGTCGGACGCCGAGGCGCTGCGGGCCTGCGCGGCCACGCTGGAGAAGGCGGGCTGGCAGGTCGGCGAGCACACGGAGCCGCGTACGGGAGCGCGGTATGTGCTTGCCTCACCCCGGCGGGCGTGAGGTCCCTCGATTCCCTTCCACCCCTCAGTAGAGTGGCGTCCGTTCCGGCCGTCGTACACACGATCGAAGATGGGAATGCTGTGGCTGAGCCGTTTTCCGTGCCCGTGACCGTTCGCGGGTACGAGACCGACACCCAGGGACATCTGAACCAGAGCGTGTATCTGCAGTATGCCGAACACGCCCGCTGGTGCTTACTCGATGCGGCCGGGATAGGCCAGACCGATCTGGTCTCCAAGGGTGTGGGACCGGTGACCCTGGAGACGACCATCCGCTATCTGCGGGAGTTGCGTGCGGGGGACCGGACAGAGGTGACCTGCGCGTTCACCTGGGGTGAGGGCAAGACCTACCGGATCGGGCAGACGATACGGAAGGCGGACGGCACGGTCGCCGCCGAGTTCACCGCGGTGGGTGGGCTGCTGGACCTCAAGGAGCGCAGGCTGGTCGCGGACCCCCGCGTGTACTTCCGCGCGCTGGCCACCGATCCGGGCGTCTTCGGCCTCTGAGCCCACCCGCGTGGCGCGGTCTACACGTCCAGCAGCTCCGGGCTGTGCTGGGCGTCGTAGGCCGCGCGCGACTCGGCGATCGTGACGCGGTGCCGCTCCGCCCAGTCCGTCAGGGACAGCAGGGTGGCGTGCAACTCGGTGGCCACCGGTGTGAGTTCGTATTCGACCTTGGGCGGGACCATCGGGTGGACGGTACGGGTGAGGAGCCCGTCGCGCTCCAGATTGCGCAGCGTCAGGGTGAGCATGCGGCGGCTGATGCCGTCGATGCTGCGCTCCAGTTCGGTGAAGCGGATCGGGCCGTGCGCGGCGGCCAC
Organism: Streptomyces sp. NPDC096311; assembly: GCF_044763085.1. Lineage (NCBI taxonomy): Bacteria > Bacillati > Actinomycetota > Actinomycetes > Kitasatosporales > Streptomycetaceae > Streptomyces > Streptomyces sp. NPDC096311. Next base: position 215,270 of record NZ_JBIWFN010000010.1, read on the forward strand.
GATGATCTGCACGCTCCATTTTCCGGCGACCCTGTCAAGAACCTCGCGGACGGGGCACGCCTGCGCGTGCACGACCTGCGGGGTAACACCGGTGTTCCCTTGGGACATTGAGGTGCCTCCTTATGCCGATCTCCATGGTCACTCACGATGTACCCCGTTACAAGTCGTGCACCTATGGAAGCGCGTCGTACACGTGGTCGCATACATGGAGGTCGTCGTCATGCCGTTCCGGGCCGAGTCACCGTCCGAGCCGCCGGTCCCCCGACCGTACTCCCGCTGGGCCTCGCTCGTCGTCCTGTGCGCGGGCACCCTCATGACGATCCTGGACGGGAACATCGTCACCGTCGCGATGCCCGCGATCCAGAGTGATCTGGGGTTCTCGGGGCCGGGTCTCGCCTGGGTGGTGAACGCGTATCTGATCCCGTTCGGGGGGCTGTTGCTGCTCGTGGGCCGGCTCGGGGACCTCGTGGGACGCAGGCGGATGTTCGCCGCCGGGCTCGTGGTGTTCACGGCGGCGTCCGTGCTGTGCGGGGTCGCCACCGACCGGGGCCTGCTGGTCGCGGCCCGCGCCCTGCAGGGTGTCGGCGGGGCGATGACCTCGGCCGTCGTCCTCGGCATGCTGGTCGCGCTCTTCCCCGAACCGCGTGAACAGGCCCGCGCCATCGCGGTGTTCAGCGCGGTCGGCGCGGCGGGCGGGGCGCTCGGCACCTTCCTCGGCGGGGCGCTGACCCAGACGGCCGGCTGGCACTGGATCTTTCTGATCAACCTGCCGATTGGAGTGGTCGCGTGGCTCGCCGCGATCCGGATCCTCGCCCCGGACCAGGGAGTCGGGCTCGGCAAGGGCGCCGACTATCCGGGCGCGGCACTGGTCACGGGCGCGCTGATGCTGACGGTGTACACGATCGTCGGCGCCGGCGACCGGAATCCGGGGACCACGCTCGCGCTGGCCGTGGTCTCGCTCGGCCTCTACGTCGGCTTCTTCCTGCGTCAGGCGCGGGCCGCCCGTCCGCTGCTGCGGCTGCGGCTCTTCCGCTCCCGCACCCTGAGCGGCGCCAACGGGGTGCAGATCCTGATGATCGCGGGGATGTTCGGCTTCCAGTACATCGGTGCGCTCTACCTCCAACGCGTCCTCGGGTACAGCGAGTTGGCCACCGGCACCGCGTTCCTCCCCGCGCCGATCGCGATCGGGGTGCTGATGCTGACCCTGTCCGCGCGGACGATCGCCCGGTTCGGTCCGTACCGGGTGCTGCTCGCCGGGCTCGTCCTCATCACCGCGGGCATGGGCCTGCTGAGCCGGGCCCCGGCCGACGGCTCGTACGTCGCCGACGTGCTGCCGGCGATGCTGCTGCTCGCCGCCGGTTTCGCGGCCGCGATGCCCGCGGTGACGGGGCTCGCCATGACGGGCGCCCGGGAGGAGGACGCGGGACTGGCCTCCGGACTCTTCAACACCACGCAGGTGGTGGGCGGTTCGCTGGGGCTGGCCGTGCTGACGACGCTGGCGGCAAGTCGTACGGAGCGTCTGACCGGCAGGGGTGAGGGGGCCGCGACTGCCCTGGCGGACGGTTACCGGCTGGCGTTCACGGTGGCCACGGGGATCGCACTGGCGGCCCTGGTCCTGGCGGCGGCGATCCTGCGGCCGGGGCGGGGACACGTCCCGCACATCTCCTCCGCCCGGCCCGAGCGATTGATGACCCACCTTTCCCCTCGCGGCCGGTCCTGACCAGGACTGCGCGCCCACCCCCTGCCCCAGGGGCACCCGGCAGCCGTAAAGGGAGCGCCAACTCGGCGTCGCCCAGCGGGTGTACGCCGCCTCCAATCTCTGGTAGGAAACTTTCCTAACAGTACGTGGACGCAACACTCCCCTCATCGGAGGTACCGTGCACACCCCCCACACAGGTCCCCAGCTCCACACCTCACGGCGCACCCTGCTCACGCTGATCGGAGCCTCGCTGGTGGCAGGCCCCCTCCTCGCCACCCAGTCCCAGGCCGCCGCCTCCGGCGGTCTGGACGACCCGGCGAAGAAGGAGATCGCGATGAAGCTGGTCTCCAGCGCGGAGAACTCCTCGCTGGACTGGAAGGCGCAGTACAAGTACATCGAGGACATCGGTGACGGGCGCGGCTACACGGCCGGCATCATCGGCTTCTGTTCGGGCACCGGCGACATGCTGGACCTGGTCGAGCTGTACACCCAGCGCAAGCCGGGCAACGTCCTCGCCAAGTACCTGCCCGCCCTGCGCAAGGTGAACGGCGGCGACTCACACCAGGGCCTGGACCCGGGCTTCCCCGCCGACTGGCGCAAGGCCGCCCAGGACACCGCGTTCCAGCAGGCCCAGAACGACGAGCGGGACCGGGTCTACTTCAACCCCGCCGTCGCCCAGGGCAAGACCGACGGCATCGGCGTCCTCGGCCAGTTCACCTACTACGACGCCATCGTGATGCACGGCGACGGCGGCGACAGCACCAGCTTCAGCAACATCCGCAGGCGTGCCCTGGCCAAGGCCAAGCCGCCGGCCCAGGGCGGCAACGAGGTGACGTATCTGAACGCCTTCCTCGACGCGCGCGTCTGGGCGATGAAGCAGGAGGAGGCCCACTCCGACACGACCCGGGTCGACACCGAGCAGCGGGTGTTCCTGCAGAAGCGGAACCTGAATCTCGATCCGCCACTGAACTGGAAGGTGTACGGGGACAGTTACCACATCGGCTGAGACCGAGACCCGGCCCCGGGGTGCGGGGCCGGGCCCGGCCCGCTACGCGCCCACCACCGCGGGGCCGGGACCGGTGCGCCGGTCCGAGATCTCCTCGCCCGGCTCCATCGGGGCCGTGACCTCGTCGTCGTCCCGGTTTCGGCCCAGGTGGTTGAAGACGAGGTTGAGCAGGACGGCCGCCACGCACCCCGTGGAGATCCCCGAGTCCAGGACGATCCGCGCCGTCTGCGGGAACGCGTGGTAGAAGTCCGGCGCGGTGATCGGGATGATCCCGACGGCCAGCGACACCGCGACGATCAGGACGTTGTTGTCCTTCTCCAGGCCGGCCCTGACCAGGGTCTGGATGCCGCTGGCCGCGACCGAGCCGAACAGGACGACGCCCGCCCCGCCGAGGACCGGGCGCGGTACGACGGCGATCAGCGACGCTGCCATCGGGCACAGGCCCATCAGCACCAGGAAACCGCCGCCGGTGGCGACGACGTACCGGCTGCGGATCCGCGTCATCGCGACCAGCCCGATGTTCTGCGCGAAGGCGCTGCACATGAAGCCGTTGAAGAGCGGGCTGAGGGCCGAGCCGAGGGTGTCCGCGCGCAGGCCCGCCGCGATGGTCCGCTCGTCGGCCGGACGCTCCACGATCTCGCCCAACGCCAGCATGTCCGCGGTCGATTCGGTCATCGAGACCACCATGACCACGCACAGCGAGAGGATCGCGGCGAGCTGGAACTGCGGGGCGCCGAAGTGGAACGGCGTCGGGAAGCCGACCACGTCCGCGTCGGTCACCGGACCGAAGTCCGTGGCACCGAACGGGATCGCCACCAGCGTGCCGATGACCAGGCCGAGCAGCACGGCGATCTGCTTGACGAAACCGCGGGTGAAGCGGCGCAGCAGCAGCACGAGCACGAGCGTGGCCGCCGCGAGGCCCAGGTAGGTCGGCGAACCGTAGTCGTGCGCCGCGGGATCGGGTCCCTGCGCCCAGCCGAAGGCGACCGGCAGCAGCGAGACACCTATGAGGGTGATGACGGTGCCGGTGACGACGGGCGGGAAGAAGCGGACGGCCTTGCTGAAGAAGGGGGCCGCCACGAAGCCCAGGACGCCCGCGACCATGACCGCGCCGAAGATGATCGGCAGGGCGTCGGACCTGTCCTTGGTGGAGGCGGCGACGGCGGTCATGGGGGCGACGCCCGCGAAGGTGACGCCGTTGACGAACGGCAGCCGCGCTCCGATCTTCCAGAGGCCTAGGGTCTGGAGGAAGGTGGCGAGGCCCGCGGTGAACAGGCAGGCGCCGGTGAGGAAGGTCAGCTCGGCGGGGGACAGACCGACGGCGGCGCCGACGATCAGGGGTGGGGCGACGACTCCGGCGTACATGGCGGCCACGTGTTGCAGGCCCGTGGTGGCCATCTTGAGTGCGGGCAGTTTCTCGTCGACGGGGTGGGCGGTCACGGCGGCTCCTCCGGGCGGGTAACACGTCGGCTCTGACGTGGGTTTCAGGAGGTGGTGCGCGGTCGTGCGGGACCGAGGGACGGAGCCCCCCAAAAGGGGCAAAGGTGACCGTTCCGGGGCGCGCACGTCCATGCACGCCCCGGAGACGGCCGCCATGGACGCGCTCGGGTCCACGGCTACCGGCCGAGGGCCGTCCCCCTCGGCCGGAGTTCTTTCGGTGGGTCAGGCCCCCGCGGCGATCCGCGCGAGGCGCTGTGCCTCTTCCCGCGTGGCGCGGGCGACGGCGTCCTCGTCGACGTGCAGGAGCCGGCTGTTCTCCACCACCGGCTCGCCGCCCACGAGCGAGAGCGTGACCGGGGCCGCCGCGCCGAAGACCAGCGCGGTCACCGGGTCGGCGATCGAGGCGTGCGCGAGGGTGTCCAGCTTCCACAGCACGAGGTCGGCGAGCTTGCCCGGCTCCAGGGAACCGATCTCCGCCGCCCTGCCCAGGACCTGGGCGCCACCGTAGGTACCCAGGCGCAGCGCCTGACGGGCGTTCAGGGCGGCTTCGCGATGGGCGCCGAGGCGGTTGATGAGGAGGGCGTTGCGCAGTTCGGTGTGGAGTTCACCGGACTCGTTCGAGGCGGTGCCGTCGACGCCGAGGCCGACCGGGACGCCGGCCGCGAGCATGTCCGGGACGCGGGCGATACCGGCCGCGAGACGGGCGTTGGACGAGGGACAGTGGGCGACACCGGTCTTCGTACGGGCGAAGGCGGCGATGTCGGAGTCGTTCATGTGGACGCAGTGCGCCATCCACACGTCCTCGCCGAGCCAGCCGGTGGACTCGAAGTACTCGGTGGGGCCCATGCCGAACAGTTCCTTGCAGAACTGCTCCTCCTCCACGGTCTCCGAGCCGTGCGTGTGCAGTCGTACGCCCTTGCGGCGGGCCAACTCGGCGCCCTGACGCATGAGTTCGGTGGAGACGGAGAAGGGCGAGCAGGGTGCGACGGCCACCTGGGTCATGGCGCCGAAGGAGGGATCGTGGTGCTCGTCGACGGTCGCCTCGGTGGCGGCGAGGGCGCCTTCGAGGGTCTCGACGGCGAAGTCCGGCGGCAGCCCGCCGTCCTTCTCGCTGCGGTCCATGGAGCCGCGGGCGAGGGTGAAGCGGACGCCCATCCCGCGGGCGGCCCGGATGATGGCGCCGGACAGGTCGCCGGAGCCCTGCGGGAAGACGTAGTGGTGGTCCATGGCGGTGGTGACACCGCCACGGGCCATCATGGCGAGGGAGCCCTGCGCGGCGGCGGACACCATCTGCTCGTCGATCCGCGCCCAGGTCGGGTAGAGCGCGACGAGCCAGTTGAAGAGGTTGTGGTCGGTGGCCAGGCCGCGGGTGATCCACTGGTAGAAGTGGTGGTGGGTGTTGACCAGGCCGGGGGTCACGAGGTGGCCCGTGGCGTCGATACGGCGTACGACGTTCTCCAGGCCCTCCGGGGCCCTGCCCGCGCCGAGCGACTCGATGCGGTTGTCCGCGACGACGACATGGCCCGACGCGTACTCGGTGTCGCCCGCGTCCACCGTCGCGATCGCACAGTTCTCGATGACGATGCGCCGGTTTTCTGCCGATGCTGCCATGGTGCGTCCTTCTTCGTTTCGAGGGGTGGGCACGGCAGGACCCTAGGAGGTTTGAGTGCCGCGGCTGTCGACGCCACGGGTGCCGAAGGAGGGGCCTTCGCCGAGGCCTCGGAGGCCGGCGCAGAGGTGGGGGCAGAGGCCGGCCCAGAGGGTGGCTCAGAGGTTGGTGAGGTCCACCGGGATGTGCGGCTCGCAGCCGTCGCGCAGGATGGTGGCCTCGATCAGTCCGTAGGGCCGGTCGGCCGCGAAGTACACCTCATTGTCGTTCTCGAGCCCGAACGGCTTGAGGTCGACCAGGAAGTGGTGCTTGTTGGGGAGGGAGAAGCGCACTTCGTCGATCTCGCTGCGGTTCTCGATGATCCGCGAGCCCATCTGGTACAGGGTCTGCTGCAGCGACAGGGAGTAGGTCTCCGCGAAGGCCTGGAGCATGTGCTTCCTGACCTGGTCGTAGGACTTCTCCCAGTTGGGCATCTTCTGCTCGTCGCCGGTCCAGTTGAAGCGCCAGCGGGCGGAGACCTGGGTGGCCAGGATGCGGTCGTACGCCTCGGGGAGCGTCGTGTACTTGTCCTTGACGTAGCCCCAGAACTCGGAGTTCGTCGAGTTCATCACGACGAGGTCCTTCAGCCCCGAGATGACCTCCCACGACAAGCCGTCATAGGTGATCTGGGTGACCCGGGTCTCCTGGCCCTTGCGCACGAAGGAGTGCTTGACGTCGTCGGCGCCGATGAACCTGGAGTTGGCGTCGGAGGTCTCGATGCGCTCCCAGGTGTACTCCTCGATGCGGATGCGCGCGGTCTTGATCGGCTCCTGCGAGGTCACGAAGTGCCGGGCGAGATGGATGCCGAACTGTTCGGCGGACTCGATGCCGTACTCCTTGGCGAAGGCGTACACCGTGTTCTTGGTGGTGTCCGTCGGCAGGACGTTCGCGTTGGAGCCCGAGTAGTGGACCTCTTCCATGTCGCCGCTCAGCGCCACGGACACGTTCAGGTCCTTGATGTGGTGCGTCGCGCCGTCGCGGGTGATCTTCACGACGCGGTTCTCGGCCTTGCCGTACTGGTTCTGTCCCAGCATCACAGGGCGGCCGCGGTGGGAATTGTCAGTCATTTCTGCTAGCTCCCTCGGTAAACGGAGTAGCCGAACGGGTTGAGCAGCAGCGGTACGTGGTAATGCTCGCCCGGCCTGACGGCGAAGGTGATCGTCACCTCGGGGAAGAACACTCCGCTCGCACCGCTGTCCCGATTCGCGGGGGCGTCCTGCTGCGCATCGGCTTGCTTCTTCTCGAAGTACGCCTCGACCTCGAAGTCGAGCCGTACGTGGGTCGTCCCCTCCGGCAGCGCCGGGAGGTCCTTGCACCGCCCGTCCGCGTCGGTCGCGGAGCCGCCGAACTCCCGCCAGTCCGCCGTGCGGCCGCCACGGGCCGCGAGCCGGACGGCGACGCCCTCGGCGGGGCGTCCGACGCTGGTGTCCAGGATGTGCGTGGACACGGATGCGGTGGTGTCGGTGCTCATACGTTCTCCTCCTCCACGAGACGGGCCAGCCGGATGCGGTTGATCTTGCCCAGTTCGGAGCGGACGATCTCACGCTCCTGCTCGGGCGAGTTGCCGATCCGTTCCTTGACCGCGTCGCGCATCTGCTCGCCGGTCCGGCCGGTGGCACAGATCAGGAAGACATGGCTGAACCTCTCCTGGTACGCCAGGTTCAGTTCGAGCATCTCCTCCTTGAGCTCCGCGGAGGCGCCGGCCATGCCGCGCTGCTCCCGGGAGGAGGTGGGGTCCCCGGGCTTCGGCCGCCCGATCGGCGGGTGCCCCGCCATCGCCTCCGCCAGGTCCTCGGCGGTCAGCGCGGCCATGGCGGCGTCGCTCGCGGCGAAGAGGTCGTCGGGGGTGGTGTAGGGGCGGTGGGTGAGCAGGGTGCGCACCCAGGCCGTCGACGCGCACGCCTCATGGAGGGCGGCGTGGGCCGCGCGCTCCTCCAGGGCGTTGAACCGGGCGAGGCCGCCGGGTGTCGTACTCGAAGTCACGGGAAGCCTCCGTGGCCTTGTGCTGGACGGGCTGCGGCTAGCTAACGCCCTCGGAAACACCACGTCAACACTTTGTTGAAAAATCGAGGTAACAACCGCCGCCCCGCGCGCGGCGACCACCGAAGCCCGGCGCTCAGGCCTCCTTCTCGCGGTTCAGATAGTTGTAGACGGTGAAGCGGCTGACGCCCAGCGCGCTCGCCACCGTCTCCACGCCGTGCCGCACCGAGAAGGCTCCGCGGGCCTCGAGCACCCGTACGACCTCCTGCTTGGACTTGCGGTCGAGGTCGGCCAGCGGCCTGCCCTGCTTGCGCTCCAGGGCGGCCAGGATGTGATCGAGCGAGTCGGCCAGCTGCGGCAGCCGTACGGCGACCACGTCCGCACCCTCCCAGGAGAGCACGACATCGTCGGGGCCGGCCCGGTCGGGCGCCACCATCTCGCCCCCCATGGCGTCGACCAGCGGCTTGACCGCCGCGATGAAGGGGTCGTCTCCGATACCGGTCACTTATCGCCCTCCCCGACCGCGTTCACCTGCAGCGAGACCCTGGTGGCGCCGGCCGCCAGAGCCCGGCGCAGCAGCGCGTCGACCGCGGTGAGCACCGCGTCCGCGTCCCCCTCGGCGGTGTTGCCGAAGGGGCCGACGTCCACGGCGTCCAGTTCGGCCGCCTCGATGACCTCGCGGGCGACCAGCGCGTGCGGGGGCGCCTCGTCGAGGTCGAAGGGCTCGGTCGTGAACTCCACTCTCAATCGCACGCGCTCAACCTACTGCGCGGTGCCGATTTCCCGGCAGCCCCCTCTTGACAAGCCTCGACACCCGACGGCAGTCTTCCATTAAGCAGAAACTAACTTCCGCAATACGGAATTCAATGACGTCTCGACTCTCGCCGGCGAACGTCTCGACACGGAAGGGAGCGCCGAGCCACATGCCGGGTTCCGAATGGGGCACAGCCACCGAGCAACGCTTCAGCGTCAACCTGTCGATCCTCTTCACGGAACTCCCGCTCCTGGAGCGCCCCGCGGCCGCCGCCGCGGCGGGCTTCACCGCGGTCGAGTTGTGGTGGCCCTGGGTCGACTCCCCCACCCCCGAGCGGTCCGAACTCGGCGCCTTGAAGAAGGCGATCGAGGACGCGGGCGTCCGGCTGACGGGGCTGAACTTCTACGCCGGACAGCTGCCCGGCCCCGACCGGGGCGCGCTGTCGATACCCGGCGCCGAGTCGGAGCGGTTCCGCGCCAACATCGACGTGGCGGCCGACTTCGCGCGGTCGCTGGGCTGCAGGGCCCTCAACGCGCTGTACGGCAACCGTGTCGAGGGCGTGGAGGCGGCCGAGCAGGACGCGCTCGCGCTGGAGAACCTGGTCCTCGCGGCGCGGGCCGCCGACCGGAGCGGCGCGATCCTCCTGATCGAGACCCTCAACCAGCCCGAGTCACCGCGGTATCCCCTGGTGAGCGCCCCGGCGGGAGTCGCCGTCGTCGACAGGGTCAACGAGGCGTCCGGCCTGGGCAACGCCAGGTTCCTCATGGACCTGTACCACCTGTCCATGAACGGCGAGGACCTGCCGTCGGTGATCGAGCGGTATGCCGCGAAGACCGGCCACGTGCAGATCGCCGACAACCCCGGGCGCGGCGCCCCGGGCACCGGGACCCTGCCCCTGGAGGACCTGCTCGGCCGTCTCAGGAAGGCCGGTTACGAGGGCTGGGTCGGCCTGGAGTACAAGCCGGGCGACCGCCCGAGCGCGGCGGCCTTCGACTGGCTGCCGGCCGAGGCCCGAGCCGCCCGCTGAGCGGCAACTCATCGACGTATCACAGCAGTCAGAGAGGCACCCTCATGAGCAGCACTCTTGCAGATTCTTCCCACCCGAACCGCCCGGCCCGCCCGGCGGTCGCCTGGATCGGTCTCGGCATCATGGGCTCCCCCATGTCGGAGAACCTGGTCAAGGCCGGGTACGACGTCACCGGGTTCACGCTGGAGCGGGACAAGCTGGAGCGTCTCGCCGCCGCGGGGGGTACGGCCGCCGGTTCGATCGCCGAGGCCGTGCGGGACGCCGACGTGGTGATCACGATGGTGCCCGCCTCCCCGCAGGTCGAGGCCATCGCCTACGGCCCCGACGGCATCCTGGAGAACGCGAGGTCCGGCGCGCTGCTGATCGACATGTCGTCGATCACCCCGCAGACCTCCGTGGACCTCGCGAAGGCGGCCGCCGCGAAGGGGATCCGGGTTCTGGACGCTCCCGTGTCCGGCGGCGAGGCCGGGGCGATCGAGGCCGTGCTGTCGATCATGGTCGGCGGTGAGCAGGCCGACTTCGACGAGGCCGAGCCGCTCTTCGAGGCGCTCGGCAAGACCATCGTGCTCTGCGGTCCGCACGGCTCCGGCCAGACCGTGAAGGCCGCGAACCAGCTGATCGTCGCCGTGAACATCCAGGCGTGCGCCGAGGCCGTGGTCTTCCTGGAGAAGTCCGGCGTGGACCTGAAGGCCGCGCTCGACGTCCTGGGCGGCGGGCTTGCCGGCTCGACCGTACTGACGCGGAAGAAGGACAACTTCCTGAACCGTGACTTCAAGCCGGGCTTCCGCATCGACCTGCACCACAAGGACATGGGCATCGTCACGGACGCCGCCCGCACGGTCGGAGCCGCGCTGCCGGTGGGCGCCGTGGTCGCCCAGCTCGTCGCCTCCCTGCGCGCCCAGGGCGACGGCGGCCTCGACCACTCGGCCCTCCTCCGCTCCGTGGAACGCCTCTCGGGCGCCCAGCTCTGACACGACTCCGTCACGCCAGGCACGGGCCCGCTTGTTCAGACGCAACCCCGACACCTCGGGCACGGCCCTGGCGCCTCGGATGCGTCGGCCGCGGACTTGAGACACATGGGGCGAAGCCCTGACACCTCGGGAGCGGCCTGACGCGTCAAGCACCGCCCCGGCACGAGGGGCACAGCCCCGTGCCCCGATACACCGAGCACGGCCCCTACGCCTTGGGCCCAGCCCGACACGACGGGCACAACCCCGGCACACCGGCACGGCCTGACGGCGTCGGACGCCGCCCCGGGACACCGGGCGCGGCCCCTGCACCTCGGGCGCGGCCCGACACGACGGGCGCGGCCCGGACACGGTCGGCGCGGCCCGGACACGGTCGGCGCGGCCCGTACGTCGGGCGCGGCCGGATGCGTCGTCGGGCGCAGCCCGCTATGCCGAGCGCGGGCCCGAGTGCTTCGGGGTGGCTCTGAGACTTCCGGGTGGTGTCGTCGCTGACACCTGTCCTGTCGCGCCCAAGCGGTGGCGCCACCCGGAACCCAACCCACTTCAACAAACTGTTGACGTTCGGAACGCCCCAAACCTAGGCTCCACAAAGCGGAAGTCGGTTTCCGCTGCCCCTCGCATGGAAGGTCCACGATGTCGAAGCGCGTGCTTACGACCGAGTCCGGTGCTCCGGTCGCCGACAACCAGAACTCAGCCACCGCCGGCGCAGGCGGCCCGCTCCTCCTCCAGGACCAGCACCTCCTGGAGAAGCTCGCCCGGTTCAACCGCGAGCGCATCCCGGAGCGCGTGGTGCACGCCCGCGGCTCCGGCGCGTACGGCCACTTCGAGGTCACGGACGACGTCACCGGCTTCACCCACGCCGACTTCCTGAACACGGTCGGCAAGCGCACCGAGGTCTTCCTGCGCTTCTCCACCGTGGCCGACAACCTGGGCGGCGCGGACGCGGTCCGCGACCCACGCGGCTTCGCGGTCAAGTTCTACACGGAGGAGGGGAATTACGACCTCGTCGGGAACAACACCCCGGTCTTCTTCATCAAGGACCCGCTCAAGTTCCCCGACTTCATCCACTCCCAGAAGCGCGACCCGTTCACGGGCAAGCAGGAGCCGGACAACGTCTGGGACTTCTGGGCGCACGCCCCCGAGGCCACGCACCAGGTGACCTGGCTGATGGGCGACCGTGGCATCCCCGCCTCGTACCGGCACATGAACGGCTACGGCTCGCACACCTACCAGTGGACGAACGCCGAAGGTGAGGCCTTCTTCGTCAAGTACCACTTCAAGACGAACCAGGGTGTCCGCAGCCTCTCCACCGAGCAGGCGCAGGAGATCGCGGGCAAGGACCCGAACTCCCACCAGACGGACCTCCTCCAGGCCATCGAGCGGGGCGTGCGCCCGTCCTGGACCCTCCACGTCCAGATCATGCCCGCGGCCGACGCGGCGGACTACCGCTTCAACCCCTTCGACCTCACCAAAGTGTGGCCGCACCAGGACTTCCCGCTCCAGCGCGTGGGCCGACTGGTCCTGGACCGCAACCCCGACAACGTCTTCGCCGAGGTCGAGCAGGCCGCGTTCGCCCCGAACAACTTCGTTCCGGGCATCGGCCCCTCCCCCGACAAGATGCTCCAGGGCCGGCTGTTCGCCTACGCGGACGCCCACCGCTACCGCCTCGGCGTCAACCACACCCAGCTCGCGGTGAACGCGCCGAAGGCCACGACCGCGGACAACTACGGCCGCGACGGCTTCATGGCATCCAACACGCAGGGCCGCGCCGCCAAGAACTACGAGCCGAACTCCTACGGCGGCCCGGCCGAGACCGGCCGCCCGCTGTCGGCCCCGCTGGCCGTCGCCGGCTGGACCGGCGCCCACGAGGCTCCCCTCCACACCAAGGACGACGACTTCTTCCAGGCCGGCGAGCTCTACCGCCTGATGTCGGCCGAGGAACGGTCCCGGCTGATCGCCAACATCGCCGACGGCCTCGCACAGGTCTCCCGCGACGACGTCGTCGAGAAGAACCTCGCCCACTTCCACGCCGCCGACCCGGAGTACGGCCGGCGCGTGGCGGAAGCGGTCCACGCCCTGCGCGAGGACTGACCCCTGACCGCGTCACCGGGCCAGACGGGAGGTCGGCCCGGTGACGCGCGGCCCGCGAGGACCCGAGCGACCCGGATGAGGGGTGGTCGCCGGTGGCACGCGGGCACGACGAGGACCGCGGCGGATGTGAGCCAGTGCGGTGGTGAAGGTCCCGGGACCCCCTTCTCGACCTGAGGGAAGGCGCCCCGGTTCCGTCGCGGCCGCCGCGGTCCCCGTCACGCACCGAGGCGCCGGGTACGGACTGACGTACCCGGCGCCTCGGTGTGCTCCCGGGGTGCGGAGTCGGCCGGAGCGCAGCAGCCTGAAAGCATGGACTATCCCAGCATCGTCGTGCACGCCCCGGCACTGGACGGCTCGCGACGGGTCACCGCGGGGGACGAGACGCTCGGTGTCGCCTATCACCTCGACGACGTCATCGAGATCCTGCGGCGGGCCGAGGTCGACCTGGACGAGATCGAGGTCGACAAGACCGACATCATCGACTGGCAGGGCGGCGGACCCGACCACTGGCCGGGATTCGAGGAGCTCGAGCTCCCGGACGACTGAGAACACGCCCCGGACACGTACTCGAGAGGACGTACGCCGGCTACGCAACCCTCAAATCAAGCTCTGAACACGCCCCCAGGGGCTTCAACTCACCCCGGTGGTGGGCACATTCTCGGCACACGAGGCCCGCCGGCACGGGGGCGGCGGGCCTCGTGACGGGGGTACGGGGGATCACGGGGGAACAGCACGAGGGGCGGCTCACCCACAGGGTGAACCGCCCCTGGTACGTGCGCGACCGGTCCGTACGCGACCGGTACGCGAGGAACGCGTACGTCAGACCTTCAGCGTCCTGATGGACGTGGGCGCGTGGCCCGGCTCGGTCGCGATCTCCTCGAACTCCACGACGTTGCCGATGTCGTTCGTCGTGGACATCGAGATGTTGGTGACGCGCTCCAGGATCGCCTCGACGACGACCGGCACCCGGTACTCGGCGGCCAGCTTCTTGGCCTGCTCGAAGGCGGCGCCCAGCTCGGCCGGGTCGGTGACACGGATCGCCTTGCAGCCAAGGCCCTCGACGACCTTGACGTGGTCGACGCCGTAGACGCCGAGCTCGGGCGAGTTGATGTTCTCGAACTCCAGCTTGACCTGGAAGTCGATGTCGAAGGCCCGCTGCGCCTGGCGGATCAGGCCCAGGTAGGCGTTGTTGACCAGGACGTGGACGTACGGGATCCGGTGCTGGGCGCCGACGGCCAGCTCCTCGATCATGAACTGGAAGTCGTAGTCGCCGGAGAGGGCGACGACGGAGGCCTCCGGGTCGGCCTTGGCGACGCCCAGCGCGGCCGGGACCGTCCAGCCGAGCGGTCCCGCCTGGCCGCAGTTGATCCAGTGCCGGGGCCGGTAGACATGCAGCATCTGGGCGCCGGCGATCTGCGAGAGGCCGATGGTGGAGACATACCGGGTCTCCGGGCCGAAGGCCTTGTTCATCTCCTCGTAGACGCGCTGCGGCTTGATCGGGATGTCGTCGAAGTGCGTACGGCGCTGGAGGGTCGCCCTGCGCTCCTGGGCGGAGGCGGCCCACGCGGAGCGGTCCGGCAGCCGGCCCTCCGCCCTGAGCTCCTTCGCCACCTGGACGAACAGTTCGAGCGCGGCCTTCGCGTCGGAGGCGATGCCGTAGTCCGGGGCGAAGATCTTGCCGATCTGGGTGGGCTCGATGTCGACGTGGACGAAGGTGCGGCCCGCGGTGTAGACGTCCAGCCTGCCGGTGTGGCGGTTGGCCCAGCGGTTGCCGATGCCCAGGACGAAGTCGGACTCCAGGAAGGTCGCGTTGCCGTAGCGGTGCGAGGTCTGCAGGCCCACCATGCCGGCGTTCAGCTCGTGGTCGTCGGGCAGGACACCCCAGCCCATCAGGGTGGGGACGACCGGGATGCCCGTCAACTCGGCGAATTCCACGAGGAGTTCGCTGGCATCGGCGTTGATGACACCGCCGCCGGCGACGATCAGGGGCCGCTCGGACTCGTTCAGCAGCCCGATCGCCTTCTCGATCTGGGCGCGGGTGGCGGCGGGCTTGTACGCCTGGAGCGGCTCGTACGTCTCCGGGTCGAACTCGATCTCGGTGAGCTGGACGTCGATGGGCAGGTCGATGAGGACCGGGCCCGGACGGCCGGAGCGCATGAGGTGGAAAGCCTGCTGGAAGACGCCGGGAACCTGGGCCGCCTCCAGCACGGTGACCGCCATCTTGGTCACCGGCTTCGCGATCGAGGCGATGTCGACGGCCTGGAAGTCCTCTTTGTGGATCACGGCGGTCGGCGCCTGGCCCGTGACGCACAGGATCGGGATCGAGTCGCCGATCGCGGAGTAGAGGCCGGTGATCATGTCGGTGCCTGCGGGTCCCGACGTACCGATGCAGACGCCGATGTTGCCCGGGTGGGTGCGGGTGTAGCCCTCCGCCATGTGCGAGGCGCCCTCGACATGGCGGGCGAGGGTGTGGCTGATCCCCCCGGCGGCCTTGAGAGCCGCGTAGAACGGGTTGATCGCCGCGCCCGGGACGCCGAACGCGTCGCTGACGCCCTCGCGCTTGAGGATCTCGACTGCCGCGCGGGCAGCGGTCATACGAGCCATGGAGTACTCCTGCTTCGGCTGTCGGATTCGCGCTCCCGTCGCGCCCCTCGGAGAGCTGGTGATTCCTGGTGATTCCGCAGTGCGGAAATTCCACATTGCGGAAATTAACTTCTACTATCTGGAAATAATGTAGGTGGCGTGCCGAAGAGCGTCAAGGGTGCACACCCGGCTGGATCCGCAGGAGGGAAGGGCGGGGGCTGTCGGAGCGTTTCGCTCCCGCGGGCCCGCCACCTGGAGGACGATGGACACGCTGTCCCGACGTGACGTCCTGGAGTGGGCCATGGCCGAGAGCGTGCCGGTGCGGTGTCCGGCCTGCCGTCGCGAGCATCTCTTTGCCGCGCCTTCGTACCCGTGCGTGTGCGGCGCCCCCGTCACGCCTCCGCTCGACCGCCTCGCCGATCCCGCGCCGGTCACCCACCGCACCTGGGACGAGGACTGGGTCACGGTCCCCTGCGACACCTGTGGGCGCGCGGACCAGTGGCCCCATCCGGAACTGGGCTGCCCCTGCGGAGCCATGCTGCGGATTCCGGTACGAGGGGTGCTGCGCCCCCTGCGCGCGGAGGTCGTGCCGGGCACCGGCGCCCCCGCGGACCTGGAGACGGAACCGGACACCAAGGCGGCACCCCACACCCCCGAGCCACCGCCCCCCGGTACCAGCGGGTTGCCACCCCTCGGTACCACAAAGTCGCCACCCCTCGGTACCGCAGGGTCGTCACCCGCCCCTGCCACACCCGGCAGCCCTCTCATCCCCGACCACGTCCCGCTGCCCCGCACCACCCCGGCCCCCCGCCCGGTGTTCCAGCCGGTGACCATCCGCACCGCCCGTGACGCCGTCACGGCGGCTGCGCTGTATCTGCGGTGGCTCGGCTACCGCGACATCCGCAGGGCTGACCAGCGCCCGCCCTCGGGCATCGGGCTCGCCGCCCGCGGCATGCTGGCGCAGGTGGACCCCACCGTCCGCCCGGCCACACTGCGCGACGTGGAGTGCCTGTGGCTGACGGCCATGTCGGAGTCCACGGGATGCGTCTACTTCTCCCTGGCCGGGTACGCGGACGACGCCCGTCGCCGCGCCGACGCCCTCGGGATCCCCCTCTTCGTGCTCGACCTCACGGGCACCCCCCAGCCGGCGAACACCCACGCCGACGAACTCCTCGCCACCGGGGCCTGAACCCCGGCGGCGGGGGGCGCTCTATTCGGCGTACGTCTGCCGCAGTTCGATCTTGCGGATCTTCCCCGACACCGTCATCGGGAAGGACTCCAGGACCTGCAGGCGGCTGGGGATCTTGTAGTGGGCCAACCGGCCCTCGCAGAAGGCGCGCAGTTCCTCCAGCGTCAGAGGGTCGGCCGGGTCCAGCGGGATGACGCAGGCGAGCACCTCCTCGCCGTAGCGCTCGTGGGGCACCCCGACCACCTGGACGTCGGCGATCTTCGGATGGGCGTAGAGGAACTCCTCGATCTCGCGCGGGTAGATGTTCTCGCCGCCGCGGATGATCATGTCCTTGATGCGGCCGACGATCTCGACGTACCCGTCCTCACGCATCACGGCGAGGTCGCCCGTGTGCATCCAGCGCCCCGCGTCGACGGCCTCGGCGGTCTTCTCGGGCTCGTTCCAGTAGCCGAGCATCACGCTGTAGCCGCGGGTGCACAGCTCTCCGGCGGTGCCGCGGGGCTGTGTCACCCCGTCCACCGGTTCGACGACCTTCACCTCCAGGTGCGGGAGCACCCGGCCGACGGTGCCGGTGCGGTGCTCCAGGTCGTCGTCCCTGCGCGTCTGCAGGGACACGGGCGAGGTCTCGGTCATGCCGTAGCAGATGGAGACCTCCGCCATGTGCATCTCGGCGACCACCCGCTTCATCACCTCGACCGGGCACGGCGAGCCCGCCATGATGCCGGTGCGCAGCGAGGACAGGTCGTACGACGCGAAGCCGGGGAGGTTCAACTCCGCGATGAACATGGTCGGTACGCCGTACAGCGAGGTGCAGCGCTCGTCCTGGACCGCGCGGAGTGTCGCCGCCGGATCGAAGGAGGGCGCGGGGATGACCATGCAGGCGCCGTGCGAGGTCGCGGCGAGGTTGCCCATCACCATGCCGAAGCAGTGGTAGAAGGGCACGGGGATGCAGATCCGGTCCTGCTCGCTGTAGGCGATCGACTCGCCCACGAAATAGCCGTTGTTGAGGATGTTGTGGTGGGAGAGGGTCGCCCCCTTGGGGAAGCCCGTCGTGCCCGAGGTGTACTGGATGTTGATGGGGTCGTCGCAGGACAACTCGCTCTCGCGAACCCGGAATTCCTCGTGGAGATCCGGAGTCCCGCGTCCGATCAGGGCGTTCCAGCTCGGGTCGCCGATGTGGACGGTCTCCCGCAACTGCGGGCATCTGCCGCGCACTTCCTCGACCATCGCCCGGTAGTCGCTGGTCTTGTGGCTGAGGGAGGCGAAGAGCAGTGAGATACCGGCCTGCCGGAGGACGTACTCGACCTCGTGCGTGCGGTAGGCGGGGTTGATGTTCACCATGACCGCGCCGATGCGGGCGGTGGCGTACTGGACGAGCACCCATTCCGGGCAGTTGACCGCCCAGATGCCCACCCGGTCGCCCTTGGCGATGCCGGTGGCCAGCAGCGCGTACGCCAACTCGTCGACGTCCGCGGAGAACTGGGCGTACGTCCAGCGCCGCCCGGACGGCACGTCGACGAGCGCCTCCCGGTCCGGCCAGGCCGCGACCGCCCGGTCCAGGTTGGTCCCGATGGTGTCGCCGAGCAGGGTCGTCGCACTGGTCCCGTGCGCGTAGGAGAGTGCGCTCACCGGAAGTCCTCCTCGCGGTACTCGGCGTCCGAGCCGGCGGCCGTGGCCTCGCGCAGCTCGATCCGGCGGATCTTGCCGGAGATAGTCTTGGGGAGCGTGCCGAACTCCAGACGGCGGATGCGCTTGTACGGCGCGAGGACCGTCCGTGAGTGTTCGAAGAGCAGCTTCGCCAGGTCGGGGCCCGGCTCGTGGCCCGCGGCGAGGACGATGTACGCCTTCGGGACGGCGAGCCGCAGTGCGTCGGGGGCCGGGACGACGGCTGCCTCCGCCACCGCCTCGTGCTCCAGCAGGGCGCTCTCCAGCTCGAAGG
This sequence comes from Streptomyces sp. NPDC096311, assembly GCF_044763085.1. Taxonomy (NCBI): domain Bacteria; kingdom Bacillati; phylum Actinomycetota; class Actinomycetes; order Kitasatosporales; family Streptomycetaceae; genus Streptomyces; species Streptomyces sp. NPDC096311. The sequence goes on from NZ_JBIWFN010000010.1 coordinate 233,594, forward strand.
GCGAGATCTTGTAGTCGGAGGCCTTGAACACGTCGTCGGCGCGGCCGACGTAGGTGATGTATCCGTCCTCGTCCCGGGCGCCGATGTCACCGGTGCGGTAGTAGCCGCCCGCCATCGCCTCCGCCGTACGGTCGGCATCGCCGTGGTAGCCGGTCATCACACCCACCGGTCGCGCCGACAGATCGAGCGCGATCTCCCCCTCGACCGCCCCGGGCGCACCCGTGACCGGGTCGAGGAGTTCGACGCGGAAGCCGGGACTGGGCCGTCCCATGGAGCCCGTCTTGAGCTGCTGCCCGGGGCTGTTGGAGACCTGGACGGCCGTCTCGGTCTGCCCGAAGCCGTCCCGGATGGTGACGCCCCAGGCGCGCCGCACCTGCTCGATGACCTCCGGGTTCAGCGGCTCACCGGCGGCGACGGCCTCGCGTGGCGGGGTGCGCAGCTGCGTCAGGTCGGCCTGGATGAGCATTCGCCAGACCGTGGGCGGCGCGCAGAAGGTGGTGACGCCCGCCCGGTCCATCTCCGCCATCAGCCGGCCCGGGTCGAAGCGCGTGTAGTTGTGGATGAAGACGGTCGCCTCCGCGTTCCAGGGCGCGAAGAGGTTGGACCAGGCGTGCTTGGCCCAGCCGGGCGAGGAGATGTTCAGGTGCACGTCGCCGGTCTTGAGCCCGATCCAGTACATCGTCGACAGATGACCGATCGGGTAGGAGGCGTGGGTGTGTTCGACGAGCTTGGGGCGGGCGGTGGTGCCGGAGGTGAAGTAGAGCATCAGGGGGTCGTCGGAGTGGGTGACACCCTCCGGCTCGAAGCTCGCGTCGGCGGCGTACGCCTCCTCGTACGACCGCCAGCGGGGCTGGGCTCCCCCCACCGTGATCCGGGTGTAGCGACCGGGCACCTCGTCGAACTTCCCGGCGTCCTCGGCGCGCGCGATCACATGCCGGATGCGGCCGCGCTCGACCCGGTCGCGCAGGTCGGCGGGGCCCAGCAGGGTGGTCGCGGGGATGACGACGGCGCGCAGCTTCATCGCGGCGAGGGCCGTCTCCCACAGCTCGACCTGGTTGCCGAGCATGACCAGCACGCGGTCCTCGGCGCGTACGCCCTGCGCGCGCAGCCAGTTGGCCACCCGGTTCGAACGCTCGGAGAGGGCGGCGAAGGAGAACTCGGCGCGCTCTGCGTCCTCCTCGACGATGTGCAGGGCGGTGCGGTCGTTGCCTCGTGCGATGACGTCGAACCAGTCGAGCGCCCAGTTGAAGGACTCCGGGCGGGGCCAGTCGAAGCCCTCGTACGCCGTGGCGTAGTCCGCACGGTGCTCCAGCAGGAAGTCCCGCGCGGCGCGGAACTCGTCCGTCGCACCGTTCGTCACCGTCATGTGTCCTCCTCGTTGCCGCACGGCCGCCTTCGACAAAGGCCCCTAGCATCGTGTATTCCGTGATGGAGGTCTCACCACCCCCGAACGGGGGTACGCCGCGACGAAGGGGCGAACACGTGGCAGCAGACACGGCCGAGGCGGTGGAGATGCGTGGTGCGCTGGTACGACTGCGGCGCGCCACGGGGCTGCCGGTCGCCTTCGGCGGCCTCGTCGAACCCGGTCGCGCCCAGGTACGTATCAGCGAACTCAGTGGTACGGCGACGCCCGCGCTCAGCGCCCTCGCCGTGTCCTCGGGCAACGGCCTGGGCGGCAAGGCCGTCGCGCTGGCCCGGCCCTGCGCAGTGACGGACTACTCCGCCTCCCGGCAGATCAGCCACGAGTACGACGTGGCGGTCGCCACCGAGGGCCTGTGCTCCGTGATCGCCGTACCCGTCGTCGTACGCCGCCGGGTGCGTGGGGTGTTGTACGGCGCCCTGCGCACGGCCCAGCCCCTGGGTGACCGCACGCTCGGCGCGGCGGTGGCGGCGGCCCGGGACGTGGAGCAGGCGCTGGTCGTACGGGACGAGGCGCAGGGGCTGTTGACCGTCGCCCGGGAGCCCGAACCGGCGGTCGGGAGCCCCGCGTGGGAAGAGGTCCGTGCGGCGCACGGGGCGCTGCGGGCACTGGCGCCGCGCATCGTCGACCCGGCGCTGCGGGCCGAACTGCTCGACGCGTGCGGGCGGCTGGCGGGTGCGGCGGCGTCCGACGCCCGGACGCCTCGCGTCGACCTCGCCCCGCGCGAGGTGGACGTTCTCGCCTGCGTCGCGGCGGGAGCCACCAACGGGGTTGCCGCCGAGCGGCTGGGGCTGCGGCCGGAGACGGTCAAGGGGTACCTGCGCTCGGCCATGCGGAAGCTCGGTGCGCACACGCGGTGGGAGGCGGTGGTCGCCGCGCGGCGGGTCGGGCTGTTGCCGTAGCTTCCGGCTGCCCCGGCTTCGGCCGCTCCGCGGCCTCTTCTCCGCCGCTCCGCGACGATTTCCCACCCAACCGCCCCTTATGACCGCTTCACGGCCCCCCATTCCGGCCGCTCCGCGACCCCCACCTGGCGTTCTTCATTCAGGCGGCGACGTCCTGAAATACGTTATGCCAACACTCTTGTTATTTCCCTCACCACCGCGAGACTCCGAAATTCAAAGAGTCGTTGCCTAATATTGGCTCGGACACGACATGCGAGGGGAGCGGTGACCGTGCGAGGGGACTTCAAGGAGCCTGCGAGACCCCGCCCCGACCTGGTCATCGGCCGGGAGGAGCTCTTCGCGGGCGCCCGCGAGCAGCTCTCCGACGGAGGCAGCGTGCTGGTGCACGGCCCCGCGGGAATAGGAAAGTCCACCGTTCTGCGTGCGCTGGCAGCGGAATGCGCCGAATCTGCACACACCGTCTTGCGCTGCTCGGCGACCGAGTCCGAATCCCATCTGCCCTTCCTCGCCCTGGCCGACCTCCTCGGCCTGGTGGTGGACCAGGTCTCCGACCGGCTGCCCGCCCCGCAGCGCACCGCCCTCGAATCGGCCCTCACCGGCCGCGGAGAATCGACCCTGCAACGCGACGGCCTCGCCCTGCGCCTCGCGGTCCTCTCCGTGCTGCGCGCGCTGGCAGCCCAGGGCCCGGTCCTGATCGTCGCCGACGACCTCCAGTGGCTGGATCCGGCCAGCGCCGAACTGCTCGGCTTCGCCGCCCGCAGGCTCGGCGAGATGCCCGTACGGATGCTGTCCGCGGTGCGCACCGACACCGAGCCACGGGACCAACAGCACGATCGCCATCTACGCGCGTCCCCGCCGGACACCCTGGCCGTGCGGCTCAACCCGCTCTCCCGCGCGCAGGTCGCCGAACTCCTCGGCCGGCGCGGCTACACCGGGCTGCCCCGCACGACCGTCCGCGACATCCACCGCACCAGCGGCGGCAACCCGCTCTTCGCGCTGGAACTCGGCCGCGCGCTCGCCGAGAATCCCGCCCGGCCGAGCCCCGGCGAACCACTGCCCGTGCCGACCTCGTTGCGCGCGCTCGTGCTCAGCCGTCTGGAGATGCTCTCGGCCGAGGCCCGCCGCACCCTGCTCGTCGCGAGCGCGGGCGCCCGCCCCACGCTGGCGCTGCTGCACGCGGCCGGCCGCGAGAACGCCGAGGCCGAGACCACGCACGCCGCCTCGCTCGGACTGCTGGCGACCGAGCGCGAGACACCGGGCATCCGGTTCGCGCATCCGATGATCTCGGCCGCCCTGTACGCGGAGGCGAGCGCCCAGGAACGCCGCGCCGCCCATGCCGCGCTCTCCACGGCCGCCTCCGACCCCATCGAACGGGCCCGGCATCTCGCCCTGGCCACCACCGGTACCGATCCCCAGGTCGCCGCCCGGCTCGGGGAGGCGGCGGCCGTGGCCAGGGACCGGGGCGCGCCCTCGGTCGCGGCCGGGCTCGGGCTGCTCGCGGCCCGGCACACTCCCCCGGAGACCGTTCCCGGCCCGGACGAGCGGCGGTTGCAGGCCGCCGAGGACGCGCTGACCGCCGGGGAGTCGGACCTCGCGCGGGACATCGCCCGCGACGCGCTCCGCCGGGTCACCGCGCCGGCCGAACGCGTCCGCGCCTGGATGGTCGTCATCGACGCGGCGGGGCAGGCCATGGCCGAGGTCGACGCGGTCTTCCCGCAGGCCCTCGCCGACGCGGGCGAGGATCCCCGGCTGCTCGCACTCGTGCGCTACCAACTCGCCTGGCGGGCCCTGCTGGTGGAGGGCGAGATGGCCAAGGGCCGCGAGGAGGCCGCGATCGCCGCCCAGCTCGCCGCCCGCGCCGGGGACCGACCCACCGAACTCCTCGCGCTCGGCTTCCAGGCCCAGATGGAGACTCTGATGGGCCATCCGGGCGCACCCGCGACCATCCAGCGGGCGATGCGCGAGCCGCAGGACCCCCGGGTGGCGTGCGACCACAACGGCGCCGGCGCCGCCCGCTTCCGCTGGCTGATCATGGGGGACCAGCTCGCCGAGGCCCGCACCACGATCACCGCCCTGCTGCGCGAGGTGCGGCGGCGCGGGATGGTCGAGAGCGAGGTGCACTTCCTGCGCGGGCTCGCCGAGACCGAGCTGCGCTCCGGGCACTGCGGGCAGGCGCTCGACCTGGCCCGGGAGAGCCTGCGGCTGGCCCGCGACACGGGAATCGGCGAGGCGGCCACCGCCATGTTCACCTCACTCGCCGAGGCCGCGGGCGGTGACGTCGACCGGTCGCTGGTGCTGGCCCGGGAGGCCGTGGACCGCGCCGAGGAGGACGGCGACCTGGTCTACCTCTCGCGAGCCCTGGGCGCCCTCGGGCACGCCCAGCTGGTGGCCGGGGACTCGCTCGCGGTCGTGCGGTCCCTGCGGCGGGTACGGGAGCTGGAGGAACGGCTCGGGGTCACGGACCCGGCCCGGGGACGCTGGCACGGCGACCTCGCCGAGGCGCTGGTGCGGATCGGTGAGCCGGTCGAGGCGCAGGACGTCATCGACGCCACGCGGGCGCAGGCGCTGCGGCTCGGGCGGGAGAGCGTGCTCGCCGTGCTCGACCGGGCGGAGGCGCTGGTGCGGGCCGCGCGCGGTGAACAGGGGCCCGCGGTACGTCAGCTGACGGCCGCTCAGGACCGGCTGGGCAAGCTGGGCTACGGCCTGGAGGAGGCCCGGGCGGCGTACGCCCTCGCCGGGCTGCGCACCCACCGGCCGGGGCCGACCTCCTACGACGAGGCGACGCGGCTGTTCCGCCGCTGCCGGGCGCTGCCGTGGCTGCGGCAGGTGGAGTCCGCGAGTGCGGCCGGTCCCGCGGTGGCCCCGGCCACGACGCCGCTCGCTCCCGCCGCGCTCGAGGGCCTCGCCGCGACGGAGCGTCAGGTCGCGGCGCTGGTCATGGAGGGCGCGACCAACCGGGAGATAGCCGCGCGGCTGTTCATCAGCGTGAAGACCGTCGAGGCGACGCTGACGCGGGTGTACCGGAAGCTGGGGATCCGGTCGCGGGTGGACATCGTTCGGCTGGCTGCGGGGCGCCAGAGCGGGTGAACTTTCCCGCCTCCACCGGCCAGCAGTCGAAGGATCGGTGGCTAAACCCCGCGTCTCTCAAGCAAGGGTTTTCCCTCCCGCAACTCGCCTAGGGGGTTCCCCTCTTGGATGCGGAACGTTCCGCCTTCTAGCGTGAGCGTCGTGCCGCTCGCTCGGGCACACGGCGTCAGCCCACAGACGCCGTGCCTCACCCCCCACACCCGCGCGTCCCCCCACCGGCAACTTCTGAGGAGATCCATGTTCGGGCTCAACCGTGCCAAGAAGACCGCCGCTCTCTGTGTGGCCACCGCTGCCGCCGCCGCGACCGCTCTCCTCGGCGCACCCGGCGCCGTCGCCGCCCCCCAGCCGATCGTCGGCGGCACGACGACGACCACCACCGCGTACCCGTTCATGATGCAGATCACGGACGCCTCGCAGAACCAGTTCTGCGGTGGCACCCTGGTCGCGGCCAACAAGGTGGTCACCGCCGCCCACTGCATGGTCGGCGAGACCACGAGCAGCGTCCGCGTCGTCGGCGGCAGAACCTACCTCAACGGCACGAACGGCACCGTCAGCAAGGTCAGCAAGATCTGGATCAACCCCGGCTACACCGACGCGACCAACGGCGACGACGTGGCTGTACTGACCCTGTCGACGTCGATGTCGTACACCCCGGCGTCGTACGTGGCCTCCACGGACACCGGCGTGTACGCCACCGGCGCCACCGCCCGCATCATCGGCTGGGGCACCACCTCGGAGAGCGGCAACTCCTCCAACCAGCTGCGCACCGCCACCGTCCCGATCGTGTCCAACTCCAGCTGCGCCGGCTCCTACGGCTCCGACTTCGTGGCCAGCGACATGGTCTGCGCCGGTTACACCAACGGCGGTACCGACACGTGCCAGGGTGACAGCGGCGGCCCGCTGCTCATCGGCGGCGTCCTCGCGGGCATCACCTCCTGGGGCAACGGCTGCGCCGAGGCCGGCTACCCGGGCGTCTACACCCGCCTGACGACCTTCTCGAACCTGGTGAAGACGCAGATCAACTCATAGCCGACAGTCGCCGGTGACTGTTCGTCAGACACCGGCGGCCGACGGGTTCCCAGACTCCTGAGCACCCCTCAGGTGAAAGCCAGGGGGCGTTGCGAGCCTCCACGAGCGGCCCGCAACGCCCCCTCTCCACGTCCCCCCTTCCTTCCCCCCGTTCCCCCCTCTACTTGTCGGCGGTCAGCTTCCCCGCACTGCCCCAACTGTCCGCCGGCACCTCGTGGATCCAGACGTGCACGCTCTCGGCGGGGATCCTGTACGCGTCGACGAAGGCGTCGGTGACGCGTTTGACGAGGTCCCGCTTGAGCTCGACGTCGCGCGGACCCTGCTGGATGGTGACGATGGGCATGGCTGAACTTCCTCTCCTGGGGCGGCTTGGGCCGCTTTCCGGCTACAGGTTCAGTTCATCGCGCGGGGACTCGTCGACCAAGAAGCGGACCGCGACCACAGCGATCAGTTCTCGTGATCGCCGCAGGCCGCGAGCAGGGCGTCCAGGTGCGGCGTCGGCGTCGCGCCCTGCACGGCGAGTCCCGTGGTGAGCGCGAGTCCCGGTGCCCGGAAGGGGACGAAGGCGACCCGGGGGCTGTGCAGGACGCGGGCGTGCGAGGCGTAGACGACCGTCCACAGCGGCCGGGTACCGATGCTGGCGAGGGTGTCCTGCAAGGAGCCGCTCACCGGTCCCGGCAGAGGTTCGAAGCCGGCGTCGTGACAGGCCCCGACGACCAGGTCGACCAGGGCGGGGTTGGTCCGGCGCGCGGTGAGGCTCAGCGGGAGTGGGGCCAGTTCGGCGAGGTCGATCCCGTCGCGGGCGGCCAAGGGGTGCCCGGCGGGCAGCGCGGCCACCAGCGGATCGGGCCACAGCGGCAGCACGCGTACGCCCGGCAGGGGGCTCCGCGCCCCGGACGAACGCGGCGTCGAGGCGGCCGTCCACGACCCGCGCGAGCCGCTCCCGCACGGGAAGCGAGACCAGCTCGACCTGGACCGCGGGCTTGCGCCCGGCAAAGCCCGCGAGCACCCGGTCCAGATGAGCGCCGAGGCCGGTACTGGTGCCCAGGCGCAGCACCTCGGACGGGGCGACCGCCGCGCGGGCCCGGTCCACGGCGGCGAGCACCGCCCGCGCCTCGGGCAGCAGCCGCTCCCCCGCCCCCGTCAGCCGTACGTGCCGCGGTGAACGGTCGAACAGCTCGGCGCCCAGCTCCCGCTCCAGCCGCTGTATCTGCTGGCTGACGGCCGACTGCACGATGTGCAGACGCTCCGCCGCCCGCCCGAAGTGCAGTTCCTCGGCGACCGTGACGAAGTAGACGAGTTGCCGCAGTTCCATGTCCGGGACTGTAGGGCCCCTGTTTGAATGGCGGCCGTTGGGGGTGATGGACATGGTGTCCACGGACCGGTTCCTGGCGTTCGCGGCGATGTCGCTGCTGGTGATCGTGATTCCCGGGCCGAGTGTGCTGTTCGTGATCGGGCGGGCGCTCGCGCACGGCCGGCGCACAGCGGTGATGACCGCGCTGGGCAATGTCGTCGGCTCGTATCTGCTGGTGGCCGCGGTCGCCTTCGGGATCGGCTCGCTGGTGGAGCGCTCGCTGACCGTCTTTCTGGTGGTGAAGCTGGCGGGTGCCGCGTATCTGGTCCTGTTGGGGGTGCGGGCGTTCAGACACCGCAAGGAGATGAAGGCCTCGGCGTTGCGGCAGGAGCCCACGGCCGCGGCGCGCGGCGATCTGCGGACCGTCCTGGACGGCGCTCTCGTCGGCCTCACCAACCCCAAGGGGCTGGTCTTCTTCGCGGCGGTGCTGCCGCAGTTCGTGGACCACTCGGCGGGGCGGGTGCCCGTGCAGATGCTGGTGCTCGGTCTGATCCCGATCTCCATCGGGCTGGTCACCGACACCCTGTGGGGGCTGACGGCGTCGGCGGCCCGCTCCTGGTTCGCCGGCTCGGACCGCCGGCTGTCGCTGATCGGGGGCGCGGGCGGCTGCACCCTGATCGGGCTCGGGGTGACGGTGGCGGTGACGGGTCGCGCGGACTGAGTCCTCCGGTCACATGACTGACGCGGCCACGGTCCCGAAGCGGATGTCGTACGACGCCGACGCGCCGGACAGCGTCCGGAGCAGCCCCTCGGCCTCCGCCACCACCTCCTCCCGCTGGACCTTCGTGAGCCGGCCGAAGGTTTCGATGGTGAGTACGTCCCCCTCCTGTCGCCACAGGCCCCCCAGGAAGCCGTCGACGAGCAGCGTGCAGTACGCCTGGTTGCCCGCCCAGGTACGCCCTTTGAGACCGGCGGGCACCACCCGAGAGCGGTCGGCGTGCGAGAGGAGCAGGTTGTCGAACTCGGGCAGGAAACGGGGTGGGGCCGGGGTGTCGGCGTCGGGGCGGGGCGCGTCGGGGAGGTCGAAGAGTTCGACGCCGTTCTCGTCACGGAAGGTGAGCAGTCGCGGGCGGAGTCGTTCGAAGGCCTCGCGCAGCCGGGTCAGCCCCGCCCAGGTCTGCATGTCCTTCACGGAGGCGGGCCCGAACGCGGCGAGGTAGCGCAGGACGGCCGCGTCGGAGCCCGGGGACGGCTCGGCGGGACGGTCCAGCCAGTGTTCGGCGGTGGTCAGCGCGACCTGGCCGCTGCGGCCCCACAGTCCGCGCGGGGTGACCTGGACGAGCGGCAGCCGGCAGCGGGCGGCGACCGAGAGCGCGAAGGGGTCGGCGTCCGGCCAGTGCACGAGCAGTTCCTCACGCAGCTGTTTCATGGTGCGCGGCTCGGCCTCCACCAGCTCCCGGGCGATCACGGCGAGCCGGTCCAGGTCGACACCGGCGAGCCCCTTGCGGAAGTTGTTCAGCTCCCGGTCGCGGGCCCCCTGCACGAGCGGTCGCAGGGTGAGGGCGTCGTCGGCGGTGTGGGTGTGGATGGTGGAGCGCAGGGTCACGATGCGGACGACGGCACGGTCTTCCATGGCCGTCGACAGCTCCTCGGGCCGGAATCCTTCCAGTCGGGCGGCGAGGGCGTAGTACGGCGGCTTCACGTTCTGCGCCTGAAGACCCACGAGGTGCCGCACGGCGTCGGTGACGCCACGGCCGACGGAGCGACGCAGGAGGAGCTGGCGGGCGAGGGTCGCGCGGTTGAGGGCGCGGGGGTCGAGTACGGGTGCGGTGTGGGCCCCGATGCCGCGGCTCCCGGTCCCACCCCCGCCGCCCGCCTTCCCACTCCCGCTCTCACTCCCACTCCCGCCGCCGCCCACGCCGCTCGTCTTCGCCTTCGCCCTCGTCGTCATGCGGTGCACGCTAACGGGGCTTGCGGACACCTTCTGTCCGCAAGCCGTGAGGCCCTCCACGGGCACGCCCGCCCGGACGGTACGCCCACTGCCCGTCCGCGACATTTGACCCGTATATCCTTCTCCGTGATCACAGCGACGTACCTGCGACTTGGGAGGCAGCCGCAATGTCCGAGCGACGCCCCCGTCCGACCGCCAAGAACGGCAGAAAGCCCGTCTGGCGACGCGCCCTGAACCCGCCGGCCGCGACCGGCGTGACACCGCCGGCGCCGCGCGCCGACCCGCCGGAGCCGGAACCCGCCGCCGCCGACAGCGTCGTACAGGCGGCGCTGTACCGCGACGGCGTACGGGTCTCGACCCCCGCCTCCCTGGCCGACACCTTCCGAGAGCTGCGCGACCAGCCGTCCGGCATGGCATGGATCGGCCTGGCCCGCCCCACGGAGGCCGAACTCCTCTCCCTGGCGGCCGAGTTCGACCTGCATCCACTCGCCGTCGAGGACGCGATGGAGGCACACCAGCGTCCGAAGCTGGAGCGCTACGGCGACACGCTCTTCGTCGTGCTGAGCGCGGCCCGCTATCTGGACGCGGCCGAGGAGGTCTACTTCGGCGAACTGCACGTCTTCGTGGGCCCCGACTTCGTGATCACCGTCCGGCACGGCGCGGCGCCGGACCTGTCGGCGGTGCGCCGCCGCATGGAGGACACCCCGGAGCTGCTGAAACTCGGCCCCGAGGCCGTCCTCTACGCGATCCTCGACTCCGTGGTCGACGGCTACGTCCCCGTCGTCGCCGGCGTCCAGAACGACATCGACGAGATCGAGACCGAGGTCTTCCGCGGCGACCCCGAGGTGTCCCGCCGCATCTACGAACTCTCCCGCGAAATGGTCGAGTTCCAGCGCGCCACCCGCCCGCTGGTCGGCATGCTGCACGGCCTGATGGCGGGTTTCGCCAAGTACGGCACCGAAGAGGAACTCCAGCGCTACCTCCGCGACGTCGCCGACCACGTCACCCACACCAGCGAACGCGTCGACGGCTTCCGCCAGGCCCTCACCGACATCCTCACCGTCAACGCCACCCTCGTCACCCAGCAGCAGAACGCCGAGATGCGCGCACTGGCGGAGGCGGGCTTCGAGCAGAACGAGGAGATCAAGAAGATCTCTTCCTGGGCGGCCATTCTGTTCGCCCCAACACTCGTCGGCACGATCTACGGCATGAACTTCAGGGAGATGCCGGAGTTGCACTGGGTGTGGGGATACCCCTTCGCAATCGTCCTGATGGCGGTGGTGTGCACCAGTTTGTACTTCATTTTCAAGCGGAAGGACTGGCTCTGAGTAACTGGCCGCCCAGGGCCCGCGCCAGGGCGTCACGGGGCCGCAATCGCTGACAACCGCCACCTCCTCCAGGAACCGTTCGCCGCCCGCCGCGCCCTCACCCAGTACGGCAACCTCCTCAACCAGGCCGTCGCGGCTCTCAACGCCAGAGCGGAAGTCCCGTACCTGAACGAAGCCATCGAGCGAACGGCCACCACGCGCGAGCGCGTCGACGAAGCCGCCAGCGGTTCATCGCCCTGATCGACCCGAGCAGCACCCAACCCCGACCGCAGCGAAGCCAGTACGGCGAGGCCGCATGATCCCGAAGATCCACAAACAGGGCAGCAACACCTACGGCCTGCTCACCTACCTCTACGGCAAGGGCACCAAGGAAGAGCACGTCGACCCGTATCTGGTCGCCTCGTACGACGGCTTGGCCCTCGATCCGGGGCGGGATGCGAACGTCAGCCTCACCGCTCTCCGGCAGATCCTCGACCAGCCCCTTCACCTCCTGGACGATGACCAGCGCCCGCCCCGCCACGTCTGGCACTGCTCGGTGCGCGCCGCACCGGGCGACCGCGCTGGTCGGGCAAGAACCCCGCGCACCTGGCCAAGTACGCGGACGACATCAAGGCGGGAAGGCGCCCGCGGAGCCGCCAGGTACTCCGCCCGGACTACGTCGACCATCTGCGGGAATTGGCCGCCGACGAGGCATAGTCATCGCCCCCGAGGCGAACCTTCACGCTTTGACCACCGTCCCGGCCTGTACTGCACACCGGAGGCCCCGAAAGAGCCGCCGGAAACATTTGCTTCACCCAGGAAGTATTCAGAGGTAACGACTCCTTCCTAGCGTCCCTCCTCGTGGCCACGAGGGCGTGGCCCCGACCGGAGAGACGCAAGAGCCGCCGGACACCCCTCGCCGACCCCACCTCGGCCACGCCCTGCTCGTGCTGCCCTCCCGGTGACGCACCCCCACGCAGTCCCCAACCCGCAGCAAGGAGGCGTGACGTGAGCGCAACCGAGTCACGGCCGACAACGGCAACCCCGACGAAGACGACCGACCAGGCGGCCAAGGAAACCCTGGAGGACTACACCCTCCGCTTCGCGCCCCGCAGTTACCGCCGCTGGACCCCCATGGTCGTGGCCACCACGGCCCTCGGCGGCATCGCCTACATGGCCGACTTCTCCATCGGCGCCGGCATCGGACTGGCCCACGGCACCGGCAACGCGCTGGTCGCGATCGCCGTCGCGGCCGTGGTCATCTTCGTCACCGGCTTCCCGCTCGCCTACTACGGCGCCCGCTACAACATCGACCTCGACCTGATCACCCGCGGCTCCGGTTTCGGCTACTACGGCTCGGTCCTCACCAGCGTCATCTTCGCCAGCTTCACCTTCATCTTCTTCGCCCTCGAAGGCTCGATCATGGCGCAGGGTCTGAAGCTCGGGCTCGGACTGCCGCTGTGGCTGGGCTACCTGGTCTCCACCTTCATGGTGATCCCGCTGGTGATCTACGGCATGAAGGCGCTCAGCAAGCTCCAGGTGTGGACGACGCCCGTCTGGCTGCTGCTGATGGTCGCTCCGCTGGTCTACCTGATCTCCAAGGACCCGGGCACGGTCGACCGCTTCCTCGCCTACGCGGGCACCGACGGCGACGGCGGCGTCAACACCGCCTCGGTGCTGCTGGGCGCGGGCGTGTGTCTCTCGCTCATCGCGCAGATCGGCGAGCAGATCGACTACCTGCGCTTCATGCCGCCCAAGACCGAGGCGAACAAGCGCAGTTGGTGGACCGCGGTCATCATGGCCGGACCCGGCTGGGTGGTGCTCGGCGCGCTCAAGCAGGCCATCGGCGTCTTCCTCGCCGTCTACATCCTCGCCAAGGTCGGACCGGACGTCGCGCCCGAGCCGATCCAGCAGTTCAAGGGCGCCTTCGACGCGATGATGCCGTCCTGGCTGGTCCTCCCGCTGGCCGTCGTCCTCGTCGTGATCAGCCAGATCAAGATCAACGTGACCAACGCGTACTCGGGCTCCCTCGCCTGGACGAACTCCTTCACCCGCGTCACCAAGCACTACCCCGGCCGCATGGTCTTCGTCCTGGTCAACCTCGGCTTCGCGCTCGCCCTGATGGAAGCCGACATGTTCAGCTTCCTCAACAACATCCTGGGCTTCTACTCGAACTGCGCCATCGCCTGGGTCGTCACCGTCGCCACCGACATCGGCATCAACAAGTACCTGCTCAAACTCTCCCCGCTCCAGCCGGAGTTCCGCCGCGGCATGCTCCACGCCGTCAACCCGGTCGGCGTGGTCTCCTTCGCCGCCGCCTCCGGGCTGTCCATCGCCCTGTACTTCCACGCCCTCGGCGACACCCTCCAGCCGTACTCCCCGGTCGCCGCCGCCGTCATTGCCTTCGTCCTCACCCCGCTGATGGCGATCGTCACCAAGGGCCGCTACTACCTGCGCCGCACCGACGACGGCATCGACGAGCCGCTCCTCGACACGGACGGCAACCCCAGCGCGGTCACCTACGACTGTCACGTCTGCCATCAGCCCTACGAGCGCCCCGACCTGGCCGCCTGCGCCACCCACGACGCGGTGATCTGCTCGCTGTGCCTGAGCACCGACAAGATCGGCGACCACGTACTACCCGCCGCGTAGTCACCCAGGAACGCCGGTGCCGGGCAACGCACGTGCCCGGCACCGGAGCACGCGCCGATCCCGCACCGCCCCTGTCCCCTGTCCCCGGACGCCAAGGAGGTCTGTGGATCTCCTTGCCTACGGATCACTCCGATCCCTTTGTCAACGTGATTGTTGACGGCTTTCATGCTCTGCGGAGCGGACGCGCCCTGGCCCGCCCATCCCCAGACGCAAGGCAGCGTGCCCTGGCACCGCCATCCATCCCTCAGCAGGAGCCCACGTGTTGGCGCGGAGTCGGCGGGCTCACCGGCTGAACCGCGACCACGCCTGGCCAACTCGTGCACGGGAGGTTGTGAGACGTCGAGGATGGCGACGGGGCGCAGCGTTCACGTCTGCCGTGGCGAGTTCAGGTCCGCGCTCCATTGCCGGGACAGCGGACCGGCGACGGGCCCGGCCGGTGTCGTTCGCATAGGGTCCTCGGTGCCGTGCTCGACCCGGACAGGCCACGAGGAAGCGCCTGCCTTCCGGTTCCACGCCATGCCGCTTCGCGTCATTGACGGCCCTGCGGCACTCAGCGACTCCGTCGTCGGGCTCGGCAAACTGGACATGCGCTTGGGTGACAAGCCCCTCGGCCAGTTCCTGCGTCACCGCGCGCCGCACCCTGACGACAGACCGCTCGCTGGATGACGTCGGCGGCTCCGGGGCACCAACGCCCCGCCGTCATCGGCGATTGCCGAGTCGTCGGGATGATGACCACGCCGAAGGTGGAGCCGTCCAGCCTCGGTGACCTCCATGTGGAGAGCGCAGCCGTCCTTGTCCACCGTCAGAAGCCCACGGTCCCGCTGGGCATACGCCGAACGCCGGTCTCCGAGGTCCCAGGCTCCGGGTCCTTGACCGGCCGCGAGCCGTCCACGCCGCACCCCGCCCTCCCTGCAACCAGAATCCAGAACCCAGCGGAAACCCGAGGATCACACCGCTGTCGACGCCCCGCCTCGTGTCCGTCCGACCTGCGCAACCACTCCGGCACACAGAAACTACTGCATATGATTTGCAGGTGCTTGACTATCGCATCAGAACGGCCACCACGGCGCACCTCGGCGAGGCGCGGGCCGTGATGCTCGACACCGTCTACCGGGACTTCGGGACCGGGTACGTGCCGCGCTGGCACGCGGACATCATCGACCCCGAGTCGTTCTACATGACCCCGCCCCGGCACACGCTGCTGGTCGCGGTGGACGAGACGGACGGGACGGTGGCCGCCACCGCCGCGCTCGACGCGCGGGGTCCCGCCCATCCGCCGAACCCCCGATGGCTCGCCGAGCGCTATCCGTCGGGGGCGACCGCCCAGTTGCGACGGGTGTACGTGCGCCCGGAGCACCGGCGGCGCGGGCTGGCCCGGCGGCTCGTGGACGGGTTGCTGGACTTCGCGCGGGCGGACGGGAGTTACCGGGCCGTCTATCTGCACACCTATCCGCATTCACCCGGCGCGGTGGGGCTGTGGCAGGCGCTCGGCAAGGTCGTCTGCGACGAGCGGGAGGAGGTGCCCGGCGGCGGCAGCGGCGTCGTGCACTTCGAGATCCCGCTTGCTTGAATGAAAATCATGTTCATATGATGCCGGTCGGTGTCTGCCGAGACGCCATGCCCTGCGAAGGGCCCTGAAAGACAGAACGAGGACCATGAGATCTCCCCGCCTTCGGCTGATAGCCGGCCTGCTGCTCACCCCTCTGCTCTCCGGCTGTTTCTCCTCCTCCGGCGACAACTCGTCCTCGGGCTCCTCCGACTCCGATGGCGACGGGCGCGTACGGGTGGCACTGGCCTTCCCGCCCGCCGAGAACTACTCCCCCTACGGCCAGGACGCCGTCGCCCTGTCCCGGCTCGGAGTCGTCGAGGGCCTGACCCGCCTGGACGCCAACGGCACCGCCGTACCCGCCCTCGCCACCTCCTGGAGCAGCGAACAGGGCGGAAGGAGCTGGCTGTTCACCCTGCGGGACGCCAAGTTCCAGGACGGCACCGACGTCACCCCGAAGGCCGTCGCCACCGCGCTCACCCGCGCCGCGGCGGCCGACCCCGCCCCCGCCGTCCTCTCCGGTGTGAAGCTCACCGCCGAGGCCGTCGGCGACGACCAGGTGAAGGTCGGTACCGCCACCGCCGACACGGTGCTGCCGCTCCGCCTGACCAACCCCAACCTGGCGGTGTTCTCCCCGAAGGCGTACGCGCAGAACGGCAAGGTCGACCCCGTCGGCACCGCCACCGGCCCCTTCGAGCTCACGAAGATCACCGGTGACACGGCGGCCACCCTGGACCGCTTCGACGACTACTGGGGCGGTCGCACCCAGGCATCCGGCGTCGACGCGAAGTACGTCTCCGACGGCACCGCCCGCGCCAACGCCCTGCGCACCGAAGACGTGGACATCGCCGAGGCGCTCCCCGTCGCCCAGGTCGCCTCCCTTGACCAGGACACCGTCCACGAGATCAACACCGCCCGGAACACCAGCCTGTACCTCAACACCCGCAAGGGCGTGTTCAAGGACGCCGGTCTGCGTGCCGCCGCCCGCGAGGCGATCGACACCTCCGCCGTCGCCAAGGGCGTGTACGAGAACTACGCCGAGCCCGCCCAGGGGCTGTTCGGTCCCGCCCTGACCTGGGCGTCCGGCAAGCGGACCGAGCCGGCCGGCCGGGCGAAGCCCGCCGACGCCAAGGGCAAGAGCATCACCGTCGCCACCTACAACGACCGGCCCGAGCTGGCGGAGGCCGCCCAGGTGCTCCAGCAGCAGCTGGAGGAGGCCGACTTCACCGTGAAGCTGGATGTGCGCGCCTACGCCCGGCTCGAAAGCGACCTGCTGGCGGGCAAGTTCGACGCCGCCGTCGTCTCCCGCAACATGATGCTGGACACCGGCGACCCGGTCACCGTCCTGGCCGGCGACTACACCTGTGCCGGCTCCTACAACCTGTCGCTCCTGTGCGACAAGGGCGTCGACAAGCTGGTCGCGGACGCCCAGGCCGAGTCGGACCCCGCCAAGCGCCAGGACGCCGCGATGAAGGCGGAGGCCGCGATCCTCGGCACCGACGCGGTGATCCCCCTCGTCCACCTCAAGGTCGTCACCGGCGTCGGCACGTCCGTCAAGGGCGCCGTACTCGACCCGTACGAGCGGGAGTTCGTCGGCACCGGGACCCGGCGCTGAAGCCCGCGGCGGCACCCGGAAGGACCGGAGTCACCGCCGCCCTGCGCAGCTTGGCGCGGGGCGGCGGCCCCACACTGCTGTGGCGGGCCGTGCTCACGGCGGCCCTCGTCGGCGCGATCGGCTTGCTGCCCTGGCTCTCGCGCACCGACCCGGCACTGACCGTGCTCAAGGCCCGTTCAGCCGAACGCACCCCGACCCCCGAGACGCTGCGCGCCATCCGAGACCACATCGGCCTGGACGACGGCCCGTTGGCGCTGCTGGGGAGCTGGCTCGGCGGGCTGCTGCGGGGCGACGCGGGCCGGTCCTGGGTGTCGGACACCGAGGTGCTTCCGGCCGCCGTACAGGCCGTCGGTGCGTCCCTGCTGCTGATGGCCGGTGCCGTCGTCGTCACCCTGGCCACGGTCGCGGTGGTGTGTGCCCGCACCTTGTGGCTGGGCTCGCGGCGCCGCCTCGGCGCCCGCGGCCCCGGCGGTACCGGGTCGGCGGTCCTGGCCGCGCTGCCCGAGTTCCTCGTCGCCTCCGTCCTGGCCTCGGTCGTGGGCGTGCAACTGGGCTGGCTGCCCGCGCTCGGCTGGTACGGCCCGCGGTGGATGGTCCTGCCCGCTCTCGCCCTCGGCCTGCCCGCCGGGGCGGTCCTCGGGCGGATGCTGGACGACCTGCTGCCCGCCGCGTTCGCCGAGCCGTGGGCGCTGGCCGCCGCCGCGCGCGGCATCCCGCCCGCGTCGATCGCCCGCCAGGCCCTGCGCCGCGCGGTGCCCGCACTCCTGCCCAACCTGGGCCTGTTCGTGGTCGGCCTGACCGGCGGCTCGGTCGCCGTCGAGCAGATCTTCGACATCCCCGGTCTCGGCCGGCTCACCCTGCGCGCCGCCCTCGCCCAGGACCTGCCCGTCCTGCAGACCGGCACCCTCGCCCTCGTCGTCCTCGCGGCCGTCGCCGCGCTGCTCGCCCGGCTCGGCGTGCGGTGGCTGACCGGGCCCGCGCTGCGCGACGGCGCCCTGCACTCCCTGCACCGCCCCACCCCGCCCGCACCACGGGTCGTACCGGTCGTCCACGCCCTGCTGCTCACCGCCGTCATCACCCTCGGGCTGCCCCGCGACCCACTCGCTCTCGACACCACCGCCCGCCTCCAAGCCCCGTCCTGGGCCCACCCGTTCGGCACCGACTCGCTCGGCCGGGACGTGCTGGCCCGGATCGCGCACGGCGCGCTCACCACTCTCGGTACCGCACTCGCGGTGAGCGCCGCCGCCCTGCTGGCCGGCGTCCTGGTGGGGCTGCTGCCCCGCCTGTCCGGGCCGCTGGTCGACACCGTGAACGCCGTACCGCCCGTGCTGGCCGCCCTCCTCGTCACCGGCATCACGGCCAGCGGTTCCTGGACACCGGCCCTGGCGGTGGCCGTCGTGGCCTGGTCACCGCTGGCCACCCACACCTCGGCCCTGCTGCGCCAGGAACGCGCCACCCTCCATCTGACCGCGACATGGGCCCTGGGCGCAGGCCGTGGATACCTCCTCCGGCACGAACTCCTCCCCGCGGTCCTGCCACCCGTGATCCGACACGCCCTGCTCCGGCTGCCCGGCATCGCGCTGAGCCTGGCCGCGCTCGGCTTCCTCGGCCTGGGCGCCCAGCCGCCGTCCCCCGAGTGGGGCCTGCTGCTCGCGGAGAACCAGCCCTACGTCGAACGCGCGCCGTGGGCCGTACTCGCCCCCGCCGCCGTCCTCGCCCTCCTCGGCGCGCTGGCCGTCACGGCGGCAGGAGGGATGCGTCTGCCCCGCCGGAAGCGGACACCGGCGCCACCACCCGCGGTGCCCAGCGGCCCGGAACCCCCGGCCGCGCCCGAGCCGCCCCACCTTGCCATGACCAGCGTCACCGCCCCCACGGACACGGCATGACAGAACACGCCTCCGGCAACCCGACGCGCGCGGCCGCCCCCGCCACGAAACGTCCGCGCGAACGCGTCTGGAAGCACCTCTCCCCGCTCCTGCGCCTGCTGATCCTGACCCAGCTCGCCTTCAACATCGGCTTCTTCGCCGTACTGCCGTTCCTCGCCGAACACCTCGGCACCTCCATCGGCATGGCGGGCTGGCTGGTCGGATTCGTGCTCGGCCTGCGCACCTTCAGCCAGCAGGGACTGTTCGTGGTCGGCGGCTGGCTCGTCGACCGCTACGGCGTACGCCCGGTCGTCCTGATCGGATGCGCGCTGCGGGTTGCCGGGTTCGCCTGGCTCGGGTACGCACAGACCCCTTGGGCGGTGATCGGCTCGGTGCTGTGCATCGGCTTCGCCGCCGCGCTCTTCTCCCCCGCCGTGGAGTCCGAGGTGGCCCGGCAGGCGGTGGTGTGGGAGGAGGAGGGGCACGGCCCCCGCACCCGGGTCCTGGCCCTGTTCTCCGCCGCGGGCCAGGCAGGCGCCTTCGTCGGCCCCCTCCTGGGCGGTCTGCTGCTCGCGGTGGACTTCCGCGCCGCCTGCCTCGCCGGGGCAGCGGTCTTCGTCCTCGTCCTCGCCGGACACGCCCTGCTGATGCCCCGGCACATCCCCGGCCGGGAGCGGGTACGGGACCAAGGCGGGGTGCGCGCCCTGCTACGCAACCGCCGCTTCCTCGCCCTGTGCTGCGCCTACGGCAGCTACCTGCTCGCCTACAACCAGCTCTACCTCGCCCTCCCCGCCGAGGTGGAACGGGCGACCGGCTCCCAAGCGGCCCTGTCCTGGCTGTTCGCTCTCTCCTCCCTGCTGGTCGTCTCCGCCCAACTGCCCGTCGCCCGCTGGGCCGGCGAACGACTCGACCCGCGCCGCTCCATGGCATGGGGGCTGCTGCTCGTCGCCGCCGGGTTCGCGGTCGTGGCCGCGGCACGGCCCGCGGGCTGGACCGGACTCGCGGGACTGCTGCCCGCCGCCGGATACGTCGTCCTGCTCACCCTCGGCCAGATGCTCATCACCCCGGCCGCCCGCGCCTGGGTCCCCGACCTCGCCGAGACCGGCAGACTCGGCCTCTACACCGGCGCCCTCTCCTCCGTCTCCGGACTGATCGTCCTCGCCGGCAGCTCGGCCACCGGCACCCTCCTCGACCTCGGCCTCCCGCCCGCCGTGCCCTGGCTGATCCTGGCCGCCGCTCCCGCCCTGGCGGTGTCCCTGCTGCCCCGCCCGCCACACCGGTCTGGGTCCGAGGACACGGCACGCCAACGGGGCAAGGGCGGGAATCGATAACTGATGGGGCATCACGGCACCCGCACACCGGCCGGGTGGGCAACGTGGCCGACGAGAGAGCCCATGAGGACGACCCCGGACTTGGCGTCTGCGTCACCGATCTCTGCGGGCTGTTCTGCGGGAACAGGTCGGGTGTCAGTGGGCGCCGGGAGATTCGGGCAGGTTGAACCGCGCCGCCAGGTCCGGGTGGACGGAACCCCCGCGAGGGAGGAAGGCGGACAGCTGACCCGGGCTGAGCAGATCCAGATGCAGCGGCTCACCGAGTCGGAACCCGTAGCCGGTGGTGTCAGGGACCTCGAAGAGGCTGCGCTCGGCGGGAATGGGCCCGCATCCGTGGACGATGACGGAACGGCCCTCGTGTGAGGGCAGTAGCACAGTCCCCCAGCCGGCGAACGTCCACAGTTCTCCAGGAGCGGACATCGTCCCGCTGTTATGGAGCTGCCAATGCTGGGATGGCCAGGTATCGACACGCTCGGCCGCCTGCTCGGCACAAGTTGAGATGGGCGAAGACGGATGCGAAGGCAAGGTCCTTCCGGCTGTCCGCGGGCAGCATCTGCTCGATGTCGAGAGCATCATCGACGGTACGTACGATCAGTGCCGTCCCGGCGCGGGGTGACCGGCCGGTTTCTTCACGGCTTTCATCCTGTCATGACGCTCGTTTGGGGGAGTCGAGAGGAAGCGCGGGCCGGCGTGCTGAAACGTGCGGGCGGGTGCCGGCTGTGCACGGTCTCTCAGGTGAGCCCGCCGGGCTTGTCCCTGACCCTGGCCGGAACGCGGTCACCGCCTGTCGCGATCACGGCCTCGGCCGGCTGGTCGTGGATGGGCGGCGTCGCAGCCGACTCGCAGGGGGCGGTCGTCGGCCGAGGAGCGCTGCGGGGCAGGAGCGAGCGTACGAGGAACAACGTGCCGACGCGGCAGTCCCGCACCCACCGCTACCGGCAACGAGCCTTGCCGGAGGCGCGGACGGACTGCGCGGCCGGCGACGGCGACCCGCGCAGGGAACTCGCAGGCACCGGAACGGCCCGAAGCTCCCCGCGCAGGCGATCATTCGCACCCCGCCGAGCGGCGCGGTTCAGAGGAGCAGCACGAACATCAGGGCCATCCCCAGAGCCATGGCCGCATGACAGGCCGGCGACCACGCGTCGGCCCTGATGTCCGCCACCGGCCCAGGCCCGGTCGCGGGCAGGGCGCGGGCGGCGTCGAAGGCGCGGGCCAGCCAGCGCAGCGTGAAGGCCAGCAGGACGAGGGCCAGCACGGCCGCTGTCAGCTTGCGTCCGGTGCCGACGAGGCTCATGGTGGCCAGGCCCCCGCCCGCCGACATGTCCATTCCCGCCATGGCGTGCCCGGCCCCGCCCGATCCCTGCCCCGCGGTCATGTCACCGGAGTCCATGACGGCGACCATCCACGCCATGGCTCCCATCATCACGCCATGGAACAGCGCGCCGAGCAGCGACCTGAGGCGGAAGCCGCCGTCGGCACGCCGTTCACCCGGTCACGGCGTCACCGCCTCCCACGGTCGCAGGGCCTCGCCGCTTCCTGCGCACGACCAGCACTCCGACCACAGCTGTCAGCACGGCCGTCGCGGCCGAGGCACCGACGACAGCGGTCCCCTGCCGCTCCAGGAAGCCGCTCGCCTGCTCCTGCGGTGGACTCGGCAGCCGTCGGCCTCGGCACGCCGCGGGCACCGGCGCCGCTTTCGTGCCCTCCGCCACCTGGAACAGGAAGCGGTGGGTCTGCGCGTCGCCGTCAGCCGCCAGCACCGTGTAGGTGATGGAGTCGACTCCGGCCGGCCGCCCCCGCACGGCCGCGCACACGGTGGAGCCCGGGACCACGACGGGTTCGCCGACGGGCACCGGTTCGCCGTCGGGTCCGGCCGCGGAGACCTTGGGCACGGTTCACTTCAGGAGGGTTCCGAAGGTCAGCGCGATGACCTGGGTGTCGGACCCGACCTTGGCCCCGGGAGCCGGGGATGCCGACCGCAGGGCGGTGTGGGCGTAGGCCGGCGTACCGCCGGCGGAGAAGAACGCGCACGCGGCCGCGCAGAGCACGGCCGGTGCCCTCAGAAGTCGAAGTCCGCGCATGCGATGCGGTTGTCGAGAGCGTCGCTGGGGTGGACCACGATGGCGACCGCGCCCTTGCCGGTCTTGCGGTCGTTGTTCACCGTGGTCATCCCGATGCCCTTCGTGTCTGCCTTGAAGGCCAGGTGCACCTCGTTGGGCGGCATGGCGGGGCCGCCCTTGACGAACTGGAAGTGCTCGCCGCCGTTGTCGGCCGCGCAGTGCTGGGCGTGCAGATGCGCCATGTAGGAGGCCCCGGGCTGAAGTCCCGTCAGTTTCACCGTGACGGTCGTGCCCTTCGGCCCCTGCGCGAGCCACGCCGTTCCCTTGACGTGGTCCAGTCCCGGCGGCCGGGTGTCCAGCAGCTTGAACGTGCCCTCGACCACGGTGGCGTGAGGCATCTGGTAGGCGGGCGTGGCCGAGGGGTCGCCCATCGCCATGCCGGACATGTTGTCCATCTTCGGAAGAGCGGGCTCGCCGTGCTCCCATTCGCAGCCGCACCGGTGCTTCACGACCTTACGTCCGTAGTCCAGGGCGCGGACCAGTGCGATGTCCTCGTCGTCACCGCACAACGGGCACATGGCCAAACCCATGGCACCCCCACTGCGCGGTGTCCGTGCCGCCCGCGGTCCGGCGTGTCCCCTGGCCCGAGGGCCGCATGGTGACATCCGGCTCGGGCAGGCGGACGTGGGAGCGGGCGTGGCAGGCTGTTTCGCCTCCCTCTGGTGGGCCCCGGTGAACGTTCGGATGCGGGAGGTCTGCGAGCAGTCGGCAGTCGGCGGCTTCCAGGGCCTCGCGCAGCCGGGCGGTGACAACGCGCAGGCCGGGACTGGGACTTGATGACATCTAACTCTCCGCCCGACGGGTCTGCTCGCCGGAACTCTTCGCCGCCTGCGCATGTGTGCCGCGATACGGGCGCTGTACGCTCATGTCCGGAGTTCCCGCCCAGGCCGGTACCGAGGCGAGTTGGCGCAAGTACGGTCGTTGCCGGCCCGCGAGTGTCGTGCCCGCGATGCGGCTCGCTCCGGGCAGGCCGACAGACCGCAGGCGCAGTTGCCGGGCCGACGCGGGGATGAACCAGCGGGCGGCTCTGCGGGCGGATCGCTGCCTGCGCGTGATGACCGGCCGCCAGAGTCGTTCATATCCGGCGAGCGCCTCCTCGATGCCGCGGGTTCCGGCGAGCTGGTCGGCCAGGACGTAGGCTCCGGCGATCGCCAGCGAGGCGCCCTGTGCGGCGAGCAGGGACACGGCGTGGCAGGCGTCACCGACCAGGACGACCCGCCCGCGACTCCAGCACGGCAGGTCGGTCTGGGCGACCTGGTCGTAGTAGATCCGTGAGGGCGGCGGACAGTTGGCGAGGGCTCGGGGAACCAGCCAGCCGACCGAGCCGTACTCGCGGCGAAGAGCGGCCCGGGTGTCGTCGGGCAGGCGGGGTTCGGTGGCGTGGTGCACGGCGAACGCGGCGACCCGGCCGTCCCGCAGGGCGTAGAGGCCCATCTGTCTGCCGACGGTGTCGGTGAGGCAGAACCGGTCTCCGAGTTCGGCGTGCGCGGCGGGGTCGTCGAAGGTGAACGCGGCTGTGTGGTAACCCAGATACCGTACGTACCGCTGTTCCTCGCCGAAGGCCAGAGCCCGCACGGTGGAATGGATGCCGTCGGCCCCGACAAGGAGGTCGGCGTCGAGGCTGCTGCCGTCGGTGAGCGTGACGCGGACGCCGTGGGCGTCGGTGTCGACGCGCGCCGGGCCGACACCGAAGCGCAGGCCCACGGCGAAGGACAGCCGCTCCCGCAGGGCGAGTTCGAGGTCGGGCCGCATGATGCTCAGCAGGCGCCCCTTCAGGGACCGGGCGAACCGGTCGTACCCGAGCCGGGCACGGCACCGGCCGTCGTCGTCGACGAACGCCGCCCCGGAGACCGGATAGCTCAGTTCCTCCAGCCAGGGCAGCACACCCATGGCCTCGGCCGCTTCGTAGCCCGGGCCGAAGAAGTCGATCATGTATCCCTCGGTGCGCGGTCCTGGCGCCTTCTCGACGACCACGACCTCCCAGCCGAGTACGTTGTGCAGCCGGCCGGCGAGCGACAGCCCGGCGATACCGGCTCCGCAGATCACTGCCTTCATCGGTGTGCATCGCCTCTTCCACGCCCGGGGCACTCACGCACTCACCCTCCCACTTTTGCATTATGCAAAACTTAGGCGCAAGAAGACCTCGAACGGCCGACCGCAGGAGCCAGTGGCCTTTCCCCCGTTCGAGCCAGGGCGTCCCCGTCGCCGAGGCCCTGGCGGAGGAACCGGAGGCGGCCCCGGCCCGGGTCGGCCAG
This sequence comes from Streptomyces sp. NPDC096311, assembly GCF_044763085.1. Taxonomy (NCBI): domain Bacteria; kingdom Bacillati; phylum Actinomycetota; class Actinomycetes; order Kitasatosporales; family Streptomycetaceae; genus Streptomyces; species Streptomyces sp. NPDC096311. Next base: position 257,968 of record NZ_JBIWFN010000010.1, read on the forward strand.
CTCGCCGAACCGCCCGTCCCGGTCACCGCCGACCAGTCCCTGCACACCCTGCCGACAGCCGCGGGCACCGGCCTGCCGGTCCTCGACCCGGCGCTGAGCAAACCGGTCGGCCGGCTCAGTCACCAGAGCGCGCTGCGCACGGTGCACGCGACGGCCTGAGGGCACGGCTACGGAGCTCCGGCCTGATCCCCTTCAATTTTGCATTGTGCAAAAATGGATACAGGGGCCCCGAAGGACACATCGCTCCAGGGAGGTGGCCATGCACACCGAACACGTCCGGCGCGCCTACTCGTTCGTGTGCCTCGACTGCGGACACGGCTGGGAAGACACCTACGACATCGACGTGACCGTGGACGACCAGGCGCGGATCATCGCCGCCTACCACCTCGACGGAAAGGCCGTGCGGTCACCGCTGCAGTCACCTCGCTGCCCCGCCTGCGAGCGCGGCAAGATCCGCATCATGCGGCCGGGGCGGGTGGCGACGGCGCACCTCTACGAGAGGTGACGGCGACCCAGCCATACCGCCAACCGCCCAGCCGACGGGAAGGGACGGATGCGACCCCTCCCATTTGGCATCATGCAATCTTTACCTTGAACAAAGGTTCTTTTGCGCTTCGCACGCGTACCTGCTGACGACGCCCACTCCGTCCCGCATCGGGAGGCACCGTGCCCATCTCGCGCAACACGATCGGAACCACCGTCGTCGGCGGAGCCCTGAGCCTGACCCTCGCCGCCCTCGCCTACCCGAGCATGCTCGGGGTACAGAACACGGCCTCCAACCAGTCCCGGATCATCGCCAACACCCAGTGGGGGCCGCTCACCGAGGCCGACCGCAACTTCGTCGTCTTCGTGCGCTCCGCCGGGCTCTGGGAGGGCCCCTCAGGGGACCTGGCCATGAAGAAGGGCACGACCACGGCCGTACGCGAGGCAGGGCGGCACCTGGTCATCGGGCACGCCGCGCTCGACGCAAGCTGCCGCAAGATCGCCCCCGAGCTGAACATCACCATCCCCAACCAGCCCACTCCCCAGCAGCAGGGCTTCCTGGCGACGTTCCAGTCGGACACGGGCAAGCAGTTCGACACCGACTTCGCCAACACCCTGCGCGTCACCCACGGCTCGATCTTCAACACCATCGCCAAGATCCGCTCCACGACCGAGAACACCCTCGTGCGCCAACTGGCCGACCAGGCCAACGACGTCGTCCTGGACCACATCACGCAGATGGAGAACACCGGACTGATCAACTTCGACCAGGTCAACTTCCAGGAGACGACCCCGCCGAAACTTCCGTCCGCCCAGGTCACGCCACCTGTGCCGCAGCCGGGCGCACCCATGGTCGCGCTCGCCGTGCCTCCCGGACTGTCGACCCAGGGAGTGCCGACGGGCCCGACCACGTCCCCCTCCCCCTCGGCGTCCCCGACCGCGGGATGACCCCGCCACAACGAACCTGTGTGGCAGCGTGCAAGTTTTACCTTGCGCAATGATTGGTCGGCGTGACTCCTACGTACCTCTTGACGAACACTTTGCTCGAGTCAGGAGGCATCATGCCCATTGCCCGCAACACGATCGGAACCCTCGTCGTCGGCGGAGCGCTCACCGCCACACTGGCCGCACTCGCCTACCCGAGCATGCTCGGCGTCCAGACCACGGCCTCCAATCCCTCCCGGATCATCGCCAACACCCAGTGGGGGCCGCTCACCGAGGCCGACCGCGACTTCGTCGTCAAGGTCCGCTCCGCCGGGCTCTGGGAGTACCCACTGGGCGAACTGACGCTGGAGAAGGGCTCGACACCGGAGATGAAGGAAGCGGGCAAGCATCTGATCGTCGGTCACGCGGGGCTGGACGACCTGTGCCGCAAGATCGCACCCATGCTGAACATCACCCTGCCCAACCAGGCCACCCCGCAACAGCAGCAGTTCGTGGCGACCTCGGCGGCCCAGTCGGGGCGGCAGTTCGACTCGACGGCCGCCAACATCATGCGCGTGACCCACGGCCAGATCTTCCCGACCATCGCCAAGATCCGCGCGAGCACCACCAACACCCTGGTGCGCTCGCTCGCCGACCTGGCCAACGACACCGTCCTGGACCACATCACGGTCCTGGAGAAGACCGGAGTGGTCAACTTCGACCAGGTCAACTTCCAGCAGACCACCCCGCCGAAGCTGCCCAAGGACCAGGTCACCCCGCCCGCCCCGCAGCCCGGCACCCCGGTCGTCGCCCTCACCCCGCGTCCCGACCTGGGTGTCAACACCGCGTCACCCACGCCCAGTCCGACGGCGGGCTGATCAGCCGCGCACGACATCCCCCCGTCAGGACGGGGCCGGAGACGGGGAGATCCGGTGGGAGCGGACGACGGCGACCAGGCTCACGGCGACCAGGGCGGCGGCCCACGGGGCCAGATCGCGGGCCGCCCCCGTCACCCCGCTCCCTGTCCCGGCGCCCCGCTGCGGCACCCGCCCCAGCGGGTCGTAGACGACGGCCAGCACGTCCCCGGGCCGGGTCGTCCGCTCGCAGCCGCGCCAGATGCGGACCTTCAGGGGCAGACCCTCGGCGTCCGTGACCGAGCACAGGTACCGGCCTCGTCCGCCGCCCGTTCCCCGGCCGTTCTCGACCGACGTCACCACCGCGGACTCGACCTGTCCCCGCTGGGCCAGCACCACGCCGGCGGCGGCCTGCGGGACCTGGAGGGCGAGACACACGCCGAGTACCGCCGCGATGCCGACCAACGCGCGTCCGGCTCCCACACACCGGAGATACAGCGCAAGGGTCACCGCACACACCAGCCCGGCCTCACCGTCGGCCAGCGAGGGCCGACCCGCCCAGGCCCCGAAGAGCGCCGTGCCGACGATCGCCCCGACTCCGAGAGTCCCGGCGAGGATCCCCTCGCCCACCAGCCGCCGCGGCGGCCGCCCGACGAACTCCGCGGGCCCCCACACGGTGGTCCGCAGATGCGCCATCAGGTGTGGCTCAACGACGGACGAGGGCCGATGTCTTCGACGCACGCCTGTCACACCTCCGCGTCCTTCCCCGCTGCCGCTCAGCGGCCTGTCCGTGCCGCAGCCGACGGCAAAGCCCTCGTCCCCGGTTTCCTTGCATCATGCAAAATCTAGCAAGCCGTGGATAGGGACGACCGTGACGCGTTGAAGACCAGTCGGGCAGAGGGAGGTCAGGCGTCGTGCGCCAGCGCACCGTCCACGATCCAGCCGAGCGGATGCGGTTCGGGATCGTGGACGGCGGGCGCCGCCGGGGGCTCTCCTCCCGCCCGGTTGAAGGCACCCAGGGCCTCGATGAGCGCGAGGCGCTGCGTGGGGCCGAGCCGGGCGACGATCGCCGCGATCTCGGAACGGCGCCGGGCGGTGACGTCCTCGACCGTGCACCGCCCCTCCTCGGTGAGCTGCAGCAGGGTCTCGCGACGGTTGTCGGGGTTGGTCTGCCGGTCGGCGAGTCCGGCCGCGATGAGCCGGTCGACCATCCGCATCGCCGTCGACGGCGCCACCTGGAGCAGGTCGGCGAGCACCACGAGTTTGGTGGCCCCCCGGGTGGCCAGCACGACCAGCATCCGGAACTGCGGAAGGGTCACCGCCTCCTCGACCTCCGCGAGGGAACGGGCAGACACCGCCACCAGCAGGCGGGAGGCGGTCAGCACCGCCCGGGTCACCGCGTCGACGTCGTCCATGGCCCCCGCGGGGTTCTCACGCTCCGGCATACGTCCTTTCTACCGTGCCGACGTCGGTGCCCTCTCACGCGATGGGAACAGATTTTCCTTCCCCATGACCGTGATAGCGCAGCAGCAGCATCGCGGCGTCGTCGTGCAGCGGTCCGGCGGCATGCCGCACCAGGTCCTCGCGCAGTGCCTCCAGCGCCCGGTCGGCGTCGGGCTCCTTGAGCAGGTCCGCCCGGTCGCCGAGGGGATAGAAGCAGCCGCTCTCGTCCCGGGTCTCGGTGACGCCGTCGGTGTACAGCAGCAGCTGGTCGCCGGGGGCGAAGGCCACCCGATAGGGCTGGGGCCGGTCGCCGCCGTGAGCGCCCAGCCCCAGCGGGAGGGCGTACGCGGGCGGCTGCGGAAAGTCGGCGCCGCCGTCCTGTCGTACGACCATCGGGGCCGGATGGCGCGGGATCCGGGTGATCGTGGGGGATGTGCAGGGCAAAGGGCCGGCCGCGGTGGAGACGGCGGCCGTGGTGCTCGGCGCCTTCCGGGAGGCGGCCCACGATGAACCCGATCTGGTGGGGCTGGGCGAGCGACTGGAGCGCTTTGCCGAGATCGGATCCGGTCACGAGGTTGTCGCAGGACGGGGCGCTTGCCGTAGGACTTGTGGAGGTTTCGGGCCTGGAAGTGTGGCGCGAGAGCTGGAGGGTGAGAAGTTCGTCACCGCCGTGCGCGGCGCCGACCTCACGGTCGCCGCCGGCCAGCTCGTCGCCGTCGTCGGCGAGAACGGCGCCGGCAAGTCGACCCTGCTGAAGCTCCTGGCCGGCACCCTGCCCGCCGACCGCGGCGAGACCGTGCCGTCAGGCGTCACGTACCGCCGGGACGTCCACCACCCAGCCCAGCGGATGCGGTTCCGGCTCCTCCAGCGCCGACGCGAGAGGTTCTCCGCCCGCCTCGTTGAAGGCGGTCAGCGCCTCGATGAGCGCCAACCGCTGCGTGGGCGAAAGCCGCGCCACGATCGCGGCGATCTCAGCGCGGCGCCGGGCGGTGACGTCCTCGACGGTGCGCCGTCCCTCCTCGGTGACCCGCAGCAGGGTCTCGCGGCGGTTGAGGGGATTGGCCTGCCGGTCAGCGAGTCCCGCCGCGATCAACCGGTCGACCATGCGCATCGCCGTCGAGGGAGCCACCTGCAGCAGGTCGGCGAGCACGACCAGCTTCGTGTCTCCGCGGGTGGCCAGCACGACCAGCATCCGGAACTGCGGCAGCGTCACCCCCTCCTCCACCTCGGCGAGGGAACGGGCGGAGACCGCCACCAGCAGCCGGGACGCGGTCAGCACCGCTCGGGTGACCGCATCGACATCGTCCATCGCCCAGGTGGGGGTCTCGTGCTCCGGCATGTGTCCTTTCTACCGTGCCGAAGCCCCTGCCCTCTCACGTGATGGGAACAGATTTTCCTCCCCCGTGACCGTGATGGCGCAAGAGGAGCATCGCAGCGTCGTCGTGCGGAGGGCGCCGACATCATGGCCCGCTACGCCGACCACCACCCGCGCACAGCCGGTCACCCGTGCGCATGATGTGCGCCTTCAACGCCGGGCGTTCCGATCCCGCGATCTTCGACAGCCCTGACGGGAGAAGCTCAACCGCGCGGTCAGCCGTGACACGGTCCTACCTGTCGTCGAACGGCACTTCGCCGCCGTCGTGGCTTCCCTCGACGGGACCGAGAAGCAGACCGCGGAAAGCCTGGCGAGGGTAACTGGCAGCAAAGAGGCCCAGCTCCGGCGCTTCGCCTACAACCCGCTGCCAGGCCGACCGGCGGTCGCCGGCTTCAGGCCCGGCCTGCTCCGCCCGGCGCCCCAATTCGTCTGGCGCAAGGCGACCCCTGTCGGCGTCGACCACGCGGGGGCTTCTCGAACGCGTTGACCCTGGCCCGGCGGCCGGGTCTCGTTCGTCAGCCTGACGCCGAGCCGTCTTCCAGCTTGCCCAGCCTCTCAGCGAGCTGGAAGAAGGCTGGCAGCGCGCCTGCGATGGCCGCGCGTGCGCTGTCGTCGAGGGCTGCAAGAGCCGTGTCCATACGGCGTTCGTGCGCGGCGGTCCAGGCGGCGAGCTGTTCGCGGCCGGCGTCGGTGAGGGTGACGACGGAGGCGCGGCGGTCGGCCCGATCGACCTCGCGGGCGACGAGCCCCGCTGTGATCATCTGGCCGATCAGCCCGCTGACGGTGCTGGGAGCCAGACGCTGGCGGGTGGCCAGGTCGCTGATCCGGGCGGGCGAGTACTCGCCGAGCACCTGCAGCAGCTCGACCTGCGCCATCGGGAGGGTCTCCCACGGGTAGTCCGTGCGGATCGAGGCCCGCAGGGCGCGGCGCAGCCGGGTGACGGCCTCGGTCAGCAGCCGGGCGTCCGACGCCTCAGCGGTGGGCCGGGACAGAGGAACTTCGGAGCGGGGCTGCACGGACATGGGGCAAGGGTAGCCGGATCACCCCTGTACACCCGTTCGTCCCGCACGACGTCCGCACGCCAATTACTTCGGTTGCCGATGTATTGTCGTGCGGGTCGTCCCCGGTCAGTGGGCCGGGGCTTTGCGCGTGCAGAACGGTCGAGCTCATGAACCTGGCGTACCTGCCGAGCCCTTCCCAGGGCGTCTGGCATCTGGGACCGGTGCCGATCCGCGCGTACGCGCTGTGCATCCTGGCCGGCATCTTCACCGCCGTGTGGTTCACCGGCCGGCGCTGGGAGGCCCGGGGCGGGCGGCGGGAGGACATCGCGGACATCGCGATCTGGGCGGTGCCGTTCGGCATCCTCGGCGGCCGCCTCTACCACGTGATCACCGACCCCGAGCTGTACTTCGCGGCCGGCAAGCAGCCCCTGCACGCCCTGTATATCTGGGACGGCGGCCTGGGTATCCCCGGCGCCGTCGCCCTCGGGGCCGTGGGCGCCTGGCTGGGCTGCCGCCGCCGCGGCATCCGCCTGGCCGACTTCGCCGACACCGCCGCCCCCGGCCTGGTGCTGGCCCAGGCGATCGGCCGTTGGGGCAACTACTTCAACCAGGAACTGTTCGGCCGCCCCACCCACCTGCCCTGGGCGCTGTACATCGACCCGGCCAACCGCCCCGCCGACAGCCCCACCGTCGCCCTCTACCACCCGACATTCCTGTACGAGTCGCTGTGGGACCTCGGTGTGATGGCACTGCTCCTGTGGCTCGACCGCCACCACCACGCACGCCTGCGCCGCGGCCGGCTGTTCGCCTGCTACGTCCTCGCCTACACCACCGGGCGGGCCTGGATCGAGGCGCTGCGTATCGACCACGCCAACAGCTTCCTGGGCCTGCGGCTGAACGACTACGTCTCCCTGCTGCTGTTCACCGGCGCGCTGGCGTACCTGATCGCCACCCGGCGCCCGCGCCCGGACGATGACGCGCCGTACCGGTCCGCGGACGACGCGGAGGCAGTGGACGTGCCGGCCGAGGCGTCCGGCGGGAAGCGGTCGTGACGGTCGTCCCAGGCGCAGGATCACGCGCCGCGGCCGGGCGGCCGTCTCGGACCCCGCGCATCGGTCCACTGCTGCCCGCCCGCCTGCGTCGGCTTCAGCGGCCCCGACTGTAGGGGGAACTGGCCTTCACGGCGCTGGGCTACTGGGCCTGTACCCTCACTCGCAACGCCGTGCCCGCCCACCGCGGCGCCGCCCTGCACCGCGCCCGGTGGATCCTGCACACCGAACACGATCTGCACCTGAACATCGAGCCATGTTGACCAGTCCGCCGCCGGTGCCGGAGCTGCGCGCGGGGACCGCCCCCATGATCAGCGTGTTGTTGGCCGGCGTGAACGTACCCGGCCCCACCCCGGTCAGTACCAGCACGGGCACCAGCCAGAACGCGGTCAGCGGCACCACCAGCAGCGCGGACGCCGCCGCGGTGAAGACGGCAGAGCCGAGCAGACAAAACACTCAGCGCCGGCCCAGGATGGACACCACCGCCCCGCCCACCGTCGGCCCCAGCGCCTGCGCGGCGGCCTGCACCTCGAGCGCCGCCCGGATCCGCTCCCGCGGGGCGCTCGTGGTCACCAGCGCCACGCTGTTGGCCTGCATCAGCGCCGCCCCGGCCGCCTGTACGACCCGGAAGACGACGAGCGCGGGCAGCGAGGGGCCACCCCGCACGCGGCGGAAGCCAGCGTGAACACGGCGAACCCGTACAGCTTCAGCAGCTTGCGGCCATGGGCATCCACCAGCCGCCGACGAGGCAGGGAACTCGGCGCGCAGGCCGCCGTAGGTCAAGGTCACGATGCTCGCGTCCAGCTGCCCCACGGACGCCCGGAAGCACACCGTCCCCCACCGCCAGCCACCAGGTGTCGGGGCGCGACCGTATGCCCTGCGGGCAGGCCCGTTCCCGGGTGAGGACGGCGGGCCGCCGGTTCCTGGAGCGGCGGGGCGTCATTTGCGTGACCATGACCGACGCATTACATCGGACACAGAACTATTCTGCTACCGTCCCGTTTCGGGGCCCGCGGCACCACCGTCGACGCCGCCAACCGGGCGGCAGAGGAGTGTCCAACCGGTGCCGCCGCGGGCCCTGTCCGCAGCCCGAGAGCCCCGATACCGCGAGGGGGAGTCATGCTGATCGAACCGGACGAGGATGTCGCCATCCGGCGCGTCACCGAACACCTCAAGACCTCACACCGCGACGGCCACGCACCCGAGGAGATCGAAGCCGCAATCGCCACGGCCTACGCGTCCTTCGAGGCCCTGCCGATCCGGACGTACGTCCCCGTCCTCGTGGAACGCCAGGCTCGCCGCATCCTCAGCGAGCATTCCGGCTGAACATCGGTGACGTCTGAAGCCCCGCCGGCTCGGCTCCCTGCAGCCCAGGGTGCACCCATGCCCGACGACGCCATCCTCAGGCAGGCCGAAGCCGACCTGCTCTCCACGCCACACACAATGGGCGCCGCGGCCGCCGCCCTGCCCACCACGGTGGGCCTGTACGCCTGGTGGGCGCCGCCCGAGGTGCCGGCTTCCTTCGACGGGCCTGCCAGTTCGGGCGATCCCGCGAAGCGGCTTCTGTACCTGGGCAAGGCCACCCGGCTTCGGTCCCGCATCGCCGGCAACCATCTCAGGGACTCCGGCCGCTCCACCCTGCGCCGCACACTGGCCGGACTCCTCATGGCAGACGAGGGCTACCGCACCGTGTGGACCGACCGCGTCGTCCTCGCCCCTGCACACGAGCAGCGCCTCACCGAGTGGATGCACCGGCATCTCGCCGTCACCTGGAGCGAGCGCCCCGATCCCGCCCCGCTGGAGACGGCGCTCATCTCCCGACTGCGCCCGCCGCTCAACGTCGTCGGAACCGAGCACGGCACCACGCGAGAACGCGTCGAGCGGGCACGGGCCCTCTACTACGCCAGCGCCGGGCCCCGCCCGGACAAGTGACCCACGCACCTGGGGAGAGACAGCCGTCCTGGCGGAGGACACCGCGCCGACGACACCAGGAGCCATGACGGCGACCGGCTGCTGGGCGAGGACGAGACACGGTTCGTGCGAGCCAATGTCGCGTACGTCGTCGCCCAGGTGCTCGGCAGCCAGGCCCTCGGCTTCGACACACGAGTCCGCCGACACGTGCGGCACCCCCACCCCACCGGCGGACGCGGGAACACGGCCATCGGCGCGGGCCCGGCAGGGACAAGTACGGGCGCCGCGTGCGCCCCGCACCGCCGCCGGCCGGCCGAACAGGCCGTGGCTGGGCCGGACGGCCCAGTGAACTGCGGACGAATTCTGGCTATTGGTCTGGTCAGAACGTGGCCGGGGAGGCGGTTTCGCCCCTGTGACGTGCCTAGGATCATCGGCGCCGCCTCGTGCGTACGACTTTCTCTGGAGGACCGGCGTGCCCGAATCCCCATCCGACGCCGGCACCGAACCCGACCCCATACCTACGCCGCCCAGCCGTGCCGTCCGGCGGCGTACGGTACTGATCGGGGTCGGCGCCCTGGTGGCGGCGGCAGCCGTCGGTGCCGGCCTGCTGGCGGCCGGGAGTTCCGGCGGGAGCGGGCATCAGACACGCACGGCCGGCGGTCTGCGGCACACCGCCGTCGAGGTGACGCCCGCCGGATGCGGACACGGCTGGACCCGTCCGGCACCCGGCCGGCAGGTCTTCGATATGCGCAACACCTCGAGTACGGCAGCCGAGGTGTATCTGACCGACGCGAAGACGGGCGCGGTCTACGGCGAGGTCGAGGGGCTCGCTCCGGGCACCGTCCGCCCGATGCGGGTGACCCTCGGCAACGGCTCGTACGCCTTCAAGTGCCTGCCCGACGACGCCGACGCCGTGACCGGCCCGACCGTGCGGATCACCGGAGGCGGAACGGTGAAGAGCGGCCCGGCCGCCGTCCCGGTGACGCAGCAGGACCTCATCCCGCCCACCCTCGCCTACCAGAAGTGGATCCAGGCCCGCACCGTCGAACTCGCGAAGAAGACCGACGCGTTGCGCGACGCCGTCGACCGTGAGGACCTTACGGCGGCCCGCGCAGACTGGTTGCCCGCGCATCTGGTGTACGAGCGGATGGGCGCCGCCTACGGCACCTTCGGCGATGCCGACGCGGCGATCAACGGCACCACCGCGGGGCTGTCCGGCGGGGTCCACGACCCGGGCTTCGCCGGGTTCCACCGCGTCGAGCACGGCCTGTGGCACGGCGAGTCGGCGAGCAGCCTGCGCGGCCCCGTCGACCGGCTCGCCAAAGCCGTACACGCGCTGCGCGACAGCTGGCCCGACCAGCGGATCGACCCGGCCGACGTCGGGTTGCGCGCGCACGAAATCGTGGAGAACACCGTGCAGTTCGAGCTGACCGGCCGCACCGACTACGGCAGCGGCACCAACCTGGCCACCGCCCGCGCCAACCTCGACGGCACCCGGGAACTGCTCACCCGCCTGCGCCCGCTGCTCAAGAGCCGTGCCTTTGGGCTGGCCGGCCTCGACTCCTCGATGAACCGTGCTCAGCACACGCTCGACGCCTTCGACCACGGCGACCGCTGGACGCCGCTGGCCCAACTCACCCGTACGCAGCGGGAGAAGGTCGACGCGGACATCGGCGGACTGGTCGAGCGACTGGCCGACGTGGCCGCCCTCACGGACGTACGGAGGACCGCGTGAAGCGCGTGAACGAGGTCGGGCGCCGGGGTTTCCTGACGAGCGCCGCGGCCGTCGCCGGTGCCGGGCTCGTGGCCGCCGACCACGGTGCCGCGTCCGCCGCGCCGTCCAGCGCGGGCGCGAGCGTGGCCTTCCACGGCCGCCACCAGGCCGGCATCATCACCCCGGCACAGGGTGCCACGGCGTTCGTGTCGTTCGACACCATCGCCGAGAATCGCGCCGAACTCGCCGACCTGCTGCGCTCGTTGACCGACCGGGCCCGTTTCCTGACCGCCGGCGGCAGCCCCGACGAGTTGGGCATCACGGCCCCGCCCGCAGACTCCGGCACTCTGGGCCCCACTCTCCCGGCTGACGCGCTGACGGTCACGGTCGGCGTGGGCGCCTCGCTCTTCGACGAGCGTTACGGCCTCGCGGACCGCAGGCCGCGCCGGCTCACCGCCATGCCGTCGTTCCCCGACGACGACCTGAACGCCGACTGGTGCCACGGCGATCTGAGCGTGCAGTTCTGCGCAGGCAACCCGGACACCGTGCTGCACGCCCTGCGCGACGTCGCCCGGCGCACCAGGGGCGGCCTGCAGGTGCGCTGGCGGATGGACGGCTTCGTCAGCCCGCCCCGCCCTTCCGGTACCCCACGCAACCACCTGGGCTTCAAGGACGGCACCGCCAACCCCGACGTGCGGGACGCCCGCGTGATGGACCGTCTGGTGTGGGTGGGGGCGGACAGCGGCGAGCCCGCCTGGGCGACCGGCGGCAGCTATCAGGCCGTACGCCTCATCCGGATGCTGGTGGAGTTCTGGGACCGTGTCTCGATCACCGAGCAGGAGCGGATGTTCGGCCGCGCCCGCGACACCGGCGCGCCCCTGGACGGGCGGCACGAGAAGGACGTCCCCCAGTACGCACAGGATCCCAAGGGCGACATCATCCCGCTGGACAGCCACATCCGGCTGGCCAACCCGCGCACGTCCGCCACCACGGACCAGCTCATCCTGCGCCGCGGCTACAACTACGACCGGGGCATGGACAGCAACGGCAACCTCGACATGGGCCTGCTGTTCTGCAGCTACCAGCAGGATCTGGCCCGGCAGTTCGAGACCGTGCAGAAGCGGCTGGCCGGCGAGCCGCTGGTCGACTACATCACCCCGTTCGGCGGCGGCTACTTCTTCGCCCTGCCCGGCGTGCGGGACACCTCCGACTGGCTGGGACGCACCCTGCTGGCCTGATCCCGCCGGCCGACGCGGGTCAAGAAAGGGCTAAAAGGCCATGAGCATTTCCTGACCGTACGTTCGCTCGCCTGTCATTGCCGCTCCCCCGCCCCGCCGTCACCATTGCCCAGGATCCGGCCGTAGACGTCTTGGCCACGGATGACGTGGCAGCGGAACTCGGTGCTCTCGGAAGGCGAGACAGCATGATCGGCACAGGAAGAATCCACGGCGCGCGGCACCGGTTGACGCGCGTCGGCGCCCTCCTCGGCGCCGCCGCCCTGGCCACGGCAGGCGGAGCCGTCCCCGCGGCGGCGAACTCCGGGCACGGCGGTCACGGCCACTCCGGCACGCACACCTCCACACCGATCAAGCACGTGGTGGTGATCTACGACGAGAACATCTCGTTCGACCACTACTTCGCCACGTACCCCAAGGCCGCCAACACCGACGGCACCACCTTCAAGGCGGCCAAGCACACGCCCAAGGCGGACAACCTCGCCAACGCCGGGCTGTTGACGAAGAACCCGAACCTCTACGCTCCCAAGCGGCTGGCCAGTTCGCAGGCCATGACCTGCGACCAGAACCACTCCTACGGTCCCGAGCAGTACGCGGCCGACGGTGGCAAGGCCGACAAGTACGTCGAGAACACCGAGGTCAACAAGTGCACCGGGCTCTTCGGTGAACCCGGCCTGGTGATGGACTACTACGACGGCAACACCGTCACCGGCCTGTGGAACTACGCCCAGCAGTACGCGATGAGCGACAACTCGTTCAGCTCGGTCTACGGCCCCTCCACGCCCGGCGCCCTCAACCTGATCTCGGGCCAGACCCACGGCGTGATCTCCGTCGACCCGGCCTCCGGCACCGAGAACCCGAAGCAGACAACGACCCCGGACTCGTACACCGTCGTCTCCCCGAACGCCAAGGGCGTCGGAACGGTCATCAACGACCCCGACCCGGCCTACGACGACTGCGCGGACAAGGACCACACCGCCACCAACGCGCTCGCGGTCATGCAGGGCAAGAACATCGGTGACCTGCTCAGCACCAAGGGCGTGTCCTGGGGTTGGTTCCAGGGCGGCTTCCGGCCGTCCACTGCCTGGGACGGCAAGAGCGGCGACTACGCGAAGTGCGCCGGTACCACCCACACCAACGTCGGCGGCGCGGCCGTGGAGGACTACAGCCCCCACCACAACCCGTTCGCCTACTACAAGTCGACGGCCAACCCGCACCACCTGGCTCCCAAGAGCGTCGCCGAGATCGGACACGCCGGCCGGGCCAACCACAACTACGACCTGACCGACTTCGACGCGACCCTCAAGGCCGGCAACCTCCCCGCGGTCAGCTTCCTCAAGGCGGGCGAGTACCAGGACGGCCACGCCGCCTACTCCGACCCGATCGACGAGCAGCACTTCCTGGTCAAGGAGATCAACGCGCTGCAGAAGTCCCCGGAGTGGAAGTCCACCGCGGTCGTGGTCGCCTACGACGACTCCGACGGCTGGTACGACCACGTCACCTCGAAGGCGCTCAACGGCTCCAAGGACTCCACCGTCGGCTCCAACGGCAAGGCCCTCGACAGCCCCGCCTGCCAGTCCGGCCCGGCCGCCACGGGCGGCTACGCGGACCGCTGCGGCCCCGGCACCCGGCAGCCGCTGATGGTCATCTCGCCCTACAGCAAGGTCAACAAGGTCAACCACACCGCGACCGAGCAGGCGTCGATCACCAAGTTCATCGAGGACAACTGGTCGACCGGCCGGATCGGTGACGCCTCCTTCGACCAGCGCGCGGGCAGCCTGACCGGCATGTTCGACTTCCGGCACCCCAACAACAAGCAGGTGCTGCTGAACTCGGACGGCTCGGTCAAGTCGGTGAAGCGGATCCCGCACTACAGCCAGACGGCCACGTCCGCCTCCTCCGCCGCCTACCCGCCCTACGTCCAGGACCTCAAGGCGCAGAACGTCGCCGACAGCAGCACCGCCGCCCCGGCCCTGCCGATCGCCATCGGAGCCGGCCTCCTCACCGCCGGAGCGGTGACCACCGCGTTCGCACTGCACCGCCGCCGCAACCGCAGCTCGGGCACGACCGCGGCCATGTGAGCGACCGCCGATCGACGAACAGATGCGCGTGCTCGGTTGCGCACCCGAGCGCGTCGATGGGACGGCCCCGGGACCCGCACAGGTCCCGGGGCCGTCCCATCGGGACCGGGTCGGCGAGGAAGTGCACGGCGAACCCGCCGTGTTCGTGGATGCCGTCGCCATGGGCGGTGCCCGTGCCGTAGTGGGCGTCTGCGGTGTGGCGGACCGTGCAGACGAACCCACCGCCCGGGCGCGAGACTCGCCGGACCTCGCCGACCAGGGCGTGAATCTCCTTGGTGGACAGGGCCATACACAGGAGCATGTGCGCGAAGACCGCGTCCATGCACGCGTCGGCCAGGAGCAGCGGATCGCGCACGTCGCGCACCGTGGTGCGCACGTTCCGGGACAACCCGGCCTTCCGGGCGGAGGCGGTGAGCTGAGCAAGGCCGGTGGCACTGAAGTCGGTCGCGTGGACGGCGAAGCCCTCGCCTGCGAGGTACAGCGCGTCGCGGCCGTGCCCGGCGCCCAGCTCCAGGACGTCCCTGGCTCCGGCAGACACGCGACCGTACGCCGCACGATCGGCCGCGAGTCAGCCGAAGGCGAAGTAGCGCAGCCACACGTAGCCGAGGGAGATCGTCACGGTGACGGCGGTGACGATCAGGCCGTACTTGGTGAACTGCCAGAAGGTGATGGGCTGGCGGTTGCGTTCGGCGATACCGAGGACGACGACGTTCGCGGAGGCGCCGATCGCGGTGGCGTTGCCGCCCAGGTCGGCGCCGAGGGCGAGGGCCCACCACATGACGTGGTCGCTGCCGCCACCCATGTTGTGCACGAGATCGCTGGTGATGGGCGCCATGGTGGCGACGTACGGGATGTTGTCGACGACGCCTGACAGCACCGCCGAGGCGCCCAACAGGGTCAGGGAGCCGCCGAGTTCGTTGGTGCCGATGGCGTCGGCCAGCGCCTTGGAGACCTCGTCGATCACACCGGTGTCGATCAGGCCCCCGATCATGATGAACAGGCCGGCGAAGAAGGCGAGGGTGGGCCACTCGACCTCGGCCAGGACCTCGCTCGTGTCGACGGTGGAGACGGCGACGAGCAGTCCGGCGCCGAGCAGGGCGACGATGCTCGGCTCGTAGTGCAGCACCGGGTGCAGGACGAAACCGGCGACCACCAGGGCGAGCACGATCAGGCCCTGGATCAGCAGGCGCGGGTCCTTGATGGCCTCGCGTTCCTCCAGGGCCATGATCTCGGCGGCGCGGTCCTCGTCGTACACGAACGCCTTGCGGAACATCACCCGGCACAGCACGACAAGGACGACGACCAGCACCGCGGACAGCGGGGCGAGGTGGACCAGGAAGTCGTTGAAGGTCAGGCCGGCCCGGCTGGCGATGATGATGTTCGGTGGGTCGCCGACCAGGGTCGCGGTGCCGCCGATGTTCGAGGCGAACACCTCGGCGATCAGGAACGGCGCGGCGGGCAGCGCGAGACGCTCGCACACCAGCAGGGTCACCGGGGCGATCAGCAGGACCGTGGTGACGTTGTCGAGGAGGGCGGAGGCGACCGCGGTGATGACGACGAGCATGGCCATCACCCGGAAGGGCTTGGCCTTCGCCTTCTTCACGGACCAGATGGCCAGGTACTCGAACATGCCGGTCTTCTTCAGCACGCCGACGATCATCATCATGCCCATCAGCAGGAAGATGACGTTCCAGTCGATGCCGGAGTCCTCGGAGTAGAACGCCGAGACGTCGTCGGTCGCCCCGATCGCCAGCATCAGGCCCGCGCCGCCCAGGGCCACGGCGACGCGGTGGATCTTCTCGCTGATGATCAGGGCGTACGCGCCGACGAACACGACGATCGCCGCCCAGCTGTGCCAGTCGTTCACGTTTCTCCGGTTCCTCCGAGCGGTTGCAGAGCTTTGCTCCCGGTGTCGTCCCCAGCGGGTCCGTCCGGGATACCCGCCAGGTCCTCGATGTCGAAGGCGCGGGCGATCGGCACGTCGGTGGAGCTGTGCGCGATGATCGAGAAGGCGACGCACACCGCGATCAGCGTGAACGCCTCCTCTGCCTGCGGGATGCCGGACTGGAGAACGAGCAGCCCGTACACCACGGAGGCGAAGCCCTTGGGGCCGAACCAGGCCGCCACCAGCTTCTCCTGGCGCGAGATCCGGGTGCCGAGCAGCGAGAGCAGCAACGAGGCCGGACGGATCAGGAAGATCGCCAGGATCACCGCCGCGTAGCCGCTCCACGACAGGTCCCCGAACAGCCGCGGAGTCAGCAGCGCGCCGAAGACCAGCAGCGCAGCGAACTTCGCGAGCTCCGCCAGTGCCTCGCCGAGCGGCTCGAAGGACGCCTTCGCCTCCGGTGAGGTGTGTGCGAGGACCGCGCCTGCGGAGAACGCCGCCAGGTAGGGGTTGGCGTGCGTGAGATGGCAGGTCGCGTACAGGATGATGCCCGTCGCCAGCGGCAGCAGCGGCTGCAGCTTGGGCTCCGCGCCCAGCAACCGGAAGCGGACCAGTCCGTTGACGAAGAGCGGCAGCAGGACGCCGAAGGCCAGGCCCAGCACGAGTTCCAGGAAGATGGTGGAGCCGGAGGCGTCCGCGCTGCCCGCGGTCGGGCCGGCCGCGGCGATCAGAACGAGGACGACCGGGAGGGCGAGTCCGTCGTTGATGCCGCTCTCCACGTTCAGCAGTTGTCGCAGTTTGGCCGGGACCTCGGCACGTCCGACGATCGCCGAGGCGAACACCGGGTCGGTCGGCGCGAGGACCGCGCCCACCAGGAACGACGTCGTCCAGTCCAGGCCCACCAGGTAGTGGGTGACGAGCGCCATGAAGACGAACGCGAGCGGCATGCCCAGGCCCAGGGCGCGCGCCGGGTGCCTCCAGTTGGCGCGCAGCTTGGGCAGCGAGACGTGCATGCCGTCCGTGAACAGCACCGCGAACAGGGCGAGGTCGGCGGTGACGGACACGATCTCACTGTCCGGGGTGATGTGGATCAACCCGAGGAAACCGTCACTGACGAGCGCGCCGCCCACCAGGAACAGGAAGGACGTGGAGAGCACGGTGCGTGCCGCCAGGCCCGACAACAGCACCGCCACCAGCAGCGCGGCCCCGAACACCACCACGAGCACCATGCTGAACGCCCCGATCGGAAGAGAGAGTGATCCCCTGCTCGCCGACCAGGCTTCCCGGCACACCGCTGGGAACCTTACAGGCCCTTGACGCGTCTCTAACAGATTCTTGGCGAGCACCTTGAGGGCCGTCAGGTTGCCGGATTCCGGCAACCTGACGGTTCACTCGTGACGGTGGCCGTCAGCACGCCGCGGCGGCGAGCAGCCGCTCCAGCAGGTGCGAGGCGGTGATGACTCCGAGCAGCCGCGTACCGCTCTTGTCCTTGTCGACCACGGCCACCAACGGGCTGCGGACCTGTGCCATCTGGGCCGCGACCTCCAGTGCGGTGTCGTCCGGGGCGGCGATGGCGGGCGGCGGCGCGGTCTTCGACAGACAGTCGCGGACCTTGCGTCCCGCCAGCGCCTCGCACAGCCGGTCGGCGTGGCGCTCGTCGACGACCGCCGCGAGCGTGGGGTCCTCCACGACGTACCCCGGCACCAGGATCTTGATCATCTGGGAAGCGGGCAGGATCGCCTTCGGCGCGCCCCGCTCGTCCAGTACCAGAAGGGCGGGCAGCCGGTGTTCGGCCATCAATCGTGCGGCGTCCAGGGCGTCGCTGTCGACACCGACCGTCTCGTACTCCACCGCCAAGTCACGCGCACGCACCCTCGGCTCCCGTCTCGCTCTCGACCCACCGGCAGACACGGCCACGAGGACGTGCCACCAGGCCGGCACTTCGAACGATACAACCGGCCTGCCCATATGGAGTGTGCCCGAGGACCGGCCTATCGCTGCCCGAGGGAGACGCGCCGCCGTGGACCAGATGATCGGTTCCAAGGGTAGGTGGTCGTAGGCGGTCAGTGAGCGAAGGACGGGTTGCCCGGTGTGGTCGTTGTGCCGGATCGCGGCGGTCCGCGCGAGGCGACGAGGCCCGGTTCGGCCGCGAGGGGGTTCAGCGGAGTCTCGCGCTCGTCGAGCGGAGTCTCGCGCTCGTCGGCCTTGGCTCCCGTCAGGGCGACGGCGAGGGGCACGCCATGGAGCGTGCACACCAGGCGCAGCCGATGGCCCCAGAAGAAGCGGCCGTGGCTGGCGCAGTACCCGTACGCTGCCCATCCGGCCAGGTCGGAGGGTTTGACGGTCACGCGTGAGCGGCCGTACCCCACCGACGTGGAGTGCACGATCCACACGTCGCCGCTCCAGACGGAGGTGTCGGTGGCCACCAGCCGGGTGGGGCCTGGCGGAGCAACCCGGCGCCTTGCGCAGGCGCATGGTGCAGCCGGGCCGCTTGGGCAGGCACGGGAAGAGATGCCGCAGGTGAAAGCGGGCGTGGCGGAGCCACGTGGCCTCGGATGTGAAGCCGAGCGTGGCCTGCATCAGCGCGAGCGTGGCCAGTTCGGCATCGGTGAGCTTCGAGGTGATCCCCACGGCCGGCCGCCACGATGTGCGATGAGGCGAGTCCTTCAGCAGGTCGTGAGTTCTCACGTAAAGTGCGGTCGCGAGGGAGTCCAGCTCTGTCTCCACATGGCGACGTCGGGTTCCATCGCCCCATGCGCGCGCCTGAACCATCGATCACCTGGAGCTGCCCCGGCCAGCGACGAAGACAGGTGAGATTGCGAACCGTGATGACGACATCGGTGACTCCAGCCAGCGACTTCGCCAAGCCGATCGACGACCGCTACTTCGAGGACTACATCCCTGGCTCGGTCCACACATACGGCAGCATCACCGTCACCGAGGAGGAGATCCTCGAATTCAGTCGGCGTTTCGACACGCAGAGCTTCCATACCGACCCCGTGGCTGCCGAGCGCGGACCGTTCAAAGGTCTGATCGCCAGCGGGTGGCACACCACGGCGGTGATGATGCGGCTCTACGCGGATCACTACCTCAGCAAGGTGGCGAGTCTGGCGTCCCCCGGTATCGACGAGCTGCGCTGGCTCCAGCCGGTCAGGCCGGGCGACGCCCTGTCGATCCGCGCCACGGTGAAGCAGGCCCGTGCCTCCCGGTCCAAGTCTGACCGGGGGCTGGTACACACGTGGGTCGAGGTGCTCAACCAGCGGGAGGAAGCCGTCATGACGCTGACGATCATGAACATTCTGCGTCGTCGGCAGGAATAGGCGCATCACTCGGTGGGCGAGCACAGCCCTCTTGGATTCCTTCAGCCAGTGTCCTGCGCTCGATCCCGCGGCCCGGCGGCGTGCCTGGCGGTGGGGTTGGCCATCGGGTGGCGGGGGTCGGCGGCCCGGTTGATCGCGGACTCGACGGCGGAGATCCGGTCGGCGAGCAGGCCGAGCGCGGCGACCGCGCGGGGCAGGGGGGTCTCGTCCGTGCCGCCGAGGGCCTGCGCACGGAGATACGCGGCCTTCACCTCCGTCCAGCGGAGCGCCTGTCCGGGGCTGAGGGTGCCGCGCAGTTCGGCCAGCTTCAGCAGGTTCGCCTCCGCGTCGGTCGTGAGGGTCCCTGCCTCGGCCGTGTAGTGGTCGTCGATGACGGCGCCGAGTTCGGCGTCGTTCATGACCGGCTGAATGCGTTGGGCGATCTTGTTCAAGGTGCGGTAGGAGCCCTGGAGCCGGAAGGGCGGCTCCGTGCGGGTGGCGTCGGTGCGGGCGGCGGAGGCGATGTAGGCCGCGTTGACCGCGAGGACGGTCGCGCGGGCGGTGAGCAGATGGCGCAGGACGGCGAGGATCCGGTCCAGCTCGGCGGCGGCGTACGGGTGGGTGAGGCGGTCAGCCCGGGCGGTCGGGTCGCCCTCGGCCAGCCGGATCAGCAGGTCCAGGTCGGTGCGCTCTCGCCCGGCGAGCGGCGCGAGGACCGGGTTCGCGGTGAGGGCGTTCTCGACGAAGCTGACGGCGAAGGCGTCCTCCTTGCCGGTCAGGACGTCTCCGAGGTTCCAGACGTCGGCACGGTTGGCGAGCATGTCGGGGACGTGGAAGCGGCTGCCGGACTCGGTGTAGGGATTGCCCGCCATGCAGACCGCGAAGCGCTTGCCGCGCAGGTCGTAGGTGCGCGGCTCACCGTTCCACACGCCCTCGACTCGGCGCGTGGCGTCGCACAGCGGGATGAACCGCTGGAGCAGCTCGGGCGACGTGTGCTGAATGTCGTCCAGGTAGAGAAGGGTGTTGTTGCCCGCCTCCCACGCGAAGTTGATCTTCTCCACCTCCTGGCGGGCGGTGGCGTTCGGAGCCTCGGCCGGGTCGAGTGAGGTGACGGCGCTACCGAGCGAGGGTCCGTTGACCTTGACGAGGACGAGGCCGAGGCGGTCGGCGACGTACTCCATGAGGGTCGTCTTGCCGTAGCCGGGCGGGGAGATGAGCAGGAGCAGGCCGCCGGTGTCGGTGCGCTTCGCATCGCCCGTGGTGCCGAGCTGTTTGGCGAGGTTGTCGCCGATGAGGGGGAGGTAGACCTCGTCGATGAGGCGGCCCCGGACGAACGAGGACATCACCCGGGGGCGGTACTCGTCCAGCCGTAGCCGGGTGCGTTCGGCCGTCACGAGGGTGGTGCGCTGCCGCTGGTAGGCGCGGAAGGCCGGGGTGTCCTTCGCCCTGAACTCCCGGGTACGGGAGAGGAGTTCGTCGATGCGGATGGTCAGGGATCGGTCGGTGATGCGCGGATGCGTGCCCAGCAGCCCCCTGACCGTCTCGGTCAGCGGCGCGTCGGACTCGTAACGCGGCAGGTCCGGGCAGAGTTCGGCGGCCACCGCCTCGGCGAGGTCTCCGGGGGTGATGTCCGTGCCGGTGGCGGAGCTGTACGAGGACAGCCACGCCTCGACGAGCTGGCGGCGCGCGGCGAGGTCGCCCAGGGCGGTGAGGTCCTCGTCGTACGCCGACGTGCCCACCGTGCGGCGGAACTTGTCGAGCAGGGTGCGGGTGGCCGCGCTGACGACGAAGCCGTCGGGGCCGGTCGTCAACTCCTCGAAGAGGTACACGGCGGACGCCTCGCCGACGTGAACTGCCAGCTCCGTCCGGAAGTCGGCGATCGCGGGCGTGAGGCCGAACGTGTCGCGGGCGCGGGCGAGCGACAGCGCGCGGCGTTTCAGGGTCGCGCGCTCCTCGGCCGGAAGCGTGTGGGCCCAGAACAGCTGGGCGGCCGCGCGGGCGCCGGGCTCGTGACGGAGGAGGCCCGCCCTCTCGTGCAGGCGCAGCACCGCGGTGAGGATCGCGGTCGCGTCGTGGTCGTGGACGCCGCGCTCGTGGCCTTCGTCGTACGCCGTCTGCGCGGCCTGTCGTACGAGGTCGGGGAGGTCGGCGTCCGCGAGGGCCGCCGGGCCGTGCTCGTCCAGCAGCCGGGCCGCGAGGTGCTCGGCGCGGTAGACCTGGGGCGATTCGGAGGGCAGGGCCCGGTCCCAGTAGGGGCGGGTGGCGGCGAAGTCCGGGTCCGTGACCGGAGAGCGGTAGTCGGTGCCGGTGAGCGCGAAGGCGAGGCCGTCGGCGGCCGGGACCAGGGTGAGGTCCAGGGGCTCGGTGTTCACGGCGAACCGGTGGCTGCCCAAACGGATGATGCGGCCGTCGTCGGTGTACAGGTCGGTGCGGTCGCGCAGGGCGCGGAACGCTTCCTGACGGGCGGCCTTCAGCCGGCCGTCCAGTTCCTCCGCCCGTACCCGGTCGCCGAGTTCGCGCAGCTCGTCCGCGGTGCGCCGGACCTTGGCGACCATCGGGTCGGAGGCGAAATACGTACTGACCGCGTCGGTGTCGGCGAGCGCGGCGGCCCGGCGCGCGACTGTTTCCAGGACCCGGTACGCCGAGGCGACGAGCTGTTCGGCCCGGCGGCCCCGGGCGTCGGCGAGGGTCTGCTTGCGGGCCGCGAACGCTTCGTACACCTCGGTCCGCTTGTCCGCCAGCTCGCCGAGGAAGTCGTCGAACTCCGGGAAGCGGGCTTCCAGGTTCTCCACCTGCACCAGCAGCCGCGCGAGTTGCTCGTCACAGGACTCCGGGCTCCCCGCGGCGGTGAGCGCGCTCGTGACCGACTGGCCGAGCAGAGCGAACTCGGCGGCGAACTCGGCGCGTCCCTCGTGCTCGAGGAGTTCGCGGCGGCGCGCGTCGAGCGTGGCGCGGGCGCGGTTGACGCCGCCCAGTACCTCGGCGGCGCGTTCCAGGACGGACGTCCGCACCGTTGCGTCGCCGATGTCCAGCCCCGCGACGACCTCGGTGACGGTCCGCAGTCCGTCGGTCAGTTCGTCGATGCGGGCGGTGACCGGAGCCGTCTCGGCGACGGTGGCGAGCGACTCGGCTTCCGCGACGAGTTGTTCGACGGCCTGGTGGTGACCGGTGAAGGCATCCTCACGGGCCAGGAAGGCGACGGCACGCTGCCCGAACGAGGCGAGGTCGGCCTCCGCGTCGGCGGCGAGCTCGTCGATACGGACGGTGTCGGCGTACCGCAGCTCCTTGAGCGTGAGCAAGTGACCCTGGGCGCGGCGAAGTTCGGCCAGGCCGTTCACCCAGGCGGCGGCGTCACGGGGCGTCTCACCGCGCAGGCGCCGTACCACCGTGGCGATGTGCGCGGCGGCCTCCGCGAGTGCGTCGGTGGCCTGGCGGGTGAGGGCCTCGACCGTCTCGAATTCGGCCAGTACCTGCTCGGCCGTGGCGCGGACCGCGTCCAGTGGGGTGCGCAGGTCTCCCAGGTCGGGGTCGCCGAGCCAGTGGTAGGTGTCGGCCGCGCGGACACAGGCGGCGAGCAGCGCCTCGTACACCTCGGCTGTCGGAGCGGTCTCCGAGACGGTACGCGTGAGGGACAGGCACTCGGAGATGCCCCGGACGAGGTCGGCGTTGCCGACACGTCCCAGCGCACCCGCTGCGGAACGCGGGGCGTCGGCGTAGGTGTCCGAGACGTACGGGGACCGCCAGAGCTGCAACGGGTGCACGCGTGTCGGCTCATCGGAGTCCGCCCGCAGCACCGTCAGCGTGCCGTCGTCGAAGAGCGCCCAGCCGTGGCCGGACAGCGGAGCGGCGAACTCCTTGCGGATCATGTTGTACGGGAGCAGGAGGCTGCGGCCCTCCACACGCGTGTGGAAGGCGAAGAGGACGTCCTCGCCGTTGGGCGAGCGGATCACCCGCTCGTACTCCAGGGCTGCCGTATCCACAGGGGCGGCGGTCCCGTCGAACGTCTTGTACGCCCCCGTGGCCAGGCAGTAGCCGCCGGGGAAGACGATTCCCTGGTCGGCGGGGAGGCGGCGGCACGCCTGCCCGATGCCGTCGAGGCGGACCACGGACCTGGTGAGTGTGTTGAAGACCAGGTAGCGGTGCGCGTCCTCCTTGTAGGGGCGGATGCGGAGCAGCATCAGGACGCCCACGCGCGCGTACGCGATGTCCGCGTCGGCGAGGGACTGGAGCGGTTCGTCGACCGGCTCGGCGTAGATCCCCTCTCCCGTCTCGGTGTTGTCCTCGATCTTGACAGTGAGGTTGCCACCGACCGTCTCGACGAAGACCTCGCCCTCGATGGAGACGTGCGGGTGGCGGCCGAGGACGTGGTCCTCCCGGGTCGTCTCGCGCCACTCGAAGTCGTGCGAGGGCGGGAAGACGTGATCGCGCTCCCCGCGTGCGTCCAGGAACGACGGCCGGCCGTCGGCCGAGAGGGCCCACCGAAGGACGCGGATGTCGTCGGTCTTCTCACCGGTCTGGAAGACGGCCAGCACCTTACCGTCCACGTGCCGCAGTTGGAGGAGGTGAGCCGCACGGTAGTAGCGGTACAGAGCGGCGAGTTCCCGTACGAAGGCGGGGTCGTCGAGGAGGCCGGGAACGGCGTCCTCGGGCAGCCGGTTCAGGTCTCGGTCGTACAGCGCGAAGACGTCGCCCACCGTCGTCTCCGGCCTGAGGCCGAGCAAGACGTCGTATCCGAAGAGCAGGACGTCACCGACGGAGACGATGTCGCGGGGCACACAGTGGTGCTCGGTGAGGATGCGTGCGGTGCCGGTGAGCTCCAGCCGGGTCGAGCCGAACTGCTCGGTGCGGCGGATGTTGAGCGCCTCGGCACGCCGGGCGAGTTCGCCTGCCTGTGCGGCGAGCCGGTCGCGCAGCACGTCGTACGTACCGGTGTCCAGGCCGGTGGTCATGGGATCCCTCTCAGGAAGGCGGGACATGAGGTCCGGAGCCGCCGTCCCCTGTTCGGCGGCTCCGGACCTGGCTTGGTGGTCAGACTCTGACGCTGCCGTTCAGGGCGGCGAGTGGCATGTCGGAGAGACCCAGCTCGCCTGCCTTGTCGAGCAGTTGCTGCACCTGCCCGGCGCCGGCGCCGCCCGTCCTCATCAGCTTCGTCAGCAGCGCGGAGACCGTCAGGTTCTGCACGTCGGCCGTGGACGCCGAGCCGAGGATCCGGCTCAGGTCGTCGGTGAAGCTCGACGTGCCGTCCAGCCACGGCTTCGCCAGCGCCTGCGCGGTCTCGGAGTGCCGCATGAAACCGTCGACGCCCTTGCCGAGTGCGATCGAGGAGACGAGGCGGTCGAAGAAGACCGAGTCGCCGCCGACGATGTTGATGTCGGCGTTCTCCAGTCCGGTGGCGAGCACCGTGGCCTGCGCTTCGGCGACCTGCCGCTGGACTTCGAGTCCGGCCAGCCGGATCTCCTTCTCGGCCTGGATCCGCAGCCGGTACTCCTCGTGGCCACGAGACGCGTCGTCCAGCGCCGCCATCGCGACGGCCTTCTGGCCGAGACCCTCCGCCTCGGCCTTGAGCTTCTCGCCGATACCGGTGGCCTCGGCGAGCGCTTTGGCCCGCGAGCCCTCGGCTTCGGCGCGCAGCCGGGCCTCGGTGCCCTCCGCCTCGGCACGCAGCCGCGCCTCGGTGGCCACGGCTTCGGCACGGCCGGCCTTCTCGGTGACCTCGGCCGCCTTGTCGCGGACCTGCACGTCGGCGAGGCCCGCGGCGGCGGACTCGGCCTGGATGCCCTCGGCGAGCCGCAGCTTGGCCCGCGCGTCGAGGTCGGCCGACTTCAACCGGGCCTCGGCAAGCGTCAGTTGCTCGGCGGCGCGGTGTTTGGCCGCGGTCTCCGCCGCCTCGGCCGCCTTGATGTCCTTGACCAGCTTCTCCTGGGCCTGTGCCTCGGCGGCGATGATCACGGTCTGCCGTCCGCGCTCGGCTTCCTCCACGGCCCGCAGCTTCTTGATGGACTCCTCCTGCTCGGCGACCGTACGGTCCACCGCCACCCGCTCCCGGACGACCTCGGCGATGTCCCGCTTCTCGGCCTCGACCTCCTTGTCGGCGGCGATGCGCGTCAGGCCCGTCTCCCGTTCCCGGGCGATGACCTCCAGCAGCCGGTCCTTCTCGATGCGCTCGTTCTCGATGGCGATGACCCGCTCACGGTTCTTCTGCGCGACGGCGATCTCGCGGGCCTGGTTCTCGCGCTGGATGCCGAGCTGCTCCTCGGTGCGGATGAACGCGCCCTGCGAGCCGAGCCGTTCCTCCTCCTGCACCTTCGCGGTCGCGGCCTCCTCGCGGGCGCGGAGGGTCTCGACCTCGCGCCGCTGCTTGATCTCGGCCTCGGCCTGCCGGCGCTCCAGCTCCAGGATGGTCTCCCGGGCGTCGACGTTCTGCCGGGTGATCTCCTTCTGCTCGGTGCGCTGGAACTCGTTCGTGCGGACGTGCTCGATCGTCGTCAGTTCGGTGATCTTGCGGATGCCCTGGGCGTCGAGGATGTTCTGGTTGTCGAGCTGCGTCATCGGCGTCTGCTCGAGGAAGTCGATGGCCGCGTCGTCGAGGTGGTAGCCGTTGAGGTCGGTGCCGATGACCTGGATGATCCGGTCCCGGAACTCCTCGCGCTTGGTGTACAGATCGACGAAGTCCAGCTGCTTGCCGACCGTCTTGAGTGCCTCGGAGAACTTCGCCGCGAAGAAGTCCTGGATCGCCGCCGCGTCGCTCGCGGTCTCGGTGCCGATGGCCTGCGCGACCTTGATGACGTCCTCGACCGTCTTGTTGACCCTTACGAAGAAGCTGATGTGGATGTCGGCGCGGATGTTGTCCTGGCAGATCAGACCCTCGCGGCCGGTACGGCGGATCTCGATGGTCTTCACCGAGATGTCCATGTACTCGGCCTTGTGCAGCACCGGCAGCACCACGGCGCCGGTGAAGGTGACATCCACCTTCTTCGTCTTGGAGATGATCAGCGCCCGCCCCTGCTCCACCTTGCGGAACAGCCGGCCGACCACCAACAGCATGGTGATCGCGATGAGGAGGACAACGGCGACGAGCACGCCGATGCCCAAGGAGATGACATCCATGGCAAACGTCCTTGAGGCGTAAGGAACTTCAAGCGGGTGAGAAAGTGCGGAGCGGGCGCGGGCGGCTCACGTGCCGTGGCCCCGCGGGTCGAGCGCCGTGTCGTACGGCGCGACCCAGAAGAACTCGCCCACCTCGTCGTAGGCGTACAACAGGCCGGTGCTGCCGCTGGTGAGGACCTCGTCCGCGGTCTGGCGCACCTGCACCACCGCGGTGGAGCCGTCCTTCGCCGCGACCTCGGCCTGCCCGAACCCGGCGTCCACCCGCCCCGTGCGGATGGTGCAGGTGAGTCCCACGAAGTCCAGCCGGGACGGGCCCGGTTCATCGGGGAAGAGGTGGCGCAACGGCCGTACGAGCAGGCGGGTCACTCGCCAGGCGATCAGCAGTGCCCCCGCCAGGACCACCAGCCCGGCCGCCCCGCGGACAGCCCCGGAGGACACCAGGGGATCGAGCAGGACGGTCGCGCTCAGACTCAGGAACCAGCCGATCGCGGTCACCAGGGAGAAGACGACCGTGACCGGGACCCCGCCCAGTCCCCAGGCGTCGACATGCACGTGGCCGTCGAAGCCGTGCGACTCCGCCGCTCCGACGGCGACCAACAGCCAGAAGCCGACGACCACGACGAGCGCGGCCGTGAACAGGATGGTGGGAAACCCGCTGACAGCCACGAGAAACGACCACATGCCCCCACCCCCGCTCGTCGTGTTGTGCTGCCGACCTGTGTCGGTGGCGCACGGCTCCCCTCCGGCCATCGATGCCGGACACCGTCCAGGCGTCCGGCACCGAGACCATCCGCCGTGCTCCCCTGCGCCCATCGTGCATGTCAGGTACCGACCAGCGCATTGCCGGTTCCCGGCAGTGTTCACTAGGGTCTGCATGCCGGTCGCCGCTAAGGAGTCGTCACCGGGCCGTCAAGAAACCGGGGGACGACGTGACGGAGCGGGAGATACCTGAGCAGTATCTGGAGGGCTACGCCCGGATACTGGCCGATGTCTCGGCCACCGGCCGCCGCCTCACCCGCGACGAGATCGAGTCACGGCGTGTCCTCGGCGAACAGGCCGCCGACGCCGGCCACGGACTGCGCGCACTCGTCAGCGCCCACCTGTCCGCCGCCCGTGCCGCCTGGCCCACGACACCCGGTTCCGCCGACAGCACACTCGCCGCGATCGAGCAGGTCATCGACGCCTTCGCCGAGGGCTTCGAACGAGCACAGTTCCTCGCCGTACGGAAAGAGGAGGCGGCGCGCCGCGAGTTCATCGACGACCTCCTCTACGGCCGCAGCGACCTGGGCCGCCTCGCCGAGCGCGCCGAGCGCTTCGGACTGCGCCTCTCCCACGCGCACGTCGTGGCCGTCGCGCAGGGCACGACGGCCTACGACGAAGGCGCCGCGGTGCCACGACAGGTGGAACAGTCCCTCATCGCACGCTTCGGCGACCGGAGCATCCTGCTCACCACCAAAGACGGGCGGATGCTGTGCGTCGCGCCCGGCGACCAGGACGACGTCCTCACCTACTTCGCCAAACAGGCGTACGCGGCCACGGACGGCGGACGTGTCGCCATCGGCCGCCCCCAGACCGGCCCCGGCGGAGTCGTCCAGTCCTACGAAGAGGCACTGAACACCCTCGAACTCGCCGAACGCCTCGAACTCGACGACCCGGTACTGCGCGCCGCCGACCTGCTCGTCTACCCCGTCCTCACCCGGGACCGCCAGGCGATGGCCGACCTCGTCCTCGACGCCCTCGGCCCGCTCACCGGCGCCCGCGGCGGTGCCCAGCACCTGCTGGCCACCCTCACCGCGTACTTCGACTCGGGCTGCGTGGCCGCCGAGGCCGCACGCCGTCTCTCTCTGAGCGTGCGCGCCCTGACCTACCGGCTGGAGCGCATCCACAAACTCACCGGCGCCAACCCCGCCGACCCGGCCCACCGCTACACGCTCCAGACCGCGGTCATCGGCGCCCGACTGCTGAACTGGCCCGCCAAGAGCCTGTGACCCGGCCGAATCAGCGGTAGTCGGGGTTCGGGGCGTCCAGACGACAGCCCGCGTCCCATTCCGAGCGCTGGTTGCCGTGGGCGGGGACACCGCCCGCACATTTCAGCAGGGCCGCCAGGTGCATCAGGTTCCAGGTCATGAACGCGGTGTAGCGAGGGGTGAAGTCGTTCTCCGGGCCCCCCGAGCCCGGGTCGAGATACGAGGGCCCCGGCCCCGCCGCGCCGATCCAGCCCGCAGGGACGCAGGGCGTCCGCAGCGCGGAGTTGACGAGGCCGGCGGACGAGGGCGGGTTCGGCGTCGGAGCCGAGGTCACCCGTACGGCGTACTTCCTGGGGCGGCGCGTCGACTAGGTCCTGCGCGTGGCCGCGTACGAGCCCCCACGGCTGTGGGACATGGTGTCCGTGGCGGGCCCGATGCCCCTGCACGTCACCTACACCTTCACCCCGGCCCCCAGGGGACATCGCACCCTCAAGGGACGATTGCCCGCATCCGTGTCCGGGGCGGCGGAGGCGGCTTCTGTCGACTGGCCGCGCCGCTCCTGGCCCGCCAGGTCCGCACCTCCCTCGGCAAGGACCTGCGCGACCTCGAACGCAGCCTGTTCCGCAAGGACCGAAAGTCCGATACGCATCATTTGTCACCGTAAGGTGAAAGCCGTGACCACCTCTCCCGCAACAGAACCGGACGCGGTGCCTGTCGACGTGGTCCTGCCCTGCCTGAGGGCTGCCGCCTTCGCGGGCTGTGCCGGGCCCGCACTGCTCGCGGTGGATGTCACCGGCCGCGACACGTACTTCGATCCGGCCGGGGACGACGACTTCGTGGCCCTCGGACTCGCCGCCGCCGTGCCGCCCGGGCGCTTCGCCGCGGGAGCGGCGCGACTGGAAGCGGGAGTCTGCCGATGAGCGCGGCAGACGAGGTGGCGCCTCGACCGGGCGCCGCGGAACGCCCGCCGCCGGCTCCCCTGGGGCGCCCGGTAACCAGCCTCACTGGCCACCAGCCACTGCACCTCACGGGTCACCAGCCGCTGAGCTTCACGAATCACCCGCAGCAAGATCTCGTCGAGCGAACCGCACCAGCCATCAGACGCGCTTCCCCCGCACCGTCCGACGACACCGCACACCCCTGGTCAGGCGACCCCTACTCCACCGCCCTGCGCACCGGCCGTGGCCCCCTCTACCTCCGCGGCACCGACGGCCGGCTGCTGACGCTGGAGGTGGAGCGGTGGTGCGCCGCGGCCGATGCCGCGGATCTGGAGGTACTGCGGCGGTGCGAAGGGGTCATACTCGACGTGGGATGCGGGCCCGGCAGGCTCGTGGCGGCGCTCGCCGCGCAGGGGCGGCGAGCGCTGGGTATCGATGTCAGCGAGGCGGCCGTCGCCCACACCGTGCGGTCGGGCGGGCAGGCGCTGCGCCGGTCCGTCTTCGAGCCGCTCCCCGGTGAGGGTGGCTGGGACACCGCCCTCCTCGTCGACGGCAATGTCGGCATCGGCGGCGACCCGGCCGCCCTCCTGCGCCGGATGGCCGAACTCGTCGCCCCCGGCGGAGTCCTGATCGCCGAGACGGCCCCACTCGACGTCGACGAACGCGTGCAGGTTCGCGTCGCCGACGGCCGCGGTGTCGCCAGTACCGTTTTCCCGTGGGCCCGCCTCGGCACCCCCGCCCTCCTGCGATACGCCCGCCGAGCAGGCTGGCACCGAGACGCTCAGTGGGCGGCCGGGGGCCGCTCCTTTGTCGCCCTGCGCAACCGCTCCGACCTCGCCGACCTCGCCGACCTCCACGAGCGCAGCACGAGCAGCACGGCGGAACCCCCGAACAGCACCGCCGTGACCAGCAGCCAGCGGGCCAGGAAGCCGTCGCTGGACAGCCCGGTGTCGGACCGATAGCGGTCCGACACCTGCCCGCTGATCAGCGGAAACCACATCAGCAGCAGAAGCGCCGAGAACGCGGCCGGGAACCGGACATAGAGCGTCCACTCCCGATGGCCGACCGCGTCCAACCCCCGCGTGAGGGCCCGGTCAGCCCCCGAGTACAAGGGCACCAGTACCAGATCGTGCAGGAGCGCCACCCCCACGAACCACAGCGCCACCCCGAACCAGTCCCCCGCGAGCAGCCGCACCCCGGCGTACCCGGCGAGCGCGAACGAACAGGCCAGCAGCAGGATCTGCAGCGGACTGCCCAGGACGGGCTTCCCGAACGGCCGCCGCATCACAGGTCTGCGCATCGCAAGTGGTCGCATCACAGTTCTCCGAACGTCATCCGGGCCACCCACTTGGTGTTGAGCACACCGGGCGCCGCGGGGGCGATGATCCGCGCGGGATAGCCGTGGTCGGGGGTCAGATCCTCACCGTTGGCGAACAGGGCCAGCAGGGAACGTGGGTCGCGCACCTGGTTGTAGCGCAGTGCGCCCCGGCGAAACGCCCCGTGCCGCTGCAACGACTCCACCAGAACGTCGGGCGCCGCGCCCGCCTCGTATCCCACCAGCGCCGCGAGGTCCCGCAGCCGCACGCCCCGCCACCACTGGTCGGAGGTCGACCAGCCCTCCACGCAGGCGATGGGCAACGCGGCGCTGTGGAGCGGGAGTTTCAGCAGCTCGTCCCGGCTCAGCCGGACCGTGCGCCCGCGCCCCTCGACGACCAGCCGCCACACCTCACCCGTCGTCTCCCGCATGTCGATGCCGACCGCCGCCGCCGTCTTGTTGATCTGGAAGCCGCCCGGACCGCTGCCGGGTTCCGGGCCGCCGTGCGGCGCGAGCACGGCCGTCTCCCGCAGCGGCGCGTCGAAGCTGTGCCCGGCCGTCGTGGCGAACAGCACCAGCGATCCCCCGCCCACGAACCCGAGGGCACCACGCCGCAAGACAGTGGGCGGGTCGGGGTCCGGTGCCACCAACTCATCGTCTGATGCGGGTGGTTGACCTTCGTCCCGGAGCTGGCGCAGATTACGTGCCGCCATGGGCACCCGCAGCACGGCGTGTGCCACGAACGCGGCGATGAACACCCAGGCCCCGTAGAAGTGCAGCGGATAGAAGGAGCCGGGGAAGATGTAGTCGAGCTGGACGTTCAGCACGCCCGTCGTGAACTCGAACAGCGCGCCCCCGACCAGCAGGAGCAGCGAGATGCGCTCCAGCCCGTGCGCGAGCGACCGCACCGGCGGCAGCGTGAAGAGTTTCGGCACGACCGACCACAGCTTCGCCAGCAGTACCGGGATCAGCGTGATCCCGAGGGTGACGTGGACGCCCTGGGTGAGGCGGTAGAGCCAGGACGGGTTCGTCGGCCAGGAGAAGAGATAGAAACCGAGCAGCCCCTTGTCCGGGGTCATGTCGTTCACCGGTGACAGGTTCGGGTTGTAGGCGGCGTACGACACGAGACCCGTCACGAACAGCACGGTGATGCCGCCGAGCAGGACGACGCCGAGCGCCGAGGTGAACCAGGGGCCACGCAGTGGGCTGCGCCAGAACGCGGGTGAGGTGGGGAGCTTCGGCTTGCGCATGTCCCGACCGTAGGTCTAGGGCTCCACCGAACGGACCCTCGAACCGTGACGAAACTCCGACGTCCACCCCGGTGGCCGCGCCACAGGGCGCTCCGCACCCGAGCCTGCCGAGGTGAACCGCGATCTTCCCCACGTCCATCGCGGTGGCGTCGTCGGTCGGCCCAAGCCGGATCGCGTCCGGCGCGGCGGTCCACGATGTGCGGCCTGTTTCCAGGGCGGCGGCGAACGAGCAGGGCCGGCCCGGGATGAACTGATCAGCGCTGCGGCCCCGCCCGTCGACGTGCCAGAACAGCAGGTTCGGGCTCGTGGGGGCGTCGGGGCGCAGTCAGTTGCGCACGTCGACCGCGAGGACGAGCCGCCTGTCGGCGGCCCGCGGCGGCGGCGTGGCGCTACCGCGGGGCCTCGGCCGTCAAATCCTTACGAGTCGCGGACGTCCAGGCGATATGCCGGATTCGTCGAGTTGTCGCCCTCCCGAGCGACCTACCGTTTCAGCCAGCCCGAACTTCCGTTCCACATCCGGAGAATGACGATGACGCTTGCACGTACCGCCCGGATCACCGCCGCGATCGGCACCGCCGCGCTCGCCGTTGCCACCGCGCTCGCTGTCCCGGCCTCCGCTTTTGCCCCGCTCAAGACCGAGCAACACAGCTCCACGGTCTTCGTGCAGACCGACAACCCGGGCGGGAACGCCGTCGTCGCCTACGACCGCAACGCCGACGGCACACTCACCACTGCCGGCAGCTACCCCACCGGCGGCTTGGGCGGCAGCCTGGCCGGCTCGGTGGTGGACCACCTCGCCTCGCAGGGCTCGCTCGCCTACGACCATGAGCACCACCTGCTCTACGCCGTGAACGCGGGCAGCGACACCGTCACCGTGTTCGCCGTGCACGGCGACCGACTGAAGCGCACCCAAGAAGTAGCCTCCGGTGGGTCCTTCCCGGTCAGCATCGCCGTCCACGACAACCGGGTCTACGTGCTCAACGCCCTGGACGGAGGCACGGTGCAGGGGTTCGTCCGGGTCGGCGACCGCCTGGCCGCCGTCCCCTCCTGGAACCCCGGCCTGGGCCTGGACCCGGCAGCCACGCCCCAGTTCACCCACACGCCGGGCGAGATCGCGTTCACCCCTGACGGCACCCGGCTGATCGTCACCACCAAGGCCGCGACCAACAGCATCGCGGTGTTCCCCCTGGACCGCTCCGGCGCCCCGGCCGCCGCGCCGGTGGTGAACTCCCTCCCCGGGACCGTGCCCTTCGGCTTCGTCTTCGACGCCGCGGGCCGCCTGCAGGTCACCGAGGCCGGCACCAACGCCGTGGCGACCTTCGCCGTAGCCCGAAACGGCAAGGTCACCCCGGTGGGCTCCCCCATCGCCACCGGGCAGGCCGCGACCTGCTGGATCGTCAGGGACGGGCGTCACCTTTACACCTCCAACGCCGGCAGCAACAGCCTGTCCGGCTTCCGTACCGGCCACCGGCACAGCCTCGTCCCGCTCGGTAACACCGCCACCGACGGCGGCACCGTCGACGCCGCCGTCTCCTCGGACGGCCGCTACCTCTACGCGCAGACCGGCGCCAAGGGCATCGTGGACGAGTTCCGGGTCAACCGCGACGGCTCACTGACCGCGATCGGCTCGGTCACCGTGCCCGACTCGGTCGGCGGCGAAGGCATCGTAGCCCTGTAGCCGCCACCCGACAGGCCGCCCGATCAACGTGCGTACCCGGGGTACCCGGGAGGCGGTCCACACCTGGTCGTCACTCCAGCCGTGCACAGCCGGCCCCCCCTCCAGCCTCTACACGGAAGCGAGGACCGACAACGTTGCCTGACCGTGGAGATGATGTGCCTGAGATGCGAACGACTGTTACAAGCTGATCCCTTCGTGCGACGGGAGCAGAAGTGAAGGGGTGCAGACCGTGGAGTCCGTGTACTGGGCGCGGACCGGGTATCGCGGTTCTGGCCACGGCGGCCGGGGGCGCCGCCGCGCTCGTCCGAGGTACAGATGTGACGACATCTCCGGCAGCCGTCCGGCTGAACCGCGACCGCCCGCCGGACCGAGCGACAACCTACGGTGGCGCACCCGGCGCCAAGGGAGGCAGTACATGATCGACGTCGTCTTCGGAGTTGACGTTGGCACCTCCAGCACCAAGGGCGTGGTGGTCGATGCTGCCGGCCGCATCCTGGGCGAGGCGGTACGCAGTCACGTGGTCGACCGTCCCCGGCCGGGGCATGTCGAGATGGACGCACATGTGTGGTGGGACGAGTTCGTCTCGCTCGCGACCGAACTGCTCGACCGCGACGACATCACCGTCCGAGCCGTCGGAGTCAGCGGCATGGGCCCGTGCACCCTCCTGGTCGACGACGCGGGAGATCCGGTGCGTCCGGCGGTGCTGTACGGGGTGGACACCCGCGCCGGGGAACAGATCACGCGGCTGAACCGGGAGTTGGGGCGGGACACGATCTTCCGCAGGTGCGGGTCGGCCCTGTCGTCCCAGGCCGTCGGGCCAAAACTCGCCTGGATCCACGAGCGGGAACCCGAGGTGTGGGCACGTGCCCGCCGCCTCCTCATGCCCGCCTCGTGGCTTGCCCACCGGCTGACCGGCGCCTAC
Source organism: Streptomyces sp. NPDC096311 (assembly GCF_044763085.1). Lineage (NCBI taxonomy): Bacteria > Bacillati > Actinomycetota > Actinomycetes > Kitasatosporales > Streptomycetaceae > Streptomyces > Streptomyces sp. NPDC096311. Next base: position 292,399 of record NZ_JBIWFN010000010.1, read on the forward strand.
GTACTGGACCTGCATTCCGCCAGCCAGTGCACCCCGCTGTTCGACATCCACGAGCAGCGCTGGATCCCCGAGTGGGCCAAGCACATCGCACCCGGCATCGAACTCCCCCCACTGCGCTGGCCGGGCCAGGAGGCCGGCCGGGTGGGCACGCCCGTCGCGGGCATCCCGGCCGGGACACCGGTCATCGTGGGGACGATCGACGCCTGGAGCGAGGCCATCAGCGTCGGCGGCCACGGCGTCGGCGACCTGATGCTGATGTACGGCACCACGATGTTCCTGGTGAACACCGTCGACCGGCTCGTGACCAGCCCGTCGATGTGGTCCACGGTCGGTGCCCTGCCCGGCACCCGTTGCCTGGCCGGCGGCATGGCCACCTCCGGAGCCGTCACCGACTGGCTGGGCCGCCTCTTCGGCGACGTCGGCCTCGGCGTGCTGATCGACGAGGCGGCCGCCTCGCCCCCGGGTGCGAACGGCCTGGTGATGCTGCCGTACTTCGCCGGGGAACGCACACCCGTCATGGACCCCGACGCCCGGGGTGTGATCGCGGGCCTGACGCTGGGTCACACCCGGGGCGACCTGATGCGGGCCACGCTGGAGGCCACCGCCTACGGTGTCCGGCACAACGTCGAGACGATGCTCGCGGCCGGCGCCGACATCCGGCGGATCGTCGCGGTCGGCGGCGGCACCCAGGGCGGGCTGTGGCCTCAGATCGTCAGCGACGTCACTGGTCTCGAGCAGATCGTCGCCCGCACGACCATCGGTGCCAGCTACGGTGCCGCCTTCCTCGCCGCCGGGCTGATCGGCCGACCGGACATCACGGCCTGGAATCCGGCGGAATCGGTGGTCCGGCCCGATCCCGCCACCGCGGGTGTCTACGACCGCCGGTTCACCCAGTACCGGGTCCTGTACGAGAGCACCACCGCGGTCACCCACGCCCTCGCACACGACCAGAACACCGGCCATGAGGAAGATGCCCCATGACGTCGTCCTACGCCCTGCCCGCCCCGTCCCACGTCCGGCCCTGAAGTCGGACGGCGAGTACCACTCGCCGAGCCACCACTGAGCGCCCTGCTCCTCGAACCACTACCCCTCTGTGAACCCCGGCTTCACCGCGAGGCCACCGAGGGGTCGTTGACGGTCTGGGTGCACGGCGCCGCCGGCTCGTCGGGAGGCGCTCAACAATCCGCGATCAAGATCCGGGCCATGCTCGGCCCAGGACCGACACACTGCTCACCCAACCGCATTCGTGCTGCGCAGAGGCGTGCAGAGGCGTGCAGAGGCGTGCAGAGCATGTATCACCAGCAGGCGAAGCACCTCCTGAGGTCCTCATCGGCGAATCGGCTGGGCTTCTTCCAGTCGCAGAAAAGGGGCGTCTGACCGGGTCAGACGTCCGGCAGGCGCCCCCCTTGACCAGTGCCGGGCGCGGCTGCGCCGTGGTATCGGTCATGCGGTCTCCACGGCACGGCCGCCGCGTCCTCGGCACGGACCGGCGCGTTCATCGACGTCCGGCTGCCGGTCCGCTCTTGCGTGCGAGGTCTAGAACTCCTCGACGAAGTAGGGCTCGACGGTCATCCAGCCGTTGCCCGAGGCGCCGTTCAGCCGGCCCGAGGAATTCTGGGCGAGGGTGTACCAGGACTCCACGTAGTCGGGGTCGTCGGTGAACCAGCTGTCTGGAATCGCGCTCAGGACCGCGTTCACCAACGGGATGTAGGTGCCCTGGTCGGTCACGGTGAGCAGCGCCGTGGTGATCGCCTGTGCCAGCGCACGGTAGTTGGTGCCGTCGTCGTCCTCCATCATGACGACGTCGGCCAGGTTGTACTTGTAGTTCGACCAGTTGACCAGGATCTGGTTCGGGTAGTAGACGGTGCCGTCGTAGTCCAGGTAGGGCATGTCCACCGAGTCGACGCGCGCCGTGCCGTCCTGGCCGAAGCCGGTCACCAGCGAGAACATCTCGGCGGCGCCCTTGAACCAGGGCTCCTGGTCGTCGTTCACCTCGACAGCCGTGATCTTGGTCGCCCACCAGCCCGCCGCGGTCGCGGCGTCGGCGCTGTTCGCTGCCTTCGACGGGACGGGGGCCAGACCCTTGTCGGCGAAGGCCTTCTGCAGCACCTTCAGGCCGGCCCGGTGAGCCTTGGTGACGTCGATGTCCAGGATGTACAGCGGGCGGTCGGGGACGCGCGCGGTGTCGACGGCGTGGGCATGGCCCTGGCTGTCGTACGCCGTGATGTTCTTGGCGTCGTCGGCGACCGCGGCGACGGCGATCCAGGGAGCGACTTCGGCGTCCAGGCGCGACCGCATGGACGGCGCGCCCAGTCGAACGCGCAGCAGCGACCCGGTCGACGCGGGCAGGCCCTTCAGGCCCGCGATGCGACGGTCCGCGGCCGAGAGGGAAGCGAACAGGTTCCTGCCCTCGGGAACAGCGGTCCTGCTCGCCAGCGCCTGGAGGTCCACGTCCTCGGTGCCGAGCACGGCCGTACCGACCTGCTCGCGCCACTGCGGGTCGACCAGCGAGGCGGACAGCGCCCGCGCAATCTCCTCCTCGGTCGATCGCACCGGAGACCGCCGGAACGGCGTGGCCTGGTCCCCCGTGTCCCGCACGGGCGCGGCGATCGCCGGCTGGCAGGTGCCGCCGATGACCGCGGACAGCATCACGCCGATGAGGACGCCGCGTCTCTTGCTTGATCTGCTCACCATGCTCCTTGTGTTGTCGGTCACCGCCGCGCCCACGGTGAACGGGCGGCCGTCCTGGGGGTGTTGGGCCCGGATTGCCTCGGGCACCTGAAAGGTCGCAGCCGCGCACCTGGTCGCGCGCCACCGGGCGTTCACCAGGACACAGCCGGATTGACCTATACATGACAGAATTGGAATCGAGGGATGAACGGGCGTCCGCGCATGATCGTGGCCGCGCCGCGGTCGAGCCACCTCGCCACACACCTCGCGCCGACGGGAACCGGCGGGCCCGGACTCATGGCCGGGAAGCGCGGCTACCGGGGGTGGTCGGCGGTCGGCCGCCCGCGAGGACTGCCCAGCGAACCGAGCATGATCTTCTCGGTGGCGGCCAGGTACGTCTCCGCCGCGCGCCGCGCCTCCTCGCCGTCCCGGTCGACCACCGCCCGTACCACCGGCGTGAGACGGTCCGTCGCCCGGGCCGCGTCCTCGAACGGTGCCCGCAGTGAGGCCCGTATCGGAAGGTAGGCGTTGAACAGCGTGTTCGTGAGGAGCAGATAGACCCGGTTCCCCGTGGCCCGCGCCAGTTCGCGATGCACTTCCACGTCGGCGAGTTGGACGGCGTCGGCATCCGGGCCGTCCGCGACCTGACGCAGCAGGTGTTCCAGCCGTCGGGCCTGTCGTTCCGTGCGCCGGTCGGCCGCGCGGCCGGCGATCAGCGTGCCGATCTGCCGCCGTACCTCGAAGACCTCCCGCAGCCACGTGGGGTCCTGTGCGGCCAGCATCGGAAGCAGGTCAGCGCCACCGACCCGCAGGTAGTCCAGGATGCGCGTACCGATGCCGTGCCGGGTGCTCAGCAGCCCCGCCTGCTCCAACCGGGTCAGCGCGTGCTTCAAAGTCGTACGGGTGACCGCGTACCTGGCGGCCATCTCCCTCTCGGGGGGCAGCAGGTATCCGGGTTCGTGCGTGCCGCTCAGGATGTCGTCACGCAGCCGTGCTTCAAGCAGGTCGACCACGGTTCGGCGCGGAATGCTTTCGACGGCCACGGAGGATCTCCCAGGCTTCGGTCAATGGTTCAGCGGCTCACTGGTCCAGCGGCTCACTGATTTCAGCGACTTCTTGGTCTAGTGGCTCAGCCACTCCCTCAGTGAAGCAGCCCCCCGAGCCCCACGTCAATTACCTGATGACACACAGCAGTTGGGCACGGGAGGTCGCACCCCGCGGTTCGGGACGATGGGTTGCGTCCAGGGAAGTGGTGTAGCGGATCAACTGCCCGGAATGCGGAGATCACCGCCGCATCGACGCGGCTCGGGGCCGCCAGCGGTGCTGACGGCAGGTCAGCCGGTCACCATGCGGGAGCGGTGTCCCCACAGGGTGGTCCCGGGCACGTGTCCGAGACCAAGATCCGGACCATTTCCGGACCAAGTTGCCGACCACCGCCGACAGCATGCCCATTTCCGCAGGTCAGCGCAGGCAGGGCACGCGTACCACCATGAGACGAAGAACCTGCCGGCGGCCTCCCCTGGTTCATCGCGCACCCTGGTCGACGCGGACGGCCGCCGGGTGGCTGCCTTCGACCGTCCGTGACCCACGAATCCGCCTCGTGTCAACGACGCCGCTGGTCGGGCCGCAGGTCGAAGTCGCCGTAGCTGTTGTCGACCGGGTTGACCGTGACCCCGGGGGCCACGATGTCGTCGATGGCGTCGAGCACGTCGGCCGGGAGCGTGACGTCGGCATTGAGCTGCAGGGCGTGTGCGAGGGATTCGAGCACCGAGTCCGAGGCGCCGGAGAGGTTTCCGCGTTCGAGGCGGACGTAGTAGTCCACGCTCATGCCCGCGAGCAAGGCGACCTCCTCACGGCGCAGACCCGCGACGCGGCGGTTCCCGCCGTAGACCGGCAGTCCGGCCTGCTCCGGGGTGATCCGTGCCCGCCGGGTGCTCAGGAACTCGCGGACCTCGGCGGCCAGGTCCGTCTTGTCAGCGCCCGCCATCGTCGGACTCCGCACGGGTGTGCCGCGGCGCTGCCAGAGGGCACGACGCGAGGCGGATGGTGGCTTCGGCGAGGGTCAGGGACACGGGAACTCCTCCTGATCGGCGTACATCTTGCGCCGGCCTCTTCACCGTAGGTCCGTGGGCCACGGCCTGCGAGGTACTGCCAGTACCTGGAAGAGCAGTGACTCCCACCTGCGGGCCCGCGCGCTGTTGCCTGGAGAAGACCGAGAGCGGGCCACCCGGAACCGAGCCCGGCTCCCCGACTCCGAACCGACCTGAAGGAACACCGTGCGCGCAGCACTCATGTACGAAACCGGCGACGTCCGCGTCGAGCATGTCGCCGACCCGGCCCTCAAGGAACCCACCGGACCGGTAGCGGACGTCGGAGGCGAGGATCCGCTCGTAGGCGGTGTCGATGCGCCGGTAGCCGAGGTCGAGGGCGGTTCACGGCCGCCCTGCTCTCGTCGGGCGGGGTCTGGAAGACGCCGAGTCCGAGGGCGGGTATCCGTGCTCGGCGGCGCGACCTTCACCGATCCGAAGCGTGACACGCACCCCGGACAACGCTCGAACAACACCCCACGGAAGGTGAGGATCATGACCGCCTGGAACGACTCGGATCTGAGGAAGATCGGCGCGGCGGAGGAGCTGGACCTCGAGTCCGAACGCACCGACGGCACACTTCGTGCCCCGGTGACCATGTGGGTCGTACGAGCGGGCGATCACCTCTACGTCCGCTCGGTCAAGGGCGTCGGCGGCCCCTGGTACCGGGGCACACGCTCGCGCAACCAGGGACGTGTCGCGGCCGGAGGCGTCCGGGCCGACGTCGTCTTCCACGAAGCCGGTCCCGGCGAGTACGCCGCCGTGGATGCCGCCTACCGGGAGAAGTACGGCCGGTACACGAGCATCGTCGAGCATGTCCTGACCGACCGGGCCCGCGCCGCCACCCTGCGTCTCGAACCCCGCTGACCCATATTCGAGCGTCATCCGAGCGTCGAGAATCGCCTGCGGCGGCGGATCATCGTCACCCGCGCGATCGTCGCCACACTAGGGAACCGCAGGTCAGGCCGCCCTGGACAGGCAGGCCGTCGGCTCGACAGCCGGTTCCAGGATCGCCACGCACTCCACGTGCGAGGTCATCGGGAACACGTCGACCGCAGCACCGCATGCCCTTGGACCGCCGGAGGCTCCCTCCGCAGCCGCTCGGGTTTCTCAGAGCTTTCCGCCGATCTCGCATGCCTGGCACGGCGGCCGGCCGCAGGTGCACTGCGTGATGGCCTCGATGACGTCGCGATCGTGGTAAAGGCACTCGTCCTTGCAGGTGTGGCGCGGGATGAATCCTGCCGGGATCTCACCGGGCCACGGCTCGTGACCGTCCCGGCAGCGCGCGAACCGCTCAGGGTCGGTGGAGTGCAGGTCGTGCATGCGCGACCGCGCCTCGTCCTCCAGTTCCCGCACTCGCTCCACGAGGCTCTTCAGCTCGGTGGCGATGCTGGAGTACCGGTCGGCGCCGGTCCTTACGTGTGCGGCCCGCAGGGCCATCGCTGCGTTGCCCAAGAACCGGCCGGCATCCTGAAGATCGGTCACGTGATGCAACTGAATGCCGTTCACGCCCCGGACCCATACGGCGTCCATGCTGCTCACTGATCCACCTTCCCGACGTTCGCCTTGATTATCTTGCGAAACAGTATGCGCGGCGCCGGTGCGTCCGCACAGAAAAAATCTGTCTGTTTAGCAAACTAAAGGTCTAGGCCGCGCCCCGCCAGCGAATTCGTGGTGAGTCGGATCACAGGAGGCGTGGGCTCGCAAGGGGCACGACATAGCCGAAGGTCCATTGCCCACTCATGTGGTGGATCTTCGGCTGCGTCTTCCCATGGATCTTCTGCTGATTTCCGCCGTCTGCAATTGAGCCGGAATTAACGGGGTTGCCTGTCAGTAAGGCGCCGACCAGAGGCGTCGCCATGCTTGGCGGCAGCAGCGTCGTTCCGGCTCACTATGCGCTATCCGGCGACCGTGTAGGAGCGCGCTCCTGTCCCGGCGAGTCCACCGCCGTCGACGATCAGGTACTCCGGGCGGATGGGGCGCCCGTCGAACCAGCATTCCAGGATCTCCCGGGTACCGGCGGCGTAGCGGGCCTGCGCCGAGAGGGTCGAACCGGACACGTGCGGCGTCATCGCCTCGTACGGCATGGTGCGCCAGGGATGGTCGGGCGGTGGCGGCTGCGGATACCAGACGTCACCGGCGTAACCGGCCAGTTGGCCGCTGTTGAGGGCCCGCACCACGGCATCCCGGTCGACGATGAGCGCGCGTGCGGTGTTGACGATGTACGAACCGCGCTTCATGGCCCCGATCAGGTCGTCGTCGAAGAGGTTCTGCGTCTGTGGATGCAGCGGAGTGTGAATCGAGAGCACGTCGATCGAGGAGGCCAGCGAACGCACGTCGGGATGCCAGGTCAGCTCCAGTTCCTCTTCGACCTCCGTGGGCAGCCGGTGCACGTCGCAGTAGTGCAGCTTGACGTCGAACGGCTTGAGGCGGCGCAGTACCGCCTGGCCGATACGTCCGGAGCCGAGGACGCCGACGTCCATGCCCTCGAGGTCGTAGGCGCGCGCGACGCTGTCGGCGATGTTCCAGCCCTTCTTGGCGGTCACCCAGTCGTGGGCCGGCATGTAGTTGCGCACCAGGGTGAGGATCTGCATGACGGCGTGCTCGGACACGCTGATGCTGTTGCTGAAGGTCACCTCCGCCACCGTCATGCCGTGGGCGATGGCGCTGGGCAGGTCGGTGTGGTCCGACCCGATCCCGGCTGTGATCGCGAGTTTGAGCCGGGGAGCGGAGGCGATCCGCTCGGGGGTCAGATAAGCCGGCCAGAAGGGCTGCGAGATCACCACGTCGGCGTCGGGCAGCTCGCGGTCCAGGGTGGAGTCCGGTGGTTCCTTGTCGCTGGTGACGACATAGGTGTCGCCTCGGTCCTCCAGGAACCGGCGTAGTCCCAGTTCTCCCGAGACGCAGCCGAGGAGCTGCCCCGGGGTGAAATCCATGGATTGTGGAGTCGGCGTTGTCTGACCGCCCGGATATCCGGTGATGACCGGAATCTCGTCGCGGGCGTAGTCGGGAGGATAACCGCTCACGGGGTCGGGATAGAGCACCGAAATGATCTTTGCCATGGCTGTCCTCCATCGGTGAGGCCTCCGCTCCGGCTGAACCGGGCGGGTACCGATGATCACGAATTTTAGTTGAGCATGTGTCGGCGCTGCAATCCCCGCGGATACCATGGGGGGTGCGCCAGTGGATAAGGATGCGGATATTCGATGGGGCCTGCGCCGGGAGTTGGGGCGACAGAGCGTACCGATCCGTATTCTGTGCGGAGGCTTCTGATGCGGGCGGACGAATCCGGGCCCGAGAGGGAATCCCGAGGGCCTACATACATCTCGGGTACGCGAGCCGAGCCCGAGCCAGATCCCGCGCCGTCACGCGAGCCGTTCCGCTCGCGTCTGCGCAAGGGCGTTCTGGCGGCGGTCGCGCTCGGCGGCGTTCTGGGCGGGGCGGCCCGTTACGGACTTGGACTGATGTTTCCTGCGCCTCGGGGGGCGTTTCCGTTGACGACGTTCGCCATCAACGTGTCCGGGGCGTTCCTGCTGGCACTGCTGCTCGTGTATGTGCTCGAGATCTGGCCGCCGACCCAGTACGCGCGACCGTTCGCCGGCGTCGGGTTTCTCGGCGCCTTCACCACTTTCTCGACGTGGATGGTCGACACCGATCGCCTTCTGGGTCTCGGCCACTACGCGGTCGCGGCGTTCAACGTCTTCGGCAGTCTGTTCGCCGGCCTGGCCGCGACCACTCTGGGCCTGGCCATCGGCAGGATGGCCCTGGCCCGGCAGGTGCGGCTCACCGCGCGGCACGGCCGCGTCCGCCGCTACGGCTGGTGGGTCCGGTGATCACCCTGCTCGCCGTCGGTGCCGCGGCCGCGGTCGGGGCAGTCGCACGCTACGTGCTCGACCAGTACGTGCAGTACAGACGTCCGGGCCTGTTCCCGCGCGGCACGTGGCTGATCAATATCACCGGTTCGTTCGTGCTGGGCACGGTGATAGGCCTCGGCGCACGGCACGGGCTGCCGGAGCAGGCCGTACTCATTGCCGGCGTCGGATTCTGCGGCGGCTACACAACGTTCTCCACCTTCAGTTACGAATTGGTCCACCTGCGCGAGAAGGGACAGGTCGGAAGGTCCCTGCTGTACGGCACTTCAAGCCTCGTGGTGGGTCTGTCGGCGGCAGCGGCGGGGCTCGCCGTCGGGTCGCTCTGAGAAAGGTCAGGCACAGCCGTCGGCGACTTGACACGTAGATTTACGAGACGTCTCCTTGATAGTGAGGAACATGATGTGGCGCGGCCTATCCGGGCACGCCGCACCCGCTCGGGGTTGGCCAGCGTCCACCGACATCCGGAGGCTGCTGATGGCAACCTACGAATATCTATGCAGCCGCTGTGGGCCCTTCGATGTGAAGTTGGAAATCGGGACGGCGCCCAAGGCTTACGGTTGCCCTGTTTGCGCAGGCACTGCGAGACGTGTGTATTCTTCGCCCGGTCTCTCGCTGACCTCTCATGCGGTCGCCGCTCTCCATCTCTCGGAGGAGCAGGCGCGTGAGGCACCGGCAGTGGTCTCCCAAGTGCCGCCACGCAGAAGGGTGCCACGGCACCCGCACCCCGCACTCTCGCGGCTGCCGCGTCTCTGAGGGCGGTGGTCGAAAAGGCAGAACGTCTCATGCGGGTTTCGACGTCGCGACACGACGGCGTTCCCGTGGTGGTGCGCGGAATTCGGAATCACGGAAGGCGCGCCGGGAGCCGAGCTGTGTCCTCGGCAACTCATCGGTGACCTGGGCGCCACGCGATTCCGCCCCCCACGCGGACTTAGGAGGTGTGTCCCCGTGGGAAACGTGGGACTGCTCTTTGTCGGTGCCGTTCTGTTCATGAACGGGCTGTTGCTGCTGGGGAAGGCCGACGCCAAATCTGCAGCAGTGTTCAACCTCTTCGTGGGTGGGCTGCAGGTACTGACGCCGACCTACCTCATCTTCACGGCCGGCGATGACCCCATGAAGATTCTGGCGGCATCCGGCATCTACCTGTTCGGATTCACCTATCTGTATGTGGGAATTGTCCTGCTCGCCGACATCGACAACGTCTGCGTGGGCTACTACTCCCTCTTCGTGGCGATCGTCGCCCTAGGGTATTCGTTCGTCAATTTCCACCTCTTCAAGGACTACCCGTTCGGAGTCATCTGGCTCTACTGGTCCTTCCTGTGGTTCCTGTTCTTCCTGGCGCTCGGTCTCAAGAAGACGGGGCTGTCCACGTATGTGGGCTGGGTGACGGCGATCGAGGGCTGGGTCACCGGTGTCATTCCCGCGGCGCTGCTGCTGTCCGGCTACTGGAAGCACACCACGGAGATCGCCATCGCCCTCGGGGCCTTCGGTGTCGTCGTATTCGCGGCACTGTGGCCGCTCACCAGGAAATCGCGGCAGCCTGCCACGGCTGGATCGGCCGGAAGTACGGGCGCAACGTCCTGACCGGATCAGACATGAGGAGCTGTCATGCCCGAAAATCTCTTCAGCGTGGACCACAGCAAGTCGATGCGTGACCAGGCCGTGCCCGGCCACAACAGGTGGCACCCGGACGTACCCACCGTCGCCATGGTGAAGCCGGGAGCGGAGTTCCGCATCGAGTGCCGCGACTGGACCGACTGCCAGGTCGGCAACAACGACAACGCCAACGACGTACGCGACATCGACCTGACCATCCCTCACATGCTCAGCGGACCGATAGGCGTGGAAGGTGCCGAACCCGGCGACCTGCTCGTCGTCGACATACTCGACCTCGGCCCCGTGCCGCAGCAGACCGGGGACGCGGCAGGCCAGGGCTGGGGCTACACCGGCATCTTCGCCAAGGCCAACGGCGGAGGCTTCCTGACCGACTACTTCCCGGACGCCTACAAGGCGGTATGGGACTTCCACGGACAGCAGGCCGTCTCCCGCCACCTTCCCGGGATCCGCTTCACCGGAATCACCCACCCCGGGCTGTTCGGAACCGCCCCTTCCACCGAGATGCTCGCCCGCTGGAACGCCCGCGAGAAGGCGCTGATCGACACCGACCCGAACCGGGTCCCCCCGCTCGCCGTACCGCCGGACGCCACCAACGCACTCGCCGGCACAGCCACCGGGGACCTCGCACGACGCATCGGCGAGGAAGGCGCGCGCACGGTGCCGGCCCGCGAGAACGGAGGCAACCACGACATCAAGAACTTCACCCGGGGATCGAGGGTCTTCTACCCCGTACACGTCAAGGACGCGAAGCTGTCCGGCGGCGACCTGCACTTCAGCCAGGGCGACGGAGAGATCACCTTCTGCGGCGCCATCGAAATGGGCGGCTTCATCGACTTCCACGTCGACCTGATCAAGGGTGGCATGGAGACGTATGGCATCTCCACCAACCCCGTGTTCATTCCGGGCAACGTCGAGCCGAGGTACACGGAGTTCATGACCTTCATCGGGATCTCCGTCGACCACGACACGGACACGAACTACTACCTGGACGCGACACTGGCCTACCGCCGTGCCTGCCTCAACGCCGTCGAGTACTTCAAGAAGTTCGGCTACAGCGGAGAGCAGGCCTACCTGCTGCTCGGCTCCTCCCCCATAGAGGGACGCATCAGCGGCATCGTCGACATCCCCAACGCCTGCTGCTCGCTGTACGTACCCACCGCCATGTTCGACTTCGACGTGCGGCCGACCTCCGCCGGCCCGATGAAGGCCGACCGCGGCGAGTGCGCGCTGGCCACGACCTGAACCGGACGACGAGGGTTGCGTGCCCTCACACAGGAGCGCGAAGGCGGCTCTGCCGAACGACACATCAGGGGCGTCACCGAAACCTTCGGTGACGCCCCATGGCCGGACCTGTTCCATGACCAGTGGGGTCGGCCGGAAAACGTTCACGCGGACGGTCGTTGCCACAATGTCGGTCATGCAGAGCATCGAGTTTCTCCACTACCCCTTCGGCCAGTCGTCGGAGCTGCTGTGGGGCCTTCGTCTCGACGGCACGGATCTGCGCGTGCACGCCGCCGACGCCACCCGCGACCTCTGGCGCCAGGAGTGGGAGGAGGAATCCCGGGCCGAGGAGGAGCGCTTCCTCCTCACGCAGCATGGCGGCCTCTTTCTCTCCGAGGTCGACGACCCCCTACGCCGTTTCCTCGGGGACCCCACGCCAGAGTTTGCTGATCCCTCCACCGGCACGACCCCGGTCCTGGGCTGCTCCTGCGGCCTCTGGGGCTGCTGGCCCCTGCTGGCGGTCATCACCACCACTCCGGCAACCGTCACCTGGACATCCTTCCGCCAGCCCTTCCGGAAGGAGTGGGGCGAGCTGTCCATGGGCCCGTACGTTTTCGACCGCGCCGCCTACGACGCCGCGCTCGCGGCGCCGGTCCTCCTCTCCGAAGACCCGCTGCTCGTCACGGGGAGGAGTTCGCCACGCCGCTTTCGTTGACGGCGAAGTGTCCGTTCGCGGCGCCCCGGCGTTCCGGCCGTGGCTTGAGAAGGCCGGCGAGCGATTGACGCCTGTCGGACGGCTGGGATCGTCCCCTCCGCACGTGCTGCCGAGGCGGCGCGAGTACGCGCACTACGTGACCGGAAGCCCCGCACGGCACGACCACCTCACCGCATAGCCGCCGTATCGCCGGTCACAGGTGGACGGCCAGGTGGCGGGGGCCGCGGAGCATGGCGTTCTGCCGGTAGGGGGGCGGGTCCTGGACCAGGCGGGCCGCGGCGAGGTGAGGAAGCAGCGCGCCGAGCGCGGTCTCGGCTTCGATGCGGGCGAGCGGAGCGCCGTAGCAGAGATGGATCCCGCTGCCGAAGCCGAAGTGCTCGTTGTCCGGGCGGGCGGGGTCGAAGCGGTCGGGCTCGTGGAACCGCTTGGGGTCGCGGCTGCCCGAGGCCAGCGCCAGTACGACGGACGTGCCCTGGGGGATCGTGATGCCGGCGACGTCGATGTCGGAGAGAGGGACCCTCTCGCGCATGTGGACCGGGGGTTCGTAGCGCAGCAGTTCCTCCACCACGCGCGGCATCAGGTCGGGTTCGCGGCGCAGCCGGTCCAGCTCGTCCGGCCGGCGCATCAGGGTGAGGACGCCGTTGGTGATCAGGTTGACCGTGGTCTCGTGTCCGGCGATGAACAACAGGATGGTGGTTTCCGCCAGTTCCTCGACGGTGAGCCGCAGGGCGGGGTCCGGTTCGTTGACGAAGTCGGAGAGCATGTCGCCGGTGGGACGGCCGCGGCGTTGTTCGGCGAGGTCGACCAGGTAGCGGCCCATCTCCTGCCGGCCCTGCAAACCCGCCTTGTCCCGTTCGGTGGTGTCCTCTTCGGGTCCGATGTCGGCGGACGCGACGATCGCCTCGGTCCATCCCTGGAACAGTGCCTCGTCCTCGCGCGGGACGCCCATCAGCCGGCAGATGACGGTGATGGGCAGGGGGTAGGCGAAGTCGTCGACGACGTCGATCTGCTCGCGGTCCCGGAGCGCCTCGACCAGTTCGTCGGTGATGCGGGTGATCTCGCCGCGCATGCCGTCGACCTTGCCGGGGGTGTGCGGCGGCCCGAACGGACGCATGGTCAGGGTGCGCAGTCTGTGGTGCTCGGGGTCGTCGAGCCGCAGGAACGGCGGCCGCCTCGCCTCCTCGGACGACGAGTCGGTGCGGCTGCGCGGTTCGGCACTCATCCGCGGGTCGTGGAGCAGAGCGGCGATCTCGTGGTAGGTGCCGATCAGACAGCTGCCGTCGGCCTGCCGCACCACGGGACCGGCCTCGCGGAGTTCCGCGTACAGCGGGTAGGGGTCGGGGCGGTTCGCGTAGTCGGAGATCCGTGCCAGCAAGGTCTCGGAGGCCATGGTGGCTCCTCGTGGTCGGACGGGACGTGGGTCAGCGCGTGGGATGCACCACCGTCAGTCGTCGATCGGGCAGGTAACCGGTGAGCGCCACGGTGGGGCCGTGCGACAGCACGCTCGGGTCGGGCACGTCGGACGGAATCGTGACGTCGGCCGCGACCGCGCGGTCCGCCGCGCCGGGCGGGGGCGGGAACGGAGCGGCCGTCTCGATCAGGTTCTTGTAGTAGTCGAGCGACTTGGCCATGTCGACGGTGACCGCGGCGGTGACCCGTCCCTGGTAGCCGTAGACCACCGCCAGACGGCGCGCCTCCAGAGAGCCCTGGGCGATGACCACGTGGTCGGAGTAGGTGGGCACGCCCACCGACTTGATGTTGAGCCCGAACTGGGTCGACCAGAACGTCGGGACGGCGAGGTGCGGACGCCGCAGAGGCCCCGGACTGACCATGTTGTGAGCCGCCACCTCTGCCTGTTCGACCGCGTTGCCCCAGTGCTCCAGGGAAAGCATCTGGTACCCGAACAGCGGGTGCGGGAACCGGGAGACGTCACCGGCCACGAAGACGTCGTCGGTGACGATCCCGTACATGTTGAAGGCCCGGCACCCGGCGTCGCAGGAGATCCCGCGCGGACCCGCCGCCAGCCCGGACTCCGCCAGCCACTCGACGTTGCGGACCGCCCCCAACGCCACCACGCACACATCCGCCTCGACACGACTGCCGTCGGACAGGTCCGCGCCGGTGAACCGGCCGTTCCCGTCCCCGCGCAGAGCGGTGACCGTCACCCCGCAGCGCAGGTCCACGCCGTGATTGCGGTGCATGGTCGCCGCGAGTTGCGCCAGGGTGCCGCCGAGGGCGCCCACCAGGGGTGCGGGGCCGCGTTCCGCGACCGTGACCTCGATACCCCGCTCCCGGCAGCCGGAGGCGATCTCCGAACCGGTGAAACCGGCGCCGATCACCAGCACCCGCTCCGGCCCGGCGTCCAGGCGCTCGGCCAGCCGCCCGGCCTCGTCACTGGTGCGCAGGGTGAACACGCCGTCCAGGGAGGCCTCATCCGGGTCGGGCCAGGGGCGCGCCCGGGTCCCGGTGGCGATCAGCAGCCGGTCGTACGGCAGCGACTCGCCGTCGGCCAGCATCACCCGCTTCTCCAGAGGGTCCACGCCGGTGGCGGCCACGCCCAGTCGCCAGTCGGCGTCAGGGTCCCGGCGCATCGGCAGCGCCGTGGTGTGCGCCGGCGCCTTGCCGAGCAGCACCTGCTTGGACAGCGGTGGCCGGTCGTAAGGCGCCCGGGGCTCGTCCCCCACCACGGTCAGTGAGCCGGTGAAGCCCTCCTCGCGCAGCGTCTCCGCGGCCCTCAACCCGGCCAGCGACGCGCCGACGATCACGATGGGGCCGTTGCTCAGATCACCGGGCACCGGCGCTCACCCCTTCACCGAGAAGGATCGCCTGGACCGGGCACGCCGCCGCAGCCTGGCGTACGCGCTGGACCTGGTCGTCCGGGACGGCCGTGGCGTACAGCAGCCCCTCCTCGCCGTGCAGCTCGAACACCTCCGGTGCGAGGAAGACGCACTGCGCATAGCCCTGGCAGCGCGTGAGATCCACAACGGTCTGCATCCTCACCACCTCCTCCGTGGCCTCGCCCCCTCATTTCCAGCATGGGGGGAGATCCGGAAGCCCGCACGGCCACCCCTCACCGCCCTCGCGCGCCGCCGCGGCTTCCGCCCCGCCCGAGCAGTTCGAGCGAGATGCGCGGGGACACGGCGCGCAGGAAGCCGGACGCGTCGAAGATCTCACCGGCGGAGGCGACACCGACGGTGTGGGTCCGGCCGGTCAGGATGCGGTGGACCGCCTCCACCGCGAGCGGCGCGCTGACGGCGTAGATGTCCCGGCCGCGTGCCACAGCGCGCCGTTCGGTGCCACCGGAGCGTACGACGACGTCGACGACGAAGGTCTGGTCGGACCGCCCGTCCTCGTCGGTGGCGCCCTTGGCGTAGCTCTCGGGGCGGACGGTCAGCGTGCCGGGTTACGGCGTACGACCCTTCCCTTCGCGTCCGCGTCGAGCGAGGCCCCGCCGTCGGGGCTGGTCACGGTGACCCGGATGACGAGGGCGCCGGTCAGGTGGTCGACGCTGAGCTGCCAGGTCCGCGGAGAGCGGACGCCGAGGGTGGAGACGGCCTCCTCGACCAGGGCGGGGAGACGTTCGTACGGCAGGGACCGCAGGCCGAACCCGGGGACCGCGGTGCCGGTGGGGGCGTACACCACCGACATCAGGTGTTCCTGGACGACGACGGAGAGCACCGGGCTCGTGTCCTTGCCCTGGGTCAGGGAGTCGACGGCCCGGCGCAGTTCACCCTTGTCGAGCAGTGTCCGGTCCGGGCCCAGGGCGACCGTGGCCAGCCCCGCCGACGACGTGACCGTGATGGACGACGACGTCGAGGAGGTGGAGGAGGTGGAGGGCCGCGCCGCGGCGGGTGGCCGCGCGGTGGCCTCGTTGCCGAACAGGTCCGCGCGGAACGACAGGATCACGGCGGCCGCGCCGAGCAGGAGTCCGACGAGGAGGACGATGCCGAACGCGCAGCCCTCGGGGGGCCGTTCCACCACGGCGGACTCGGGCGCGGAGTCCAGGAGGGCCCCGGCGGCCCGGCGCTCCCATTCCGGTGTCGGCCGCTTGACGATCCGGACCCGCCACGGCCGGTCCTGCGGGTACTCGACCACCACGATGCCGCGCGGCCGGTAGCCGGGGACGTCGACCAGGTTGATGTCCTGTGTGATCTCGACGCGGTACGCCGGCCCGTCGTCCGGCGCGACCGACAGGACGAAACGGATCGGTACGTCCGCCGACAACTCGGCCCCGGTGGCGTGCAGGCTCTCGATCATCGCGAGAGCCGTGCGGGGCACGGCGGCCGCCGCACGCGCGCGCCGGGGCCTGCCGGCCACGGAGTACAACGCGCCGTACGCGATGGGCAGGCCCAGGCCCGTGCAGAACAGCGGAACGTTCTCGATGACGCCACCGACGACGAGAGCGGCCAGGGACGCCCCGATCACACCACTGGTCAGGAACCCTCGCGTGAGAGCGACCGGACCGTTGCGGGTGGGCCGCGGGCTCTCGGTGATCGTCATGACAGCGACCGTGTCCGGTCCGGACGACCGCGACCGGCACCGGGCCGTCCCGCGCGGGAAGCGGAGTCCGTCATGACGCCATCCCGGCGTACAGGTAGCCCCCGGGCCGCGCGGGGTCGGACAGCAGCAGCACCTGGTCGCCGGTGCGGGGGATCCGCAACTTCGACACGATGGTCTGGAGCGTGACCTGGTCGGTGCCTCCGGCGGGCTGGACGACCAGGTCCACCACCGGGTCGAAGTTGACCAACTTGCCGGTGTCACCGATCGACACAACAACAGCGGACACGGTGGGCGCGCCCATGGCGAGCAGTTGCCGCACATCGACGCCGGACTGGTACGCGCCGACCGACTGCTGGAGCCTGCCGAAGTCCTCGGCGCCGAGGAACGCGCGCGTGGCCCGGCCGTAGAAACCCTTGCCGCCGGCGACTTGGTTCGCGATCTCGGCGGCCTTCTCCTCACGGCTCTTGCGCTTCCCGAAGATTCCCATGGTGTCCCTTCCTCGACGAGGTGCGGTGCGGCTCAGGTGCGACGACGTGGACGGTAGAGGCGACGCGGCCCCTACCGATCCCAGGTTCGTCCCTCGGCCGACCCCTGTTCTCGAGGCGCCGTAATCTTGGGCGCATGCCGTCTCCGAGCAGGCCGACCGGCGCGCACGCTCCGCGAGCCATGATCATCGACCGGGCTTGGCGCGCCCTGGGCCCGGGGCTGGAGTCGCTGAGCGGGCCCGGTGGCGCGCCGTTGACTCGGACCGTGAAGCTGATCGTGCTGCCGCTGGTGATCAGGCCGTCGCTGCACCCGGAACTCGCGGGGGACTTCCTCGGCCCGCGGGAGGCCGTGCAGCTGGAGGCGCTGATCCGGGAGACGGGCGCGCGTCTTGAGGCAACGGCACGATGGTTCACGCTGCTGAAGAAGACCCGCCGTGCGCTGGGAATCGTGGCGGGCAACCCGCAGGACCTCTACTTCCGGCTCTGCTTCGAACTGGCCACCGAGCACGGAGCGCCGTCGGCCGGTGCGGACGCACTGGCCAGGGCGGCGCTCGAAGAGGTCGCGGACGCGGCCGGCGGGCGCACGGTGGAAGCGCTGAAGGAGCACCTCGCCGACCCGGCCCGGTACGCACGGCTGGACCGTGAGCTGGCCTCGGCGTGGGCGAGCCGTGCACCGGCCCCGGCCGACGTCCCGGACGCGGTGGCCGCCGCGGCTGCCGAGGTGCTCGAAGCCTGCGGTGCTCCGGGCGCCGAGAAGCGGTCGCCGGCCTTCACCTCGATGGTCGACGGCGCCTACGGGAGTCTGGTCGGCCGCGCGTTGTGGGCGGGCCCGGGCGGTGTCGCGAGCGATGTCTGGGGGCGCGCCGAGGTGCCCACCCACCTGAAACTGACCGCATATCAGGTGCCGCCGCGCCCGGAGGTCGGCCGGGGCGCGTCGACCGCCACGCTCTCGGCGCCGCTCGACCGTACGGTGTTCGAGCGGATCTTCGTGGTGTTGCAGGCGTCGGCCCTGCGCGAGCAGTTGCCCACGGTGCCGGAGCTCGTCCGGCGGGAGGTCGGCCGCAGCTGTGCTCCGCTCGGACTGTGCGACGAGAGCCTGCGCGTTGCCGTGGTCGTCGGCGGCCGGCTCGCGGTCGGTCTCGACCCGCTGGGCAGCGGGGACTCCGTGCCGCGGCGGACGGCCGCACACCGCGCCGTCGACGCCCGCTGGCAACGGGAGGCCTCGGTCCTGCGCGCACGCAGGATGACGACCTCTCCGGACCCCGACGGCGGTCCGCTGGCCGCGCTCGCCGATGACCTCCGTACGCCATGGGTCGCCTACATGAGGCGACTGTGGGTGCGGCTGCACGGGCGGGACGTCCGCGAAGCCCCGCTGGACGACGTGGCGTCGGTCTGGGCGGTACTCGACGGCGTGAGCCGCTCGGTGATGATGGACCACCGGGCCCGGGTCCGGTCGGCGCTGCGCGCCCTGTCGGCGACCGCTTCGTACTCCCAGACCGCCGAGCCGAGGAGCGCGTGATGGCGGCGGAGACCGAGGTCCGCGTCGGACGGGCCGACGACGGCACGATCCGGATCACCGCCGCGTCGCCCGACACCCACCGCCCCGCCTTCACCCAGGCCGTTCTCGACGTCGCGGGCGCGGTTCTCGTCTGGCCGGTCGCCGACGACCCGGGCCCGCCGACGGCGTACGTCCATGACGTGGGCCGCGCCCAGCAGTGGCTGTGGGCGGTCTACGGCGAGCGCACCGCGGCCGCCGTCCACGCGTGTGCCGCGGCGGAGCCGGACGAATTCCGGGCAGCGGCGGACGCGACGGCTCTCGCGGGCAGCGCCGCCCGGCTCGCCTTCGGGCACTGGGCGGCCCGGTGGTGGCCCGCGTCGTATCCGGACCAGATACCCGCGCTCGAACCGGACGTGCTCGGCCTGGAGTTGGCCGCGCTCTCCTGTCAGTGCCAGCAGCTGTTCGACTCGGACTCGCTCGACGATCAGCCCGACGACTGCGCGGCCTCGTTGATCGGCGAGCATCAGACCGGGCTCGATCCACTGATCCGGTGGTGGCACTCCGTACCGGCGCAATCGGATACCGCGCGGCTCCTTGAGAACGTCCTGCGCCTGGTCGACGCCGCGGCGGACAACGCCGGACTGGACACCACCGCGCTGCGCCGGCTGCGGTCCTCGCTCGATCGACGCCCCGCGTCCGGTGGGCTGTTCACGCGACCGGGTGGACCGGGCGGCTACGCGCTCGCCGCGGGCACCGCGCACGTTCCGAGCGGCCGGGTCATCGCACGGGGAACAGGCGTCAACGACTGGCGTCGCTACCCGCCGGGTCTCGTCGACGCGGCCGAGAACGCGGTGACCTGGACCGCCCGGGCGATCGGCGCGCGACGGGAGATCGAGGTCGAGGTCCTCGCCGACGCCGTGGCACCCGCTGTCGGTGTGCCTCTCGTGGCGGAGGTTCGCGTGGACGGCGGCACGGCGGACCGGATCCGGCTCGGCAGGCGGGACGACCTGTGGACCGGCCGGGCCGACCTGAACGTACCGGCCACGGGGCAACCGCACCTCGACGTACAGGTGTTGCTCCCCGGCTTCGACCCCGGTGCCGGCGCCGACGTCCGTGCCGACCGCGACGCGATCCGCTCCCTGGTCCGGCGACGACTGGCGGCCGGTGCTGAACCCGCGCCACGGAGCTCACCCATGGGCCCGTTCCTCGCCGAGATCGCCGCCGCCACGACCACCGAAGAGGACTACTGACCGATGCCGGACGAGGAGACCGCGGAGGCGGTGGTGCAGCTGTTCGGCGAACCGTTCGACACGGGCCTCGCCACGGCCGAACGTTCCCTGCGGACGGCGGATTTCGCCGCCGCGCAGGCCTGCTACGAGCACCTGCTCGCCGCCGCCGAGGACTTCGAGGACTCGCCCGATGTGCGCTTCCTCAGAGCGCATCTGCTGGCCGGCATCGGGATGGTTCAGCTCGCCGCCACGGACCTGGCCGGGGCGGCGACCGCCATCGAGCGGGCCCTCGGCCTGCTGCGTGACATCGAGTCCACGCCGATGGGACCCCTCGGCCGCCAGCTGTTCCTGGACGACCTGCTGAAGGTACTGATCGGCAAGGCCGACCTGTCGCGCAGGACCGGGAACCTGGACCGGGCGCAGGCGTGTCTCGACGAGGCGACGGCCCGGCTGTCCGAGTTCGAGGGCGGCGACGGCACGCGCGCCGCCGAACTGGGCAGCAATCGCGTCCAGTTGCTGATGTCCCGGAGCGAGTGGGGCGCGGCCGACGAGCTGGCCTCGGCCCTGGTGTCCACCACGCCCCCGACCGTACCGACCGTGCCCCACCTGCTCACCGACCTGGCACTCGTCTGCGCCTCGACCGGGCGGTTCGACCTCGCCGAGGACTACCTCGTCCGCGCCGAGGAGAGCTTCCGGGCGCTGGGGGAAACCGGTGAGCAGCCGCAGCTGATCGCACACCGGGCCTATGTCGCGATGCGCCGTGGCGACCTCGGCCACGCCGAGCTGCTGTACGCCGAGGCGTCGTCGGTCTTCGAGCGTCGGCGGCAGTTCGGCGATCTCGCGATCTGTGAGCAGGCCCGCGGTTTTCTCGCCGCCGGACGCGGTGACACCACCGGGGCGGACGACCTGATGGCGACCAGCCTCGCCCGTTTCGAACAGGCCGGTGCCTCGATCGCCGCCGCGGACACCATGCTGCTGGCTGCCCAACAGGCGTACGGCCGGGGCGACATCGCGGAGATGCAGCGGCTGACCGAGGGCGCGCGCGAGGTGTACGAGGCACAAGGTGTCTACGAACGCTGCGCACAGGCGGACTTCATGGTCGCGTCGAGTATCGAGGACCGTCTGAACCGGTCGGACCACGGGGCTCACGAGAGGGCGGCGGTCGACGCCGCTCTCACGCTCGCGCTGCCCGCCGCGCTGGCACTGGAGGCGGCACGCTACGACTTCGCCACGGGCCACGCACGCAGCCAATGGCTGCGACTGGCGCAGGAAGCCATGCGGTTGGCCTTCCGCCTCGCGGTACGCCGCCAGGATCAGGGGCTGCTCTTCGAACTGGTGGAGTTCCGCTGCGCGGGCGCTCCACTGGCGCTGGACCACCGCACCCCGCCCCCGGATTCCGCCGCGGGTGCGGCGGTCTTCCCGGACGGGGCGATGAAGACGTACGGGCATACGTCCGGCGACATCGGTACCTGGGGCGGTCTGCGGATCGGACTGCCGCCCCAGGTGCTGATGTCGCCGGACCACGACCGCACGGCGCTGCGGGAGTACGTCGAGGCGGCCGAATCCCGTTATCACCGCAGGGTCGTGAGCGAGGAAACGGTGCAGTCCTGGTGACCGACAACGACGGCAGCCCGACGACACCGCGCCCCGTCGTCCAGGTCCGGCTGGCCGACGCGGGCGACCTTTTCATGGCCTGGCGATGGACGAGCGGGGCTCAGGGCTTCGGCACCGGGTACGCGCCCAGGGACGAGGTCGATGACGCGGTCCGTGCGCTGGCCGCGGCGCTGCCCGGCCCGGACGAGGGGATGCGCAGCGCGTTCACCTCGGGGGCGATGGCCGATCACCGGACCGAGCACCGTCTCGCGCGGCGACTGGCCGAGGCGTTGTGGCCTATCGGTCTGACACAGCAACTGCGCCACGTGTCCGCGGGCGGCGCCCGCCCGCTGGTCCGGATCCAGCCGTCGCCCCGGGTCGCTCAGATCCCCTGGGAACTGCTCGCCGTCGACGACGAGACCGACGTCCGGCTCCTCGACCTCGCGGACGTCGTGACCACCGCACCGGTGTCACTGCGGCAGCGGCCCGGGACCGCCGCCCGCCCGGCCCCCACCGTCGAAGCCGACGGCGACGGCGACGCCGTCGTGCTCGTCCTCGACCCCCGGGTGCCCGGATTCCGGGCCGACTCCCCGCTCGGTTCGGTACTGGGGCCGGCCGGCTCGGACCCCGCACTGCTCTCGCTGGTACGGCGCCACCTCGACACAGGCGTCGTCGAGCCGCCGCTCGCCACCGCCGCCGAGGCCTTCCGCCGCACCGACCTCGACCGGGACTGGCTGAGCCGCGTTCTCCGGGAGGGCGCGCGCAGACTCCTGTACGTCGGCCATGTGAGCGGGGCGCCGGTGGAGCACGGGCAGAGCGAGGACGCGGCGCTCCACCTGTGCTGCGGCCCCGGGACCACCGGGTTCACCGAGCCGGTCCGTACCCATCGGCCGCTGTCCGCCAAGGATCTCCTGCTCGGCACCCTCACCTTGCGGGCCGACGGCGTGCCGGGTTCGCGCCTTTGGCCCGCGCCGCGCCGCGTCGCGTTGATCGCCTGCGAGAGCGGCGGCGATCTCCGGTTCACCGAGTCGTTCGGCCTGGCATCGGCGATGATCCACAACGGTGCCGAACTGGTCACGGCCACCCGCTGGGTGCTGCCGACCAGTTTCGCGTTCCACCGGCTGGCCGGTCTGGCCGAGTCCGTACGACCGCTGTCGGAGGCGATCGTCGCCGTGGACACCGCCCACGAGCACCCCGACCCCGTGCACCGACTCGGTCTCTGGCAGCGGGAACAGCTGGACCGCTGGCGCACCGGCCACCGGATCGAGCATTCGCCCCTGCTGTGGGCGGCCATGAGCTGCGTCGTCGTATGACGACCGACCCCCGTCGCCCTCTCGCACCAGCCCTTGCCGCCTGCTACCGGCTGCTTCCCTGCTGCGCGAGCATGCCCCACCCCCACAGCCGTTCCTCAGTAAGGGCCCTGGGCCCGACATCTCACCTCGGGAGTCCTCATGATCGACTCGGTGATGTCACGCGACACCGCACCGGTCCGTCGTCTCTTCCGGCTGCCGGACCCGGCCGACGACGCGTTCCTGCACCTGGGACTGCACGTCCAGGGCTCGGTCTCGGTGACACGGGGCGGCACCCAGGTGTTCCTGGCCCCCGGCGACCTGGTGTTCCACGATCCGGCCCGGCGTGACCACCTGCGTTTCAGCGGCCCTTGCCGGCTGACGGTCTTCCGGGTGCCCCGCGGTCACCTGGGGGTGTCGCCCTCGGACCTGCACCGGATCATGGGCCGGCGCGTGCGGGGCGACGAGGGCGTCGGCGCGCTGGTGTCCAACTTCCTCTCGGCGCTCGTCGCCGAGACGGACTTCCGCAGGTCGAGGACGGGCCACCGGCTCGCCCGCTCCGCCGTCGACCTGGTCGCCGTGCTCGTCATGCAACTCCTCGGGGAGGAGACTCCCGACGCGTCGGACGTCGGCACCGAGACGGTGTCGCGGATCCAGGCCTTCATCGAAGAGCATCTGACGGAGCCGGATCTGTCACCGGAGTCGATCGCGCTCGCCCACCACATCTCCGTCCGCTACCTGCACAAGCTCTTCCGGCACGAGGGCACCACGGTGGGCCAGTGGATACGCCGGCGCAGGCTGGACGCGTGCCGGCGCGAGCTGGGCCGCGGCGCCGACCGCAGGCCGAGCGTGGCCGCCGTGGCGCAGCGCTGGGGGTTCAGCAGCCCCTCGCACTTCAGCCGCACCTTCCGGGACGCCTACGGCATGTCTCCCAGCGAATGGCGGAGTGCGACGAGGTGATGCGGTTCGAGGTGCTGGGTCCGTTGCGGGTCCGGCGGGCTGGGCGGGAACTCGATCTGGGGTTCCCGCAGCAACGCGCCCTCCTGGCCCTGCTCATGGTGCGGGCGGGGCGGCCGGTGCAGGTGAGCGAGATCGTGGATGTGCTGTGGGCGAGCCGTCCGCCGGCCAGCGCCCCGAACGTGGTGCGCCGGTACGTCGGTGCGCTGCGGCGGCTGCTCGAACCGGGGCTGCCGCCCCGGGCGCCCGGCCGTCGCCTGCCGCGCGGCACCGGTGCCTACCTGCTGGACGCGGAGCCGGACGAGATCGATCTGCTGCGGTTTCGCGAACTCACCCTGCGGGGCAAGCGGGCGGTCGCCACCGGTCGGCCCGAGGTGGCGGTACGGCAGTTCGTCGGGGCCCTCGGCGAGTGGCGCGGGCCGGTGGCGATGGGGCTCCCCGCTTCGGCTCGCGAGCACGCCCTGTTCCGCGCCGTGGAGCACGAACTCGTGCTCACCACGCGGATGGCGGCCGACGCGGCCCTGCTGTGCGGCACGGCGGCCCTCGTGCTGCCGAGCCTGCGCCGGGCCATCGACCTCGAGCCCCTGGACGAGTCCCTGCACGCCCGGCTCGTGTTGGTGCTGGCGGCCTGCGGACTGCAGGCCGAGGCGCTGACGGCGTACGAGGAGGTACGGCGCCGACTGGCCGCGGAGTTGCGGGTCGCCCCGGGCGCCGAGCTGAGCGCGGCCCACACCCGGGTACTCCGTCAGGAGGTGCGCGCGTCCGCGCCCCCGGTGCACCGACCGGTCAGGACAGTGCTGTCCGAACCGGTGCAACTCCTCGCCCGGCCCGCCCAGTTGCCGCCAGGCCTGACGGTCTTCGCCGGTCGGAGCGAGGAACTCGGGGAGCTGACCGCCCTCGCCGGGGCGACGGCGTCCTCCGAGGCCCCCGGGACGATCCTGGTCAGCGGAATGGCGGGCGTCGGGAAGACCGCGTCGGTCGTGCACTGGGCCCAAGCGATCGCACCCCGGTTCCCGGACGGCCAGCTCTACGTCGAGCTGCGCGGTCACGATGCGGCCGCCAGGCCCGCGCCGCAACCCGTGGAGGCGTTGCGAGGGTTGGTGGCGGCACTCGGAGCACCGCCCCGGCACCTCCCGGACGGCATGACCGCGCTCACGGACCTCTACCGCGAGCTGCTGGCGGACCGCCGCGTCCTCGTCGTGCTCGACGACGCTGCCCGCACCGAGCACGTACGCCCGCTGCTGCCCACCGCCCCGGGCTGTCTGGCCGTGGTCACCAGCCGTCACCGGCTGCCCGGTCTGATCACCTCCGGGGCCCGCCCGCTGCACCTGGAACTGCCGTCCCTCGCCGACGCCCGCGCCGCGCTGGCCCTGCGCGTCGGCTCCGAGCGGCCGGCCGCCGAACCCGAGGCGACCGAGGAGATCATCGAACGCTGCGGCCGACTGCCGCTGGCGCTGGCCATCGTGGCCGCGCGCGCCGTCAGCCGCCCCGACTTCCCGCTGGCCGCCCTCGCCACCGAACTCCGCGCCGCGCACGGGACCCTCGACGCCTTCGCGGGCGTCGACGGGACGGCCGACGCCCGCGCCGCGTTCGCCGCGTCCCACCGGTCGCTGCCGCCCGGCGACGCCCGGCTCTTCCGCCTCCTGGCGCTGCACCCCGGCCCCGGCATCGCGGCGGACATCGCCGCCGGGCTCGCCGGTCTGTCGCCCCGCGAGGCCCGGCCGGTCCTCGACCGCCTCGCCGACGCCCATCTCGTGTGCGAGGACGCTCCGGGCCATTACACCGTGCACACCCTGCTGCGCGCGTTCGCCGCCGAGCTCGCGGAGGCCGGCGAGGCCGCCGCGACGGAGTCCCCGTCACTCCCGCGTCACTCTTTTTGAACTTGCCCCGACCTACTCTCCGAGCGGAGTGGACGACCGTCCCACGAGGCGTCGTCGCTCCTCTCGACAGTTCGGCAGGGCTCGGAGGCAACGGCGGATGACGTCCAGTTTCAGCACCATTCGGACCGACCGCGATGACACGGATGAGACAGGTGAGACCGAGAGGTGCCGCATGCCCATGGGCCTCGACATCGTCGTCTCGGGCACGGCGCCCGCGGAGCTGCCCGGGGCGGGCCGGCCCTACCCGGCCCGGCGGGCACACCGGTTGGTCGCCCGGGACAGCGGCGAGTACCTCTTCGTAGGCATACGGGGCGCGGCAGGCGTACGAGGCGGGAGCGGCGCGCACGGTCCGCGGCAGCCCGAGGACGTCTTCCTCGGGCCGGGAGACATCTGCTTCTACGACGCGCACGGTCCGGCGACGCTCGACTTCCCCGAGCGGTTCCGCATGAAGGTGTTCCTCGTGCCGTACGAGTCGCTCGGGCTCGACGCGGCCGATGTGGCCCGGCTCGCGGGGACACCGGTACCCCGTGTGTCCCGGCTGGGCAGCCTGCTGTCACCGTTCCTGTCGGAACTCGCCGACACGGCCTCCTCGTCCCGGCCGCCGGTCGGCGACCTGCTCGCCTGGAACGCCGTGAACGTGCTGGCCACCCTCGCCACCGAGCGGCTCGGCCGGGACGCCACCGCGACGCCCGACGCCCGGACACCGCTGAGGGCCCGGATCCTGGAGTTCATCGACCTGCATCTGACCGACGAGGACCTCTCCCCCGAGACGATCGCCGGGGCCCATCACATCTCCGCGCGCTATCTGCACCGGATCTTCCAGGACGAGGGCACCACGGTCGGCCGGTGGATCCAGCGTCGCCGGCTCGAGGAGTGCCGCCGGGACCTGATGATCCGGGCCCGGGGCGGTCGGACCATCGCGGCGGTGGCCAACCGCTGGGGGTTCATGAGCGCCACCCACTTCAGCCGGGTCTTCCGGGCCGCGTACGGGATGTCGCCCAGCGAATGGCGGGACACCGTCGGCCGCGGCACGCCCACCGGGCGCCGCTGAGGTGGTCGACGCGTTGGGCGCTGTGAGTTCAACGGCGGTGCGCTGACGGACCATTCACGCCCGCACCGCGCCTCTAGCGTGGGTGCGAGGCCGGAGCATTGCCCGGCGTATCCAGGAACAACGCTTCAGGAGATTCCCATGTCCGACGCCGTAGAGCCGGTCACGCCCGTACTGGAACCGGCCGCCGCCGCTTTCGCGGAAGCCACCGCCAATCCGCCGTACCTGTTCGACCTCGCCCCGGCGGAGGGTCGCAAGGCCGTCGACGAGGTGCAGTCCGGCGAGATCGACAAGCCGGCGGTCGACGAGGAGTGGATCACCGTCCCGGGCGGTCCGACGGGCAGCGTCCGTGCCCGGATCGTCAAGCCCGCCGGGGTCACCGGCACCCTGCCGGTGATCCTCTACATCCACGGCGCGGGCTGGGTGTTCGGCAACGCCCACACCCACGACCGCCTGGTCCGCGAACTGGCCGTCGGCGCCGAGGCCGCCGTGGTCTTTCCCGAGTACGACCTCTCGCCCGAGGCCCGCTACCCGGTCGCCATCGAGCAGAACTACACCGTCGCGCAGTGGGTCGTGCAGCAGGGCGCGACCAAGGGCCTGGACGGCAGCCGCCTCGCGGTGGCCGGAGACTCCGTCGGCGGCAACATGACCGCCGCGCTCACCCTGATGGCCAAGGAGCGCGGCGATGTCCCGCTGCTCCAGCAGGTCCTGTTCTACCCGGTCACCGACGCGAACTTCGACACCGGCTCCTACCACCAGTTCGCAGAAGGCTACTTCCTGCGCCGCGACGGCATGCAGTGGTTCTGGGACCAGTACACGACCGACGAGGCCGACCGCGCCCAGATCACCGCCTCCCCGCTGCGAGCCACCACCGAGCAGCTCACCGGCCTGCCCCCGGCCCTGGTCATCACCGGCGAGGCCGACGTCCTGCGCGACGAGGGCGAGGCGTACGCCAACAAGCTCCGCGAAGCCGGCGTCGCCGTCACCGCCGTGCGCTTCCAGGGCATCATCCACGACTTCGTGATGCTCAACGCCCTGCGCGGCACCCACGCCGCCGAGGCCGCCATCACGCTGGCCACCCGCACGCTGCACACCGCGCTGCACGCCGGCTGACCCGGTCCACAAGACCGCCAAGACCGCCAAGGAGACACCGTCATGTCCGGGAACACCACCCCCACCGCCCTGCTCGTGCACGGCGCGTTCGCCGACGCCGCCAGCTGGTCCGGCGTCATCGCGGAACTGCAGAACCACGGCATCCCCGTCGTCGCGCCGCCGAACCCGCTGCGCTCTCTCGCCTCCGACGCCGCGTACATCGCCTCGGTGGCCGCGCAGATCGACGGCCCCGTCGTGCTGGTCGGCCACTCCTACGGCGGCGCGGTCATCACCGTCGCCGGCACCGCGGAGAACGTGGTCGGCCTGGTCTTCGTCGCGGCGTACGTCCTCGAGGAGGGCGAGAGCCTCGGCGAGTTGCAGGGGCGCTTCCCCGACTCGCCGCTGGGCAGCAGCCTGAAGCAGGCCACGTATCCCGTCGAGGGCGGTGACCCGGCCGTCGAGGTCACCATCGCCCCCGAGGCGTTCCCGTCCGTCTTCGCCGCGGACGTCCCCGCCGAGGTCACCAAGGTGCTCGCGGTCGCCCAGCGTCCGCTCGCCGCCGGCTCGTTCACGGAGACGGCCACCGCCGCCGCGTGGAAGACCAAGCCCTCCTGGGCCCTGGTCGCCGCCGCGGACCAGGCGATCAACCCCGAGGTCGAGCGCTTCGGCGCGAAGCGTGCGGGGGCGACGATCCTGGAGGTCGAGGGCGCCTCGCACGCCGTAGCGGTGTCCCGGCCGAAGGTGGTCGCCGAGCTGATCCGCGACGCGGTCCGCGCGACCGGCTGAGCGAGCCGACGGCGGCCGTGTGGATGTACTCCCCCGTAGTCATGGGAGCGCGGGCGGGAGGGGGAGGCGGATCGTGAACGTCGTCGAGCCGGGGAGGCTGGTCACCTCGATGGTGCCGCCGTGCGCACGGACCAGTGAGCGGGCGACCGCGAGGCCCAGCCCGCTGCCGCCGCGGTCGCGGCTGCGGGCCTTGTCGACGCGGTAGAACCGGTCGAAGACCCGCTCCTGGTCCGCGGCCGGGATCCCCGGCCCGGAGTCGCG
Source organism: Streptomyces sp. NPDC096311 (assembly GCF_044763085.1). Classification (NCBI taxonomy): domain Bacteria; kingdom Bacillati; phylum Actinomycetota; class Actinomycetes; order Kitasatosporales; family Streptomycetaceae; genus Streptomyces; species Streptomyces sp. NPDC096311. The sequence continues at coordinate 321,196 of NZ_JBIWFN010000010.1, forward strand.
GACCCGCACGACCGCCGTGCCGGACGAGCCGACGCGCACCGCCTGCCCCGCCCCCGTGGCCGACACCTCCAGGCGCACCTTCGTCCCCGCCGGGGTGTGCATGGCGGCGTTGGTGAGCAGGTTGTCGAGGACCTGACGGATACGCAGGGGGTCCAGGCGCAGGCGCACCGGGTCGGGGCCGGCCGTCACGGACAGCACGTGCTCCCCTCGCCCGGCGCGGAAGGCGTCCGCGGCCTCCCGCGCCAGTTCCGTCAGGTCCGCGTCCTCCAGCCGCAGCGGTGTCTCCACCTCGGCGGCGTCCAGGCGGGCGAGGAGGAGCAGGTCGTCGAGGAGTACGCCCATCCTGGCGGCCTCGGCGCGCAGCCGGGCCAGGTGCTTCTCGCGTTCCTCGGGCTCGTTGGCGGCGGCGTACTGGAAGAGGTCCGCGTAGCCGCGTACCGACATCAGGGGCGTACGCAGCTCGTGCGAGGCGTCCGCGACGAACCGGCGCAGTCGCTGTTCGGCCTCGGTGCGGACGGCGAGCGCGTCGTCGATGTGCTCCAGCATGGTGTTGAACGCGGTGCGCAGTTCCTCGACCTCGGGTCCACCGCGCCCGCCTCCGGCCCGCACCTCCAGCCCCGCCGAGCCGGTGAGGTTGTGCGAGGTGATGCCGCGGGCGGTGTGGGCCATGTCGCTGAAGGGCTTCAGCCCGCGCCGCAGTACCGTCCGGCCGATCACGACGAGCCCGAGCAGGGCGAGCGCGAAGGTGACGACCTGGACCGTGATCAGCTGCCGCACGGTGGCCTGCATGTCCTGCATGGGCGCCGCGGTGACGAGGACGACGCCGGGTTCGACCTCGCAGGCACGCAGTTTGTACGTGCCCTCCCCTGCGATGTGCGCGTTACGCAGCAGGTGCGCGTCACCTCCGTCCGGCAACGCCTGGGCGACGGCGGTGAGCTCGGCGGTGTCGGCGGGGACGTCGGCGGGCTTGCGCAGGACCGCCGTACGGCCCTGGACGTCGTACACGGCGGTGAACCAGCCGTAGTAGGGCCGCCGCTGGACGATGCCGTGCGCCTGGGCGTCCTTGGACTGGGTGACCTGGACGAGCTTCATCTGCTCGCCGAGCTGACGTTCCAGGTACTCCTTCATGTACGTCGTCAGGGCCGTGCCGACGACGGCGAACACCACGAGGGACAGCACGCCGATGCCGAGGGCCAGCCGGGTGCCCAGACGTGTGCGGCGGTAGGCGCCCCGCAGACGGCGCAGCGCACCGCCGGTCCCGGGGCTGCTCACTCGGCGACCTGCCGCACCACGTACCCGACGCCGCGCACGGTGTGGATGAGCGACTCGCCGCTGTCGGTCTCGCCGTTGCCGTCGAGCTTGCGGCGCAGCCGGCTGACGACGAGTTCCACCACGTTGGAGCGGCCGCCGAAGCCGTACTCCCACACGTGGTCGAGGATCTGGGCCTTGGTGAGGACGGTCGGTGACTTGCGCATGAGGTAGCGCAGGACCTCGTACTCGGTCGGGGTGAGGGTGAGCAGCCGGTCGGCGCGCCGCACTTCACGGGTGTCCTCGTCCATCGTCAGGTCGGCGACCTGGAGCACGGAGCGCTGGAAGCCGGGACCCGCGGCGCGCCGCAGGACGGTCCGCAGCCTCGCCATGAGTTCTTCCACGGCGAACGGCTTGACGAGGTAGTCGTCGCCGCCCCGGGTCAGGCCCGCGACCCGGTCCGCGACGCCGTCGCGGGCGGTGAGGAAGACGACGGGCACCATCGTCCCGGACCGCCGCAGCCGGTCGAGGACGGCGAACCCGTCGAGCCCGGGCAGCATCAGGTCGAGCACCACGATGTCGGGGTGGAACTCGGCGGCCCGGCGCAGCGCGTCCTCTCCGGAGTACGCGGTCGTCGCCTCCCAGCCCTCGTAGCGGGCGACCGTCGCGACGAGGTCGGCGATGGGAGGGTCGTCGTCCACGACCAGGAGGCGCACTTTTTCCACCTGCCCATAGTGCGTGACGTGGCCGCCGACGCCATAGCCGCCGGCGTCTGTGATCCACATCGATAAACACTTGAAAGTTCAGTGACAGGAAAACGACAGCTCCCACCGGGCAGGCTCGGTATCCCCACACCCGAACGAGGAGCTGCTCTCCGTGACCACTGTCGAACGTGTCCAGCCGCCCCCGACGGCGATACGCCCGAAGGTGGTGGCCCGCACCGGGCTGTACGCCCTGCTGGCCGCGAACGCGGCCGTCGTGACCGTGTTCTTCCTCCAGGCCGGGCCCGGCTCGGACACCCCGATCATGCTCGGCCGGCTGGCGGGCCTGTACGGGGCGCTCCTGATGGCCTTCCAGCTGCTGCTGGTCGCCCGCCTGCCGTGGCTCGATCACCGGATCGGCATGGACCGGCTGACCTCCTGGCACCGCTGGGTCGGCTTCGGCCTGCTGTGGACACTGCTGTCGCACGCGCTGTTCATCACCCTCGGCTACGCGGGTGCGGCGTCGGCGTCCTTCTGGGACGAGCTGGTGGAGCTGGCCACGACGACCGAGGGCGTGCTGCGGGCGATCGTCGCGCTGGCCCTGATCCTCGTGATCGGCGGGGTGTCGGCGCGCTTCGCGCGGCGCCGGCTGGCCTACGAGACCTGGCACTTCATCCACCTCTACACGTATGTGGCGGTGGTGCTGGCCTTCACGCACCAGGTCGCGGTGGGCACCACCTTCACCACCTCGTCCGCGGCCACCGCTTACTGGTGGGGCCTGTGGGGCGTGGCCCTCGGTTCGGTGTTCCTGGGCCGGGTGGTCCTGCCGGTGTGGCGGAACCTGCGCCACCAGCTGCGGGTCTCGGCCGTCGTCCCCGAGTCCGACAACGTCGTCTCGATCTACGTCACCGGGCGCGACCTCGACCTGCTGCCCGCGCGGGCGGGGCAGTTCTTCCTGTGGCGGTTTTTGACCAAAGACCGCTGGTGGCAGGCGAACCCGTTCTCCCTGTCGGCCGCCCCGGACGGCAACCGGCTGCGGCTGACCGCGAAGACGGCCGGCGAGGGCACCGCGGCCCTGCGGCACCTGAAGGTGGGCACGCGGGTCTTCGCCGAGGGCCCCTACGGCGCCTTCACCACCCTGCACCGCACCCGCTCGCAGACCCTGCTCGTCGCGGGCGGCGTGGGCATCACCCCGATCCGGGCCCTGCTGGAGGACCTGCACGACCATGTCGTGCTCATCTACCGGGTGGCCACGGACCGGGACGCGGTGCTCCTCGACGAGCTCCGGGAACTCGCGTACGCCAAGGGCGCCGAGCTGCACGTGGTGACCGGACCGGCCACGCCGGACAAGCTGGCGCCGCGCGAGCTCGCGCGGCTCGTGCCGGACGTCGCCGAACGGGACGTCTTCGTGTGCGGGCCGCCCGCCATGACGAGCGCGGTGCTGCGCACCCTGCGCGACCTGGGCGTGCCGGGGCCGCAGATCCACTTCGAGCGTTTCAGCCTGGCGGGATGAGAGAGACACCGTGAAACGAGCACTGCCTGTAGTGGCCCTGTCCATCGCCGGTCTGATCCCGCTGTGGCGCTACGCGCCGTCGAGCGGTACGACGACCACCGAGGTCGCCGCGCCCGCCTCGACTCCGTCTTCCTCTTCTTCTTCGGCGCCTTCCCCGTCCACGTCGTCCGCGTCGCCCGCGGCCTCGCAGGTCGTCCAGGGCTCCACCGTCAACACCTCCAAGGGCTCCGTGCAGGTGGAGGTGACCTTCGAGGGCGACAAGATCAGTTCGGTGCGGATGCTCCAGCAGCCGAACCACCCACAGACCACGGCGGCCGTGCCGAAGCTGATCCAGGAGACGCTCCGGGCACAGAGCGCCGACATCGACTCGGTGTCCGGCGCCACGATCACCAGCGACGGATACGTCACGTCGCTGCAGGCCGCCCTCGACGCGAAGGGATAGCGGGATGCGGCGCGTCGAACAGGTCATGGGGTTCCCGGTCTCCCTGCGGATCGACGACGAGAGCGCGTCCGAGGAGAGCGCGGACCCCGTGTTCGCGTGGCTGCGCGAGGTCGACGCCCGCTTCAGCCCGTTCCGTGCGGACAGCGAGGTGTCCCGGCTCGACCGGGGTGAGCTCACCCCCCACGAGCTCAGCCCGGACCTGACCGAGGTCCTCGGCCTGTGCGAGGAGTACCGGGTCGCGACCGGCGGCGCGTTCGACGTGCGGCTGCCCGGCCGCGGCCTGGATCCCTGCGCGATGGTGAAGGGCTGGTCGGTGCAGCGGGCCGCCGACCTCCTCAGCAGTCGGGGGACTTCCCGGTTCTGTCTGAACGCCGGTGGTGACGTGGTGGCCGCGGGCGGTCCCTGGCGGGTGGGCGTACGCCATCCCGAGCGGGCCGACCGGCTGTGCACGGTGCTGGAGATCACCGACGGCGCGGTCGCGACCTCCGCGCGCTACGAACGCGGCGACCACATCCTCGACGGGCGCACCGGCCGCCCGGCCACCGGGCTGCTCAGCGTCACCGTCGTGGCGCCGTCACTGACCGAGGCGGACGCGACGGCGACGGCGGCGTTCGCGATGGGCGCGGAGGGCGTCGAGTGGGCCGCGTCACGCGAGGGGTGCGAGGTGTTCGCGGTCGACGCCGAGCGCAGGGTCCTGCGTACGGCGGGGCTTCCTGTGGCCGGATGACCACCCCTGTGCGGCCGGGCGAGCCCCAAGTCCCCTGGGGGCGACCGGACTCGAAGCATGTCGGCGGACTCGAACCATGGCGAAGCATTGACGTGTCCCTGCAGAGATCCACTTCATCGACGGCAAGTGGTACGTCCACTTCGCCGCCGGGTCGACCAGCGACGTGGGGGCGATCCGGCTGTACGTCCTGGAGAGCGACGCCGCGAACCCGCTGACCGGCACCTGGACGGAGAAGGGCCGGATCGCGACCCCGGTCTCCTCCTTCTCCCTCGACGCCACCACCTTCACCGTGAACGGCGTGCGCCATCTCGCCCGGGCACAGCGCAATCCGTCCGAGGACGACAACGCCAGTCCGTTCCTCGCGCCAACCTGGCCGACGCGGCCTCCGGTGTCTCGTTCGAGTCGCACAGCGGCGCCGGCCGCCACCTCCGGCACTACGACTACCTGCTCTACACCCAGCCCGCCGACACGGCGCTCGCCAGGGCGGACGCGACGTTCTACGCCGAGTGACCCGCCCCAGCACCTTTGGATCCAGCACGGCCCGGCCGCTCCCGCGGCCGGGCCGTGCTGTTGAAACGAGCCAACTTACCGGCGAGTACGAATCGTGGCCATTCACCCTCAAGTGCCGAAAATCCCACCCTTCCACCCCACGTGAATTTTGATTATGAAGAGGGGAACTAATAAAAGTTTCAATTTACAGCGGGGGAAACAGTTCGTTTCCGCAAGATCGAAGTGGACCCCGTGTTCGACACTGCGTCAGCAGGCATTGCCGCAGGCCGAATCGAGGTCGCGGAGGCCACCGACCAGCGATCACCGACCCCCTCAACTCCCCGGAACAAGGCCTCTGTTGCCAGCCCGAACCTGGCTCGGCAACGCCTGTATCGACCGTGTTACGTCCGGTAATGGCAGCCTCCTTGAGAGTTTGACTTTCACGGTGATGCGCAATAAGCATGAGCGTGCTTCACATCAGCTGTCGGCTTGTTGTGAAGCGCAAGCGCTCTCCGCTCTCCCCCACCAATCCTCACCCTCGTGCGATTTGGAGCGTTCGCGTGCCTGTGTCGAAGTTCGATACTTCCGGCCTGTTTGCCGTAGAGGACATCGTCATCGCCCTGAACCCGTTCGCCGTCCCCTCGGCACGGGTCACGGCGGCCGCCGTACGGGCGGGCGGTCTCGGGGTGCTCGACCTCACCGCGGGTGGGCGCCGGGCGGCAGCGGAACTCGCGCTGTCCGAGGAATGGTCGGCCGCCGGTTTCGGCGTACGACTGTGCGACAACGATGCCTTTCCCGCGCGGGACCTCCCCGCCTGTGTCCACACCGTCCTGCTGACCTCCGACGCCTCCTGCACGCCCGCCGACTTCCCCAGCCACCGCGTACTCGTCGAGGTGACCGGCCGCGCCCAGGCGTTACGGGCCGCCGCGGCCGGGGCACACGGGCTGATCGCCCGGGGCCACGAGGCGGGGGGTCCCGTGGGCGAACTCAGCACCTTCGTACTGCTCCAACAGCTCCTCAACGACGACGAGTTGGACCTGCCGGTCTGGGCCTGCGGCGGCGCGGGCCCGCACACCGCGGCGGCCGTCGTCGCGGGCGGCGGGGCCGGTGTCCTCCTGGACACCCAGCTCGCCCTGCTCGCCGAGGCCGAGGCCGAACTGCCCGCCGGGACCGCCGCGCTGCTCGCCGGGCTCGACGGCTCCGAGACCACCGTGGAGGACGGCCGCCGAGTCGTACGGCGCCGGGGCGCCCAGGAGGGCACGCCCGCCCCCGAGGTCGGTCAGGACGGCTTCCTCGCCGCCCGTTTCCAGGAGCGCTGGGGCACCGTGCACGCGGCGGTACGGGGCGTACGGGACGCCGTCCTCGACGCGTTGAAGAGCGCGGGACCCGGTCTCGACGCATTGAAGAGCGCGCGACCCGGTCTCGACCCGGCGAGGAGCGCGGGTGCCTCGCTCGGCCCCGACGGCTCGGGCAGCCGCTCGTTCGGGAGCGAACTGCCCGTCGCCCAGGGGCCGATGACCCGGGTGAGCGACCAGGCCGCGTTCGCCGCCGCGGTGAGCGGCCACGGCGGGCTGCCCTTCATCGCGCTCGCGCTGTCCGGCGCCGACCAGACCCGCGCCGTACTGGAGCAGACCAGGGACGCGCTCGGCGAGGCCCCCTGGGGCGTCGGCGTCCTCGGCTTCGCCGCCGAGGAGATCAAGGCCGCCCAACTGGAGGTCGTACGGGAGATCCGCCCGTCCCACGCGATCATCGCGGGCGGGCGTCCCGCGCAGGCCGCCGCGCTGGAGGAGGTGGGCATCTCCACCTTCCTGCACGTGCCGTCGCCGGGGCTGCTGAAGCAGTTCCTGGCAGCGGGCGCGCGCAAGTTCGTCTTCGAGGGCGCCGAGTGCGGCGGCCACGTCGGGCCACGGGGCAGCTTCCCGCTGTGGGAGGCGCAGCTCGGCGTGCTCGAAGACTTCCTGGCGGGCGCGAAGAACGGCACCGCCGGCGAACTCCAACTGTTCTTCGCGGGCGGGGTGCACGACGAACGCTCCGCCGCCATGGTCACCGCGCTCGCCGCGCCGCTGAGCGCGCGGGGCGCCGCCGTGGGCGTGCTGATGGGCACGGCATACCTGTTCACCGAGGAGGCCGTGAGCGCGGGCGCGGTGCTGCCCCTGTTCCAGCGACAGGTGATCGACGCCGAGCGCACCGACCTCCTGGAGACCGCCCCCGGACACGCCACCCGCTGTGTCCACAGCCCCTTCACCGACGAGTTCGCCGCGGTCAAGGAGGACCTGGCCGCCCGCGGGACACCCGGCCGCGAGGCCTGGGAGCAGCTGGAGCGGCTCAACGTGGGGCGGCTGCGGCTGGCCGGCAAGGGCATCGAGCGGGTCGACGGCGGGCTGAGAGCGGTCGGCGAGGACAGACAGCTCGCCGAGGGCATGTTCATGGCCGGCGAGGTCGCCGTGCTGCGCTCCGCCGTCACCACCGTCGCCGAGCTGCACGCCTCGGTCACCAGCGGCGCGGCCGACTTCCTGGCGGCGCGGCGGGAGGCCCTCGGCATCGGGGAACCCGCCGCCGAGCCCTCCCCCGAACCGCTGGACATCGCGATCGTCGGCATGGCCTGCATGTTCCCCGGCGCCCCCGACCTCGCCACCTTCTGGGCGAACGTGCTGGCGGGCGAGGACGCCGTCACCGAGGTGCCCGCGACCCGGTGGGACGCCGAGCTCTACCACGACCCGCGGGGCGCCGGCGAGAAGACCCCGTCGCGCTGGGGCGGCTTCCTGCCCGAGATCCCCTTCGAGCCCCTGCGGTACGGCATCCCGCCCGCCTCGCTGCCCGCCATCGAGCCGGTGCAGCTGCTCGCCCTGGAGGCGGCGCGCCGCGCCCTGGAGGACTCCGGCTACGGCAGCCGCTCCTTCGACCGGGCCCGCGCGTCGGTCGTGTTCGGCGCGGAGGCGGGCAGCGACCTCTCCCACGCGATGACCCTGCGCTCCGTCCTGCCCGCCTACCTGGGCAGCCTGCCGCCCGCGCTGGACGAACGGCTGCCCAAGCTCACCGAGGACTCCTTCCCCGGCATCCTCGCCAACGTCATCGCGGGCCGGATCGCCAACCGCCTCGACCTCGGCGGCGCCAACTACACCGTGGACGCCGCCTGCGCCTCCTCCCTCACCGCCGTCGACGTGGCGTGCAAGGAGCTGGCGAGCGGGACGAGCGACCTGGTGCTGTGCGGCGGCGCCGACCTGCACAACGGCATCAACGACTACCTGCTCTTCGCCTCCGCGCACGCCCTCTCGCCCTCCGGCCGCTCCGCGCCCTTCGACAGCGCGGCCGACGGCATCGCGCTCGGCGAGGGCGTCGGCTGTGTCGTCCTCAAGCGGCTCGCGGACGCCGAGCGGGACGGCGACCGGGTGTACGCGGTGATCAAGGGGGTCGGCAGCGCCAGTGACGGCCGGGCGCTCGGCCTGACCGCGCCCCGGCCCGAGGGCCAGTACAACGCGCTGACCCGGGCCTACCGCAACGCGGGCATCTCGCCCGCCGAGGTCGGGCTCGTCGAGGCGCACGGCACCGGCACCGTCGTCGGTGACCGCACCGAACTCGGCTCCCTCACCCGGGTGTTCGAGGAGGCCGGGGCTCCGCCCGGCGCGTGCGCGCTCGGCTCGGTCAAGTCGCAGATCGGGCACACCAAGTGCGCGGCCGGACTCGCCGGACTGATCAAGACCTCGCTCGCCCTGCACACCGGTGTGAAGCCGCCGACCCTGCACCTGACCGAGCCGAACCCGGCCTGGGACGCGCAGAGCAGCCCGTTCGCCTTCCACACCGAGGCCCGCCCCTGGTCCGCCGCCCCGGCCGAACGGGTGGCCGGGGTCAGCGCCTTCGGCTTCGGCGGCACCAACTTCCACGTCGTCCTGCGGGCCTACGAGGACGGGCCGCCGCCGGTCACCTCGGCCCAGCACTGGCCCGCCGAGCTCTTCACGTTCCGGGGCGCGGACCGAGCGGCGGCGGTACGGTCCGCCTCCGCACTGCTCGCCCTCGTGGAGGCGGATCCCGGACCGTACGAGCCGTGGCGGCTGCGGGACTTCGCGCTCGCCGCGTCCCGGCGCGCGGAGGCCGCCACCACCCGGAGCACCGCAAGCACGGCAAGCACCGCGAGCACGGCAAACGCCACGAGCACGGCAAGTGCCACGAGCACCCGTGGCGCCCGGACCTGGATCGCCCTCGTCGCCGGGTCGACCGAGGAGCTGACGGCGCTGCTGCGCCGCGCGGTCGCCGGTGAACACGCTCCGAAGGACGGCCTGTTCGCTGCCGACGAGGACGAGACGGGTGACGTGGCTCTGCTCTTCCCCGGGCAGGGCAGCCAGCGCCCCGGGATGTTCGCCGAACTCTTCGTCGCCTTCCCCGAACTCCAGCGCCATCTGCGGCTCGACGAGACGACGGCCCGTGTCCTCTTCCCGCCGGCCGCCTTCGACGAGACGGGCCGCAAGGAGCAGCAGGAGCGCATCACCGACACCACCGTCGCGCAGCCCGCGCTCGGCCTGACCGGGCTCGCCGCGTTCCAGCTCCTGACCAGGGCGGGAGTGCGCCCGGCGATGGCCGCGGGCCACAGCTACGGAGAGCTGGCCGCGCTGGCCGCGGCGGGCGCCCTCACCCCCGACGCGCTGCTGCGCACCAGCCGCGAACGCGCCGCCGCCATCCTGCGCGCCACCGGCGAGAAAGACCCCGGCACCATGGCCGCCGTCGCCGCGGGCGAGCCGGAGGTCGCGGCGGCCCTCACCGCCGCGGGCCTGGCCGGCTCGGTGGTGACGGCGAACCGCAACTCGCCGCGTCAGACGGTGATTTCGGGTCCCACCGAGGACGTCCTCACCGCCGTGGAACGACTGCGCGCCCAGGGGCTCGGCGCCCAGCGCATCCGGGTCGCCTGCGCGTTCCACAGCCCGCTGGTCGCGGCGGCCGGCGAGACCTTCGCCGAGGTGCTCGCCGAAGTCCCGTTCGCCTCCACCGACTTCCCGGTCTGGTCGAACCGTACGGCCACCCGCTACCCGCGGGGCCCCGAGGAGATCCGGGCCGAACTCGCCGCGCAGATCGGCTCCCCGGTCCGGTTCGCCGACCAGATCGAGGCGATGTACGAGGCCGGGGCCCGGGTCTTCGTCGAGGCCGGACCCGGCTCGGTGCTGACCCGGCTGGTGGGTGCGGTCCTCGGCGACCGGCCGCACCGCACGGTCGCCCTGGAGGACGGCCGACGTGCCGGCCTCGCCGGGTTCCTCGCCGCGCTCGCCCAACTGGCCGTCGCCGGTGCGGACATCAGGACGGCGTGGCTCTTCCAGGGCCGGGACGCGGTCCCCGCCGACGCCCGCGCCCCGCGTCCCCGGCGCGCCGCGTGGACGGTCGACGGCCATCTGATCCGTACGGCGGACGGCGCGATCCCCGCCGCCGCACTCCACCCCGCCGAGCGTGTCCCGGAGGCCCTCGTGACCCACAGCAGCCCGGTCGGACCGGCGGCGGCAGCCACCGGATCCGAGGCCCTGATCAGCGAGTTCCTGCGCACGAGCCGGGAGATGATCGCGGCGCAGCGGGATGTGATGCTGGGATACCTGGGAGCGGATCCGGGGATACGTCCCCCGGCCCCCGCGCCGATCACGTACGCCGATGCCCCGGTCACGGTGACCGCGCTGCCCGCCGCCGCGCCGGTTGCGGTGGCCGTACCGGCAGGCGGCTCGGTGCTGTCGGTCGTCCTCGACGTGATCGGCGAACGTACCGGCTACCCCGTCGACATGATCGAACCCGACCTCGACCTCGAAGCCGACCTCAGCGTCGACTCCATCAAGAGAGCCGAGATAGCCGGCGAACTCGCCACCCGCCTCGGCCTCACCACCACCGGCGACACCGACGTCGAGGAACTGACCAAGGCCCGTACCGCCGCGAGCATCGCCGCGCTGGTCGAGCGGGTGACCGGCTCGGGTGCCACCCCGGCGCCCGTTTCCGCCCCCGCCGCAGGGACCGCCCCGACCGCCCAATCCGTCCTCGCCGTCGTCCTCGACGTGATCGGCGAACGTACCGGCTACCCCGTCGACATGATCGAACCCGACCTCGACCTCGAAGCCGACCTCAGCGTCGACTCCATCAAGAGAGCCGAGATAGCCGGCGAACTCGCCACCCGCCTCGGCCTCACCACCACCGGCGACACCGACGTCGAGGAACTGACCAAGGCCCGTACCGCCGCGAGCATCGCCGCGCTGGTTTCGGGCGCCCGGGGTGAGGCGGCCGGACCCGCGGGCCCGGAAGCCGGGCCTGCCGCCCCCGAACCCGTCGTCGTGGCGCCCAAGCGTCTCGTGATGCGGGAGTTCGACCTCGCCCCCGCCGATCCGGCGCCCTCCAGTGACCTGCTGATCGGCCGCAGTTTCCTGCTGCTCGGTCCCGGACCGGTCGCCGAGGCGCTGACGGCCCGCCTGACCGTGCACGGCGCCCATGCCGTGACCGCCGAAGAACCCCCGGTCGAGGGAGAGTTCGACGGGATCGTGCACCTCGTCGCGCCGGACGCCCCGCCCGTCCTGCCGGACGTCTTCCCCGCCTACCAGCGGGTGCTGGCGGGCCATCCGCGCTGGGTGCTCGCCGCGGGCGCCTCCGCCGGGCTGCGTGGCTTCTTCCGCTCCCTCGCGCGGGAGTACCCCGAAACGGTCGTCCGGGTCGTCGAGCACGCGCCCGGCACCGCGCCCGAGGACATCGCCGCGGAGCTGGTCGCCGAGCTCACCGCGCCCGGCCACGAGCCGGTCGTCCTGCGTTCCCCCGGCACGAGGCGCGGACTGCGCATGGCCGAGGAGGGGCTCGGTCTGCTCGGCAGCACGGGCGCGGGGCCGGCCGGGGACGGTGCGGCCGAGGCCGCCGCGCTCGGTCTGGACGCCGACTCGGTCGTCCTGCTGGTGGGCGGCGCCCGGGGGATCACCGCCCGGTTCGCCGCGACCCTGGCCGCCGCGAGCCGCTGCCGGATCGAACTGTTCGGCCGCACCGCCCTGCCCGAGGGCGCTGAGAACCCGGTGCTCGCCGCCGCGGACACCGCCGGTGAACTGCGGAGCGCGCTCATCGCGGGCGGGCTGCGCGTCCCCGCCGAGATCGAGCGGGCGATCGGCCGGATCCAGGCCGAACGCGAGGTGCGCGCCACCCTGCGCACACTCGCCGCGCTCGGCTCCGAGGTCCGCTACCGCACCGTGGACGCCCTGGACGGCGACGCCGTGCGCCGGGCGGTGAAGGAGATCCACGCCGAGCACGGGCGACTCGACGGCGTCGTGTACGCGGCGGGTGTGATCGAGGACAAGCTGATCGCCGAGAAGAGCCCGCGGTCCTACGACCGGGTGTTCCGTACGAAGGTCGACGGCGCACGCGAACTGCTGGCCGCGCTGGGCGAGTTGCCGGACGGGGAAGGCCCACGGTTCGCCGTGCTGTTCGGCAGCATCGCCGCGACCCTCGGCAACCGCGGCCAGTCCGACTACGCCGCCGCCAACGACGCCCTGGAGACCCTCGGCGCCCGCTGGGCGGACTCCGGTACCGGCCGCCGCGGACTGACCGTCCACTGGGGTCCATGGGCGCCGACCGGCGACGGCAACCACGGCATGGTCACCCCCGAGCTGATGCGGCACTACGCGGGCCGCGGCATCCAGCTCATCGACCCCGACGAGGGCACCATGAGCCTGCTGCGCGAGCTGGCCTGGGGACCCGAGGGCGACACCGCCGTCGTCTACACGGCGTCGGGCTGGTGACCGAGGTGACCGGCCCCCGCGCCGAACCCGTCGCCATCGTCGGCATGTCGGTGCTCTTCCCGGGCGCCCCCGACCTCGCCACGTACTGGCACAACCTGGTCTCCGGTGTCGACGCCATCACCGAGGTGCCGCCCGGCCGCTGGGACGCCGGGGAGTACTACGCGCCCGGCGCCGAGCCCCGTGCCGACCGGGTCTACTGCCGGCGCGGCGGATTCGTGGACGAGCTGGCCGAGGTGGACGTCACCGAGTTCGGGATCATGCCGGCCGCGGTCCCGGCCACCGAGCCCGACCAGCTGATCGCGCTGCGGGTGGCCGCGGCGGCCCTCGCCGACGCGGGCGGCCAGGGCCGGCTGCCCGCCGACCGGCACCGGGTCGGTGTCGTGCTCGGCCGGGGCGGCTATCTCACCCCCGGCCTGGTCCGGCTCGACCAGCGGGTGCGGACCGCGAGCCAGCTCGTGCGCACCCTGGGCGAACTGCTGCCGGACCTCGGCGCCGACCGACTGGAGGCGGTGCGGCAGGCGTTCACCGACCGGCTCGGGCCCCAGGCACCGGAGTCCTCGATCGGTCTCGTGCCCAACCTCGCCGCGTCCCGGCTGGCGGGCCGGCTCGACCTGCGCGGGCCCGCATACACCGTGGACGCCGCCTGCGCCTCCTCGCTCATCGCCGTCGACCACGCCGTGCGTGAACTCGGCAGCGGGCGCTGTGACGTGATGCTGGCGGGCGGGGTGCACCACTGTCACGACATCACCTTCTGGAGCGTGTTCAGCCAACTCGGCGCACTCTCCCCGAGCGAGCGCATCCGGCCGTTCGACCGGGGCGCGGACGGCGTGCTGATCGGTGAGGGCACGGGCGTCGTCGTCCTCAAGCGGCTCGCCGACGCCGAGCGGGACGGCGACCGGATCTACGCCGCGATCACCGGCACCGGTGTCGCCTCCGACGGACGTACGACCAGTCTGATGGCGCCCGACTCCGGCGGCCAGGTCCGCGCGGTCCGCCAGGCCTGGGAGGCCGCCGGGCTCGACCCGTCCGCCCCCGGCTCGATCGGTCTCCTGGAGGCGCACGGCACCGCCACCCCGGCGGGCGACGGCACCGAACTCACCACGCTCGCGGAGGTGTTCGGACCCCCGCCGACGGACACCCCGGGGGACGCGCAGGACGTGCCGGACGCCGTCATCGGCTCGGTGAAGTCGATGATCGGCCACACCATGCCCGCGGCGGGCGTGGCCGGGCTGATCAAGGCCGCACTCGCCGTCCACCACCAGGTGCTCCCGCCGACCCTGCACTGCGACGACCCGCATCCGGCGCTCGCCCGTACCCGGTTCACCCCCATCGGCGCCGCCCGGCCCTGGCGGACCGACGACCGGCAGCCGGTGCGCCGGGCCGCCGTCAACGCCTTCGGGTTCGGCGGCATCAACGCGCACGTCGTGCTCGAAGAGGTCGCGGTCGCCCGACGGCCGGCCGAGGTGTACGAGCCGGAGCCGGTGCTGCGGCTGACCGCGCCGACACCCGAGGCGATGGCCGCGCTCCTCGACCGCTCCGACTCCGCGCTCATCGCCGCCGGTCTCGACGAACACGCCCCCGCCACCGATCCGGTGCGGCTCGCCGTCGTCGGGCCGACGGCCAAGCGGCTGGCGCTGGCCCGCAAGGCGGTCGCCAAGGGGAAGGGGTGGCGCGGTCGGGGCGACGTGTGGTTCGTGCCGCGTCCCCTGCTGGGCCCCGGCGGCGGCAGGCTCGCGTTCGTCTTCCCCGGCCTTGAGGCCGAGTTCGCCCCCAACTCCGAGGACATCGCCCGGCACTTCGGGCTGCCCTGGTCGCGCGCCGTCACCGACGCCACCGTGGGTGACGTGGGCCGGCAGGGCACCGGCGTCTTCGAGCTCGGCCGGCTCCTCGACACCGCGCTGCGCCGCCTCGGCGTCGTCCCGGACGCGCTCGCCGGGCACAGCCTCGGCGAGTGGACCGCGATGGCCGCCGCCGGGATCCACCCTCCCGAGGAGGTGGACGCCTTCCTCGCCGGCTTCGACCCCGACGCGCTGAGCGTCCCCGGGCTGGCCTTCGCCGCGATCGGCGCCCCCGCCGAGGTGGTACTGACCGAGCTGGACGGCCGCGGGGACGTGGTCCTCTCCCACGACAACGCGCCCAACCAGTCGATGATCTGCGGCCCCGAGCCCGCCGTCGCCGCACTGGTCGAGGTGTTCCGGTCCCGGGCGGTGATCTCGCAGATCCTGCCGTTCCGCTCCGGCTTCCACACCCCGATGCTGGAGCCCTACCTCGACCCGATCAGGAAGGCCGCCGAGGCCTACACCCTGCGCCCGGCCGCGCTGCCCCTGTGGTCCGCGACGACCGCCGCCCCTTACCCGGACGAACCGGCCGCGATCCGCGAGCTGTTCATCCGCCATCTGCTGGAGCCGGTCCGCTTCCGGCCCCTGGTGGAGACGATGTACGCGGCGGGCTTCCGGGCGTTCGTCCAGCTCGGCGCGGGACAGCTCGGCTCGCTCATCGACGACACCCTGCACGGCCGCGACCACCTCGTGGTCCCCGCGCACTCCCCGCACCGCCCGGGCCTGCCTCAACTCCACCGTGTGGCGGGCGCGTTGTGGGCGGACGGGGCCGC
Organism: Streptomyces sp. NPDC096311; assembly: GCF_044763085.1. NCBI lineage: Bacteria > Bacillati > Actinomycetota > Actinomycetes > Kitasatosporales > Streptomycetaceae > Streptomyces > Streptomyces sp. NPDC096311. The sequence continues at coordinate 336,657 of NZ_JBIWFN010000010.1, forward strand.
GCCGGACCTCGTCCCGCTGCTGGGCGGCGCCTCGACCGTCGCACCGGCCCGTACGGTACGCCGTCCGAGCCGTCCCGTGCGGCTGGACCTCGGCGGCGCGAACGTCTCGCTGGACGCGGAGACCCGCGACCGGCTGAGCGCCGCGCTGGCCCGGCCGCCGCACACCGCGCCCCATGATGCGGGTGCCCTGGCGGAACAGGGCCCGCTGGGCGCGGAGTTGTCGGCACTGCTGCGGGACGCGACGGCGCTCGCCTCGGACGTGGTGACGGCGGGGCGACGCGGACGCGGGGCCCCGCCCCGGCCCCGTACGGGCGGCACGCCCCCGAAGAACGGCGCCGACGTTCCCGCGCCCGAGCCCGCCACCCCCGAACCCCCGCACGAACCCCAGCCCGACCCCAAGCCCGACGCCAAGCCCCTCGAAGCCACCCTCCACGTCTCCGTCGACACCATGCCGTACCTCCTGGACCACTGCTTCTTCCGGCAGCCCGCCCAGGCCGAGCCTGCCGACCGCTGGCCCGTGGTCCCCGGCACCACCGTAATCGCCCACCTCATGGAGTTCGCCGAGCGGGCCGCGCCCGGCCGGCGCGCGGTGGCCGTCCACGACGTACGGCTGCACCAGTGGATCACCGCCACTCCGGCCGTCGACATCCCCGTACGGATCGTTCCCGAGGGCCCGGACAGAGTCACCGCCTCACTCGGCCCGTACGCCCGCGCCGTGGTCGAACTCGCCCAGGACCGGCCCCGGTTCACGCCTCCTGAGCCCTGGACCTTTCCCGCCGCGCGGGAGGAGAAGCCCGGGCTGACCGCGGCGGAGCTGTACGCGCGCCGCTGGATGTTCCACGGCCCGCGCTTCCAGGGCCTGGACGAACTGACCGCGGTCGGCGACCGGCACGTACGCGGGGTGCTGGTCACCCCGCCCGCGCCCGGCGCTCTGCTGGACAACGTGGGGCAGCTCCTCGGCTACTGGATCATGGCCCGGCAGCCGGTGCGGACGACGGTGTTCCCGGTCGGCATGAAGGAGATCCGCTTCCATGGCCCGCACCCCGCTCCCGGCGAGCGCCTGGAGTGCCTGATCCGGATCACCTCCGTCACCGACGCCACCCTCGAGGCGGACATGCAGCTGGTCCATCGGGGGCGGGTGTGGGCGGAGTTCAGCGGCTGGCAGGACCGCCGGTTCGACAGCAATCCGCGCATCCGCAAGGTGGACCGGGAGCCCGAGCGGTACACGCTGTCCCGGATGCAGCCCGGCGGCTGGGCGCTGGTCCACGAGGAGTGGCCCGATCTGGCCACCCGCGAGCTGATCATGCGCAACATCCTGGCGGGCGAGGAACGCGAACGGTACGCGGCGCACGCCCCGCGCGGCCGGCGGCAGTGGCTGCTCGGCCGGATCGCCGCCAAGGACGCCGTACGGAACGTGCTGTGGGACGCCGGAGCGGGCCCCGTCTATCCGGCCGAAGTCAGGGTCGGCAACGATCCGGCCGGCCGCCCCTTCGTGACCGGCGGCTACGGCAGGACCCTGCCCGAACTGCACGTCTCCATCGCCCACCGCGGCGAGACGGCCGTGGCGATGGCCAGGAGGGAGGGTCCCTGCGGCATCGACGTCGAGGAAGTCACCGACCGCCCCGAGGGCACCCTCGCCGTGGCCCTCACCACCGCCGAACGCGAGCTGCTCACGTCGCTCGTCCGCCGGCCCCGAGGAGCCCCCGAACGGCTCTGGTTCACCCGCTTCTGGGCCGCCAAGGAGGCCGTCGCGAAAGCGCGCGGCACCGGACTCGGCGGCGAGCCGAAGCGGTTCGAGATCACCTCGGTCGACGGCGACCGGCTGACCGTCCGCACCGCGGGCGAGGAGTACCGCGTGCGGCACTGTGCGCTGACCACCCCCCGGCCGTCCGCGGGGCCCGGCAAGGAGTACGTCGTGGCCTGGACGGCAGTCAACGATCAGGAGAACGAAGATGACCACTGAACTCGACCGTCCCGTGGGCCAGTCGGACAGGGGACAGGCCTCGGCGCCCGACGCGGCGACCGCGCTCGCCGACATCTCGGCCATCCTGCGCACCGTCCTGGAGGAGTACGGGCTCGACGACTCCGAGATCACCCTCGACACGTCCTTCCACGACGATCTGGAGCTGGAGAGCATCGACCTCGTCACCCTCTCCGCCCAACTGCGCGAGTTCTACGGCGAGCGCGTCAACTTCGCCGCGTTCATAGCCGACCGCGGGCTGGAGGAGATCATCGCGCTCACCGTCGGCGATCTCGTCGGCTACGTCGTGGACTCACTGGCCGTCGCGGAGGTGGGCTGACATGGCGACGATGCGGGTGAACGGCATCGACGTACACGTCCAGCGGCTGGGTCACGAGAGCGGCTCCCCGCGCCCCGTCGTGGTCCTCATCCACGGCCTGCTCATCGACAGCCTCGCCAGCTACTACTTCAGCCTCGCGCCGCGGCTCGCCGAGGAGGGCCTGGACGTCGTCATGTACGACCTGCGCGGGCACGGCAAGACCTCCCGGCCGCCGACCGGCTACCGGATGGAGGACTTCGTCGACGACCTCGACGGACTGCTGGACGCGCTGGTGATCGACCGTCCGGTGCACCTCGTCGGCAACTCCTTCGGCGGCGCCGTCGCGTACGCCATGGCCGCCGCCCGCCCCGAGCGGGTCGCGAGCGTGATCGCCATCGAGGCGGAGCCGCCGGCCCGGGCGTGGGCGCGGAACATGTACGAGGGCCTGGTCGGCGAACAGGGCGGACTGGTGGTCCAGCAGGTCGCCCAGTGGCTGCGGGAGAACCCGGGCGAGCGCAACGCCCGGCCGTTCCGGGCGGCGGGCCGGGTGCTCGACGAGACCGCGCTCGCCGAGGAGATCCCGCTCAGCGCTCTCCTCGACGAGGACCTGTCCGCGATCCGCTGTCCGGTCTTCGCCATCTTCGGCGGCGCGTCCAAGCTGTCCGCGCAGACCGGGATGCTGGAAGCCTCGCTCCCCCACTGCCGTACGGTCGTCCTGCCCGACCTCGGCCACTCGGTGCTGGTGGAGGCCACCCAGCAGACATACGCCCTCGTACGTGACTGGCTGCTGCTCGGCCAGGAGGCGCACGCGCTGCGGGAGACCCGCTAGATGGGCCGGTTCCTGTTCGTGGTGCCGCCGCTGGTCGGGCACGTCAACCCGGCCGTGGGCACCGCGGCGGCACTCGCGGGGCGGGGGCACGAGGTCGCGTGGGCGGGCCACCCGGAACTCGTCCGCGCGCTCGTCGGATCCGACGCCGTCGTCTTCCCCTGCGCCCTCCCCGAGGACGGACTCTCCCGGCCCGCCGACCTGAAGGGGCCGGCCGCGTTCCAGTTCCTCTGGGAGAGCTTCCTCGTCCCGCTGGCGGACGCGATGGCGCCCGGGGTACGGGCGGCGATCGAGGCGTACGACCCCGATGTCGTCGTCTGCGACCAGCAGGCGGTGGCGGGTGCGCTGGTCGCCGAGTCCCTCGGGCGCGTCTGGGTGACCTCGGCCACCACCTCCGCCGAACTCGTCGACCCGCTGGCCGGTATGCCGAAGGTCGCGGCGTGGCTGGACGGGCTGCTGGCCCGGTTGCGGAACCGGATCTGCGGCGGGGCCGGCTCGGCGGACCCCCGCTTCTCCCCGCACGGCGTCCTGGCGTACACCACCCGTGCGCTGCTCGGCCCGGCCGAACTGCCCGACCGGGTCTGGCTGGTGGGCCCGTCCGTCGCCGCCCGCCCCGCGAGCGGCGACGACTTCCCCTGGGACTGGCTGGACGCGTCGCCGCTGCCCACCGTCCTGGTCAGCCTCGGCACGGCCAACAACGACGCCGGGGCCCGCTTCCTGAACGCCGCCGCGCAGGCGCTCGGCGCACTGGCGGGCCGCGTGCGGGCGGTGCTCGTCGACCCCGGCGGGCTCGTCGAGGGCCCGGTCCCCGACCACGTCCTCCTGCGCCCCCACGTTCCCCAACTCGCCCTCCTCCCCCGGCTCGACGCGGTCGTCTGCCACGCCGGGCACAACACCGTGTGCGAGGCGCTGTGGCACGGTGTCCCGCTCGTCGTGGCGCCGATCCGCGACGACCAGCCGATCGTCGCCGGGCAGGTCGTGGACGCGGGCGCCGGGGTACGGCTGCGGTTCGGCCGCGCCGACGCGGCCAGGATCCGCGCGGCGGTCGAGACGGTCCTCGACCCGGCCGGGGGCCACCGGAAGGCTGCCGAGGCCGTGGGGGAGTCCTTCCGCGCCGCGGGCGGCAGCGCCTCCGCCGCCGCCCGCCTCGCGGCACTGCCGGCCGTGCCGCGCACACGAGGCGGCGCATGAACGACAACGGCACGACCGAGCACCGGCCAGCAGGCCGAACACGGCCAGGGTGCGTCTCGAACTTCACCTCAGCGTCAACCGGTACGTCAGCGGTGAGCGCCCCGTGATCAGTACCCGCACCCCGTCCGGGGTCAGGGAGCCGCTCAGCCAGGCGTAGCGTTCGCCCGGGTCGACCACCGCGGGCCGGCGGCCACCCTTGCCGTTGCCGGGGCCGAAGGTGATGTGGTCGGTGCCGACGGTGTAGGTGGCCTCGCCGGAGACGAGTTGGAAGGTGTTCGGGGAGCCGGGGACGGGTTCGAGGCCGTCCCCGGTCAGGGTGCCGCCGGGGCGGAAGCAGAGTTCGAGGGCGAGCGGGCTCGCGCAGCCCTCCCCGGAGAGGTCGAAGGAGATGTCCCAGGCTCCGCCGCCGACCTCACGGACCAGGACTTCGGTGCGCAGTGTGCGGTACTCCTTCGGGCGGTGCGGGAAGTCCATCGCGGACCAGAAGCGGCTGTCGTCGGTCAGGGGGTAGGCACCGTCGGGGCGGCGGTGCTCGGGGGGCAGCGGGTGGTGGAAGGCGCCGCGGACCTCGGCGTGCAGCCGCCAGCCGTCGTCCGTGCGCTCGAGTCCCTCCGCCCGGAAGTGGCCGAGTGCGAAGAACCGCGGGGCCAGCCGGAGCGAGTCGAGGATCGCCGCGCCCTTGCGCATCTTGAAGAAGGTCGGGTTGGTGGACAGGCCGGACGAGATGGCGTGCAGTTCCGGGAAGTCGGTTCCGCCGAAGACGCTCGCCGTGTGCGTGCCGCGGCGCACCCGGACGAGGCGGCAGCTGTCGTCGTGGTGCTCGAAGTCGTCGGGCAGGGAGGTCACTGCGGGCAGGGGGGCGGCCAGCTCCGGCCGGTCCAGGACCTGGGCGAGGCGCTCGCCGATCGGGGTCTCGCCGAAGGTCTGGTCGGTGCCGCGCTCCTGGAGCAGCGCGGCCACCGCCGCGAACCGTCCGTCTCCGTCGCGCAGCGCCATCTCCCGGTACTGGAGCCAGAACTCGGGCAGGTGGCGGACCCTCGTCTGGTCCTGGCGGCGCGAATGGACCGTCTCCACCTCGCCGTTGGGCTCGATGACGTACAGGTTGGCGGCCAGGTTGTCGCGTACGTTCGCGTAGAGGTCCGTACGTCCGTAGTGGCGGGCCAGTACGAGCAGCGCCGGATTGGTCACCGCGGCCGAGTAGTTGGGGCTGCGTTCGCTGTACTCGCCGCCGGGCAGCTGGTCGACGCCCTCCGCGAGCCAGGTCTCGATGCGCTCGGGGTAGGCGGGGTCGGGCCAGCGGGCGTGGATGCGGGAGAGGGCCGCGCAGACCAGCCAGCGGTGGTTGGCGGTGTGGACGCCACCGGTGGCGAGGGAGGGGCCCGCCAGGCGCAGGATCCGCTCGATCGTCGCCCGCAGTGCGGTGGTCGGCTCGTGGGCGTCCTCGTCGAGCAGGTGGTGGATCAGGCTGAGGTCGACGATCGAGAAGGCGGTGTCCGCCGGGTTGCCGTCCGCTCCGTGCTCCCACAGCCCGTTGTCGTACTGCTCCTCGGCGAGCGCGTCGGCGAGTTCGGCGGCGGGGCTCAGGAGCGCGGCGGAGTGGTGGTACACCGAGCCCTCGTGCACGTACACCGAGACGAGGGTGCGCAGCGCACGAGTGGCCGCGCGGGCCTCGCCGCCGTCACGGAGTTCGACGAGATCGGCGGCGTACCCGTCGAGGACGGCCTTGGCGCTGGTCTCGGCGGTCGCGGTGAGCAACTCGACGAACGCGGTGTCGAGGGGGACACCGGCGTCGGCGAGCGCGGCGAGGAAGGTCTTGCGGGCTGTCACTGGGGCTCCTGGGAGAGGTCGCGCTGTTCTTCCACGTCACTGTGGTCGAGGGAGGGGTCTTTCACGTCTGTGTGGTCTCTGACGTCTGTGTGGTCTCTAATGTCTGTGCGGTCTCGTACGTCGATCGCGGTGAGCGCCATCGCCAGGGGGCCCGGCACCAGGAACGCGAGCGGTACCAGCATCCACGCGCACAGTACGGCCGCCACCAGGGCGAGCAGCACCAGCGCGCTGCCGCCCACGTCCCGGACCGAGTCGCCCGCCGCCTCGCGCACGGCGGCCCGCCAGTCGGTGCGGGACGCGGGGCGCGCGCAGGCCCGCAGGGCGATCACGGCGGCGTACGCGCCGATCGTGGCGGCGACGACCGCGAAGACCGGCGCGCCCGGCAGCCCCGCGCCCGCGAGCGCGAGGTCCGCCACGAGCAGCCCCGCGCCCGCGATCCAGACCAGCCCGGCCGCCAGGTCCGCCGCCCACGGCCGCTCGCGCAGCAGGGCCACGTACCGCCGTGCGGTGGCCGGTTCGCCCACGCCGGTGGCGCGCAGCACCGCGCACGAGGTCGACAGCGCGGCGGGGACGGTGACCAGCGGCAGACAGGCGACCGCGGTGACCACCCCCACCAGCAGCACGTCGGCGAACAGCGTCATGCGCGGGCCGAAGATCTCGCCCGGCTCCCGGGCCGTGCGGTCGGCGCTCATCCCTTGATCCCCGAGTTCGCCATGCCCTCGACCAGGAACCGCTGGAAGGCGAGGAAGAACAGCACGATCGGCAGCAGCGCGATCACGGACATCGCGAACATCGGGCCGAAGGCCGACTGGCTGGAGGCGTCGACGAACGACCTGAGGGCCAGCGTCAGCGTGAACTTCTCGGGCGAGAAGAGGTAGATGAGCTGGGTGAAGAAGTCGTTCCAGGTCCAGATGAAGGTGAAGATCGCGGTGGTGATCAGGGCGGGGCGGGTGAGCGGGAGGATGACCAGGAAGAAGCTCCGGAAGGGGCCGCAGCCGTCGATCCGCGCCGCCTCCTCCAGTTCACGCGGCAGCCCCCGCATGAACTGCACGATGAGGAAGACGAAGAACGCCTCGGTGGCGAGGAACTTCGGCAGGATCAGCGGCCAGTAGGTGTTCACCATGCCGAGCTTGTTGAAGATGATGTACTGCGGGATCAGCACGGCGTGATGCGGCAGCATGATCGTGGCGATCATGAACGCGAAGAGCGGGCCGCGGAAGCGGAACCGCAACCGGGCGAAGGCGTAGGCGGCCAGCGAGCAGGACAGGACGTTGCCGAGGACCGCGCCGCCCGCGATGAGCAGGGAGTTGCCGAGCAGCCGCCACACGGAGACGTTGTTCACGCCGTCGAGAGCGGTGGTGTAGTTGGACCACTCCAGGTGGCTGGGCAGCAGGTTCAGACTGGCGATGACCTCGTTCGCGGGCTTGAGGGAGGTCGCGAGCAGCCAGGCCAGCGGGTAGAGCATGACCAGCAGCGCGGCCAGACAGCCGGCGTGCAGGGCGACCCGCCGCCAGGCGACCGGCTTGCGGGCGCCGGCGGTCGACGCGCTCACCGGCGTACGCGTCGGTGTACTTGTCTGCGTGGTCATCGGTCCCCCTCGGACGCGTAGAAGACCCAGGAGCGTGAGGTCCGGAACAGCACGGCGGTGACGGCGCCGATGACCAGCAGCAGCACCCAGGCCATCGCGGAGGCGTAGCCCATGTGGGAGGCGACGAAGCCGCGGTCGTAGAGGTAGAGGGTGTAGAAGAGCGTCGAGTCGGCCGGGCCGCCCTTGCCCGCGCTGACGGCGAAGGCGGGGGTGAAGACCTGGAAGGCCTGGATGGTCTGGAGCACCAGGTTGAAGAAGATCACCGGGGAGAGCATCGGCACGGTGATGGAGAGGAACTGGCGCCATCGGGAGGCGCCGTCGACCTGGGCCGCCTCGTACAGCTCGCCCGGGATCTGCTGGAGTCCGGCCAGGAAGATCACCATCGGGGCGCCGAACTGCCACACCGTGAGCAGGGCGACGGCGAGCAGTGCCCAGCCGGGCCGGTTGACCCAGCCGCCGGTGCCCAGGAGGTGGTCGACCGTGCCACCGTCGTTGAAGATCGCCCGCCACACGAGGGCCACGGACATGGAGGCGCCGAGCAGGGAGGGCGCGTAGAAGGCGGAGCGGTAGAAGCCCTTGCCGCGCTTCATGTTCTTCAGGGCGAGCGCGACGACGAGGGCCAGCCCCAGTTGCAACGGTACGGCGATGACGACGTACGTCAGTGTCGTGCCGACCGAGCGCCAGTAGCGCGGGTCCTCGGTGAACATCTGCGTGTAGTTGCGCAGGCCCACCCAGTGCGGGGCGTTGAACAGGTCGTAGTCGGTGAAGGAGAGGTAGAGCGAGACCGCCATCGGCAGCAGGGTGAGGACGGCGGCGCCCAGGACCCAGGGGGAGAGGAACACCCAGGCGGCGCCCTCGCGTCGGCGCTTCGGCTGCTTGGAGGTCGCGGTGCGGGTGCGCACCCGGCCGGCGGGCAGGTCGGTGGTGGTGGTCATGACCGCAGCTCCGCCTTCGCCTCGGTGACGTAGTTCCTGGCCGCCTCGCGGGGCGACATCCGCTCGAAGGAGACCTGGTCGTAGTCGCGCTGGAAGGTGGTCTGGAGCGCGTTGTCGCCGGAGGGCGGGGCCTGTGGTGGGGCGTTGAGGCTGCCTTCCAGTGAGCCCTGGAAGTCCGCGACGGTCTTGTCGAAGTCCTTGAGGTCCGGGGTGAGGTCCCTCCGGATCGACTCGTTGACCGGGATGCCGCGGGTGGCGCCGAGGATGGCGGCGGCCCCCGGGTCGTTGAGCATGAAGTCGATGAGCTGGGCGGCCTGGTCGGGGTGACCGGTGTCGGCGGCGGCGCCCATGAACATGGACGGCTTGAAGTACTGGCCCGGGGTGCCGTCCGCGCCCGAGGGCATGGGCGCGAGGGCCGGGCCGTCCGGGACGAGCGCGAGATAACCGCTGGAGGGGGCGTCCCAGTTGAAGTCGGAGACGGCCTTGCCGCGGCCGAGCGGGGTGTTCTCGACCGAGCCGTCGAGCTGGGTGGTCTGTTCGGCGGGCGAGACCGCGCCCTCGCGCCGCAGTCCGTCGGTGAAGGTCCACCAGCGGGCCAGGTCGTCGGCGGTGAAGCCGAGCCGCCGGTCCTTGGTGTAGAGGGCCTTGCCCTGGCCGCGCAGCCACACCTCGAAGGCGTCCTCGCTCTGCCCCGGGTCGGTGGCGCCGGGCTTGTGGGACCTCTTCCCGAGCGCGCGCACGGCGTCGGCCCACTCGTCCCAGGTCCAGCCCTTGGCGGGCGGGGCGACCCCGGCCGCCTTCCACTGCTTCGCGTCGTAGACCACGGTCTCGGTGCCGCGGCCCTGCGGGACGGCGTACTGCTTGCCGTCCACGACTCCGGTGGCCAGCAGCCCCGCGTCGATGTCGTTGGTGCGCAGCGCCGTCCGCTTGCCGAGGTCGAGGAGCACACCGCCGGACGCGTACTGGTCGATCATCCGGTAGTCGAGCTGCATCACGTCGGGGGCGTCGCCGCCGGCCGCCTGGGTGGCCAGCTTCTGCTTGTAGGCGTCGTATCCCGCGAACGAGGTCTGGACCTGAATCCCGGGATGCTTCTTCTCGAAGAGTGAGACGGCCTGTTCCGTTCTGGCCGCCCGGTCGGGGTTGCCCCACCACGTGTAGCGGAGCACGACCTTCCCACCCGTGCCGCTCGATCCTCCCGAGTCCGAGCAGCCCGCCGCCAGCGTCGCGCAGAACGCGAGAACGAGTGCTGCGGTACGGGACTTCATTGTCCTGTTCCCGGGCATGAGTGAGTCACTCCTCCCATCCAGAAAGCGCTTGCACCTGGAAAGACCCTAGGTAATGTGCGGATGTCACTACAAGACCCGTACACGGATCGGCAGCACGGATCCCCAGGACGGACGGAGACCGTATGACCCCCGCCTCCCCACGCCGCCGCGCGGCCGTGGTGGGCCTCGGCGCCCGCGCGCAGCTGTACACCGAGGCGCTGACCGGCCCGCACGCCGACCGCGTCGACCTCGTCGGCTTCTGCGACGTGAACACCCACCGCATGGCGGTGCACAACGAGTGGATCGCGGCGGCCCACCCCGGCCGGGCGCCCGTACCGGCGTACGCGGCCGAGGACTTCGACCTGATGCTGCGCCGCGAGCGCGTCGACCTGGTCGTGGTGTGCACCGTGGACCGCACCCACGACGCGTACATCGTGCGCGCCCTGGAGGCGGGCTGCGACGTGGTGACCGAGAAGCCGATGACCACCGACGCCGACCGCGCCCGCCGCATCCTGGACGCCCGGCGGCGCACCGGCCGCGAGGTCCGCGTCGCCTTCAACTACCGCTACAACCCGGTGCATTCGGCCGTACGGGAGATCCTCGCGTCCGGCGGGATCGGCGAGGTCGGCTCGGTGCACTTCGAGTGGCTGCTCGACCTGCGGCACGGCGCCGACTACTTCCGCCGCTGGCACCGCGAGAAGGCGAACTCCGGCGGCCTGATGGTCCACAAGTCGACCCACCACTTCGACCTGGTCAACTGGTGGCTGGGCACCCGCCCCGAGACCGTCTACGCGCAGGGCGGCCTCTTCTTCTACGGCGACACGGCCGGCGAACGCCGCGACCTGGCCCGCCCGTACACCCGGGCCCACGGCTCCCCGGCGGCGCGGGACGACCCCTTCGCCGTACACCTGGCGGACTCACCGGCACTGCGCGCGCTGTATCTCGACGCCGAGCACGAGGACGGCTACCACCGGGACCAGAACGTGTTCGGGCCCGGGGTGACCATCGAGGACGACATGGCGGTCCTGGTCCGTTACGCGTCCGGTGCCACCCTCACCTACCACCTGACCGCGTACGCGCCCTGGGAGGGCTACCGGGTCTGCTTCAACGGCAGCGAGGGACGGCTCGAACTCCTCGTGGAGGAGTCCACGTGGTCGAGGCCCCCGGTACGGACGCGGACCTCGGGCCCGGTGATGCACGGCGCGGCGGTGGGCGACGAGGCCGGGCGCACGGAGTTGCTGCTGCGCCGCTTCTGGGAGCCACCGCAGGAGGTGAAGGTGCCGACGGGCGAGGGAGGCCACGGCGGCGGGGACGTCCGCATGCTGGCCGATCTGTTCGGGGAGCGGACGGACGGGGCCGATCCGCTCGGGCGGGCGGCGGACGCGGTGGACGGGGCACGGTCCCTGGTGACGGGCCTCGCCGCGAACCGGTCGTTCGAGAGCGGGCTGCCGGTGCGGGCGCAGGCGCTGCTGGACGTCTGAACAGACCGCAGCTGCCGGCGCCGGAAGGCGAAGCCAGGTACCGTCTGCCGCCCCCTGACGGCCCCCGACCGCCCCTGACCGCCGCTGACCGCCCTTGACCGCCGCGCCGCGTCAGCCCAGCTGCACCGGCAGTACCCGGTAGCCATGGCCGATGAAGGACTCGGCGAGGCGGGCCGGGCCGCTGGTGCCGTCGAGGCTCAGGTCCGGGAAGCGGGCGAAGAGCGCGGGGAGCGCGAGGGACGCCTCCAGGCGGGCCAGCGGGGCACCGATGCAGTAGTGGACGCCGTGGCCGAAGGCGAGGTGCTCCTTGTCCGCGCGGCCGAGGTCGAAGCGGCCCGCGCTCTCACCGTGCCGCAGGGGGTCGCGCCCGGCCGCCGCGTACGTCGCCAGGATCGCGTCGCCCCGAGCGATCAGCGTGCCGTCGGGGAGCTTGATGTCCTCGACGGCGTACCGCAGCGGGAGGTTGGCGATGGAGGGCGCCCAGCGGAGGGTCTCCTCGATCACCTCGCTCCAGGGGATCTCGCCGCCGCGCACCCGGAGCAGCTGCTCGGGGTGGGTCAGCAGGGCGTGGACCGCGTTGCCGATCAGGTTGACCGTGGTCTCGTGGCCCGCGCCGATGACAAGGAGGAGGGTGTCGATCAGTTCGCTCTCGGCGAGCTGCGAACCCTCCTCGTCCCGGGCCGCGATCAGGGCGGTCGTCAGATCGTCGCCCGGCCGCTCACGCTTGGCGGCGACCAGTCCGGCGAGCAGTTCGTGGATCTCCCGGTAGGTGGCCATGGCCTGTTCGGGCGTGATGGTGGTGTCCATGTTGGCCTCGATGAGGCGCGCGGTGTCGGCGCGCCGGTCCTCGGGCAGGCCGAACAGCTCGCAGATCACCTGCATCGGGAGCGGGTGCGCGTAGGCGGACCGGAGGTCGACCCGCCCGTCGGGGGCCTCGGCCATCCGGTCGAGCAGGGTGGCGGCGAGTTCCTCGATGCGGGGCTTGAGCGCGTCCGTACGGCGTTTGGTGAACGCGGGCGAGACGAGTTTGCGCAGCCTGCGGTGGTCGGCGCCGTACGCGGTGAACATGTTGGTCACGCCGACCCAGAGGGTGATCCAGCTCTCGCGGTACTCGCCGCTGATCCAGGCGGGCCAGTGCTGGTTGGGGTCCTTGGAGACCCGGTCGTCGGCCAGGAGCCGCTTGAGGATCTCGTACTGGGTGGGCGCCCAGGCCCTTATCCCGCCCGGCAGTTCGATGAGGGCCGCGGCACCGCGCTCGCGCAGCAGCTCCGCCTCACCGTGGAGGTCGGCGCCCGCGGGGTCGATGACGTGGGGCTGGTCCGGCACGTGGACTCCTGCTCTCTGGGTCTTTGGATCTCTGGGTCTCTGGCGTCTTTTGGGTCTTTGGGTCTTTGGATCTCTGGACCGGTTGATCACGGGGGGTGCGGTGCAAACGGGGAGTGCTCCCCGGATAGCCTGGTGTCTGGCGGACGGTGTGTCAACAGCACGGGAACGAGCGGGAGTTGTCCGTGGGCTGGTCGAAATCGACGGGCGGGCGGTCGGGCGGCGCGGTTAGCATCTCGTGCCGTCGGTCTCGTGCGGCGGGGCTTTGGTGAGGGAAGCGGGGGCGCATGGGCGGGGAGTCGCTGACGGCGGCGGTGCGGAGTGGGGACGTGAAGGCGGTGACGGCCCTCCTGGACGCCGGTGCCGATCCCGACGCCGTCGACGACCGGGGCACGCCCGCGCTCTGCCTGGCGGTGGACGGCTTCGACCTGGCCGCTGTCGAGGTCCTGATGCGCTCCGCCCGGCTGGACCGGGTCGTGGACGGCCGGACCCCGCTGCTGCGGGCGGTCGACCGTGGCGCCTCCGACATCGTGAACGCGCTCATCAACCATGGGGCGCAGCTGTGGCACAAGGACCCTGAAGGACGCGACGCCCTCGCGCTGGCCCGGTCCTGGCACGAGACGGATGCCGTGGCCGAGCTGCGCCGCAGGAGCGGTTCGGCGGGAACGGTGCGGCGCGAGACGGTTCGGGACGAGCACGGGGTGAGCGTCGAGGAGCTGACGCTGGCCGGCCTGACGGTCCGTACCGGGCACGGCGCGATCCTGACGGCGCTGGAGCCCCGGTACGGGATCAGGACCTCGTTCACCGAGCTGCTGTCGAGGGCGCTGGCCGAACCGGACGTCGACCACGAGATCTGGTGGGTGACGACGGATGTCCTCCAGCAGCGCCGCGATCGCGCCACGTGGGACATGGCCACCGCCCTGCGGGACCGGCCGGACCCGCGGGAGCGGTACTTCGGTGCGGAAGTGCTCCGGCTGTTCAACCTCTTCGACTACAGCGACGAGGCACCGTACGACGCCCCGCTGGTCGATCTCTTCCTGCCGTGGGCCGCGCGTGAACCGGATCCGCGCGTGCTGCGACCCCTGACCGCGGGACTGTCCGGCGCCCTGGATCCACGCGCCGAGCGGCCCCTGCACGACCTCGCCCGGCATGCCGACAGCAGGGTCCGGGGGTGGGCGGTCTTCGGTCTGCGGTACGGAGTCGACGCCGGGCGTCGTGACGCCCTGGCCACGGTCCTCGCGTGCACCCGGGACGAGGTGGCCGAGGTCCGCCGGGGGGCCTGCGCCGCGCTGGTCTCCGGGCCCGCGGATTCCGAGGTCGCGGACGCGCTCGCGGCGTGCCTCACCGACGAGACGGAGGACGTACGGGTCACCGCGGCCGTGCAGTTGGCCCTGCGCGACGATCCGCGCGGGGACGAGATCCTGGCCGCTCTCGACGCCAGTGACGATGAGGGGCCGTACTTCGGGCAGCTCTACGACGTGGGGCGGCACCGCCGGAAGACGGACGCGGCCGCGCCGCGCTGACCCGCGGGGTCGTGGGTGGGTCGGGGCCGTGCTGGTACGCCGCGCCCGTCGCCGCCGGATCAGACGTGGGCCGGGCAAGGGAGCCGCTGCTCGATCCGAACGTGAGCGACGGGCTTGCGACGCACCGCCACGGCCCCTCGCGTCGCAGGGCGGCTGCGGGTGAGTGGGACGGACGGTCGGGCCGCCTACGATCGGGCCGTGGTCCTCTTCCAGCTGGAACGCGCGTCCCCTTCTCCCGTCGAAGAGAGTTGGCGTCGCCTCACCGACTGGCCCCGGCATGCCGCCGTCGTCCCGCTGACCCGGGTCACCGTGCGCACGCCGCCGCCGACCGGCGAGGGCACGGTGTTCGTCGCGCGGTCGGGGGCGGGCCCGTTGTTCTTCGACGACCCGATGGAGGTCGTCACCTGGCGGCCGCCCCGGGACGGGGGCGCGGGGAGGTGCCGACTGGTCAAGCGCGGCACGTTCGTCACGGGGTGGGCCGAGATCGAGGTCCGTGCGGTGGCGGGCGGGGGCTCGCGGGTGCTCTGGCGGGAGGACCTGAACGTGCGGTGGCTGCCGCGGTTCTTCGACCGGCCGCTGGGGTGGGCGGGGCGGTGGATGTTCGGGCGAGCGGTGGAAGGGCTGCTGCGGCCGGCTTCCCCAAGATCCTGACGCTCCGTGCCCGCGGCGGGTCGCACGCCGGTGCATGAAACGCGGGAATTGTAGTCTTTACATCATGAATACACGGCTGGCTCTGCTCAGCGCGGTGGACCGCGGTGTCACGGAGAGTGAGATCTTCCGGCTGGCGCTCCAGCACGCGGTGGGCGAGCTGGGCGCCCTGGGGGGAATGATCCATCTGCGGGGCCCCATGTCCGCGCTGCGCCTGGTGTCGGCGGCCGGCCTTCCCGCGGTCCTCACCCGGCCCTGGGAGATCATCGACCAGGAAGGCCCGTTGGCCCCGGCCCGGGCCCTGCACCAGGGCCGCGGTGTGTGGATTGCGCCGGGATCCGGCGAACAGCCCGGATCCGGTGCGGTCTCATGGCCCGGGACCGGGCTGGCGGCCGTGCCGGTGTTCAGCGGCGATCGCGGTATCGGCGCGCTCACCGTGGTGATGGGCGACCAGGGGGAGCCCACCGTCGAGCAGTGGGGTTTCCTTCAGGCCGTGATCGCCTGGACCGAGGAGCGCATGCGGCAGGCACCGCCGCCCGCTCGGCCGCCCCGGGAGGAACTGAGCGGTGACCGGCTGCGGCAGGCTCTGGAGGAGGTCCGGGTCGGCTCGTGGGACTGGAACATCGAGACCGGCGAGCTGGTCTGGGACGAGGCCGCCCTTGAGATCTACGGCACCAGGCCGGCCGAGTTCACCGGCAGGATCGAGGACTGGATGAGGATCGTCCACCCCGACGACCTGGCGCCGACCCTGGGGGCGGCGGAGAAGGCGCTCCGGGACCGCACGGTGTTCGAGGCCGAGTACCGGGTGCGCCGCCTGGACGGCACCTACGGATGGACCCGGGCCCGCGCCCGGGCGACGTACAACGCTCAGGGCGAACCCCTACGGATGGTCGGCGTGGGATGGGAGAGCAACGAGTCACGCTCCGCCCGCGACGCGCTCAGCCGGGCTCTTCGCCATATGAGTGACGGCTTCCTCGCCGTGGACGAACGCTGGCGGATCACCTTCCTGAACCTGGCGGCCGAGCGCATGCTGGGCTCCTCCGAGGAGGAGCTGTTCGGCCGCGTCATGTGGGAGCTTCCCTCCGTCCGGCAGGTCCCCGATCTGGAGAAGCGCTGCCGGGAGGCCGCCGCCGCGCAACAGCCCGCCGGCTTCGACGTGGATGCTCCGAACACCGGGCGCCGCCTCCACCTGCGGCTGGTCCCGGGAGCCGACGGCCTCACCCTCTACTTCACCGACGTGACCGAGATCCGGCGGCACGAGGACGAACGGTCCGCCGCCGAGCAGGCCGCCGCCGAGCGCGCCGCCCGGATCGCCGAGCTGACCGAGTCCCTCGCCAAGGCGGCGACCTCCCGGGACGTGGTGGACGCGGTCGCGCAGCACGTGCTGCCGCCGTTCGGCGCCACCGGCCTCCTGGTTCAGGCCATCGAGGGCGACCGGACGTACAACGTCGGCGCCGTCGGCTATCCGCCCACCTTCCTCGACACGATCAACGGCCGTATGCGGGTGGCCCGCGACCCGGTCTGGGACCCGATCCTGACCGGCACGCCGCTGTTCATCTCCTCAGCCGCCGAGTACAGGGCCCGCTACCCCGAACTCGCCGTCCGGCCGCGCCAGGCGGGCAAGCAGTCCTGGGCGTTCATGCCGCTGACCGTGTCCGGGCACACGTTCGGGTCGTGCGTGGTCTCCTTCGACCGGCCGCGCCGTCTCGGCGACGAGGAGCGCACCCTGCTGACCGCGATCAGCGCCCTCGTCGCCCAGGCCCTGGAGCGGGCCCGGCTCTACGACGCCGAGCACACCCGTTCCCAGGAACTCCAGCGCAGTCTGCTCCCCAGTGGCTTGCCCGAACTGCCGGCGTGCACCGCGGCCGCCCGCTATCTCCCCGCCGGACAGGGCATGGACGTCGGCGGCGACTGGTACGACATCATCCCTCTCTCCGGCGGTCGGGTAGCCCTGGTCGTCGGTGACGTGATGGGCCACGGGCTGCCCGAGGCGGCCACCATGGGGCGGCTGCGCACAGCGGTCCACACCCTGGCCGACCTCGAGCTTCCCCCCGACGAGATCATGAGCCACCTCAACGACATCGTCGGCGGCATGGCGAAGGAGTCCTACGCCACCTGCCTGTACGCGCTCTACGACTCCACCACCCAGATCTGCTCCCTCGCCCGCGCCGGGCACCCCCCGCCCGCCTTGGTCCACCCCGACGGCAGTGTGCATTTCCCCGAGGTCGCCCCCGATCCGCCGCTCGGCGCGGCGGAGCCGCCCTTCGAGACCTTCGAGATGACGGTGCCGGACGGGAGCCTGCTCGTCCTCTACACCGACGGCCTGGTCGAGTCGGCCACCCGCGAGATCGACGACGGCATGGCCGAACTCGCCCGGCTGCTGCGAGCCGCACACGAGGGTCCCGGCGACACGGCGGCCGACCTGGAGCGCCTCTGCGACACCGTCACCGCAGGACTGCTCCCCTCCGAGCACTCCACCGCCGACGACGCGGCCCTCCTCATCGCCCGCCTGCACGCGCTGACCGAGGACAACATGGCTTCCTGGCTGCTCCCCGAGGACCCACGAGCGGCCGGGCAGGCCCGCCGCCACATCCGCGAGCAGCTCCACACCTGGGACCTGGACGACCTGACGCCGACCACGGAACTCCTCGCGAGCGAACTGGTCGGCAACGTCGTGCGCCACGCGAAGGGACCCGTGCGACTGCGCCTGCTGCACGGACCCGAGCTGGTCTGCGAGGTCTTCGACGGGAGTCTGACCGTGCCGCGCATCCGCCGGGCGTCGGAGACCGACGAAGGCGGACGCGGACTGCAACTCGTCACGGCGCTGTCCCGGCGCTGGGGTACCCGCTACACGGCGACCGGAAAGTGCATCTGGACCGAGCAGTCGCTGTTCGGTCCGGAGGGCCCGACAGGGCTGCCCACCGATGTCCTGGACCTTCCGCTCCTGGACACCGAGGAGTTCGCCCGGGACCTCGATGAGCTCACCTCCGGGGACCGGGAACTGCCGGGCCCGGCCCCCCAGTAGCCGACCGGCGGCCGCATCACCCCCGCACTCCCCCGTCGCCGACGCGGCTCAGGCCACCGACCCGATCCGCCGCGCCGGAACCGACATCGCGTCGTGGTGGATCGGCGTGTGTGCCCCGGTGAGCGACACCCCGCTCCCCCCGCGCCGGTTGGCCACGATCTCCGAGGCGATGGACAGGGCCGTCTCCTCCGGGGTGCGGGCGCCCAGGTCGAGGCCGATGGGGGACCTGAGGCGCGCCAACTCCAGCTCGGTGACGCCGACTTCGCGCAGGCGGTCGTTGCGGTCCAGGTGGGTGCGCCGGGAGCCCATCGCGCCGACGTACGCGACCGGAAGCCGCAGCGCGAGCCGCAGCAGCGGTACGTCGAACTTGGCGTCGTGGGTGAGGACGCACAGGACGGTCCGGGCGTCCACCTCCGTGCGCTCCAGGTACGTGTGGGGCCACTCGACGACGATCTCGTCGGCGTCGGGGAAGCGGGTGGCGGTCGCGAAGACCGGGCGGGCGTCGCACACCGTCACGCGGTATCCGAGGAACTTGCCCATGCGGACCAGCGCCGACGCGAAGTCGATCGCACCGAACACGATCATGCGCGGGGGCGGCACGGACGACTCGACGAGAACCGTGAGCGGTGCTCCGCAACGAGAGCCCTGCTCTCCGATCTCCAGGGTGCCGGTGCGGCCCGCGTCCAGGAAGGCGCCCGCCTCGCCGACCACCGTGCGGTCCAGCTCCGGATGGGCGCCGAAGCCGCCCTCGTACGAGCCGTCGGGGCGGACGAGCAGCGCCCGGCCCCTGAGTTCGGCGGGACCGCTGACGATCCGCGCGACCGCCGCCGCCTCCCCGCTCGCGGCGGCGGCCAGCGCGGAGCCGAGCACCGCCCGGGCGGGGTCGCCCGCGCGGACCGGTGTGACGAGGATGTCGATGGTGCCGCCGCAGGTCAGACCGACGGCGAAGGCGTCCTCGTCGCTGTATCCGAAGCGCTCCAGGACACTCTCGCCGTCCTCGAGCGCCTGCCGGCACAGTTCGTAGACCGCGCCCTCCACGCACCCGCCGGAGACCGAGCCGATCGCCGTGCCGTCGGAGTCGACGGCAAGTGCGGCGCCGGGCCGGCGGGGCGCGCTGCCGCTGACGGCCACCACGGTGGCCACGGCGAAATCGCGTCCCTGCTCGACCCACCGGTGCAGCTCTTCGGCGATGTCCAGCATGTCTCGGTCTCCTTAACAGGGGGTGCGTGGAGGGTCGTGGACCGCAAGAGGCGTGTCAGTGCACGCCCATCCAGCTCTCGATCGGATTCAGGGCGAAGAAGACGAGGAAGACCGCCGCCAGGCCCCACATGAACGCCCCGATCTCCCGGGCCTTGCCCTGGGCGATCTTGATGGCGACGTACGACAGCACTCCGGCCGCGACGCCCGCCGTGATGGAGTACGTGAACGGCATGACGACGACGGTCAGGAAGACCGGGATCGCGGTGGCGCGGTCGGCCCAGTCCACATGGCGGGCGTTCATCATCATCATGGCGCCGATGACGACCAGTGCCGCCGCCGCGACCTCGCCGGGGACGATCGCCGTCAGCGGGGTGAAGAAGAGACAGGCCGCGAAGAACAGACCCGTGACGACGGAGGAGAGGCCCGTACGGGCACCCTCGCCGACCCCGGTCGCGGACTCGACGAAGACCGTCTGGCCCGACGCGCCCGCGACCCCGCCGACCGCTCCGCCCGCGCCGTCGATGAACAGCGCCTTGGACAGACCCGGCATCCGGCCCTGCGCGTCGGCGAGCCCCGCCTCCGTGCCGACGCCGATGATGGTGGCCATCGCGTCGAAGAACCCGGCGAGGACCAGCGTGAAGACGATCATGCCGACCGTCATCACTCCGACATCGCCCCAGCCGCCGAACTCGACCTTGCCGAAGAGCGAGAAGTCCGGCAACGAGACCGCGCTGCCGTGCAGTTCGGGGGCGCCGCTCGCCCACTGCTTGGGGGCGATGACGCCGAGCGCGTTGAGGACCACGGCGAGTACGGTGCCGCCGACGATGCCGATCAGGATCGCGCCGGGGATGCCGCGCGCCTGCAGCATGAAGATGGCGAGCAGCGTGGCGGCGAAGAGCAGGACCGGCCAGCCGGCGAGTTCACCGGCCGGGCCGAGAGTGACCGGGGTGGACTTCCCCTGGTGCACGAAACCGGCCTTGTAGAAGCCGATCAGCGCGACGAACAGGCCGATGCCCATGGTGATGGCGTGTTTCAGCGCCAGCGGGATCGCGTTCATGATCATCTCGCGCAGGCCGGTGACGACCAGGAGCATGATGACCGCTCCGTACATCACGCACATGCCCATGGCCTGCGGCCAGGTCATCTGCGGAGCGACCTGCGAGGAGAGCACTCCGGAGACGGAGAGTCCGGCGGCGAGGGCCAGGGGAACCTTGCCGAAGAAGCCCATCAGGAGTGTGCTGAAGGCCGCCGCGAACGCGGTCGCGGTGATCAGCGCGTTCTGGCCGAGCGTGTGCCCCGCCGCGTCCTTGCCGGACAGGATCAGGGGGTTGAGCAGGAGGATGTACGCCATCGCCATGAAGGTGGTGACGCCGCCGCGCACCTCACGCGCGACCGTGGATCCCCGCTGGGATATGTGGAAGTAACGGTCGAGCCAGGACCGCCCGGCCGGGACGCGGGTACCCGCACCCGCGTCGTCGGCGACGGTCCTGGGCTCCACTGACTGCTGGGTCATGGTGCCATCTCCCAAGGTTCACAGGGGCACCCGCGTCAGCAACCACGGTGGTTGCTACGGGATTTGGGATGGTGCACGACCCGGGGGACGGCCCGAGACGAACAGAGAACTACTTGCCGGTCAGGTGCTCGGGACGTACCGGCGTCCTGTTGAGCTCCAGACCCGTCGCGTTCCGGATCGCCGCGAGGACGGCCGGGGTGGACGACAGGGTCGGGGCCTCTCCGATGCCACGGAGCCCGTACGGGGCGTGGTCGTCGGCGAGTTCGAGCACGTCGACCGGGATGGTCGGCGTGTCGAGAATCGTGGGGATCAGATAGTCCGTGAAGGAGGGGTTGCGCACCTTCGCGGTCTTGGGGTCGACGATGATCTCCTCCATGACCGCGATGCCCAGGCCCTGGGTGGTGCCACCCTGGATCTGGCCGATGACGGACAGCGGGTTGAGCGCCTTGCCGACGTCCTGGGCGCAGGCCAGCTCGATGACCTTGACCAGCCCGAGCTCGGTGTCGACCTCGACCACCGCGCGGTGCGCGGCGAACGTGTACTGGACGTGGCCGAAGCCCTGTCCGGTGCGGAGGTCGAAGGCCTCGGTCGGGCGGTGCCGCCACTCGGCCTCGATCTCGACGGACTCGTCGCCGAGCACGTCCACCAGGTCGCAGAGGACCTCGCCGCCGTCGGTGACGACCTTGCCGCCCTCCAGGAGCAGCTCCGCGGTCGCCCAAGCGGGGTGGTACGTACCGAACTTGCGGCGGCCCAGCTCCAGGACCTTCTCGCGGACGAGTTCGCAGGAGTTCTTGACGGCGCCACCGGTGACGTACGTCTGCCGCGACGCGGACGTCGAACCGGCGCTGCCCACCTGGGTGTCGGCCGGTTGGATGGTCACCTGGGTGACGCCCAGCTCGGTGCGGGCGATCTGCGCGTGGACGGTGACGCCGCCCTGGCCGACCTCAGCCATCGCGGTGTGCACGGTCGCGACCGGCTCGCCGCCGACGACCTCCATGCGGACCTTGGCCGTCGAGTAGTCGTCGAAGCCTTCGGAGAAGCCGACGTTCTTGATGCCGACCGCGTAGCCGACACCGCGTACGACGCCCTCGCCGTGCGTGGTGTTGGAGAGGCCGCCCGGCAGCTGCCGTACGTCGGCCGCCTCGCCGGCGCTGAGCCACTGCTGCTCCGGCGGCAGCGGCATCGCCTTGACCCGGCGCAGGAGTTCGGCGACCGGGGCCGGCGAGTCGACGACCTGTCCGGTCGGCATGACGGTTCCCTGCTCCATCGCGTTGAGCTGACGGAAGGCCACCCGGTCCATGCCCACCATGTCGGCGAGCTTGTCCATCTGGGCCTCGTAGGCGAAGCAGGCCTGGACCGCGCCGAAGCCGCGCATGGCGCCGCAGGGCGGGTTGTTGGTGTAGAGGGCGATGGCCTCGATGTCGACGTCATCGACGACGTACGGGCCCGCGCCCAGCGAGGAGGCGTTGCCGACGACCGCGGGGGAGGCGGAGGCGTAGGCGCCGCCGTCCAGGACGATCCGGGCCTTCAGGTGGGTGAGCTTGCCGTCCTTGGTCGCCCCGTGCTCGTAGGAGAGCTTCGCGGGGTGGCGGTGCACGTGCCCGAAGAAGGACTCGAAACGGTTGTAGACGATCTTGACGGGCTTGCCGGTGCGCAGGGCGAGCAGACAGGCATGGATCTGCATCGACAGGTCCTCGCGTCCGCCGAACGCGCCGCCGACGCCCGAGAGCGTCATCCGGACCTTGTCCTCGGGCAGGCCCAGGACGGGCGCGATCTGGCGCAGGTCGGAGTGCAGCCACTGGGTGGCGATGTAGAGGTCGACGCCACCGTCCTCGGCGGGCACGGCGAGACCGGACTCGGGGCCCAGGAACGCCTGGTCCTGCATACCGAAGGTGTACTCGCCCTTGACGATGAAGTCGGCCTTCTTGGCGGCCTCTTCGACGTTGCCGCGGACGATCGGCTGGCGGTGCACGATGTTGGGGTGCGGGACGTGGCCGATGTGGTGGTCGTCGCGGCCCTCGTGGATCAGGACCGCGTCCGGCGCGGTCGCGGACGCCTCGTCCGTGATGACCGGCAGTTCGCGGTACTCCACCTTGATCTTGGCGGCGGCACGGCGCGCGGTCTCCGGGTGGTCGGCGGCGACGATCGCGACCGGCTCACCGTGGTGGCGGACCTTGCCGTGCGCGAGGACCGGGGTGTCCTGGATCTCCAGGCCGTAGTTCTTCACCTCGGTCGGCAGGTCGTCGTACGTCATGACGGCGTAGACGCCGGGCGTCGCGAGGGCCTCGCCGGTGTCGATGGAGACGATCTCGGCATGGGCGACCGTGGAGCGCAGGATCTGGCCCCAGAGCATGTCCTCGTGCCACATGTCGGACGAGTACGCGAACTCGCCGGTGACCTTGAGGATGCCGTCCGGGCGGAGCGTCGACTCGCCGATGCCGCCCCTGGTCTTGGAGCCCTGCGTGAGGTTGGTGGGTGTACCCGTGGTTCCCATGGTCAGACCGCCTCGGACTGCCGGGCGGCCGCGAGGCGGACCGCGTCCATGATCTTCTCGTAGCCGGTGCACCGGCACAGGTTGCCGGAGAGCGCCTCGCGGATGTCCGCGTCGGTCGGCGTGGGGTTGCGCTCCAGCATCTCGTCGGCGGCGACCAGCAGACCCGGGGTGCAGAAGCCGCACTGGACGGCGCCGGCGTCGATGAACGCCTGCTGGATCGGAGAGAGCTGTCCGCCCTCGCCCGTGTGGGAGTCCTGGGGCTTCGACTCCCAGCGCCTGGCCTCGTCCAGCGAGGTGCCGCAGGAGCCGGTGGCGCAACCGCCGTGCTCCGCGCGCTGCTTGGCGAACTCCGCGAGGCCCTCGACCGTGACCACCTCGCGGCCCTCGACCTGGCCGGCCGCGACCAGACACGAACACACCGGCACACCGTCGAGGCGGACCGTGCAGGAACCGCACTCGCCCTGCTCGCAGGCGTTCTTGGAGCCGGGCAGGCCCAGCCGCTCGCGCAGCACGTACAGCAGGGACTCGCCCTCCCACACGTCGTCGGCTTCCTGGGGACGGCCGTTGACCGTGAAATTGACACGCATTACGCGACACCGTCCTTCTGGAATGTCTGGCCGTCAGTGCCGCGGTACGACTCCCAGGTCCAGGTCAGGGTGCGGCGCGCCATGATGCCGACCGCGTGGCGCCGGTAGCTCGCGGTGCCCCGGACGTCGTCGATCGGGTTGCAGGCGGCGGAGCAGAGGTCCGCGAACTGCTTGGCGACCGACGGGGTGATGATCTTGCCGTTGTCCCAGAAGCCGCCCTCCTCGAGCGCGGCGTTCAGGAACTCCTCTGCCGCCTTGGCGCGGACCGGCGTGGGCGCGGCGGAGCCGATGCCGGTGCGGACCGTACGCGTCTCGGGGTGCAGGGCCAGGCCGAAGGCGCAGACCGCGATCACCATGGCGTTGCGGGTGCCGACCTTGGAGTACTGCTGGGGGCCGTCGGCCTTCTTGATGTGGACGGCGCGGATCAGCTCGTCGGGCGCGAGCGCGTTGCGCTTCACGCCGGTGTAGAACGTGTCGATCGGGATCAGGCGCGTTCCCCGTACGGACTCGGCCTCGACCTCGGCGCCGGCCGCGAGGAGGGCGGGGTGGGCGTCGCCGGCCGGGGAGGCCGTGCCGAGGTTGCCGCCGACACCGCCACGGTTGCGGATCTGGGGAGAGGCCACGGTGTGGGAGGCCAGGGCCAGGCCGGGAAGCTCGCCGCGCAGGTTCTCCATGATCCGGGTGTACGGGACGGAGGCGCCCAGGCGCACGCTCTCCTCGCCGACCTCCCACTCGCTCAGCTCGCCGACGCGGTTCAGGTCGAGGAGGTACTCGGGCCGGCGGTGATCGAAGTTGATCTCGACCATCACATCGGTGCCACCCGCAATCGGCACAGCGGTGGGGTGCTCGGCCTTCGCGGCGAGCGCCTCCTCCCAGCTGGCGGGGCGAAGGAAGTCCATGAGTGGCTCTCTTCTTCGTATCGTGGGTCGTTCTGATCAAGCCAGATCGTGTGCGGCGGCCCGGGCTCGTTCATGAGTTGTTCACGTGGAGTGAGGTCAGTACACCGTGCTGTCCTCCACCGGGGTCAGTCACCGAAACCATGAAGGAGTTGGCTGGCCAGGGCGGTCATCTTGTAGATTCGTATGAACGGAGGTCATCAGTAACCTCCTCGTTTTCCTCTGGAAACTTCCGATACAGCCCTAGGGAAACGACAGGAAACATCCAGCACACGCTGGGACCAGGGAGTACGGCTCGCGGACCCGCTCGCCCATTGCTCACCTTCAGATCCATCGTAGATTTCGAGACAAGAACGGCGGCGACGAGAATGCGGCTGCGCGCACTGCTGGACACCGACGCGCTGGGCCTGCGGCTGCTCGGCGGCGAGGACGAGCTGGACCGCACCGTACGCGGTGTGATGACCACGGACCTCAAGGACCCCAGCCGCTACCTCTCCGGCGGCGAGCTGGTCCTCACCGGGCTCGCCTGGCGGCACGGCGCCGCGGACTCCGAGCCCTTCGTACGGATCCTGGCGGCCGCCGGGGTCGCGGCCCTCGCCGCCGGTGAGGCGGAGCTCGGCGACATCCCGGAGGACCTCGTCCTGGCCTGCGTCCGGCACCGGCTGCCGCTGTTCGCCGTGCACGAGTCGGTGGCGTTCGCGACGATCACCGAGCATGTCGTACGACAGGTCTCGGGCGAGCGCGCCGGGGACCTCGCGGCCGTGGTGGACCGGCACCGGCGGATGATGACGTCCGGCCCGGCGGGCGGCGGCCCCGACGTGGTCCTCGACCTGCTCGGTACCGACCTGGACCTGCGGGCCTGGGTGCTCTCCCCCACCGGACGCCCCATCGCCGGTTCGAAGCTCGCCGGGGCCGCGCTGCCCGCCGACGTGTCCGCGAAGCTGGCCGCGGAACACCTCGCGGCGGCACGCACCGGGCGGCGCGGACCGCACCGGGTGCTCGTGGGCACGACGACGTACTCCCTCTTCCCGATCCGCTCCTCCGGGCGCTCCGCGGCCGCCTCCCGCGATGTGCGCGAGACGGTGCTCTCCGACTGGCTGCTCGCGGTCGAGGCGGACGCCGGTGACTGGCCCGCGGAGCGGCTCGACCTGCTCCAGGGCGTCACCCAGCTGATCGCGGTCGAGCGGGACCGGCGGGACGCGGCGCGCACGGTACGGCGCCGGCTCGCTCAGGAGGTCCTCGAACTGGTGCAGACGGGGGCGGCACCCGCGGAGATCGCGGCCCGGCTGCGCGTCGCCGCGCCGGTGCTGCTGCCCGGGCTCGGCGCCGCACCGCACTGGCAGGTGGTGGTGGCCCGCGTCGAGTGGGAAGGTGGCGAGGTCGAGGGCGGGCCGGTCACCCAGTCGCTCCTGGAGGAGATCCTCGTCGACCCGCTGACCAGCGGCCCCGAGCCCTCCGACCGGATCGCCGTCGCCCATACGGGTGAGGAGGCGATCGCGCTCGTCCCGCTTCCGGCGGTCTCCGCGGAGCACGACGGCTCCGAGTCGGGCGTGCTCGCGGACGCCCTCCTGGAGGCCGTACGCGACCCGCTGTCGGCCGGCCTGAACGACGACGGGCGGCTCACGCTCGGCGTCAGCGCCGCCGTGCACTCGGCCGAGGGCCTGCGCGGCGCCCTGGAGGAGGCCCGGCACGCGCGCCGGGTCGCCGCCGCCCGCCCCGGCCGGGTCTGCGCGGCCGGACACCAGGAGCTGGCCTCGCACGTCCTCCTGCTGCCCTTCGTTCCGGACGACGTACGCCGCGCCTTCACCGCGCGCCTGCTCGACCCGCTCCGGGACTACGACCGCCGCCACCGCGCCGAACTCATCCCCACCCTGGAGGCGTTCCTCGACTGCGACGGCTCCTGGACGCGCTGCGCCACGCGGCTCCACCTGCACGTCAACACACTGCGCTACCGGGTCGGCCGCATCGAGCAGTTGACGGGCCGGGACCTCTCCCGCCTCGAGGACAAGCTCGACTTCTTCCTCGCGTTGCGCATGAGCTGAGGTCACGGGTCCGTGCGGCGCGTGTCAGCAAGTGCCGCACCAGTCCCACGACTTTGTGAAATCCTTCACCCACCCCCTTGGCCGGGTGCCGCGATCCGTGCTGAGATGCCACCACTCAACAGCTCAATGGCGTGCTCGGGGAGGGCAACGTGGCGCATACCGCCATGTCTGGTTCCGGAACGAACGCAGGGGACGATCCACTCCAGACCGCGGTATGGCGGCTGCGCTCGCGCGCCTGCTGGGTCGACGCGGCCGCACTGCTGCAGCCCGGGACGGCGGGTCCCGCACTGCAAAGAGCCTCGCTCCTCGTCGAGCGGTGCCTGTACACCGAGCAGGGCTGGGCCGAGGCGGAGGACGCGCTGCGGACGGCGGAGGCGGTGGCCCAGAGCGACGACGAGCGCGGGGCGGCGGCCTGTGAGCGCGGGCAGCTCGCGTACGCGGCCACGCTGCTCGGGGTGCGCGACCGGGCGGACGAGGCACGGGCCGCGCTCGGGCGGGCCGCCGCGCTGATCGCCCCGGGGGCGCCGGGGCGGGCGCTGCTGGACTTCCGGCGCGGGCTGCTCGCCGAGAACCTCGCGCAGTCGCCGCAGGCCGCGCGGGCCGCGTACCGGCGTGCCCACGCGGGCGCTGTCGCCCAGGGCGACCCGCTTCTGCTCTCCTTCACCTGGCGGCACCTGGCCGGACTCGCCCTGCGGGACGGGGAGTTGGCCGAGGCACGGCACGGGTTCGGTGAATCCCTGCGGATCCGGGAGGAGTTGGGGTACTTGGTGGGCACGGCTCCGGCATTGGCCTCGCTCGCGGACGCCGAGGCCGAGCCGGAGGCGACTCGGTTGCGGGCGGAGGCGGGGCGGTTGTTCCGGTTGCTCGGGGGTGTGCCCACCTGGTTGGCCCGGCAGTTGACTCCGCCTGCGGCGACGGCTTGAGGTTGCGAGGAGGCTGCGGATTCGTCATGGCTGGTCGCGCAGCTCCCCGCGTTCGCCGGACCGGGTCAGTTGCTCTGGACGTGTGCCAAGAGGTTGCGGGCGAAGTTCCCCACCGCGGTCCGGAGTTCGGGGTCGTGGGCGACGTAGACCACGACCCCGACGATGATGATCAGGACCAGGAGGCCGCGCAGGCCGCCGCCCCGGGCGCCGGTGTGCGGCACGGGGCGGTGCGTGTGGGGCGCCCCGGTGTGCCGGGCGTGGGCCTGGGCCATGTCGTGCGCCGCGCGGTGGTGGCGTACGTGGTTCTGGTGGATCTGCTGGGCCTGCTGAGCTTGCTGCATCGCCTGCCAGGACGGGTCGGGCATCGTCTTCTCCCCCGGTGTGCTGCTGGTACCGGGGGACACGCGTGCGGGGCCGTCCGGGTTCCCGGCGGCGCGTCCTGTTGCTCGGCGCCCACGGAGCCGTGACGTCCGCCAGGGGAAGGGGACGTACCGGCCCTAGCTGTCGGCGAAGTGCTCTCGTACGAGGGACTGGACGGCCGGGAGGTCCTGGGCGGTCAGGGCGTCCAGGAGGGCGAGGTGCTCGGCGGCGTCGGCCATGAGGTCCGCGCGGCCGCGCGGGACGGGGCCGCCGACGAGGGGCCACTGGGCGCGGCGGTGCAGGTCGTCGGCGATCTGCACGAGCTGGTCGTTGCCGGCGAGGGCGAGGATCGCGTGGTGGAAGGCGCGGTCGCACTCCGCGTAGGTGGCACGGCAGCCCACGGACGCGGCACGCGCCGCCGCCTCGGCGAGCGGGCGCAGTTCGGCCCAGCGCGCGGCGGGCACCGTGCGGGCGAGGCGCAGCACCACCGGGACTTCGAGGAGGGCGCGGATCTCGGCGAGTTCGGCCAGCTCGCGCGTCCCACGCCGGACGACCCGGAAGCCCCGGTTCGGTACGACCTCGACGGCACCTTCGAGGGCGAGCTGCTGCATCGCCTCGCGTACGGGTGTGGCGGACACCCCGAAGCGTTCGCCGAGCACGGGCGCGGAGTACACCTGGCCGGGGGCGAGCTCGCCCGCGACGAGGGCGGTGCGCAGGGCGTCGAGGATCTGCCCGCGGACCGAGGCCCGCTGGACCACGGGGCGCGCGCTCTCCACGGGGCGCGTGGCCTCCACGGGCCGCGCGCTGTCCACAGCGCGCGTGCTCTCCACGCGGGGGTGCGGGATGGGCGGCTCGCTGTGGGTGTGCTCGCCACGGGCCCCGGACGCGGACCGGGACTCGTCCGAGGCGACGCCCCGCTCCCGCTCGACGTCCGCCGCCCGCGCCTGTGCGGGCACCCGGACGGACGCCGTACGGATGTCCGGGGCCGCCGACCCGGTGGAACCGCGCGCGCCCAGCGAACCGGCCTGCTCCACGGGGTCCTCCTCCGGGCTTGGTGGTACTTGGGGGTCATTGCGGCGGTTGTTACCCGTCCGTCAAGCACCATAGGCGCACATGGCCCCAGTTCAAACATCCGATATCGAGGGTAAGGTAAGCCTAACCTTTCAACGATCGTGAAGTGGGGTCCCCGTATGTCCGCTGCCGCCCTGGCCAGGGACCCCCTGGGCCTCGCCGACGGCCACCCCGCCCGCTCGGCCGTCACGGACGCCTACACCCGGCTGACCGAGGTCTTTCCGGGGCTGAGCGTGCGGGAGCTGGGACACGGGGAAGCGGCCCCGGAGGGCGAAGGCTGGGTCGGCGCCGCCGGGCTCGCGGCGGGCGGGACGGACCTCGACACCTTCCTCGCCTGGGACGAAGCGCAGGTCATCAGGGACTACGGGCAGCGGGCGCGCCCGGACGTGGTGGCGAGCTTCGGGCTGCACCGGTACGCCTGGCCGGCCTGTCTGCTGATCACCGCCCCGTGGTTCCTGCTGCGCCGGGTGCCCCGCCTCCCTGTGGAGCGCGTCACATTCCAGCGCACGCTCGGCCGGATGGCGGTGCGGATCGAGGAATTCGCCTGCCTGCCGGGCGACCCGGCGGCCCAGCTGCCCGGTGCCCGGGTCGTCCCGGACGAGGAGGCGCTGCGGGCCGAGGTGCGGGCGGCGGCGGCCGAACACCTGGAGCCGGTCCTCGGCGGCTTCGGCCCGCGCATGCGGCGCCGCGGCCGGGCCCTGTGGGGCATGGCGACCGACGAGGTCGTCGAGGGTCTCTGGTACGTCGCCGAACTGCTCGGCGAGGAGCGGCGCGCGCGGCGCGAGCTGGAGCTGCTGCTGCCGGGGGCGACCCGGCCGTACGTCGGTTCCGCCGCGTTCCGGGAGCTGAGCGGCCCGAACGGGGAGTCCCTGCCCACCCGCGACCGGGCGAGCTGCTGCTTCTTCTACACCCTGGATCCCGAGGACACCTGCGTCAACTGCCCGCGCACCTGCGACACGGACCGCATCGCCAAGTTGACGGCCACCGCGAGGGATTGAACACCGACCCCGCCGTACGGACGGGCCTCCCGGGTGCCCTAAGATCAACTCCGATCGAGACTCCCGGCGGGTGCCCGACAGATGACAGGCACTTCACAACTTCCTCACTTGTCGCAGGAACTTTCCGTAGAACCATCCGTACGGGTAATCTTATTCGCACTCAGCTCCCGTCCCTCGCGCGGCAGTTCGAGCAGAATGTCGCCCTGCGCATCCCCTTGCACTCTCTTGGCGGCCTCTTGCCCCGAAACCCCCTGAGGGTCGACGGGCGTGGGCCAATATGGCGGGCGTTACGCCCTATCCCAATGCAAGGGACCCCAGATGAGATTGACCGACATATCGCTGAACTGGCTGCTTCCGGGCGCCGTTTTGCTCCTGGGACTGCTGGCGGCGGTGGCGGTGCTCGCGCGCAGCAAGCGGTCCGGGGAGAACGCGAGCAGCAACAACGACGACTCGTGGGAGCGCAGCGAGGAGCGTCGCAGGCGTAAGGAAGCCGTCTACGGCACGGCCTCCTATGTACTGCTCTTCTGCTGTGCCGCGGTCGCCGCGGCGCTCTCCTTCCACGGCCTCGTCGGCTTCGGCCAGCAGAACCTCGGACTCACGGACGGCTGGGAGTACCTCGTCCCGTTCGGTCTGGACGGCGCGGCCATGTTCTGCTCCGTCCTCGCCGTGCGCGAGGCCAGCCACGGTGACGCGGCGCTCGGCTCCCGGATACTCGTATGGACCTTCGCCGGTGCCGCCGCCTGGTTCAACTGGGTGCACGCTCCGCGGGGTGTGGACCACTCGGGCGCTCCCCAGTTCTTCGCGGGCATGTCCCTGTCGGCCGCCGTGCTGTTCGACCGGGCGCTGAAGCAGACCCGCCGTGCCGCGCTGCGTGAGCAGGGCCTGGTCCCGCGTCCGCTGCCGCAGATCCGTATCGTCCGCTGGCTGCGCGCACCCCGTGAGACGTACAGCGCCTGGTCGCTGATGCTCCTGGAGAACGTCCGCACGCTGGACGAGGCGGTGGAGGAGGTCCGCGAGGACAAGCGCCAGAAGGAGCAGAACCGCCTGCGCCGGCGCAACGAGGAGCGGGTCGAGCGGGCGCACCTCAAGGCGCTCAGCCGCGGTCACCGGGGCCTGCCCGGCCGTGGTGGCGGCGGTGGTGGCCGGCAGCAGCTGGAGACGACCGTGGAGCGTGCTCCCGCGCAGGCCACCGCGGAGCCTGCCATAGCGCCGGAGCTGCCCGTACGCTCACGGCCCTCCCTTCAGCCCGTCCGCAAGAGTGGTGACCCGATCACGGTCGATCTCACCGCGGAGGACGACACCATGGCCCTGCCGCGACTCGACTCCCTGGAGCGCAAGCTCAAGGACCTGGAGCAGCAGTTCGGCTGAGACACCGGGGTGGTCCGGCCGTTGAACGGCCGGACCCCGGACAGGAATTACGGCGGCGCGGTGACTACACCGTGCCGCCGTCCAGTTCGAACCAGACCGACTTGCCCACGCCGTGGGGGCGTACCCCCCAGGCGTCCGCGAGGGACTGGACCAGGACGAGGCCTCTGCCGTGCGTACCGTCGTCGGCGATCGGTACCCGCAGTCTGGGCCTGCGTCCCACGAAGTCCCTTACCTCCACGCGGAGTCCGCGGGGTTCGACGGTAACCGTCAGGACCGCGTCGTGGTCGGTGTGGATGAGGGCGTTGGTGACGAGTTCGCTGGTCAGCAACTCGGCTATCTCGGACTTCTCCGGCTTCCCCCAGTGCCGTAAGAGTTCCCTCAGCGCTCTGCGGGCCTCCGGCACCGCCCGTAGATCGGCCCTGGCCAGCCGCCGCCTGAGCTGCGGGGCGGCCGGGTCCCTCGTGCCGTCGGTCGCTTCTTCCTCCACTGCCTGTGCCGAGGAGGCCCCGATGGCCACGGGACCGCCCCCTCGTACCTGCCTCTTCATGACCCCCGCCTGCATGCCGATGTCGGGTTCCCCTCCTGATCGAACATGTTCACGGGAATCCATGCCCCATCGGGGACGCGGCAGTCATGTCGAATGGTCAACCACCAGCCAATCCCGAGCGGAAGCACGGCGTCGCGCCGCGACGGCGGCCCGTGGGGCTCCTCCGCCCTGACGTCAGGGCTCTCCGGGACCGGCCCGCGCGACGGCGATCCGCCCCGTGGACAGCCCTGCCTGCCCTGCTCAACGCCTGTTGAGGCGCACGGTTCGGCCCCGGCGCACGGCGGTGGCGCGCCCGGCGGACCCGCACCACCCGGCGCCTCCCCTCCCCGGCGACGTGTTGACCGCGGGCGCTCGGCCCATCTACCGACTCTCGGCTGCGGGTATGGCCGTACTCGACGGGGAGTCGGCGCGGCGGCCCGAGTTCGGTGGTGGTGGTGGTGCCGCTCCGCTTACGGAACGCGGTGGCGGGCCAAGGAAACGGTCAGGGACGCGGCACGTTGCGCAGATTGGAGCGGGCCATCTGCACCATCCGGCCGACGCCCCCGTCCAGGACCATCTTCGACGCCGACAGGGCGAACCCGGTCACCATCTCCGCGCTGATCTTCGGCGGGATGGACAGGGCGTTGGGGTCGGTGACGACGTCGACGAGGGCGGGGCCCTTGTGCTTGAAGGCGGCCTTCAAGGCGCCGGTGAGGTCCTTGGGCTTCTCGACGCGCACGCCGTACGCCCCGCACGCACGCGCGACGGCCCCGAAGTCGGGGTTCTTGTTCGTGGTCCCGTACGAGGGCAGCCCGGCGACCAGCATCTCCAACTCGACCATGCTCAGGGCGGAGTTGTTGAAGAGGACGACCTTCACCGGCAGGTCGTACTGGACGAGGGTGAGGAAGTCGCCCATCAGCATGGCGAACCCGCCGTCTCCGGACATCGAGACGATCTGCCGGCCCCGGTCGGTGAACTGGGCCCCGATCGCCATCGGCAGCGCGTTCGCCATCGAACCGTGCGAGAACGAACCGATGACCCTGCGGCGGCCGTTGGGCGAGATGTAGCGGGCCGCCCACACGTTGCACATCCCGGTGTCGACCGTGAACACCGCGTCCTCGTCGGCGAGTTCGTCGAGGACGGAGGCCACGTACTCGGGGTGGATCGGCACGTGCTTCTCGACCTTGCGCGTGTACGCCTTGACGACACCCTCGAGCGCGTCCGCGTGCTTCTTCAGCATCTTGTCGAGGAAACGGCGGTTCCCCTTGGGCTTCACCCGGGGCGTCAAACAGCGCAGGGTCTCCTTCACATCGCCCCACACCGCCAGATCCAGCTTGGAGCGGCGGCCCAGCCGCTCCGGCCGGACGTCGACCTGGGCGATCTTGACGTCGTCCGGGAGGAAGGCGCTGTACGGGAAGTCGGTGCCGAGCAGGATCAGCAGGTCGCACTCGTGGGTGGCCTCGTAGGCGGCGCCGTAGCCGAGCAGACCGCTCATACCGACGTCGTACGGGTTGTCGTACTGGATCCACTCCTTGCCCCGCAGCGCGTGTCCGACCGGGGACTTGACCTTCTCCGCGAACTCCATGACCTCGGCGTGCGCGCCCGCCGTGCCGCTGCCGCAGAAGAGCGTGATCCGGTCGGCCTCGTCGATCATCGCGACGAGCTTGTCGATCTCGGTGTCGCCGGGGCGGACCGTGGGCCGGGAGGTGACGAGAGCGGTCTCCAGCGCCTTGTCCGGGGCGGGCTCGGAGGCGATGTCGCCGGGGAGGGAGACGACGCTGACGCCCGACTGGCCCACCGCGTGCTGGATGGCGGTCTGCAGCAGCCTCGGCATCTGCTTCGGGTTGGAGATCATCTCGTTGTAGTGACTGCACTCGCGGAAGAGCTGGTCCGGATGGGTCTCCTGGAAGTAGCCGAGGCCGATCTCACTGGAGGGGATGTGCGAGGCGAGGGCGAGAACCGGGGCCATGGAGCGGTGCGCGTCGTACAGACCGTTGATGAGGTGGAGGTTGCCGGGGCCGCAGGAGCCGGCGCAGGCGGCGAGCTTGCCGGTGATCTGGGCCTCGGCGCCCGCGGCGAAAGCAGCCGTCTCCTCGTGCCGGACATGGATCCAGTCGATCGCCGCGTTGCGCCGGATCGCGTCCACCACCGGGTTGAGGCTGTCGCCGACGACGCCGTACAGGCGCTTGACGCCGGCACGGACGAGGATGTCGACGAACTGCTCGGCGACGTTCTGCTTGGCCATGCTGCACGCACCTCTTTGTGATCCATGGATCCGGTGGGTCCCTCGGTTCATCCGTCGGGTCCATGAATTCACACGGTGCGCCGTTACGCCTCCCAAACGGCCGCGACGGTCCGGTCGTCGGCGTATCCCTTGACCCGTACCTGGGTGTCGGCGAGGAACGCGGCGAGGCCGGGCGGCTCGCCCGCCGACCACCGCGCCGTCAGGTGCTCGCAGAACTGCGGTTCGCCGTGCAGGGGCTCCGCGAGGCCGCCGGTGCACAGCAGCAGCGTGTCACCCGGTCGGGCGACGGAGGCGCGGAAACGGAAGGGTTCGCGGGGCGGTTCGGGGGCCGGTTCGTACGGGCTCGGGGGCGTGGTGATGCCCAGGTCCATGGTGAGCCGGTCGCCCTCGGGGGTCTCGTGCGGCAGCGATCCGAAGCCGACCACGGCCTCACCGGTGGTCTCGGCGACCCGCGGCTCGATGTCCTGCCACTCGCCGTCCCGCAGCCGGAACAGGCCGCCGGCGCCGACCCCGAAGAAGACGCGTGTACGGCACTCGGGGTCCCCGGTGAGCAGCAGGCAGCGCAACCCGGCGGTGTACTCCTCGGGTTCGATGCCCTGTTCGGCGGCGCTCGCGCGCAGCTTGCCGAGAGTGCGGTCGGTGAGCCGGTGCAGGCCCGACTTCAGGTCGCCGCGACGGGCCGCCCTTATGTCCTCGGCCAGCCGCGCGTGACTGCGGCCCACGGCGCGCCCGATCCACCGGCATGCCTCGGCCGCCGCCCGGTGCGCGCCGGGGGTCGCCCGGGCGCCGGTCGCCATCGCCACCAGCACCAGCGCGTGCTCGCCCGTTCCGAAGCGGGCGGTGAGCAGGGAGTCCCGGCGGGGCTCGCCCCTGAAGCGCGCGGAGTCGCCGCGCACGGAGGCCGCGCGCAGGGTGCTCGCCCCGTAGCGCGCCCCTTCCATGACGGTGTCGGCGACCAGGTCGTCGAGGTCGTCCGGATCGGCGGGCGGGAGGGCGGTGGGCTCGGCGTCGTAGGTGGGCGGGCCCGAGCCGACGTAGTCGACGGGGGGTGGCTGCTGGGGGACGGTGAGGACCGGCTCGGGGAGGGCGTCCACGGGGGCGGCCGCGCCGGGCGGGGCGGGATCCGGCGGCGCGGTGGGGCGCGGCGGCACCGCCGCGCCGGGCGACTCCTTGGACGTACGGCCACGGAGCGACTCGGCGTGGAACCCGGGCGGCGTCGGTCCCTGCGGAAGGGCCGCGGGGGTCGGCGGTTCGGCGGGCGGACGTTCCCAGGAAGCCGAGGGCTCTTCGTCGCCCCCCGAGGAGCGCGGATCCACACCACTCCGAGAGAAGCCGGTGGCCCCACTGCTCCACCAAGGGCCGGGCTCCGCATCGGCCGGCGAGGGACCGGGATCGTCCCCGCTCCCCGAAGGGCCCAGGTATCCGCTGCTCCACGAAAGGTCCGGGTCCCCGTCACCCCGGGAGACGCCGGATCCCTCCCCACCCCCCGGGAGGCCAAGGTCCCCGCCACCCCGAGAAGAACCGGAGTCCCCGCCACTTCGCGAGGAGCCGCGACCCTCGCCGCCCCACAAGGCACCGGGATCCTCACCGCTCCCCGAGCGGCCGTAGTTCTCACCGCTCCCCGAAGGGACGGCGTCCTCGGTCTCCGAGGGGCCCGGGGCGGCGTCCGCGCTCGTCGAGGGGGGCAGGTTCTCGGCGGGCCGTGCCGGGTCGAGGAAGCGGTCCGGTGGGTCGGACCGGGGCTCGCGGTCCCAGCGGGCGAGGCGCCGGCCCAGCGCCTCGCCACGCGGGGTGGCGCCGCCGCCCCGTTGCTCAGGGACGACGGGAGACCCGTCCGGCTCGGGTGGCGCGGTCCCCGATCCCACCGTCCCCGCGGCCGACGCGAAGCGGTCGTCGAGGGAATCGGCCGCGGGCGTGGGCCCCGTGTCCCCGGTGGCGTCGTACAGCTGCCTCCACCAGTCGTCCTCGTGACCGGTAGGCCTCTCCCCCTGCTGGCTCATGCCCCTAATTGTCCACCGCGAGAGCCGGATGAAAACGGGGCATCCGGAAAAACCGGCCACGGGACTGGTAGTCGAACGGCATGTCGGGTGACGTATCGAACGGCCGTATGAGTGGGGAGGGCTGACGAAAGGTCGGACGTCGCGTCGAACCGGACGTGGCGTCGAAGCCGCCGGACGATTCCACCCCCCACGGGAGAACCGCCCGGCGGCGCCCTGAGTGTGACCTGCTTCCCTGAGGTTCCCCTGTGACGCGCGTTGCCGCGCTCCCCAAGGTGCCACTCCCAAGATCACTCCGCCCACGTCCACGCAGGCCGGTCCGGCCCAAGTCGGGCATTACGGGCGGCTGTTGCTGCCGCGGTGCCGTGATCTTGGCAGAGTTACGTGTGCTGCGGCGATGATGTGCCGAGGCGGGTTTGCGCCGTGGCCGATTTCCGCCAGGTCACGGCCGGAACGGGATTCGGGGAGGGCATCGCCGCATGCTGGGAGCGATAGGTCTGGACGAGACGCACGAGTCGGCGTACCGGGCACTGGTGTCCGTGGGCGCCGCCGACGTGCCCGACCTCGCGCGGCGGCTCACGCTCGGCGAGCACGACACCGAGCGCGCCCTGCGCCGACTGGAGCGGCACGGCCTCGCGGCCCAGTCCTCGGGCCGCCCGGGACGCTGGGTCGCGGCGCCGCCCGGCGTCGCCCTCGGCGCACTGCTCACCCAGCAGCGGCACGAGCTGGAGAAGGCGGAACTGGCGGCCGCCCTGCTCGCCGAGGAGTACCGCGCCCAGGCCACCGAACCCGCCGTGCACGACCTGGTGGAGGTGGTGATCGGAGCGGCGGCGGTCACCCAGCGGTTCCTCCAGCTCCAGCTCGGGGCGACCACGGAGGTGTGCGCGCTGGTCACCGGGACCCCGATGGTGGTCTCCGGGATGGACAACGACGCGGAGGAACAGGCCGCGGGACGCGGCGTCGGCTACCGCGTGGTGCTCGAACGCGCCGTACTCGACCAGCCCACCGGCCTCACCGAACTGTCCGCCGCGCTCAGCCGCGACGAGCAGGTACGGGTCGTGGACAAGGTGCCGACCAAGCTGGTGATCGCCGACCGGACGCTCGCGATGGTGCCGCTCACCTCGCACACCGCGGAGCCCGCCGCCCTCGTCGTGCACGCCAGCGGGCTCCTGGAGCTGCTGTCGGGCCTGTTCGAGTCGGTGTGGCGGGACGCGCTGCCGCTGCGGCTCGGCAGCCGGGGCGTCATGGAGCAGGAGCCGGACGGTCCCGACGTCACCGACCTGGAGATCCTCTCCCTGCTGCTGGCGGGGCTGACCGACGCGAGCGTCGCCAAACAGCTCGACCTGGGCCTCAGGACCGTACAGCGCCGGGTGAAGCGGCTGATGGAGCTGGCGGGCGTCACGACCCGGCTCCAGCTGGGCTGGCACGCCTACGAGAAGGGCTGGGTGGCCCG
Source organism: Streptomyces sp. NPDC096311 (assembly GCF_044763085.1). NCBI lineage: Bacteria > Bacillati > Actinomycetota > Actinomycetes > Kitasatosporales > Streptomycetaceae > Streptomyces > Streptomyces sp. NPDC096311. The sequence goes on from NZ_JBIWFN010000010.1 coordinate 374,241, forward strand.
CGACTGACCTGCGCTCTCGCGCCCGCTCAGTCACCCTGGACAGATGGGAGTGTGGGAACTCCTGCTGGTCGGCGTGGTGATCGTGCTCGGCCTGTGCGGAGTGCTGGTGCCCGGTGTGCCGGGGTCGTGGCTGGTCTGGGCCGCGGTCCTGTGGTGGGCCCTGACCGACCCACGGGCCCTCACCTGGGGCGTACTGGTGGGCGCGACCGTGGTCCTGGTGCTGGCCCAGGCGATCCGCTGGGGGCTGCCGCCCCGACGGCTCCGGGAGGCCGGCGCCACTCCCCGGATGGGCGTGTACGCCGGGATCGGGGCACTGCTGGGTTTCCTTCTGCTGCCGGTGGTCGGCGCGGTCCCGGGCTTCCTCGGCGGGATCTACCTCTACGAACGGCCGCGGCTGGGCGGGCACGGCCCGGCGAAGGCGGCGGTGGGGACGGTCATGCGGTCGGGCGGCTGGCACGTCCTGACGGAGCTGTTCGCCTGCCTGCTGGTCACGGCCGCATGGCTGGCCACGGTGATCTGGGGCTGACAGCGCTGCCAACGGAGCCAACGGAGCCAACACATCGGATCTCTCCCTTCATATTGACGGGCTGCAGTCACTTCTCTACGTTGCATCGCGGGATAGCTCCGATGAATCGATGAATCGCCCGCAGCGCAGTCGCTAGAGCCGCCTGGAGGCACCCGCATGCCCAGCCCGTCCAGACGTACCGTCCTCGCCACCGGATCCGCCCTCGGCGGCACCCTGCTCGCCGGAGGCCTGCCCGCCCAGGCCCGGGCGGCCGATCACGCGGACACCTCCGACCCCTGGCGCACCGTCCTCGACGACGCCGATCTGGTCTGGCAGCGGATGCCGAAGACCTGGTACGAGGGCCCGTACCTCGGCAACGGCTTCCTCGGCTCCGGGATCTACGCCGAACCGGGCGCGGAGACCGGTTCCTTCTCAGCCGTACGTTTCAACGTCCAGCACTCGCAGGTGCAGGATCACCGCCCCGAGTTCGGCTCCCTCTTCGGCCTCGCCCGCCTGCCCATCGGCTGGTTCACACTGGAGCCGGTCGGCGCGATCACGGGCCTGGACTGGCGGCTCGGCCTGCGCGACGCCGAGCTGACCGGCACGCTCACCACCGACAAGGGAACGCTCACGCTCCGCGCCCTGGTGCACAACTCCCGCTCGGTCCTCGCCGTCGAGGTGACCCCCAGCGAGGGCGAGCGCGACTTCCGCTGGGTCTTCCACCCGGCGGACGCGATCAGCCCGCGCGCCGACTTCAAGCCCCTCCCGGACGGCTACCAGGGCAACCCGCCCGCCGAGGTCGCCACGCACGACGGCGTCTCCACCGCCGTACAGCCCCTGCTGTCGGGTGGACAGCATGTGACGGCGTGGCGGGAACGGACGCGAGGCAGCACACGATGCCTGTACGTGCATGTCGCGCACTCGTATCCCCAGTCCACGGCGCTGGGCCGGGCGCTCGCCACCGTGCGCGGGGCGTCGGCGCTGCCGTACGACCTGCTGGCCACAACCCATCGCGCCTGGTGGCACGCCTACTACCGCAAGAGCTTCCTCTCCCTCCCCGACGCGCGCATCCAGCGCTTCTACTGGATCCAGCTCTACAAGGCGGCGTCGGCGGCCCGGCGGGACGCGCCCGTGATGGCGACCAGCGGCCCCTGGCTGGAGTCCACGCCCTGGCCCAACACCTGGTGGAACCTCAACGTCCAGCTGGAGTACTGGCTGATCCACGGCTCGAACCACCTCGAACTCGACGCCGTGACCCGGGCGTTGAGCGAGTTCCGGGGCAATCTGTCGAAGGAGGTGTCGGACCGGTACCGCGCCGACTCGCTCGGCATCCCGCGCACCACGGACCCGCAGCTCGTCAACGGCGCGGCGGGCACCCTCACCGGCTACGGCGTCGGCATCCCCGGCCAGGACCCGCCCACTCCCGAGGTCGGCAACCTCACCTGGGCCCTGCACAACGTCTGGCTGAGCTACCGCCACACCATGGACGAGTCGATCCTGCGGGACGTCCTCTTCCCCCTGCTGCGCAAGGCGGTCAACTACTACCTGCACTTCCTGGAGCCGGGCACGGACGGGAAGTTGCACCTGCCCGCCACCTTCTCCCCCGAGTACGGCGGCAACTCGCGCGACTGCAACTACGACCTGATGCTGCTGACCTGGGGCTGCCGCACCCTGCTGGAGTCGGCCGAACTCCTCGGCGTCCACGACGAGTTGGCGCCGCGCTGGCGCGAGGTGCTGGCCAAGCGGGTGCCGTACCCGACCGACGCCAACGGCTTCATGATCGGCGCGGACATCCCCTTCGCGAAGTCGCACCGGCACTACTCGCATCTGCTCGCGGTGTACCCGCTGTACGAGCTGACCGGCCGCACCCCCGACGAACTGGCCCTGATCGAGAAGTCGTTGGCGCACTGGGTGGGCTTCGAGGGCGCTCTCCAGGGCTACACCTTCACGGGCGCCGCCTCGATGTCCGCGCTGCTCGGCAAGGGCGAGGACGCTCTCAAGTACCTCGGCCAGCTCATGACCCGCTTCATCCAGCCCAACACCATGTACAAGGAGTCGGGCCCGGTCATCGAGACCCCGCTGTCGGCCGCCCAGTCCCTGCACGACATGGTCTGCCAGTCCTGGGGCGGCGTCGTCCGGGTCTTCCCCGCCCTGCCCGCCGACTGGGCGGACCTGACGGTCCACGACTTCCGCACCCAGGGCGCCTTTCTGCTCAGCGCGGTACGGAAGGGCGGCGCGACCCGCTGGGTCCGGCTGGTCAGCGAGGCGGGCGCGCCCTGCGTCGTACGGCACGGCATCGCGGGCGCGATCGACGTGCGGGACGGGCGGGGACGGCCGCTTCGGTACGAGACGGTGGGCGACGGGACGATCCACGTCACCCTGCGCCGCGGCGAGTCGGCGCTGATCACCGCACGGGGCGACCGCCCTGACCTGACCGTCACGCCGGTACGGCCGAACACGGACGCTCCCCGGTGGGGGCTGCCCGCTTAGAGAGAGAGCGTGTCAAGGTCGATGTCGTCGGCCAGCGCCTGCATCCCCGTGTCGTTGAAGTGGAGGTGGTCGCCGGGATCGTAGGCGGGGAGGATGCGGTGCGGGTCGGCCGGGTCGCGGACGACGGCGTCGAAGTCCGCGACCGCGTCGAAGAGTTCGGCGTTGCGGATGAACGCGTTGACCGTCAGCCGGACCGCCTCGCGGGACTCCGTATAGGCGCTGTACCCGCCGTACGGGGTGATCGTGGCACCGACGACCCGGATCCCGCGGGCGTGGGCGCGCTCCACGATCCGGCGGTACGCGTCCTCGATGGCGAGGGGATCCTTCTGCTCGGGCGTGCCCTTGATGTCGTTGATGCCCTCCAGCACGATCACCGCACGCACCCCGGCGCGGGAGAGCGCGTCGGCGTCGAGGCGGGTCAGGGCGCTCGGGCCGCCGTTCTCCAGCAGGAGGCGGTTTCCGGAGATCCCCGCGTTGAGGACACCGAGCCGGCGGTGCTCGGGGAGCGTGCGCAGACGGGCGGCGAGCAGGTCGGGCCAGCGGTGGTTGGCGCTGGACGTCGAGCCGGTGCCGTCGGTGAGGGAGTCCCCGAGCGCGACCACGCTGCCCGCGGCGGGAGCGCCGAGTACGTCGACGCCGGTCACGTAGTACCAGTTGTCGAGGGTGACGGTGTACGCGGTGCCGGGCTCGTCGGCGGTCCGGTCCCCTTCGCGGGCCACGAAGTTGGCCTGGAATGCGGAGCGGTGGTAGGTCGCCGGGCCGGAGTCGGCGGGGGTGTGGACCGAGATCAGGAGGTTGGCGTCGGCGGGGACCGGGAGGTCGACGGGGTCGCTGATCATGTCCTGTCCCACGGGGACCGTCACGGACCGGCGGCCGCCGAACGTGGCGACGCGCAGCGACCCCGGGGCGGCGTTCGGGCTCATGGGCCTGCCCCACTCCTGCAACGCGACCGTGACGGCGGCGAGCTGGAGCGGCGCGGTGCCGAGCCGGTTGGAGACGTGGACGCGGGCGGCGCTGCCGCCGACGCTGGTGTGCACGACGTTGCGGATCGAGGCGCCGGGCAGGGCGGGGGCGGTTCCGGAGGGGGCGGTCTCCCAGGTGCCGGTCCAGCGGGCCTGGTCGATGTCGTGGCCGTGGCCGGTGAGGTGGGTGATGGACCCCGCATCGGCGCTCGCGGCCGGCGGGACGAGCGCCAGAACGGTCACCAGGGCGGTGAAGAGATGGCGAGCCTTGATCACGCGGGTCATGCGGTATCGCTTCCCTGCCCCTCGGGCCGGTCAACGAAAGGTCACACCGTTGGCCGTGCCCACTCACCCGCACCACTGATTCGTAGGACCTATCGTTCGATCGTCCCGAACACAGCGACGTCCGAGCCGCTTTGGGGCGGGAGACCTACGACCAGGACCCGATGCGGTCCGCGCACGGGCGTGTTTGGCTGCTTCCATGACCGAATTCAGCAAGGCGGAACGCGCCTACCTCACCACACAGCGGCTGGGTCGGCTGGCCACCGTCGACGCCCACGGGCAGCCGCAGGCGAACCCCGTCGGCTTCTTCCCGCAGGACGACGGGACGATCCTGATCGGCGGTTACGCGATGGGCACCACGAAGAAGTGGCGCAACCTGCGCAAGAACCCCAAGGTGGCGCTCGTCGTCGACGACATCGTCAGCCACCAGCCGTGGAAGGTGCGCGGCATCGACATCCGGGGCGAGGCCGAACTCCTCACCGGCCCCCACGACTTGGGTCCGCACTTCAGCGAGGAGCTGATCCGTATCCATCCCCGGCGCATCCACAGCTGGGGCCTGGAGGACTGACCGGAGCCCCGACGGCGCTTGGTAGGGTCACCGACCATGACCGCCACGGAACCCACCGTCCTGGCCACGTCGGGTGGTCACCGCGTCGGCAGCCGCACCTGGCTGACCTTCGACGCGCTCGTCCACCACGCCGTCGAACTGTCGGGCGTGCACGGGCGCCGGCCCCGGGTCATGTACGTCGGTACCGCGATCGGCGACGCCGAGCACTTCGCCGCCCGGATGAGCGAGGCGGCTCGCGTGGCGGGCTTCGACCTGACGCCGCTGCGCCTCTTTCCCATGCCCAACTTCGATGACATCGAGGCGGCGGTGCTGGAGCAGGACGTGGTGTGGGTGACGGGCGGTTCGGTGGCGAACCTGCTCGCCGTATGGCGCGTGCACGGACTGGACGCGATCCTCCGTCGCGCGTGGCGGGCCGGGGTCGTCCTGAGCGGGGTGAGCGCCGGTTCGCTCTGCTGGTTCCAGGGCGGCACCACCGACTCCTTCGGCCCCGAACTGCGCCCGCTCACCAACGGTCTCGGCTTCCTGCCGTACGGCAACGGTGTCCACTACGACACCGACCCCGGCCGCCGCCCCCTGGTCCACCGGCTCGTCGCCGAGGGCACACTGCCGCTCAGCCACTGCACCGACGACGGCGTGGGCCTCGTCTACCGCGGCACCGAACTCGTCGAAACCGTCAGCGAGACACCGGGCAAGGGGGCGTACGTCGTCCGGCGGGAGGGGGACCGGGCGGTCGAGGAGCGCGTGGAACCGCGCCTGCTCCCGGCACCGCGACACTGACGTTCCCGACGGCCACCCCGGGGGGCTTCACTCCAACTCCCCAGCCGCCCTGAGGTGTTGAACGGCGTACGAGCGCCACGGGCGCCACGCGTCCGGCACGTCCACCCCCGGCGGCACCACGTCGGGGTCGCCGAGCGCGCGCGTACGGATTTCCGCGGCGGTAGTGCCGTCCAGCCCCGGCAACGCCAGCAGCGCCTCCCGTGCCTCGTCGCGCTCCGCTCCCGCGTCCAGCCGCAGGGTGCCGTCGGCGAGGGCGGCGGTGAGCGCGCCGAGGGGGCCGTCCGGCTCGGCCTCCGCGAGGACGGCCGGCTCCGGGAACACATGGGTGAGCGTGCCGCTCGGGGCGTCCAGCGCCTTCCCGTACCGCCGCACCAGCCGCTCGGCCTCCGCCCGCCCCACCAGTGCGCGCACGGCCAGCTCGTCCGGATCGGCGGCACCCGGCGAGCGCAGGCCGGGGCGCGCGGCGACCAGCGGGGCCAGCCGGGGATCGGCGCCCAACCGCTCGTCGACGGCGTACGGATCGGCGTCGAGGTCGAACAGCCGGCGCAGTCGCTGGACGGCGGTGGTGAGGTCGCGCAGGTCGGTGAGGTGGAGCCGGGCGTCGAGCCAGCCGCGCGAGCGTTCGTCCACCGCGACGATTCCGGTGCCGTAAGGGAGGCGGAGGGTGCGGCGGTACGTACGACGGCCGGGGGTGCCGTCGATGTCCTCGACCCCCGGGACCGCCTCGTGGGCGAGCAGGTCGAAGACGGCGGCGGACTGGTAGGGGCCCCGGTGGGCGAGGCGCAGGGGGATCCCGGCGGTGGGGGTGACCGTGCGCCGGGTTCCGCTCCCGCCCCGTGGTGCGGCTGCCGCGCGCAGTTCGCTCGGCGTCGAGGCGTACACCGCGCGGATCGTGTCGTTGAACTGCCGGACGCTGGCGAACCCGGCCGCGAACGCGATCTCCGTGACCGGCAGGCCGGTGGTCTGGAGCAGGACACGGGCGGTGTGGGCGCGCTGGGCGCGGGCGAGGGCGACGGGGCCCGCGCCGACCTCCGCGGTGAGCTGCCGCTGCACCTGGCGGGCGCTGTATCCGAGCCGGACGGCGAGCCCTGCGACCCCCTCCCGGTCGACCACGCCATCCCCGATGAGCCGCATGGCGCGCCCTACGACGTCGGCCCGCACGTTCCACTCCGCGGAGCCGGGTACGGCGTCCGGGCGGCATCTGCGGCAGGCGCGGAAGCCCGAGCTCTGCGCCGCGGCGGCCGTCGTGTAGTACCGCACGTTCTGCCGCTTCGGCGTCACCGCCGGGCAGCTGGGCCGGCAGTAGATGCCGGTCGTCTCCACCGCGAAGAAGAACTCCCCGTCAAACCGGGCGTCCCTGCTCCGCACCGCCTCGTACCTGGTCTCCGCGTCGATCACACCTACCAGTCTGCGCCGCCCGCCACTCCATCGGCTGGCGGCTTTCAGACACAGCACTCACCCCAGAACCTGATCCCGCAACCAAGCGACCCGGCCGGCCGGGGAATGCGGGGCGAAGTCCCCGCCTCAGGGGCGCGGGGAACTGCGCGCCCAGCCCCCACCGGCCGGCGGCCGAAGATCCCACCCAGGGGGCCTGGGGGGGCAGCCCCGGGCCCCCGTTCCGCGCAGGCTCAGTGCCAACGACCCCGTTTGGCGTCCATCGCCGCCCTCCCCTCCGCCCCCTTCCGCTTCCAGTCCCGTCGCATCTCCGCCCGCACCCGCGCATCCGTCTTCGCGACGATCCGCTGGTTCTCCCGCAGCAGCTTGCGATAGCTGGCGAGGCGGCGTTCGGGAAGGACACCGGAGTCGACGGCGGCAAGCACCGCGCAGCCGGGCTCCGCTTCGTGCGCGCAGTCGTGGAAGCGACAGTCGGCAGCCAGCTCCTCGATCTCGGAGAAGACCTGCCCGACGCCGGTCTCGGCGTCCCAGAGGCCGACCCCGCGCAGTCCGGGCGTGTCGATGAGGACACCCCCGCCGGGGAGGGCGAGAAGGTTGCGGGTCGTCGTGGTGTGGCGGCCCTTGCCGTCCACGTCACGCGCGGCCCGTACGTCCATCACGTCCTCGCCGATCAGTGCGTTGGCGAGGGTCGACTTGCCCGCGCCGGACTGTCCGAGGAGGACGGACGTGCCGCCCGACAGCACCGCCGCGAGCACGTCCAGACCCTCCCCGGCGCTGGAGCTGACCGGCAGCACCGGGACCCCGGGCGCCGTCTTCTCGACGTCCTGGACGAGGTGTCCGAGCGTCGCCGCGTCGGGCACGAGGTCGGCCTTGGTGAGGACGACCAGGGGCTGCGCACCGGACTCCCAGGCCAGCGCGAGGAATCGTTCGACGCGGCCGAGGTCGAGTTCCAGGGCGAGGGACACCGCGACGACGGCGTAGTCGACGTTGGCCGCGAGGATCTGCCCCTCGGAGCGCTTGGAGGAGGTGGAGCGTACGAAGGCGGTACGGCGCGGCAGATACGTGCGCACGTAGCGCGGGTTGCCCGCGGGTTCGACGGCGACCCAGTCCCCGGTGCACACGACCCGCATCGGATCGTTCGGCGTCACGAACGCGGTGTCCGCGCGCAGCACCCCATCGGTGGTGACCACGTCGCACTGACCGCGGTCGACCCGGATCACCCGCCCGGCCAGCAGCCCTTCGGTGGCGTACGGGGCGAACTCGTCGGCCCAGACGTCGTCCCAGCCGTAGGGAACGAGCGCGGCGAACGGTGAAGAGGGGAAAGCGAGAAAAGCGGAAGTCAAGGGAGACCCTTCACAAGGGCGGCCCCGGCACGCGCGCTCCGGCGCGGAGAGAAGAGGAAGGTCAGCCGGTGGCCACGGAGGTGGACTTGATGAACTTCTGGATGCGGGCAGCGCCCATCTCGAAGACAGCCATCGGTCACACCTCCCGGACATGCACCAGACGTGCACAAGTCACCCGCGGCAACCCTCGGTCACCGCTCGAACAGGCACGACCATAGAGGCACACGACCCGCGGCGCCATCGAATTACCGCGCACCCGACAGCGATCCCGGGCCGGGCTGCCCGGTGGTCCGTGGCAGTGCCTGTTCGGCCCAGATCACCTTGCCCTGGGGGGTGTACCGGGTACCCCAGCGCTCGGCCATCTGCGACACCAGGAACAGGCCCCGGCCTCCCTCGTCCATGGTCGCCGCGTACCGCAGATGCGGCGAGGTGCTGCTGCTGTCGGCCACCTCGCAGATGAGCGTACGGTCGTGGATCAGCCGTACGTGGATCGGCTCGGAGCCGTAGCGGATGGCGTTGGTGATGAGCTCGCTCAGGATGAGTTCCATGCTGAAGCCGAGCTCGGACAGGCCCCACTCGTCGAGCTTCTGGGACACGGTCTCGCGCATCCCGGCGACGGCCGCCGGGTCGAGCGGCACGTCCCAGTCGGCGATCCGGTCGGACGGCAGCCCCCGGGTGCGGGCGATGAGCAGGGCGACGTCGTCCTTGGGTCGCCCGGGCAGCAGTTCGTCCAGTACGGCCTGGCAGCTCTCCTCGGGCGACCGGTCTGGGTGCCCCGCCAGCGCGTCGCGCAGCAGTTCCATGCCCACGTCCAGGTCACGTCTGCGGTCCTCGATGAGGCCGTCCGTGTACAGGACGAGCTGGGCGCCCTCCTCGATGTCCAGTTCGGCGGTCTGGAACGGCAGGCCGCCCAGGCCGAGCGGAGGTCCGGTCGGCACGTCCACGAAGGTGACGGTTCCGTCGGGGTGGACGAGCGCGGGCTCCAGGTGGCCCGCACGTGCCATGACGCAACGACGCGTCACGGGGTCGTAGATCGCGTACAGGCAGGTGGCGCCCACGACGCCCGCGGCACTGTCCGTGCCCTGCTCGTCCTGGTCGATGCGGCCGACCAGGTCGTCGAGATGGCTCAGCAGCTCGTCGGGGGGCAGATCGAGGGTGGAGAAGTTGTGCACCGCGGTCCGCAGCCGCCCCATCGTGGCGGCCGCGTGCAGACCGTGGCCGACCACGTCGCCGACGGCCAGTGCCACCCGGCTCCCCGGCAGGGGAATCACGTCGAACCAGTCCCCGCTCACGCCCGACTGGGCGGGCAGGTAGCGGTAGCCGACGTCGAGGGCGCTCTGCTCGGGCAGGGCCCGCGGCAGCAGGCTGCGCTGGAGGGTGACCGCCACCGCGTGCTCGCGGGTGTAGCGGCGGGCGTTGTCGATGCTGACCGCGGCGCGGGCCACCAGTTCCTCCGCCAGCGACAGTTCCTCCTCGTCGAAGGGCTCGTGCTGCTTGGCGCGCCAGAAGTTGGCCACGCCCAGCACGACACCGCCGGCCTGGATCGGGGCGGCGATGAGGGAGTGGATGCCGTAGTCGACGATCTCCTTGGTGCGCTCCGGGTCCTGCGCGTGCCAGCCCAAGGCGGTCGACAGATCGGTCACCAGTTCGGAGCGGCCGCTGCCGTAGCCGCGCGCCTGGGGCGTGGAGGGCACGAAGTCGATCAGTCGGCCCCTTTCGTAGAGCGGATGGTCGTTCCGGAGGCCGCACACGGCGATGCGTCGCAGGTCCGTCGCCGTGGGGGCCGGCTCCTCGCCGTGCAGCACGGCGTCGGCCAGGTCGACGGTGACGAAGTCGGCGAAGCGGGGGACGGCGACCCGCGCCAGCTCGTCGGCGGTGCGCCGTACGTCCAGGGTGGTGCCGACGCCGAGTCCGGCGTCGTACAGCAGCTTGAGCCGCTCCCGTGCGACCTCCGCCCGGCCGGTGACCGCCTGGAGCTCGGTGGAGTCGCGCAGCGTCACGACCGTTCCCTCGATGCCTCCGTCGCGCCCCGTGGGCCGCTGGTTGACCGCCAGCAGCCGCTCCCCGGCGAAGTGCACCTCGTCGGTGGCCTCGCGCCCGGAGACGAGCAGCTCCACCGTCCCGGGGTCGAGGTTCGACAGCTCCGACACCAGTCGCCCCTCGGCGTCGGGGGGCAGCTCCAGCAGCCGTCTGGCCTCGTCGTTCGCCAGCAGCAGCCGCCCGTCGCCGGCGACGATGAGCACTCCTTCGCGTACGGAGTGCAGCACCGTGTCGTGATGGTCGTACATGCGGGTCATCTCTTCCGGGGCCAGGCTGTGGGTCTGCCGGCGCAGCCGCCTGCCCACCAGTGCCGTCACCCCGGTGGACACCACGAGTGCCCCGGCCCCGGCGCCCAGGATGATCGGTAGTTGACGGTCCACCTGATTGGTCACGTTCTTGACCTTCAGACCAGCCGACACCAGGCCCACCACCTTGTCCCCGGTGTTCTTGATGGGAACGGTGGCCTGCACCTCGTGGCCGAGCGGGCCGTGGACGCTCTCCGTGTAGACCTGCCCCGCAAGCGACGGCCCGATGGTGCCCACGAACCGCTTTCCGATCCGGCTCGGCAGGGGGTGGGTGTAGCGGATGCCCTTGGTGTTCATGACCACGATGAAGTCGACCCCGGCGGCCTTGCGGGCCGCCTCGGTGAGCGGCTGGAGGATCTTGCTCGGATCGGGGCTCCGCAGTGCCGCCACGATCCCGGGAGCGTGCGCGAAGGTCTCCGCCGTGGCTATGGAGCGGCGCTTGGCCTCGGCGGTGGTGTCCCGCTCCGACTGCAGGGCAAGGGCGAACACACCGCAGGCCACGAGCAGCACGACCAGGGCCACCTGAAGAACGAACACCTGCCCGGCTACGCTTCGCGGGCTTCTGCTGACCAGTGGCCTGAGTGAAAAGCGTCGAAAACCGGCGAAACGATTCGCCATGTGACCTTTCTAGCACTGGCGATCCCGAGCGGCCATGGCCCACCCGTGGCCCATGATCGCCCGGGGACGCGCCCACCCGCCGAGGGCAGCGGCACGAGCGCGGCTGGTGGCACCCCTCCGCTGTACCGTCTCCGGGGACGATCACCGGGAGGGGCGGGATGACGAATGATCTCCGGTTCGGTTGGGAACTGAGCGGCAGTGGCTGGGCGACTTACCGCATCGCGGACAGCTCTTCGCAGTGGCAGAGCTTCGTCAGCTACTGCACCGATGCCCTGGCCGACCTGCTCCATGGTGTCGCGGGTCTCTACGGCACCTTCGCCGTCCAGCGTTTCTCCTTCGACCTCGAACCGGCCGAAGTGAGGTGGGTCCTGCGAGGCAGGGGCTCGGACGTCGATATCGCGATCTATCGGTTTCCCGACATGTCCACGAGCTTGGACGTGCCCGACCGAGAAGGCACACCCTCCTGGACCTCCACGCAGACCCGCGGTCTCCTCGGGCACGTCGTCATGGAGGCCGCTCAATCGGTGCTTCGGCTCCACGGTGAGGACGGCTATCTGACGAAGTGGGTTCAGCACCCGTTTCCCGTCGCCGCCCTGCAGGACCTCCGTCGACTGCACCTCCAGCACGACGGGTGTGAACGCGAGCACGATGGGGCGTTTCCGTAGCCCGGACACACCTTGACACACCTGGGTTCACAGGACGATCAGGACGATGGTGATGAGCACGGCGATCACGGCGAAGCCGACTCCCATCACACAGCCCGGGTTGTTCGTCAGGTCGGAGAGCCGGGACGTGAGGGTGGGGGGTCTCGGCGGGGTGGAGGAGGGTTCCGGGACCGTCGTGGGGGCCGGGACGGTGTAGGGCGGCTGGGAGGCGGACAGCTGCTGCGGAGCGGAGAGCGTCTGCGGGGCAGAGGGCGGCTGCGGGGCAGAGGGCGGCTGCGGGGTGGAGGGCGGCTGCGGGGTGGAGGGGGCTCGCTCGCCCCGGCTGAGCACGTCGCGCAGGATCTGCTGCCACAGGACCGGCGGCAGGTCGGGGACCTGGCCGTTCGCCGGGGCGATGATGCTCTGACGGAGCCAGTTGCCCCCGGTGGGGTGGCTGTCCCGGGTCATGCGGTGGAGCAGCTCACGCAGATCGCGCAGATAGCGCTCTTCCCGGGCCAGCGGGGCGACGGCCCAGGTGAAGAGGTCGGCGGCCCGGGTGACCATGGCCGTCCTGGAAACGGGTTCCGGGCCCTGTCCGTACGGCGTGAAGTACAGGCCGTTGTGGAGCACCTCCGCGCACAGGTCGTGCCGCATCTCCGGTCGGCGCTCCTGGAGGCGGTGCTCGTTGCCCAGCTCGTCGAGCAGGAGTTCCACGGACTCCGGTGGCAGATCGGCGGAGCGCAGCTCGCCCAGGAGCAACTCGTCGGGCAGGGCACGCAGACGCGCCGCCAGGAGGCCGCGTTGCATGTGGTTCCCGCGCCGATGGTCACGGAGGTCCTCGTGGAGCCCGTACGCCTCGTGGGCTGGAGTCCGGACGGGCGTCTGGACCGGCGTGCGCAGCGGGCGCGGAGGGGCCATGGGGGGAGAATCCCCGGGTGCCGGGGCCGCGTAGGTGTCCGGATGCGGGTCGGCGTACGAGTCCGGGTGCGGGTCGAGGTGCGGGTCGGGATACGCGTACGGCTTCGGGAGCCGCGGCGGGGGCGCGGTCTCGGCCCGTTCCCGGTCCGCGCCCCGTTCCCGGTCCTCGTCCCCCTCGTCCCCCTCCCCGGCCGGGCCCGGTTCCGCGGAGCGGGGCGCGGGCGCGTCGGTGCGCGTGCCGGTCCGGCGGTCGGTGCTGAGGATCTCGTGCAGCAGGACGCGCCGCCGCGCCCACTCCAGCCCCGCGCCGCCGGCGAGCTCATCGACCAGCTGGGGCACCCCGGCGGCGGCGTCGGGATGCGCGAGGAGGTGATCCAGGAGGTGGTCCACCAGTCGGGCGGCCGCCTTGTGCTCGAAGTGGGGGGTGACCCGACGGCCCGTGACCCGGGCCAGCGGACCGGCCCCGCCCGCGTCCGGCTCCCAGTGCGGGACGCACGTCAGACGCAGCTGATGGGTGTCCACCGTGTCGTGGGTGGCGAACGTCCACTCCTGCCCCAGCCAGCGCCCGAAGAGCAGGAACAGCCCCAGATACGCCACCGGCACGGTGTCCTGGTCCGGCCAGCCGGGCTGCCCCTTCTCCTCCGCGAGCAGCGACACCCGCTGCGCCGGATCGCGCAGCCACTCCGCGGCGACCAGGATCAGCGCGTGCTTGACCGCCGGCAGCAGTTCCAGCATGGCCGGGAGCCGCTTGCGCGCCTCTGCGTCGAGCTGGGCGCACTCGATCACGCGCAGGCGTCCGGAGGCCTTCTCGGCGGACTCCCGGCTGCCCCAGCCGCCGTAGGAGAGGCCGAGGCACTGGCGGGTCTTCAGGGTTGCGGGGTCACCGATCAGGACATGGCTGATCGTGCTCGGCCGGCCACCTCGGTCGGTGGTGGGCCAGCGCTGGACCAGCATGACGTCGCCGTCGCGGGACAGGGTGCGTACGACGCTCTGCCGTGCGGCGGCCGTACCGGACACCCACAGCAGCGGGCCCAGTTCCCGGCCCAGTTCCTCGGCGCGTTCGGCCGGGCAGGAGTGGGCGACGGCCTTCATGCCGGTGCCCTGGCGGCCCTGGTTGCCGTCCCACCGGAAGACGACCTGATGCACCGAGCCCCCGGCGCCGCCACCGCCCGGCCCGTGCGCGCCGGCCCGCTCCCCGTGGGCGGCCGGGCTCCTCCGCTCCCGGAAGTCGCTCGCTCGATCCTGGAAGTCGCTCACTTCGCCTCACCTCGCGCGGATCCCGCGGCTCCCACCGCTCCCCCGGTTCGTCCGGCCCTCGCCGACGGCACCGCCTCGAACGCGGGCGCCTCTCCCACGGCGAACGCCTCGGCGCCGCCCGGCACTTCGACCATCCCGTGCAGCGCCAGCAGCGCCAGCAGCGGCTCCAGCACCCGCCGGGGCCCCGCCCCCGCCGGATAGCGGCCCTGGTCCTCCTGGCCGCCGGTGGCCGACGCGACATGCAGGGTGCACCGGCGGATCGCGTCGAAGGGGCGCAGCCAGGCCGGGCCGGCGTGCTGCCGCAGCAGCCCGTACACGTCCCGGCTCTCCTCACGCGTCCGTTCGGGGTCGAGTGAGGTGGCCGGTGCCCGGCCCAGCCACCGGTCGACGGGCGGCTGGAAGCGCAGGAGGTCCGCCTTGCCGAGCACCATCGCGGCGGCCACGTCCAGATACGGTCCGTTCTTCGGCAGCCGGTCGAGGACGGTGCCGAAGGCGAGGTCGCCGTCCCGGTTCACCTCGACACCCCAGCGTTCCCTGGCGTGGTCCAGATGCGGCAGCGGAAGGGCCAGCGCCGGGTCGACGACGAAGATCAGGGCGTCGATCCCGAGCAGGAAGCGCAGCGCGGCGTCGGTCCGTACGAGGTCCTCGCCGCCGAGGTCGAAGAAGGCGACCGGGCGTACCTGCCCGTGGGTGTCGGTGATGAGGAGGGACTCCACGAAACGCGCGAAGCCGTCCAGGCCGAGGGCGCCGGTGTGGTCGAGGACCTTGCCGTTGCGCAGCGGCTGCACCCGTTCGCGTACGAATCTCGCGTGCTGCTCCGGGTTGACGGACTGCCACTTCAGGCCGAACGGCTCCAGGCCGCCGTCGGTGATCTCCGCGATCATCTGGGTCAGCAGATGGCTCTTGCCGGTGGACGACTGGCCGACCATCGCGACGGTCAGCGGGCGGCCGTAGGTGAGGTAGGGCACCGGGATGAAGTGCTCGGGGAAGTCCCGGTCCGCGGTGCACTTCTGGACGGCACCGCGCATGACGTCCTGGCGGCGCAGGGCGTTGCCGATCGTCGAGACGTCCAGCGGCGTGTACTGCATCCTGCTGTCGGTGACGAAGAGCGAGGCGAGGTCGAGCTGGATGTGCTCCAGGCAGTACGGGCACAGCACCTGGCCGTCGCTGCTGCGCCCGGCCGGTGTCCCGGGCCCCTGGTGGGTGACGGGTGCCTGCCGCTTGAGGCGCAGCGCCTGCTCGAACGCCTCCCGGTGCGCGCGGGTCTCGTCGGCGGGCACGGTGAGCGTAACGCGCCGGGCGGCCCCCGGCGCCAGCAGGTCGAGCAGTTGCGCGGGGGTCGGCCGGTCGGCCGCCAGCGGGGCGAAGGCGCCCCGCAACGTCTCGGCGAGCACCCGGTGTTCGCCGAGGTCGGTGGGTGCCCGGTCACCGGGTCCTGGCCGGCCGGTCACCAGCTGGTAGAGCACCTGGGCGGCGCTCCACACCGCGTCCCGGGGGTCGACGAGCCCCTCGCCCCTGCGCTGCTCGGGCGAGCAGTAGGGCGCCCGGCCCCACCGGGTCCTCGGCCGTCCGGTACGGGCCGCCCCCTCCAGTCCCCAGAGCTGGACGGAGGCGCCGTCCCAGAGCACGGTGGCGGGCGAGATGCCCCGCAGCACCAACTCCTGGCTGTCCAGCAGGCACAGGGCGAGCATCAGGTCGCGGGTGAGGACCCGTTGGTCGGTCGCGGACATCACATGGGTACGCGCGAGGGCGGCGCCGCGCGGCGCGGCGTACAGCAGGAACGGCTCGGCCGCGTCCAGTTCGTAGCCGACGATCCTCGGGAAGAGCGCCGTGTACTCCGTGTCGTCGAGGGCCCGGTGCAGGTGCAGGGCGGTGCCCGTCTCCGCGTCGAGCAGGGCGCGCGCGGCCGGGTTGGCCGCGTCGGCGGCGTTCAGGCGGACCTGGACGCACTGCTGCCCCTCGTCGTCGAGCAGTCCGTTGCGGATCAGCTGGGGCAGCAGCGGATCGCGGCGGGACTCGGGGCCGAAGCGGACGGGGGCGACCCGGCGCCGGCCCGAGGGGACGGTGAACGCGAGCGTCTTCCAGCGCGGGCCGTCCGGCTCCGTCAGGCGGGGTTGCGAGGTGCTGGTCACCAGCGGTTGCCGTCCTCTCGGTCGTACGGGTGCGCCGGGCCGGGGTGCGGGGTGCGGGTCACCAGCTGTCGCCGTCCTCACGGTCGTACGCGTTCTCGCGGTCGTACGCGTCCGCGCCGTCGTACGGGTCGAGCCCGTCGGCCGGGGAGTTCTGGCGGGAGCGGACGGTGTCCACCACGCCCATCCGCAACGGAGTGAGCCGGACCAGGCCGGCGTAGCGTCCCGAGGAGGTCCACAGCGTCTGCTCCGGTGGTACGCAGCCGGTGGTCCGCCAGGTCTTCTCGACCTCGTCGCGCACGGCCCGAGGCGCGAACCTGATCCACACCGCGGCCGCCGGGTCCCGGCTGAGCAGCGTTCCCTGCTCGGGTGAGGAGAGCTGGACCACGGCCTGCCGGTCCGCCTCCGTGCCGACCAGGTCGGCCACCCGGCGCGGGTCGGTGCCCAGCAGGTTCGCCGAGCCGGCCCGGGTGCGGTGGTCGGCGGCGAACGGGGGCGGGGCCAGTACGCCGTTGTGCTGGAGGTGGCGGCGGGCCGTCGAGAGCAGGTCGCGGACCCGTTCCTCGGTGCGCCGGACGGCGAGGGCGCCGGCCTGGCCGCGCTCGACTGCACCCCAGTAGGGCTCCATCGCCACCATCGCGGCGTCCGTCAGATCACCGGCCAGGGCGGCGACGAGCTCCGGTCCGCCCTCACCGTTCTCGCGGTCCAGCCAGCGCGGAACCCCCGCGGTGCGGTCCGCCCACGGGTCGGCGGGCCCCGCGGGCTCCGCGAACTCACCCCGCGCGCCGGGCTCGCCGGGCTCGCTCCAGGAAGCCCCGTCCTGCCAGGCGTACGCGCTCGCCCAGTCACTGTCCCCGTCGTCGGGCACCGCGAACGCGTCCGTCTCCAGGACCGAGGCACTGGCCAGCCAGTCGTCCGCGTCGAGCGGCTCGGGGCCGGACGCGCCGGTGACCGTGGGCCGCTCGGGCTCGGGCACCGCCTCGACCGCCGCGGCGGCGGCCGTCGCCCGCAGCATGCCGGCGACGGACCGGGCCGCGTCGGCGCAGTGCAGGCGCTCCTCGACGGCCCAGTGCTCACGGACCGCCTCGGCCAGCAGCTCATCGAGCCCGGCCAGCGACTTGCGCAACGCGGCGGTGGCGTGGAAGGCCGCCCAGGAATCGATCGCGGCGCGCCACAGCCGGCGTGCCGTCTCCACCGCGACACCGAGGCCCACCAGGAGACCGGCGGCGCTCAGCCAGAGCGGGGGCTCGACCGCGTACGCCACCGCCACACCGGCCGCGGCGCCACCGAGTGCCGCGGCCCGGGGACCCCAGCCCCAGCGGCCCGGGCGTCCCGCGCCTCGCAGCCTGGCCGCGCCGAGCAGCGCCACCGCGAGGAAGACCAGCGGGACGGCGATCGCCAGCGCCGCCAGGGGCCCCCGCCACAGGCCGCCGAGCAGCCCCGCCACGGCCGCCGCGGGCAGCGCGCCGCGCCCCGTGGCCACGATGCCGTTCCCCACGACGGGCCGCCGGGACACCGCTTCGGTGGCGTGGTCGGCGAGTTTGCGCACCAGTGCCGAACCCGGTACGGGCTCCACCCGCCCGGCAAGCCCGGTGAAGCGCTGGGCCACGGACCGCAGGGCGAGCCCCTGTCCCAGCAGCTTTCCGGCGAACTCCCGCAGGCCCTCGCCGATCCGCTCCCCCATGCCCTCGGCCGAGGGCACCCGCAGACCGAGGGCCCCGAGCCGGGCCGCCGTCTCGGCGGCGGACGGCGCCGTACCGGAGCCGCCGCCGCGCAGGGCCGTGCCGACGAGGTCCCGGTACTCGCCGAGCGCCTGGTGCGCCTGGTCGAGGTCCGCCTCGAACGCCTGCCTGCGGGAGGCCCGCAACAGCCCGGGCAGGGACCGCAGTCCGGCCAGCGCGTCCTCGGCGTAGTCGAGGGCCTGTGCGCAGGCGGCGTATGTGCTGTCCGCCACGCCGCCCGGCTCCCGGTGCCGTTGGTCGCGACCGCCCCGGCCCGCCACCAGACTCCGCAGCGGCTCCGGCAGATCGGCGCCGGAGGAGGCGGTCGCCAGCAGGTCGGGGGCGAGTTCAGTGTCCTCCCCCGCGAACCTGAGGAGCGCGTCGCGCCAGGCCCGGTCGCGCACCTCAAGGGGCAGGTCCTGCTCCAGCAGCCGCACGCCGGGGGCGGCGACGGCGTCGGGCAGCGCCCCGAGGCCGTCGAGGACCTTCAGGTAGACGTCCGGGACCGACAGCACGTCCACCAGGACGGCGAGCGCCTCCGGGGCGTCGGGCTCGGGCTGTTCCAGCGCCGTGCGCGCGGAGCGCAGATCGCCCGCCCACAGCAGGGCGGTGCCCGAGGCCCGCAGCACCGCGGGCCGTACCAGGCGCCGGTCGGGCTGGAAGGCCTCGTCCTCGCCCGCGTACGAACCGGGTGCGCTGCCCACCAGCAGGACCAGGATCCTGACCTCGCCCACGGCCCGGTAGGCGGTGAGCAGTTCGTACTGCCGCTGGTGGTCGGTCAGCCCGGCCGGGGTGTCGACCACCAGGAACAGCGGGTCGTCGGGTTCGGGCAGCCCGGCCCGGCCCAACTGCCGGGCGACACTGGCCCGCAGGGACTTGGCGGTGTCGAGTTCCGCCGCGCCGCTGCGCAGGTCCAGCTGGATGACGGTGCCGAGATCTTCGGACGTCTTCACTCCGGGTCACCGTCCCAGGGGTTGCGGCGGGGGCGTTCGCGCTCGCCGTCGTCGCCGTACGGGCCGGGGTCACCGGGCTCGTCCCAGGGCGCCGAGGGCCGGTCGGCGCCGCTGGAACGCCCGTTGACGCGGTCACTCAGGTCACCGCGATCGGCCCGATCATCGCGACCGGCCCGGTCACCACGATCACCGCGTTCGGCGTCGTACCGGTCGTCGTAGCCGTCCACGGACGCGCGGCGCGGACGTTCCTCCGTGCCGCTCGGGTACTTGTCGAAGGAGGCGCGCGGTGCGGTGCCCCAGTCGTCGTCATCGGGCACGGCTCGCCGGGGTTCGGGGAACTCCTTGCGCACGCGCGGCGCGGGAGTTCCGCCGCGTACGTGCTCCAGCAGCGTGCGCAGCGTCGGCTGGACGGCGCGCTGGTCCCCGAACTCGGTGTCCAGCGCGGCCGGCAGTGTCTTCGCCCAGAACTCCCACAGCGGGCGCACCCAGCCCTCGACCCGCTCGCCGCCGCGCTCCCGGCGCTCGGCCAGCAGTTCCAGCTGGCGCGGGGCGGTCTTCTCGACGAGTTCGACGAAGAGGGGATGCGGTTCGCTCGCGCTCCTGGCGAGACCGAGCGGCTGAGCCCCCATCAGTTCGCGGCAGTAGTCCTCCACGGTCCGTTCGTCGTCGAGGACGGTCCAGCGTTCGTACGACCGCAGCAGTTCCGCCCAGCTCGACACCCCGCCGGGGAAGTCCCCCAGCCGCAGCCGGACGCCGGGCACATGGGCGCCCTTCTCGGGGAACAGCCGCAGCCTCAGCCGCTCCGGCGACGCCGGGTCGCCGTCCACCACGTCGACCTGGCCGTTCCACATGCAGCACAGCAGCCGGTACAGGATGACGCGGCGGTCCTCCTCACTGCTCACCATCCAACTGTCCCGGTAGCCGAGCCGCTGCCGCCAGCGCAGTACGTCCTGGGCCTGCTCGGAGTCCTTCGCCCTGGCCCACTGGCGCAGCACCTTGCGGGCCTCGGGGACCTGGGTGAGGCTCATCTCGCTGCGGAAGAGGACCACGGTGACGGAGTCGCTCTCCACTCCCCGGTACTCCACGGAGTTCTTGGCGTCGGACGGCAGTCGCAGCGCCTTGCCGAGGTACTCCTGCACCTCCTCCACGGCCTGCACCCGCGGGTGGGTGACCAGGACCCGCAGCGGTCCGGTGCCCTCCGGGGTGAAGCCCACCGGCAGCAGCCCGGTCAGCTTGCGGCCGAACAGGTCGAGCGCCTCCTTGCTGACCTGGTCGGCGGCGTCCGCGTCGCCCGCCGCGGCGGCCAGCAGGGTGCCCATGGCCGGCAGCAGCGGGCGTTCCTCCAGGTGTTCGCCGCTCTCCGCGAACAGCCGGGTGATGCGGCCCTCCAGCTGTGCCTTGACGACCGCGACCGCGTTGTCCGGGTTGCGGCGGCTGAGGGTGTGGACCTCGCGCCAGGTGTCCCCGTCGATCATCCTGAGCAGGAGCGCGGCCTCGTCGTCGTTCTCGCGCATTCCCTCCCTGCGGATCAGCCGGGTGACGACGTCCTCGTAGAAGTGGTTGAGGGTGCGCTGCGGCGGGAGCAGATACGAGATCCCGGTGCGGTCCTCGTACAGTTCGAGGCCCTTCTGCGCGGAGACCTTGCGTTCCTGGTCGGAGTGTTTGCGGAAGGCGTTGACCAGGCGTCCGAGGTCGGCCCCGGCCGTGTTGGCGGGCGGCTGCCACTGCTGCTGCTGTTCCCGCCAGGCCTCGTGCCACACGGTCCGGCTGCGCCACTGGTACCAGAGGTCCTGCTCCTGGAGGGCGGCCTGCACGTCGTCGTCGCCCCAGCGGGCCGGTGACATACCGGCCAGCCTGCCCTTGATCCTGGGGGTCTTGGGCGGCTGATCGGTCACGCCCGGCGGGCGCTGGGGGGCGCGGGAGCGGCTGTCGAGCATGCCGAGGAAGCCGAGCCGGGCGATCGGTTCGTCGCTGTCCTGGACGCCTCTGACGATGCGTTCGGCGAGGAAGGGGTCCACGGTCTGGAGGAGTTTGTCGATGGCGGGGCGCGGGGCGAACCGGTCGGCCATCGAGGCGGCCTGGCGGTCGGCGATGGACTGGAGGTCGGACAGCAGCCGCTGCATGTCCGTGAGCCGTTCGCCGAGCGCCTGCTCGATGGCCTTGCCGCCGCGCGGCAGCGGATCGGGTTCCGGGACGGCCAACTGGGCGCGTTCCCACAGCTCTTCGAGGTGGGAGTCGGCGAACAGCTGCCGGATCAGCGGCACCGCGTTGTCGCGCAGCGCGGCACGGGGCCGCTCCACGAGATCGGTGACCGCCTCCCGCAGCAGGCGGCCCGCCACCAGGTCGGCCAGTTGGTCCATGGGGGCGGTCATGGAGGCCACCAGGCTGGTGGAGACGCCCTGCCGGCCGATGCCGGTGGGGGACACGGCGCTGCGGTGCACGCCCCGGTTGATGAAGCTCGCGGCGAAGGTCTGGAAGTCGTCGTCGGTCGCCGTCGCCCGGCCCCGGGGGCGGCTGTCGCCCAGTTCGGTGCCGATCAGCGACATCACCAGGGAGACGATGGAGCGGCGCAGGTCGTCCTGGCGGATGCCGGCGGTCGGGCTGAACAGGAAGGCCGTGGGCAGGATGCCGGTGCGCAGCCGGATCGGTGTCGTGCCCGGGTAGCGGATGCCGAGCCCGGAGTCGAGGTCGAGGTCCAGGTCGCCGATCTCCGTTCCCTCGCTCGGCGCGTTCTGCGCGTCGACCAGCCGGAACAGGTCGACCAGCGCGCGGGCCGCGTTGAGCTCCGCCTCCCGTCCGCCGCCGCCCGCCGAGGAGAACGAGGACGGCATCACGACCAGCGGGTAGATCTTCACCCCGTCGAAGCGGCGCAGCTGGAAGGCGTGGTTGATCAGGTGCAGATAGTCCAGGAAGATCCCGGCGCCGGTGCCGCCGGCCACCGAGAAGGCGACGAACACGTCGCAGCCGTTGACCTTGCCGCCGCCGAGCTCGGCCAGTTCACCGGCGGACTTGGCGATCGCGTCGATCGCCTGGAGCAGCGGTTCGAGGACCGGGGTGAGGCTGTGCCGGAGCGTGGCGAACAGGGCGGCCCGTCCGACGGTGGGCAGTTGGCCTGCGCCGTTGTGCAGCGGGGTGACCTTCGGTTCGTCGGTGCGCGGCGGCAGCCAGTCGGCGACCTCGTCGCGCAGGCTCGCCCTGAGCATCTTGGTCAGTTCGGGTGACGCGTCGAAGTTCGGCAGCAGGTTGTGGGTGGCCCGGGAGGTACGGGAGTACGCGGCCCGCAGCGAGGGGTCCACGTTGAACTGGGGCAGCCGCTGGAGGTCGGACTCGCTGTAGTCCGCGTAGACGAACTGGAGGCAGTCGGGCAACTGGTAGGGGGCGTGTCCGCTGAGGTGGCTGAGCGCGACGCCGTCCGGCCCGCACAGCTCGGCGCGCAGTTTGCGTTCGAGTTCGGCGCCGACCAGGCCACCGGTGCCGCCCAGGCCGACGAAGAGCATCGGCTGGAAGATCTTCATGGGTTTCCTCCCCGCTTACGGCCGCCCTGGCGGCCGGTTCGTGCTCGGTACGTCCGTGGAGTGCGCGCGGCACGGCGGCCGGGCCGCGGTGCGGTGCGCGGGGGCGGCCCGGTGACGCGTCGGGCCGCCCGTGGCGTCACAGGTACGACCCGTACGAGCTCCCGCTCTCGCCGGTACCGGTCGCGGAGGTGGTGGAGCCCGCGGTCGTCCGCGCGGAGGGCCGCGGTCGGCGGACCTTCGAGGCGCGGGTGTCCTCGCCGAGGGCCAGGCTCAGCGTGTCGGTCAGCTGGACCTGGCCGCGGGCGGGCAGCGGGGTCCGGCCGCCGCCGCGCTTGCGCAGCACCGCTCCGCCCTCGGGGCTGCGCTGGACGGCGTACGGGCCGTGGGCGCGCCGTTCGATGCGCGGGCTGCGGTGGGGTTCGACGACGGCGAACTCGTACCACTGCTTGTGTCCGTGTCCTGCGAGGTGCTCGCCGAGCACGTCGCCCTCCGCGGAGACCAGCCGCAGCACCAGGCCGAACGGGTCCCTGCGGGTGCGGCGTTGGCGCAGCCGGGCGAGGACCGCCACGGTGGCCAGCGCGATCAGTGCGGCGGCGGACATGAACGCCCACCAGTACTTCGCCCAGATGCCCGGCTCGGGTGTCACCCGCACCGAGAGCGGGGTGCGCACCAGTGTCCGGTCGTGGTCGGTGGTGTCCACGACGGTGACGGTGCCGCCGAGTTGCAGTCCGCCGTCGCCGAGGCGGTCGCCGAAGACGTCGCGGGGGGCGACCTCGACCGTGACCTTCCGGGTGCCGGACTCGCCGGGCTTCACCTGGATCTCGGCCGGGGTGACGGTGAGCAGTCCGGACTTGAGGTCGGCGACGGACAGCCGCAGGGTGTGCGCGGTGTCGCTGATGTTGTGGACGGCCAGCGTGCCGGTGACCGTGGAGCCGGGGTGGGTGTTCGCGGTGGGCAGTTCGAGCGCCGTGGTGACGGGCAGTGCGCCAGGGGCGATCTCGCCGCCCTCGCTGCGGGTGTCGGCGCTCAGCCCCGAGGCCGTCAGCGTGCCGCTCACCTTCAGTGCCCCGTCGGCGCTCTTGGGGATCTTCACGGAACCGGTGAAGGAGCCGTCGCTCGCCTTGGAGTCGGGCCCCTGGCCGTCGTCGGTGAGGCGCAGCGCCAGCGGGTCGAAGCCGTCGCCGGTCAGTTCACTGCGGACGCGCAGCCCCTCGTAGTCGCGTGCGTCCTTGATCTCGTAGCCCTCGCGGGTCTGCAGGCGCATGGTCACCGTGACCTTGTCGCCGGCCTGCGGGGACGGCGGGTCCATGCTGATGGCGCCGCGCAACTCGCCCTGCCACAGCACGCTGACCGCGACGGGCAGGGAGCGGTGGCCCTCCGGGGCCTCGGCCTTCACGCGCCAGGTGCCGGGCACCGGATCGACGATCTTCAGCGCCTCCACGGTGCCGCTGCCGCCCGCCAGCTCGAAGCCCGACCTGCGGTACGTCCCCGTGGTGGGGACCTGGTGGCCGTTGGGGTCGAAGTAGGTGATCTTCACCTGGGGGTCGCCCTTGTCGACGACGATGCTGCCCACGGTCGCCAGCGGCGAGATGCCGATCTCCAGGGTGGCGGGGGGCCGCTTGCTGGGGCCCTGTTCGTGGCGCAGGCAGTGGGCGGCGGCGAAGATCTTCTCCAGCATGGGGCCGACGTCCTTGGCCCCGGAGACCTTGCCCGCGCTCGGGCGGGCGGAGGGCAGTGCGACGCAGCCCTTCTGGTATCCGCCGGCGGCGATCCGGTCGAGCTGCGCCTTGTCCGGGTCGGATCCGAAGCCGAGCGGCCAGATCTGTACGTGCTGGGCGGCGGCGTTCTCGAGCTCCTGCGTCAGCTGCTGTTCGCCCTCGTCCTTGCGGTGCGCGGGGTCGCCGTACTTGGGGCTGTCCTGGACGTCCAGCTTTCCGTCGGTGAGCAGGAACAGCACGCGGGGCTGGGAGGGGTCGGTGCCGGTGGTGAGGTCGTGGACTCCCTGGCGTATCGCGCTCGGGAAGTCGGTGCCGGTGCCCTCGTTCTTCGTGCGGCCGCGCAGTTTGTCCACGCAGGTGCCGATCGTCTCGCGGCCCGCCGCGTCCAGCGTGGTGCGCGGGCAGACCGGGTCCACCGCGCGCTGGGCGTCGGACTCGGCGGCGGCGAAACCGAAGACGGTGGCGTGGGAGGACGAGGAGACGTCGCCGAGCGCGATGCGTGCGGCGGCGGCCTTCTCGGCCTTCATGTCCTCGGGTGCGAGGCTGGCGGACTCGTCCACGGCGATGGAGTAGTTGACCGCCGGGAAGGCGGGTTCGGAATCCGCCGCCGCCACCGGATCATGACCGGCGGGTGCCAGCAGGGACACGAGCACCGCCCATCCGCCGAGCGCGCCGACCGCGCGGCGGCGCACCCGGCCCCTTCCTGTCTGCCGTCTTCCCGTGATGCGTTCCACGGCCGTCCCCCTGGTTCCTTGGTTCGTCTCTGTGTCGTGTACGTGCTGTGCCGCGTGTCAGCGGGCGGTCAGGCTCCAGGCCAGCGCCAGCGCCGTGGAAGGGGCGAGCGAGCCCACTCCCCAGCGGATGGCCCGGTACTTGGCGGACAGGATCGAGCTGACGTCCACGGCCTGGACGAGCAGCCATCCGGCGGTGTCGCGTCCGGCCTCGGTGACGTCGGCGGTCAGCCCCGCGAGGTCGCGGGGGGCCAGCAGGTCGCCGAAGTACGTCACCCCGTCCCGGCCGCGGACCGTGCGGGTGCGCGGCATGAGCGCCCCGACCAGCGCGGTGACCGCGACCACCCAGAGCACGCTCGCGAGGATCAGCGTCACGTCGGCGAGCCCGCCCCAGTCGGGCGGGCCGTGCCGCCCGATCAGGAACGCGGGCAGCGCCAGCGTTCCCGAGAGCAGTACGGCCGCTTTCGCGTCGGCCCGGCCGAGGTCCTCCCTGACCGTGCTCAGCAGCCGTTCGGCGATGCGCTCCCCCCGGTCGGACCCGTGCGGACCCCCGTCCGGCACGGGCCCGACCGGGTCGGGGGAGGTGCGCGCCGGGCCGTCGCCGGTCACCGGTCCTCCTCCGCCCAGGACCATCCGTCGTCCCGGGAGCGTGTGCGGCGGCGCGGCGGTTCGGGTTCGGCGTCCTGGGGGTCGCCCGAGTAGGGCTCTCTCGCGCGTGGTCCCCGGTCCGCCCGGGAGGGCGGTTCGTCCGCCACCCAGTCCGGGGTGAACGGCTCGTCGGCGGCCGGCGCCAGCTGCGGGGTCTCGCGGCGGGCGGGCAGCGAGCCGATGGGCCCCTGGAGGGGGTGGCGGCCCTGGTTGAGGAGGTTGAGGGCCTGGGTCTCCATGTCGTTGGACTGGATCTGGCCGCTGGCGACCATGGCGAAAAGCCGGTCGACCCGTTCCTTCTCGTCCTGCCGGCCCTCCTGGCGGATCTTCTCCAGGAAGTCCTTGGCCGCCTCGGGTTCGGCCGCCAGCATGTAGCTGAGCTGTTCCAGCTCACCGCCCTGCAGCATCTTGCGGAACGCGGCCTGGTGCACCCGGGTCACCTCGGCCGAGGCGTGCGCGTCCCGGATGCCGTCCATGTGCTCGATCGTCCGGTCGTCCACCCGCAGGCGGACGTACAGCCGTACCCGCATGCCGAGTTCGGTGCCCAGCTCGGCCCAGCGCCCGCCGGCGCACTCCAGGGTGATGGCGCGGTCGGCCTGTTCGGCCTGAGTCACCCGATAGGCCGAGGACACCTCGCGCAGCCGCTCGAGGACCGGGGCGGTGAGCCGCTGGGCGACGTCGGTGACGACCTCGGTGGCGGTCAGATGGGGATCGGTCACCGTCCAGTGGATGTCCACCTCGGCCTTGAAGAAGGTCGTCCCGCCCGCGGCAGGCAACTCCATCTGAAGCGTCGTCACATAGGTGCCGAGCGCGATCTCGCAGACGGTGTACGGCCGGGCCAGCGCCCGCTTGTCGACGTGCCGGACACCGGAGACGGTGACCACGCTGTAGCCGCCGTTGCGGTAGAACAGCACCGAGGCCTTCTGGGCGCTCACCTGCGGGTATCCGCCCGTCGGCGCGTACTCCCGCAGGAAGGGACCCGCGAGCCCCGCGGCCGCCTTCCGCGCCCTCAGCCGCTCCCTCGCCTTCGCCCGCGCGTCCTGGTCCTCAGCCATGGCTGTCCTCCTCGCCCGTCCTCTCCTTCGGCGGGACGGCGAGCCACCACAGGGTGCGCGCCTGAGCGTCGGGGAGCGGATTCTCCGGATCGTTCATCATTCGGCGCAGCAGCCAGTCCAGCCGCCGTCGGTCGTTCTCCTCGGTCGCCAGCGCGGGCAGCAGCGCCGCCAGCCCCGGCCGGGTCCCCTCGGTGCCGTCCCCGCGCACCGCCGAACGCAGCAGGGACTCCAGCGCGTCCAGGGCCACCTCCTTCGAGCGCGCCGTGTTCAGCGCGCTCCACATCAAGTCGGCCATGGGGAGCACGAGTTCGGGGCGGGGCACGGCGAGGGCGAGCGGCAGTGGCCAGTCGGCGCGGTCGGCCAGCGGGGAGTCGGGCTCGTCGGACAGCACCTCGTCCACCGAGGTCACGGCGAGCCGGACGGTGGTCACCAGACCGAGGTCCTGGTACGCCGTGCGCTTGTGGTGGGTCCAGTCGGCCACCCGCCGCAGCACCTTGGCACCGTCCGGGAGCGCCAGCAGCCGTACGGCGTTGAACGAGGCGACCGCCAGTTGCTCCCCGTCGTCGCGGACCCCGATCCGGGCCAGGGCGTCCAGGGCGTCCTCCGTCGTGTCCGCGGCGTTCCCGTACCCCAGTGCCATCGCCGCGGTCCAGCGCAGCGGCTTCGTCCCGTACCTGCTCCAGTCGTCGACCAGCTTGCGTACCGCCTTGCGGTGCGACGCATGACCGGCCGCCTGGTCGAGGGTGGTGGCCGCGAAGATCCTCCGGCGGGGCGTGGCCGCCTCGGCGAGCGGCCGGATCAGCTCCGCGTATCCGTGGTCGAAGTCCCGTGCGCAC
Source organism: Streptomyces sp. NPDC096311 (assembly GCF_044763085.1). Taxonomy (NCBI): domain Bacteria; kingdom Bacillati; phylum Actinomycetota; class Actinomycetes; order Kitasatosporales; family Streptomycetaceae; genus Streptomyces; species Streptomyces sp. NPDC096311. The sequence continues at coordinate 401,651 of NZ_JBIWFN010000010.1, forward strand.
AGCTCCCCGGCGGCCACCGCGGCGCGCATCCACACCTGGGGGCGTGGATCGTCCGCGAGCAGCCGCAGCCAGCGCACGATCGGTGCCCGGACGGGGAAGTGCCGGTCCCAGATCTCGGTGAGCACCGCGGAGGGCAGGGCGGATCCCCGGTACCAGATCAGCCGGGCCGGAACCTCGGTTCCGGCCACCTCGAGCCGGCCGTCGGTCAGTTCGGCGCGCGAGAGAGCGAGATCGGCTTCCGGGTCGTCGCAGAACAGCGGCCGGGCCGGGGTGTGGTCCGGATCGCACTGTACGGACAGTTCCCAGGTCAGCAGGTGGGCGGCGGCGGCCACGGCGCTGTGCGAGGCGCCGCCCAGTACGGCGAGGGCGATACGGAACGCCACCGGGTGGAACAGGGCCGCCGTACCCGGCCGGCCCGCGCCGCCCTCCGGCCCGGCGGGGGGCGCCGTCAGCGCCCGGTCCACTCCGGCGAACCACTCCTGGGCCTGGTCGGCGGCGAGGCTCCGGCAGCCGGCCAGCAGTTCGTCCCGGGAGACCTCCCCCAGCTGGTGTCCGGCCAGCAGCGAGGCGAGCAACTCGGCCTCGGCGGGGCGCAGATCCTTCAGTCCGACCGCGTCCTTGACGTCCTGGCGGACCGCCAGTTCCTCCGCCCCTGCGAGCAGGTCCGCCAGCCGGACCTCACCGTCCGGGGCGGCGGCATGCTCCTCCAGCCGTTCCCGTAACCGGGTGGTGAGCAGTTCCTGGGTGGGTGCGGGAGGGCAGAGCTTGCCGTACCGCCCGGCCAGCAGCGGGTTGGCCGCCGACCCGACCGTGACGACGACCACCGCGTACGACTCGCACCGGGCCAGGGCCGCGGCGAGCCCGTCGAGGTCCATCTCGTCCGGGGGCAGCGCACCGGGCCCGGTGAGGGAGAGCTCCAGCAGATACCCGGAGCCGCGCCGTGCCTCCTCGCCCTCGCCGGCCAGGGAGCCCGCCAACTTCCGTACCCCGCCGTCCGGATCGACCCGGCGCACCCGGGATCCGGTCCCGGGCTCCGTGCCCGTGGGATCCGCCGCGGGGCCGGTGACCTCGTCGAGGAGCGAGAGCGCGGTGCTGGTGCGTCCGGTGCCGGGGGCGGCGACGAGCACCAGCAGCCGACGGGTACCGAGGACCTTGCGCAGCTGTACGTAGCCCCGCGGTTCCACATGGACGCGGCGGAGCCTGCGCAGTTCCTCGTCGGGCACGGGTCCGCTGCGCATCCCCGCACCGGAGTGGCGTGCGTCCATCCGCAGGTGGATGTCGCCGATGTGGGCGCTCTGGAAGTACGAGCGGTCGAAGCTGTTCAGGTCCCGGCCGGTGTCGAACAGCATCCGGGTGGCGCGGCGGGCCCGCGAGGCGGCGGCGAGGTCGGTGGTCCCGTCCTCGCCCTGCTCCTCGGCGAGCGGATCGCGGGTGTGCTCCTTGAACCGCCCCGCGGCGCGCTCGCGTTCCTCCTCCTGCTTCTTCTCCTGGTCCTTCTTGACGTCGCCCTCTTCCGGGGCGTCGTTCCCTGCGGCTCCCTCGTCGCCTTCGGCCCTGCCCTCGTCGGCACGGGGCGGGTCGTTCCTGGCCTTCCCGTCGGCCTCGGGCGAACGGGCGTCGGCCCCCTTCTGGGGTGCGGGCTCGGCGGCGCCGCCCGCCTGCTGATCGTCGCTCACTTCGATCAGCCCTTCCGTCGGCCGGCGTCGCCGGTGATCCGCCCGATGTGCACGGGCTGCTGGTAGACGTTGTCGCTGTGCTGCGACATGTCGCCGTGGACGGTGTAGTGGGCACCGGGAGCGTCGGCGCGGTCCTCGCCGTCGACGCCAAGGGCGTCATCGACGTGATCGCCACCCCGGGTGTCATCGACGTCATCGGCGCGGTCGGCGTCAGGTGCTGCCGGTGCGGCGGTGGGGATCTCGGGAGCGGGCCGGCCGGGAAGGTGGAACCAGGCGGTGACCTCGCCCTCCTTGAGCTCCAGGCGGGCGGAGGAGTAGTGCGCGGGCTCGATGAACTTGCCGCCGCTGCTGACCACGTCCTCGTAGAGCGACTGGGAGGTCACCAGCACGAGGTCGGCCCGCTCGGCGTCCAGCAGTCGCCGGGCGAGCGGCGAGTCGGCCAACCGGCAGGCGAGGTCGACCGCGCGCCCGCTGATGCCCCGGCCGTCGTGCCGGACAGGCCCGACGTGCATGCCCACCCGAAGCCCGAGGGGGACGCGCAGGCCGCGGTTCTCGTCCCGCAGATTCTCGTGCACCTCGACCATCCACAGGCCGAGCAGCCGGGTCACCGCGATCCGGCCGGCCACCGACAGCAGCACACCGTCGCCGCGGTCCTCCATGTGTACGGCGTCCCGCGCCACCTTGGCGTGCGTGAAGGCCGCCTCCAGCACCCGGTAGATCCGCTCGCGCATGCGCTGCTTGTCGACGTCGTCGTATTCCCCGGAACGCCGGGCGTCGACGCTGATCACCAACTCGTAGCGTGCTTCGGTGAGATCCATCGCGTCGTGGTCCACCCCGTGCCCCCTTGTTCTCTCCACTTGCCGTCCCCCTCAGCGTCGGGCCCGGGGACGAAGGCCGTCTGTAGCCGTTTACACACGACGAGGCGTGAGTTACGGCAAGGCGTGGGTCTACTCCTGATGACCGTCCGCGAGGAGTGCGAGCAGTTCGGGGTCGAGGATCTCCACCATCCGGTTGCCGGTCCGTACGACGTGCTGGGTGCGCAGCAGCTTCAGTGCCTTGGCGACGGCTTCCCGGGTGGCTCCGATGGTGGCGGCCAGTTCGTCCTGAGCCAGTTGGACGACGGTGCCCATGTGCGTGGCGCCGCCCGGTACGGCCGGGTGGTAGGGGCCGGACGGCTCGGCTCTCGACAGTTCGGTGAGCCGGCTGGCCAGCCGTTGCAGCACGGTGAGCGAGGCGAGCGCGGACCGCTCCTGGTCGGCGCTGCGCAGCCGGAAGGTGAGCTGGCGTATCACCAGACCGCTGACGCGGGGGTGCAGGGCGAGGAACCGGCGGAACGCGTCCCCGGATATGACCTGGGTCTCGGTCGGACCCAGCGCGCGCACGGTGGCGCTGCGGGGATGCGGGTCCAGGGCGGCCATCTCGCCGAGCAGTTCACCGGGACCCCGCAGACCGAGTATCAGCCGCGTGGCACCCCGGTCCGTCGCCACGGAAACGGTCACCCAGCCCCGAATGATGATCAGGACGTGACTGGACCGGTCGCCCTCGGTCAGAAGATGGGCATCGGCCGCGTAGTGCTTCCGGCTGCCGAGAGCCATCACGCTCTCGCGCTCCTGCGGGGTCAGAGCGCGTGCGAAAGCCAGCTCATTGCCGAGCAGCCCCATGGCCACGCCCCCCGCCGCAATCATGCCGCCTGACTTTTCAGAGGCGTTGATGGTGGCAGAGCGAAGCATTGAGCCGAGTGAATTACGCCAGATCGCCAGTACTGGTCGGTAAGTGCCGAAGTGCCAGGTGGGTCGCCCGGGAGTGCCGTCCCCTCAGGACGCCCCCACCACCGGTGACCGCGGCCGAACCGTCCGCCTCCACTCCCGCCCCACCGACGACCGTGAGGTCAGGACCCACGCCGAACGGCCGGCCCCGTCGACACGGGGAACCGGCCAGGGCGGTGGACTTGGCGAAAAATCAGGTTTCCGCCGCCGGAGAGGTGGTGGGGAGGTGGTGACGGGGTGAGAGGACGGTGTCTGGTTCTTCGCGCGTCACACCGGCTCGCTGCGCGTCACAGCGGCTCGTCGCGCGTCACACCGGTCGGCCGGATGTTCAGCCGGCGGCCTGGCAACTGGCCGTGTTGAGGGTGAAGTTGCGCGCGGCCGAGTTGGAGCCGGTCCAGGAACCGAGGAAGCCGAAGGTGAAGGTGCCGTTCGCGGCGACGGTCTTGTTGTAGTCGGCGGCGGTGGCCGTGACGTGGGAGTCCTTCTGGGTGAAGGTGCCGTCCCACATCTGGCCCACGCGCTGGCCGTCCTTGAAGGTCCAGCCGAGGCTCCAGGTGGCGAGGGCCTTGGTGGAGGTGACGGTGACGGTGGCCTGGAAGCCGTCCGGCCACTCGCTCACGATCTCGTACTTCACCCGGCAGTCCGGCGCGGCACTCTTCGTGGAACCCTTCGCCCCGCCCTGCTTCCCCGCGGGCGACGAGGACTCGCCCTGGGCCTCCTGATCGGAGTTGCCCGCCGGACGCGAGGTCGAGTCCGCCACCGCGGGCGAACCCGCCGTCCCCGACCCCGACTTCGTCTTCGAGCCCGAGGGGAAGGAGGGGCCCGGGTCCGCCACGGACCGCCCGTCCGTCGACTCGCCCTGCGCGGCGTTCGCGCCGCCGCCCTTCGAGCCGCCGAAGGGCATCAGCGAGACCGTGAGCGCCAGTGCGGACACGAGGACGGCCGTGACCAGGATCCCGGTCCTGCCGATCCGGGGCCGGACCGGCTTGCCCTCGTTCAGCCCCGTGTCCACCGCCGCGTCCGTGCGTCCGCCGATCATGCCGGCCTCGGCGGCGCGGCGCCGCCGTTCGAGATACGCGAGGCCGCCCCAGCCGATCACCCCGCTGGCGAGCGCCGCGGGCAGCCCGCCGCCATGCAGCCGCAGACAGGCGGCGGCCTCCGCGCACTCGACGCAGCGCGCCAGGTGCCGGGAGAGGTCCTCGGGCGTTTCGGCGGTGGGTGAGCGGGTGACCGCGTCGAGGAGCCGCGCATAGCTGCGGCAGTAGGCGTCCATCGGCGTGTCGAGGTGGTTGCGGTGACAGCGGTCCCGGAACAGCGCCCGCACCTGGGCGAGTTCGGAGGACGCGGCCGCCGGATCGAGACCGAGCCGCCGGGCCACCGCGGACATCGGCAGCGACTCGACCTCGGCCAGCCACAGCAGAACGGCGTCCGGCTCCTGCATGTCCCTGAGACCGCGCAGCGCGAGCGGGCGGTGCAGCGGCGGTCCGATGTAGCGGGCGGCCATGTCGGAGTGGAGCCACAGGCGCAGGTCGGGGTCGAGCCGATGGCCGAGCCCGTTCGTCTCCCACGCGGCGGCCACGGTACGGACGGAGGCCAGCAGCAGCGGAATGCGGGGCAGCCTGAGCGCCCGGCGTCCGGTACCGGTACTCTTCGATGCCGCGGTGGCGGCGCGCAGTTCGTCGATGCCGTGTGCGAACGCCTCGGTCGCCAGCCGCGTGGCCGAGGCCGAACCGGACGTGCACAGATCGGCGTACGACAGGACCGCGTCCCAGCACTCCGAGAGCAGTGCGGCCTCGGCGGCGTTCTGGGGGGTCGGCAGGTCGGGCATGGGGGGCTCCTGCATCAACTGCTTCCAGGTGCAACGTCTACAAACGTCTGACCAACGTGATCGTCAACTCACCCTCTATACAAGGGAGTTGAGGCCGTCTCAACGACGGGGCCCCGAGCCTTTCACGCTTCCCACACAACTGACAAGCGAGGTATTCAATTACGGTGGCAAGCGGTTGCGGCGCCGTTCGTCCGAGCGCGCGCAGCCTCCCTCCCGCCGTATGGAAGGTGATACGGAAGGGAGGCCGATACGTCTCGATCGCCGTCGACTTTTAAGAGGTTCTACGGAAGCTTCGGCTCGGCCGCTTCCGCCACCGCGGGTTCCCGCGCCGGGAGACTGTCCATGAAGGAGCTCACCGAGAAGACCGCCTGGCCGGGTCCGGGCGGGCCGTATCCGGGCGGGGAGGACAGCCCGAAGTCCTCCATGGTCGAACGGTAGGCCTCCAGCAGCCGGATGTGGTACTCCAGCGGCGCGCCCTGAGGGTTGGCCTTGCCGAGCGGGGTCGTGGGCTCCGGGCACCAGGTGGTGAAGCGGGGCGTGATGCCGTGCGACATGAAGAAGCGCAGCCCCTCGGTGGTGGAGGCGATGGCCTCGTCGACGGTCGTGAAGCCGAACGGCTCCGCCATCTCCACGCCGGCCACGAAGTTGGGGATCACGTTGCGCGCGCCGAAGACCTCCGCGGAGTCGAGGATGCGCTTGTGCCACTCGTCGCGGCCGACGTAGCGCTCCTTGCCCGGGCAGTACAGCTCGAAGAGCCTCCGGTCCCATACCTCGTAGTTGGGGTGGTAGATCTGCACGCCGTAGTCCTTGAACCGCTGCACGTCGTCGCGCGGCAGTGCCTGCGCGACGACCTTGCCGATCCAACGCCCCGGGAAGCGCTCCTCGATGGCCTTGGCGTAGTGGCCGTAGAAGTCGGCCTCGTCGCGCCCCTGCAGCTTCGAGGTGATCGCGCCGCCGGTGAGGGTGTACGCGGTGGAGGCCTTCGCCGTGTCGTACCGGTCGATGATCTCCAGGGCTTCAAGGACCTCCTCGACGTCCTTGACCCCGGTGTACGGGCGCCCCGCCGCCTTGTGCTGGCGCCAGTTGTGGTTGATGTCGCAGTACTGGCACTCCTCCTTGGCACCGAAGTACTGACAGACCCGGAAGACGGTGAGGTAGATCAGGTAGCCCCACTGGATGGTGGGGGCGACCTCCATCACGGACTTCCCGTTGGCGAGCTTGTGCCGGTAGTACTCGGGCATCGGCGGCACGCCGACGTCGGCGATCCGCTTCCCGTCGAGGTAGAGCCCGAGCATCCCTTCCTCGTCGGCGGCGACACGATAGGGCGAGGCGGGGTTGACCCGCACGGAGACGACCGTCCGCCGCAGGTCGTAGGGCCCACCCGTGAGGATGATCTCCTCGGGCGGGCGTCGCAGCGCGGCCTCGCCGAGCTCGGGCAGGGTGCCGTGGTCGAAGGAGAAGATGAAGTACGACTTCGGCTTGACGTCACCGTCCTCGTTGTCGGAGAGCGCCGACTCGTCGAAGGCCACACCTCCGCGGAGCAGATCCTCCTTGAAGACGGCCTCCCGCGGTACGTGCGGGAACCGCTCCATCAGATCCTCGACCAACGCGGTACGGCTGCCGACCATCCCGTTCTCCTCGCTCCCGACTCGTTCAAGTCTCCGTGCTCGACTCCTCACGGTATGCCCCTGCCTGTGCGTCGACCGTGCCGGGTCCCCTCGCGGCGCGATGCGCCTCCGGCGGCAGCGCCGGGCCGGACCCGGGCGCGCCCCAGGTGGCCGCGAACGGCAGGACCCCGGCCCAGAGCCCGAGGACAGCGACGCAGCAAGCGCTCTCTATCACTCCTACCGTAACCGCAGCCCGCCACGCGCGACAGCGGACGGGCCCGGGACACCGGACCGGCCAACCCCGAGGTAGTTTCCAGCAGTGGCCACCGCACGGCCGCGCACGGCGACTTCCCGGGGAGGCACGACAGGGATGACAGGGATGACAGAAACCCTGACCAACTGGGCCGGCAACATCACGTACACCGCCAAGGAACTGCACCGCCCGCACACGCACGACGCCCTCGTGGCGCTCGTCGCGGAGAGCGCACGCGTCCGCGTCCTCGGCAGCGGGCACTCGTTCAACAAGATCGCCGAGCCCGACGACGACGGCGTGCTGGTCTCGCTCACCGCGCTGCCTCCGACCGTGGACGTCGACTCGACCGCCCGTACGGTACGGGTCGCGGGCGGCGTCCGGTACGCGGAACTGGCCCGCCGGGTACACGAGCACGGGTTCGCCCTGCACAACATGGCCTCCCTCCCGCACATCTCCGTGGCGGGCTCGGTGGCGACCGGCACCCACGGCTCGGGCGTCACCAACGGCTCCCTCGCCTCCGCCGTGCGCGAGGTCGAGATCGTCACGGCGGACGGCTCGACCGTCACGATCGGCCGCGAGGACGCGCGCTTCGACGGTGCCGTGACCTCCCTCGGCGTACTCGGTGTCGTCACCTCCCTCACCCTCGGCCTGGAACCGGACTTCGAGGTGAGCCAGCACGTCTTCACCGAACTACCCCTCGCCGGGCTCGACTTCGAGACGGTGGCGGCGACGGCGTACAGCGTGAGTCTCTTCACCGACTGGGGGCGTCCGGGCTTCCGGCAGGTGTGGCTCAAGCGCCGCACCGACCAGCCGCTGCCCGACTTCCCCTGGGCCGCGCCCGCGACCGAGGCGATGCACCCCGTGCCGGGCATGCCCGCCGAGAACTGCACCCAGCAGTTCGCAGTGCCCGGACCGTGGCACGAGCGACTGCCGCACTTCCGGGCGGAGTTCACCCCGAGCAGCGGGGCCGAGCTGCAGTCCGAGTACCTGCTGCCGCGCCCGCACGCGCTCGCGGCGCTGCACGCCCTCGACGCGATCCGCGAGCACATCGCGCCGCTGCTCCGGATCTGCGAGGTGCGCACGGTGGCCGCCGACCGGCAGTGGCTGAGCCCCGCCCACGGCCGGGACACCGTGGCCCTGCACTTCACCTGGGTCGAGGACACGGCGGCCGTCCTGCCGGTGGTGCGTCGGGTCGAGGAGGCGCTGGAGCCATTCGACCCCCGGCCGCACTGGGGCAAGGTGTTCACCACGCCCGGGGAGGTGCTGCGCGGGCGCTACCCACGACTGGACGACTTCAGGGCCCTGGCCGAAACCATGGACCCGGCGGGCAAGTTCACCAACGCCTTCGTGCGGGACTTTGTTCACCCCCTTTCCTAACCCCTTGTCGAAAGTCCTCGCCAGGCCATAGCCTTGCGCCGCGCCGGGACCGCCGAGGGCCTGTCCGGCGGAACAGGTCGCAGGAAACGGGCGGTGCCTCATCGACGCCGGCGAGCGGAGCTTGGTGCGTGCAGTTGCAAGGCGCAGGAGGGAGTCGACGCGATGGGGGTCCCCCTGCTCGAGCGAAGCCGAGAGCTCGGGGGAGTCGCCGAGTGACGACAACGCCGCTGGGGGCACCCCCTGCTCGAAGAGCTTGGGGGGAGGGCGTGCCACGCCCCGCGTCTGCGGCTTGATCCGCCGGACAGGCCCTAGCCCCGCTGTGCGGTACGGAGGACCGAGATGGCAAAGCAGGTGAAGCGGACATCGCGCGACATCCGCACCGCGAACCGCTACGAGGTGCTGCGCCAGATCATCGCCGCGTCCCCCACCTCACGACAGGAGTTGGCGGCGGCCACCGGGCTGAGCCTGGCCACGGTCGCCACGCTCGTCGGTGAACTGCTCGACCTCGGGATGCTGACCGAGGTCGGGTTCGAGGACTCCGCGGGGGGCCGCCCCCGGGGACTCGTGGCCGTCAACGCGTCGGGGGGCGCGCTGATCGGCGTCGACATCGCGGAGACGTACGTCCGCGTGGAGCTGTTCGACCTCGCGCTGAACGTGCTCGCCCGCGCCGCCGAGGACATGCGTCCCGGTGAGAGCCGCCCGGAGCAGGTCGTCGGGCATGTCGCCGCGGCCGTCGGCTCGGTGGTCGCGCAGGCCGGGGTCGAGGGCGCGCGCGTCCTGGGCGTCGGGGTCAGCGTGCCGGGCCAGGTGGACCGCGACACCGGCATCTCCGAGTACGCGCCGAACTGGGACTGGCACGACGTGCCGCTGCTCGACCTGCTGGCCGAGCACATCGCCTACCCCCTCCACCTCGACAACCCGCTGCGTGCCTGCGCGGTCGCCGAGCTGTGGTTCGGCGCGGCCCGCGGTCGCGGGGACGCCGTCGTCGTCAACCTGGGCACGGGAGTCGGTGCCGGACTCGCGCTCGGCGGCGGGCTGCACCGCGGGGTGAGCAACAGCGCGGGCGAGTGGGGCCATACGACGCTGGTGCTCGACGGGCGGCCGTGCCACTGCGGCAACCACGGCTGCGTGGAGACGTACGTCGGGGCGCCCGGGATCATGCGGAACCTGCGGGAGTCGAGCCCGCAGAGCCCGCTGCTGCATCCCGACGACCAGACCGCCACCATCGACGCCCTGTCCCGCGGGGTCGCCGCCGGCGACCCGGTGGCGCTCCAGGTCGTCCGGGACACCGCACGCTATCTCGGCGCGAGTATCGCGGACCTGATCAACCTCCTCAACCCCGAAGTCGTCGTGCTCAGCAGCTGGGTGGCCGCCACGCTCGGCGAGCCGCTGCTGCGCGAGGTGCGCGAGGCCGTCGCCCGGCACGCGCTGCGGCGACCGCTGGCCGCCACCGAGATCGTCCTCTCCCCCATCCCCACCGACCCGGTCTGCCTGGGCGCCGCGACCTTCGCCCTGGAGGGCGCCCTGAATCCGGTGGGCCAGAAGCCCGTCGGCGGCAGGACCGTCCCGCGCCGCACCGCTCTCTAGGGAGCCGTGGGCCGCCGGGCCGGCGGTCCGCCAACTTGCCCTGCCCACACCCCCGTTCGATCCGCCGAACCGCAGACAACGCTTCGAACAGACTTCGTCCAACCCCTTGCCGAAGCCTTAACCGAAGGTTAGCGTCCCGCACCTCACAGCGATTTCGAGCCGCAGCCGTACAAGAGACAAGGACGTCACCATGTCGGCAATGAGCAGCAACTGGGACCGTCGATCCGTCCTGCGGGCCGCAGCGGGGCTGGCCGCGCTGGGGCCGCTGGCCGCATGCGGAAGCAACAACGGGCGTTCCGGGGGCGGGAGTTCAGGCAAGTCCATCAAGCAGTACTTCCACGCGTACGGCGAGGCCGGCGTCGAGGACGCCCTCAAGCGGTACGCGAAGGGCTACGACAAGGCCGCGGTGAACACGCAGTGGATCACCAGCGCGGACTACGAGAGCAAGCTCTTCTCCGCACTGCTCACCGACAACGCCCCCGACGTGTTCGAGTTCCACCCGCAGATCCAGCTCATCAAGAGCGGTCAGGTGGCGGACCTGAGCGACATCATCGATCCGGTCAAGTCCGACTTCAACCCGGCCGACATCGCCTCGCACACGGTGGACGGGAAGATATACGGCGTCCGGATGATCGACGACCCGCAGTTCTTCTTCTACCGCAAGTCCGTGCTGGAGAAGGCGAAGATCCAGCCGCCGACCACCCTCGACGAGCTGATCGAGGCCGCGGCGAAGCTCACCACCGGCAAGGTCAAGGGCCTGTTCATCGGCAACGACCTGCACGCGGTCATCAGCCCGATGATCTGGTCGGCCGGCGCCGACACCCTCGACGCGAAGAACCAGATCGCGTACCACACGGAGGGCGTCAAGGAGGGCATCAAGAAGATGCGCCAGCTGTTCACCAGCGGCCATCTGCTCCTGGACGCCCCGACCGACTACTGGGACCCCTCCGCGATCGTGCAGGGTCTGACCCCCATCCAGTTCTGCGGTATGTGGGCCATGCCGGTCATGCAGAAGGCGCTCGGCGACGACCTCGGGATCTTCCCCTTCCCGAAGGTCACGGACTCCGGCAAGCAGTCGGTCTACAACGGCGGCTGGTCGATGTTCGTCAACGCCAAGGGCAAGAACGCCGACCTGGCCAAGGAGTACGTGAAGTGGCTGTGGATCGAGCAGAAGAAGTACCAGGAGGACTTCGCGGTGTCGTACGGCTTCCACATCCCGCCTCGCACCTCGATCGCCGCGTCGGCCACGAAGCTCAAGACCGGCCTGCCCGCCGAGGGCGTCAAGCTCTTCAACGACTTCGGTCACTTCGACAACATCGGCTGGACCCAGGCCATGATCACCGCGTTGGAGGACGTCTTCGCCAACAGCGTCCGCAAGAACGCTGACCCGGAGGCCTCTCTCGACCAGGCCGACAAGACGGTCAACCGCGAGCTCAAGAAGCTCTTCGGATAGCCGGACGGAGACCGACGGACGGGTTTCGACATGTCGACCACCACCACGCGCGGTGTCGCGCGCCCCGCCTCGGCCAAGGCCTCACCGGCCAGGCCGCGGCGGGGGCTGCGGGGCAGCAGCACCTTCAACTTCTGGCTCTTCACGAGCCCTTTCCTCATCGGCCTGACGGTCTTCGTCTATGTGCCGATCGGCTGGAGCCTCTGGCTGAGCTTCTTCGAGGCGCGCTTCACGGTGACGCCGAGCAAGTTCGTCGGTTTCGACAACTACTGGCAGATGCTGCAGGACAGCAAATTCACCGGCTCGCTCGTCACCTTCACCGTCTTCGCCGCCTTCATCGTGCCCGCCACCTGGGCCCTGTCGCTGGGTCTCGCCCTGCTGGTCAACCGGCTGCGTTTCATGAAGGCGTTCTTCCGGTCCGTCTTCTTCCTGCCGACCGCGTGCAGTTATGTCGCCGCCGCGCTGATCTGGAAGATGTCGATGTTCAGCGGGGTCCGCTTCGGCCTGATGAACACGATCCTCGGCTGGTTCGGCGTCGAGAACATCGCCTGGCTCGCCAACCCCGATCCGCCCTGGTACTGGCTGGTCATCGTGACGCTGCGGCTGTGGCTGCAGGCCGGTTTCTACATGATCCTGTTCCTCGCCGCGCTGCAGAACATCCCGCCCGAGCTGTACGAGGCCGCCGCCATCGACGGCGCCAAGCCCGGCTGGCAGACCTTCCGTTACATCACCCTGCCGCAGCTGCGGGCCACCTCCACCGCGGTGATCCTGCTGCTGGTCATCGCCGCCTACCAGGCCTTCGACGAGTTCTTCAACCTGCTGGCGAAGACGACCTGGGGCCGGCCGCCGCTCGTCGAGCTGTACTACACCGCGCTCGGCGAGAGCCAGGACTACGGCGAGGGCAGCGCGGGCGCGGTGATCCTCACCCTGCTGATCCTCATCGTGACACTGGCGCAGGGCAAGTTCCTGGGCTTCGGAAGGGGTGACGACAAGTGACCGCCACCGTGCCTCCGGTCGCTCCGGCCGACAAGCCGCGCCGCGTCAAGCGCGGCAGCGTCATCGGCAACACCGGCCTGTACGTCTCCATCGGCGTCGCCGCCCTGCTCTTCCTGGTCCCCTTCTATCTGATCGTCCGCAACGCGCTGTCGACGGACCCCGAAATCACCGGCGAGAACTGGAAGTTCTTCCCCACCAGCCCCCAGTGGGGCAACGTCACCGAGCTGTTCCACGACACGACGGTCGATTTCGGCCGTTCCCTGTTCAACTCCGCGGTCGTCGCCGTTCTGATCACGGTGGGCACCCTGCTGGTCTGCTCGCTCGCCGGCTACGGCCTGGCCCGTATCCCGTACAAGCACGCCAACAAGATCTTCTACATGGTCCTGGGGACCCTGATGGTGCCGCCCGCCGTCACCTTCGTGCCGAGCTTCGTACTGGTCTCCTCGCTGGGCTGGGTGGACAGCTACCGGGGTCTCGTCATTCCGGTGCTCTTCAGTGGTTTCGCCTGCTTCCTCTTCCGGCAGTACTTCCTGGGGTTCCCCAAGGAGTTGGAGGAGGCGGCGCGCGTGGACGGGCTCGGCTACTGGGGTGCGTACTGGCGCATCGTCGTACCGAACTCCCTGAACTTCTTCGCCGCGATCGCGACCATCACCTTCATCAGCGGCTGGAACGCCTTCCTGTGGCCGCTGGTCATCGGCCAGGACCCGAGCGCCTGGACGGTACAGATCGCGCTCTCCTCGTACATGACCAACCAGACCGTCAACTACCACCTGATCTTCATGGCCACCGCCATCTCCATCCTGCCTCTGGTGTTCGTGTTCCTCTTCCTCCAGCGCTGGCTGGTGCAAGGGGTCGCGCAGACGGGCATCAAGGGCTGATCGACACGCCAGACGGGCACCAAGGGACGATCTAGGAGACCGATGTCTTTCCGCACGACTTCCGCCATTGACTACGTCGAGGACGTCTCGCCGGGCAGTGGGGCGCTCCCGCCACGCGCCCGGTACGCGTCCTCGGACGCGCGGTCCTTGTCACTGAACGGCAGTTGGCGCTTCCGTCTGTCCCCCACCGCCGACGCCGAGGACGACTCGTTCGCGGCGGAGGGGTTCGATGCCGGGGACTGGGCCGAGGTGTCCGTCCCCGGCCACTGGGTCCTCCAGGGGCACGGTTCACCGATCTACACCAACCACCTCTACCCGTTCCCGGTCGACCCGCCGCGCGTGCCGACCGGGAACCCGACCGGCGATCATCTGCACACCTTCGACCTGCCGTACGACTGGCCCTCGGACGGCGGGGCGGTGCTGCGCTTCGACGGGGTCGAGTCCTGTGCCAGGGTCTGGCTGAACGGCACCGACATCGGGGAGTTCAAGGGGTCGCGGCTGCCGCACGAGTTCGCGGTCGGCCATCTGCTGAAGCCGGGCGGCAATGCGCTGGCGGTCCGTGTCCACCAGTGGTCGGCGGGCTCGTACCTGGAGGACCAGGACCAGTGGTGGCTGCCGGGCATCTTCCGGGACGTCACGCTCCTGCACCGCCCGGCGGGCGGCGTCCTCGACTTCTTCGTGCACGCCTCCTACGACCACGTCGAAGGCCTCGGGACCCTGCGCGTCGACTCCGACGTCGACGGCCGGGTCACCGTGCCCGGCCTCGACATCGATGTCGCGACCGGCGCGTCGGTCACCGTCCCGGTGCTGCCGTGGACGGCCGAGACACCCCAGCTGTACGACGGTGTGCTCGCGACCGAGGGCGAGCGCGTCCCGCTGCGCGTCGGCTTCCGCACGGTCGCCCTGAAGGACGGCCTGATCAAGGTCAACGGCACACCGCTCCTCTTCAAGGGCGTCAACCGGCACGAATGGCACCCGGAGCGGGGCCGGGCCCTGGACCTGGAGACCATGCGCGAGGACGTGCTGCTGATGAAGCGGCACAACATCAACGCGGTGCGCACCTCGCACTATCCGCCGCACCCCGCCTTCCTCGACCTGTGCGACGAGTACGGCCTGTGGGTCGTCGACGAGTGCGACCTCGAGACGCACGGCTTCACCGAGCAGGCCTGGCGCGACAACCCCGTCGACGACGACCGCTGGACCCCGGCCCTGCTCGACCGGGCGGCCCGTATGGTCGAGCGCGACAAGAACCACCCCTCCGTCGTCATCTGGTCTCTCGGCAACGAGGCCGGCACCGGGCGCGGGCTGACCGCCATGGCCGAGTGGATCCGCGGCCGGGACGGCTCACGCCTCCTCCACTACGAGGGTGACATCGACTGCCGTGACACGGACGTCTACTCGCGGATGTACGCCGACCACGCCGAGGTCGAGAGGATAGGCCGCGGCCTCGACGGCGGCACCCACAAGCGCCGCGGACTCCCCTTCATCCTCTGCGAGTACGGGCACGCCATGGGCAACGGTCCCGGCGGGATCGCGGACTACCAGCACCTGTTCGAGACGTACGACCGCATCCAGGGCGGCTTCATCTGGGAGTGGATCGACCACGGCATCAAGGACGAGCGGTACGGGTTCGCCTACGGCGGCGACTTCGGCGAGGAGCTGCACGACGGGAACTTCGTCTGCGACGGGCTGCTCTTCCCCGACCGGACCCCGTCCCCGGGCCTTGCCGAGTACAAGAAGGTGATCGAGCCGGTCCGGATCGTCGGATGGGGGTCCCCCCTGCTCGAGCGGAGCCGAGAGCTTGGGGGAGCGGCGGACGGGAGCGTGCGGGTCACCAACGGCTACGACTTCGCGGATCTCTCCGCGCTCGCCTTCGAGTGGTCCTACCAGGTCGACGGGGAGACCGTCGAGGCGGGCGTCCTGTCGGTGCCGGAGCTCGCCCCGGGCGAATCGGCGGACGTGAAGCTGCCGGATCAGCCGGCCGGCTCAGGGGGCGGGGAGACCCAGTGGACGGTACGGGCGACGCTCGCGGCCGACACCGCGTGGGGGCCGAAGGACCACCTGGTGGCCTGGGCGCAGTTCCCGCTCTCGGCACGGCCCTTGACCGCCGTGGCGCAGAGCGACGGACCGGTCCTCGGCGAGGGGCAGATCACCCTGGGCCCGGCGGCCTTCGACGCCCGTACGGGCGCGCTGCGGTCGATCGGCGGGGTCGATGTCAGGGGACTGCGTCTGGACGTGTGGCGTGCGCCGACCGACAACGACAACGGGGCCGCCTGGCAGCCGGATCTGCGCTACGGCCCGCTCTGGCGGGAGCTGGGCCTGCACCGGATGCACCACCGGCTGGAAGCGGTGGAGTTGGGCGACGACGCGCTGACCGTACGGACCCGGGTGGCACCCGCCGCCCGCGAGGTGGCCCTGCGCACGGTCTACCGGTGGACGTCCGACGGAACGCGGCTGCGGCTGACCGTGTCCGTGGCACCCGAGGGCGACTGGAGGCTGCCGCTGCCCCGGCTCGGGATCCGGCTGAGGCTCGCGGGCTCGGTACACGGGGCGAGGTGGTTCGGCGGCGGCCCCGGCGAGGCCTACCCGGACACCAAGTCCGCCTCCATGGTGGGGTGTTGGGAGTCGACCATCGACGGACTCCAGACGCCGTACGTCCGTCCGCAGGAGAACGGCGCTCGGGCCGACGTCCGCTGGGTGGAGATCGGCGGGCTGCGGGTCGAGGGCGAGCCGGAGTTCTGGTTCACCGCGCGCCGCTGGACGTCGGAGCAGCTCGACGCGGCCGAGCATCCGACCGATCTGAAGGCCGGTGACACGGTCTGGGTCAATCTCGACCACGGGCAGCAGGGCATCGGCTCGCAGTCGTGCGGTCCGGGCGTGCTTCCGCAGTACCAACTGCGGCCCGCGCCCGCCGAATTCACGTTCCACTTCTCGGAGATCCATGGCTGACACCCTCACGAGGACCGCGGCCGGTCGGCAGCTTTTCAGCCGACCGGCCGCGGTCGCGTCGTGTATCGGATTCGTCCTCATCGGCATGCTGCAAGCGCTCTACGGCCCGGCGGTCCCGGGCCTGCGCGCGCAGTACGGCCTCTCCCCCTCGGCGGCGGGTCTCGGTCTGAGCCTGCACTTCACCGGGGGTGTCGCGGGCGTCCTCGCCTTCAACGCGATTCACTCCCGGATCTCCAACAGAGCGATGCTGGCGGCGAGTTACGCGCTGATGGCGGCGGGCGGCGCGGGCTTCGCACTCGCTGCGAACTGGCCGCTCGCGCTCGCCGCCGCCTTTCTCGGCGGCCTCGGCTTCGGCGGGATCGACTACGGCCTCAACCAGCTGTTCGCGGTCGGCTTCGGCGACCGTTCGACGGCCATGCTGAACGTCCTCAACGCGCACTTCGGCATCGGCGCGGTCCTCGGCCCGGCACTGGTCGCGTGGCTGGGGCCCGACGACTACCCCTACGCCTTCGGAGCGTGCGCGGTGCTCGCGGGGGCGCTGATCCTGTGCACGGGAGGGGTGCGCAGCGAGGCACCGCCCGTCTCCCCGGCCGGGCGGCCCGCCGCTTCCGGTGGCCTGCTCTCCCGCGTCCTGGTGGGCTTCCTGCTCCTCTACATCCTGAACGTCGGCGTCGAGGCGGGCGTCGGCGGCTGGGAACCCACCCACCTGGAGACCGTCGGCTACGGCGCGACGGTCGCCGCCTCCGCCACCTCCGTCTACTGGCTGATGATGACCGCGGGCCGCTTCCTCGTCGTCCCGATCACCCTGCGGTACGCGCCCCAACGCATCCTCGCGGTCTGCGCGGCCGGGATGACCGCGTGCCTGCTGCTGGCGCTGATCCCCGGAGCGGCGCCGGTGGCGTACGCCGGTGTGGGTCTGTTCATCGCGCCCGTCTTCCCGACCGGCCTGCCGTGGCTCAACAAGGCTCTCCCCCAGACGAAGAGGGCCGGGGCCTGGGTGATCGCGGCGTCGATGATCGGCGGGGTGGCGGCCCCTGCGCTGCTCGGCGTGGGCATCGAGGCGTCGGGGATCCACGCCGTCCCCTGGCTGCTGACCGCCCTGTCCGCGGCCTCGCTCGTGGCCACCCTGTGGCTGATCGCACTGACTCGGAAGGCGTCCGCATGAGCGGCAGCATCCAGGTCCGGGGGCTGTCCCGGACCTTTCACACCACCGTGCGCCGCCCGGGCTTCTCGGGCGCGCTCAAGTCCCTCGTCAAGCCCGAGCGGGTCGCGAAGGACGCCGTCTGCGACGTCACCTTCGAGGTGGCGCCCGGTGAACTGCTCGCGCTGCTCGGCCCGAACGGCGCCGGCAAGTCCACCACCATCAAGATGCTCACCGGCATCCTCACCCCGACCTCCGGCGAGGCGCGCGTCGCGGGCGTCGTCCCGTACCAGGAGCGCGAGCGCAACGCACGCAACATCGGGGCGGTGTTCGGACAGCGCACCCAGCTGTGGTGGGACCTGCCGGTGCGTGAGTCCTTCGCGATCCTGCGGGACATCTACGGGGTGCCGGAGCGTGAGCACCGCGTCCGGCTCGGCGAGTTCGACGAACTGCTCGCCCTCTCCTCCTTCTGGGACACCCGCGTACGCCATCTCTCCCTCGGCCAGCGGGTGCGGTGCGACCTCGCCGCCGCGCTGCTGCACGACCCGCCCGTGGTGTTCCTCGACGAACCCACCATCGGCATGGACGTGGTGGTCAAGGAACAGGTGCGCGGCTTCCTCAAGCACCAGGTGGAGGAGCGCGGCCGGACCGTGCTGCTCACCACGCACGACATGACGGAGGTCGAGCGACTCGCCGAGCGGGTCGTCCTCATCAACCACGGTCGGCTCGTCCTCGACGGCACCCTGGACGAGATCAGGCGCAGGTTCGGCTCGACCTGGCAGGTGCGGGCCACGCTCGCCGATCCACAGGCGGCGATCGCCCCGCCGCCGGGCATCGTACTGCTGCGCCGCGAGGGCCCCCAGGTGGTGTTCGGGCCGGACGGGCCCGGCGCCCCGACGGTCCACCAGGCGCTCAAGCAGGTCGTCGAGCGGTACGAGGTGACCGACCTCGCGATCGACGAGGCGGACCTGGAGGACGTGATGCGGGCGGCCTACGTCCAGGCGGAGGCCGCGTGAGCACGGCCGTCCCCGGCGGCTGGCGGGCCGCCCGGGTCACCCCGCTCGGCGAGCTGCACACCCCGCCCCGGATGACCGCCGCGCTGCTGCGTCTCGTCGTGCAGGTGGTGCTGGTGGCCTCGCTGTGGCGCGGCCTGTACGCGACGACCGGCACCACCGCGGGCCTCACCCGCGACCAGGCCGTCACCTACGCCGTGCTCGCCGTTCTGGCCACCCGGATCAGGGCGTTGGACCAGTACTCGGGCCGGGACACCGTCCAGCAGCACATGCACTTCGGCACCATCGTGTACTGGTATCTGCGCCCGCTGCCCCCGCAGCGCTACTACGCGTTGCGGGCGCTCGGCGAACAACTCTACGGATTCATCTGGGCGTTGACCGGATACGCGGTGTGTCTGGCCGTCGGGTTCGTACAGCCGCCCGGGTCGGCGGCCGTCGCGGCGTTGTTCGGGCTGAGTGTGCTGCTCGGCCAGTGGGTTCTGTATTACGTGATGCTGGTCATCGACCAGCTGTGCTTCTGGACGCTCCGCAACGGCGCCGCGATCCTGATCCTGGTCTTCGCGCAGAACCTGCTGTCCGGGGTGTACGCGCCGCTGTGGTTCTTCCCCGACTGGTTCATCACGCTCAGCCGCTTCCTCCCTTTCCAGGCGACGCTGAGTGTGCCGCTGTCGCTGTATGTGGGCCGGATCCCGGTCTCGCAGGCGGGTCCCCAACTCGCCCTGCAGGCCGCGTGGGTGGTGGCGCTCGCCCTGTTCACCCGGCTGCTGTGGCGCCGGGCCGCCCGGCGTGTGATCTCGCAGGGAGGCTGAGCATGACGGACGGACTGCACATGACGCACAGGCCGAACACGCCGGACGGGCCGAACACGACGGGCGGGCCGAACACGACGGGCGGGCTCGGCACATCACTGAAATCCCTGCGGATCGTGTGGCGCATCACGCGTCTCAACTTCCGCGCACAGCTGGAGTACCGCTCCGAGTTCCTGCTGATGATCGCGATCGGCGCGATCTGGCAGGTGTCGGTGATCGTGTTCGCGACGGTGCTGCTCACCCGGTTCACCGGGATGGGCGGCTGGGCGAGCCAGGACGTGCTGCTGATCGCCGCCACGCGGATGCTGGCGCACGGCCTGTTCGTGCTCCTCCTGGGCCGGGTGCACGGACTGGCCCGGCACATCCAGGAGGGCGTGATCGACACGTATCTGGTCCGCCCCATGCCGGTCCACCGGCAGCTCCAGCTCTCCGTCTTCCCCACGAACGCGATCGGCGACCTGACGGTGGCGACCGGGCTGATGGTGGGCGCGCTGACCCGCAGCCAGCTGGACTGGAACGCGGCCCGGATCTCGTACCTCGTCGTCTGTGTGCTGGGCGGGATGCTCTTGGAGGCGGCCCTGTTCACGGCGGTGGCCTGTGCGTCGCTGCGCTTCCCGGCCGCCGACTACTGGGGGCGCTGGCTGGAGGAACTGCTCGGCACGTTCGGCAGCTATCCGCTCAACGTGCTGCCGCGCGCGGTCGGCGGTTTCCTCACCTTCGGACTGCCGCTGGCCTTCGTCGCCTACTTCCCCGCCGCCGTGCTGACCGGACACGGCGGCGACTCGGGGGTGCCGTACTGGCTGGCGGCGGCCTCACCGCTGGTGGGGCTGCTCGCCTATCTGGGCGCGCGGCTGCTGTGGCGCTGGAGCCTCGGCCACTACTCCGGGGTCAACGGCTGACGACCGGTGCGCCGGCCCCGTCCGTACGGGGCCCGCGCACCCGGGTGAGCCGGGGCACCAAGGCGCCCAGCCCCCCCCCCGCGCCCCCGACCCAGCCCACCCCCCCCCGGCCCGGGGGCCCCCCGGTCC